>NZ_JACMTR010000002.1:991250-1722500 GCF_014267175.1 Pseudonocardia sp. C8
GTTCAGGGTGGCGGCGAGGAGCACGAAGAACCCGAAGATCACCTTTTCCAGGTTCATCGGCACACTCCCGTGGTCGTCCGAGATCCGGGAGACGAGAGCCTAACGGTCCGGACGATCTCCTGGGCCTCGGCGCGCGCGGAGCCCGTCGACCAGCAGGTCGAGCAGTCGCCCGGCCTGGTCGCGGCCCTCCGGGGAGGCGACGGCCATGCAGATGCCGCTGGTGCCGACGAGCACGTCGGCGGCGTCGACGTCGGAGCGCAGGGTGCCGTCGGCGATGCCGGCCTCCTGCAGCGAGCGCACAGCGTGGACCATCCGCTCCCGGCTCTGCGCGAACGGGTTCCGCCCGCAGGCGACGAGCGCGTGCAGCGAGTCGGCGAGGTGCTTCTTGGTGATCACGTAGTCGACGAAGCGGTCCATCCAGGCGCGCAGCGCCCGGTCGGCCGGGAGCTCGGCCCGCAGCGTGTCGGCGGCCGCGCAGAGCCGGTCCAGCTCGCTGCGGTAGACGGCCTCGACGAGCGCGTCCCGGTTCGGGAAGTGCCGGTAGAGGGTGCCGATGCCGACCCCGGCGTCCTTCGCGATGCCGTCCAGGGTGGCCGGCGGGCCGCCGGTGCTCTCCGCGGTGAACGCCCGGACGGCCGCGGCGAGCAGCAGTTCACGGTTGCGGGCGGCGTCCGCGCGCAGGGCCGGACGGGACCCGGTGACCATGCCGTGCCTCCCTCCGACGCGATCGGCCCCACGATACGGGTTGCTATTCGGAGGGTACTCCGGATACAGTCGGACCTCATACGGAGGATCCTCCGTTTCTTCCCCGGACCCTGTGCCGCCCGGCGTGCCACACCGTCGTCCGCCATGGTGTCCGCCCTCGGGTCCGGCGAGCAGAAGGGATCATCGCCATGTCCGACACCCCCGAGGCCCCTGCCATCGATCCCATTGCCGTCCCGACCGCCGACGAGGTGCTCGCTGGTGTCGACCTGACCGGCCGGCGCGCGGTCGTCACCGGCGCCACCACCGGCGTCGGGCTGGAGACCGCCCGTGCCCTGGCCCGCGCCGGCGCCGAGGTCACCCTCGCCGTCCGCGACGCCGACGCCGGTGCGGTCGCCCGCGCCGCGATCGTCGCCGACACCGGCAACGAGCAGATCCGGGTCGGTGAGCTCGACCTGGCCGACCAGCGCTCGATCGCCCGGTTCGTCCGCCTCTGGGACGGGCCGCTGCACATGCTCGTGCACGCCGCCGCCGTCACGGGGGCGCCGCTCACCCGCACCGCCGAGGAGTGGGAGCTGCACCTGGCCGTCCACCACCTCGGGCCCGCCGCGCTCGGCTCGGGCCTGCACTGGGCGCTCACCGCCGTCGACGGCGCCCGGGTGGTCACCGTGTCACCCGCCGCGGACCGGCTCGCGCCGTTCGACCTCGAGGACCCGCACTTCGTGGGCACCCGCTACGACCCCGCGCTGGCCGACGCCCGGTCCCGGACCGCCGCCGTGCTGTACACGGCCGAGGCGGCCCGGCGCTGGTCCGGCGACGGGATCGCGGTGAACGTCGCCCACCCCGGCCAGGATCTCCGGACGCCCGAGCAGGGCGCCGGGACCGTCGTGCTGGCCGCGGCGTCCCCGCTGGCCGGCGGGATCAGCGGCGGCTTCTTCTCCGACGGCGCCGAGACCGGGCACGCCGTCGACCCGGTCCTCGCCCGGCGGGTGTGGCGCTGGACCGAGCGCACGCTGCGGGAGGTGTGGTTCGCGGGGCTGCCGGTCGTGGCGTGACGCAGGGAACTGCACCCCGATCGGGCCAGTTCGCTCGCCGCTGAATGCGGCGGGGCCTGCTGGGATCGTGTCGTCCAGATGGCGGTCCCAGCGATCGTGGTGGCGCCGCTCAGGCGGGCCGCGACTCCGGGCCTCGTTTGGGCCGTCCGGGTGAACTTGCGGAGCATGGCCGCCTGCAGCCCGGTTCCGTCAGAGGTCGCACGTATGTTCGATTCATGGTCGAGGTGGTGGAGCTGATCGACCGGGCAGCGGGATTGCCGCCCGGCCCGGAGCTGGCCGCCGTCCTGGCCGAACTGGCGTGGGAGAAGCTGCCCAACGACCGGCTGGTCGAGGTGCTGCAGGCCCGGGACCGGCAGCTGGCCCACGAGCACGCCGGGTTCTACGCCGGGCTGGTGGAGATCAGCCACGCGGCCGCGCTGGCCGACCTGCCCGACGGCCCCGCCGCCCGGGCGGGGGCGGTGCTGCGCTCGGAGGACCAGTTCGAGTGGGCGGCCGGGGAGATCGCGGCCGGGCTGACCTGGACCCGGGCCCGCGCCGAGCGCGAGCTCGGGTTCGCCACCACCCTGTGCCAGCGGCTGCCGTGGGTGTTCACCGCCCTCGAGGAGGGTCGGATCGACCTGGCCAAGGCCCGGGTGCTGGTCGACTACCTCGACCCCGGCACCGGGGACCTCACCGCCGAGCAGGCCCGGAAGCTGTGCGACCGGTTCCTGCCCCAGGCGCCGGGGTGGACCACCGCCCAGCTGCGCGACCGGCTCTACCGGGCCCTGCTGCACCTGAACCCGGCCCTGCGGCGGCGCCGCTACCAGCGTGCCGTGCAGGCCCGCGGCCTGGTGCTCTACCTGGACCCGCACACCGGCACCGCCACCCTGACCGGCACCGGGCTACCCGCCGACGAGGCCGCCGCCGCGGCCGCCCGCCTGGACCGGCTGGCCGCCGCCTGCCGGCGGGCCGGACACCCCGGCACCCTGGCCCAGATCAGCACGGACCTGTACCTGGGGATGCTCGACGGCGCCTTCCACGGCCTGACCGAGGCCGAGATCATCGACCGGCTCCTGGCCTGCCCACGCCCGGAAGACCAGCCCACCGACACCGCGGACACCGGCGCCAGCGGCGACACCGCCGCCACCGGCACCGGGAACAGCGGCACCGGGGATTCAGGCACGAGTGAGTCCGGCACCGGCTACAGCGACTCGGTCGGCACCCTTGTCGATGACTCCGGCGACCGGGCCGGCGACACCGACGCCAGCCCGGACGCCAACACCGACGCCGAGGGCGATTACGAGGGCGCCTCCGGCGCCGATGTCGAGCGCGACGCCGATGTCGAGCGCGACGCCGATGTCGAGCGCGACGCCGATGCCGAGCGCGACGCCGATGCCGAGCGCGACGCCGATGCCGAGCGCGGCGCCGATGCCGAGCGCGACGCCGACGGCGACTCCGCGGCTGACGTCCACTCGGCCGCCGGTTCCGACTCGGCCGGGAACCCGCCCGCCGCCGAACAGCCGGCCCAGGACCGGTGGGCGCACGACCGGGTCGCCACCCGCGAAGGCATCGAACTCCGCGTCGGACTCGGCACCCTGGCCGGCCGCGACGACCGCCCCGGCGACATCCCCGGCCTCGGCCCGATCACCGCCCACACCGCCCGCACCGCCGCCACCACCCAACGCCGCGGCGCCCGCTGGATCTTCGCCATCACCGACCCCGACGGCTACCTCCTGCTGGCCGGCCCCCTGCGCCGCCGCCCCCGCACCCGTGCCCCGAACGGCCCGAACCCGCCCGGCACACCGAACCGGGAGAACCCGCCCGGCGCCCCGTCGGGCGCGCCGCCGGTGCGCGGCGGCGTCGTCGAGCTCCACATCAGCCTCGACGAACTCGACCGCTATGCCGCCGACCCCGGGCTGGCCGATTGGCACCCACTGCTGGCCGAGATCGCCCGCGCCTGGGCCGACCGCGACACCCGGCGCACCCGACTCGACGCCGATCCCACCGCCCGGTTCGCCCGCGGACCACTGGCCACCCACATCCACGTCCGCGACCGCACCTGCATCGGCCCCGGCTGCACCCGCCCGGCCCGACGCTCCGAGCTCGACCACACCACCGACCACGACCACGGCGGACCGACCGTGCCGGCCAACATCGGGCCCGCCTGCGGCCGCCACCACGCCGACAAGGACCGCGGCTGGACCCTGACCCAACCCGAACCCGGCCGGTTCTGCTGGAAGAGCCCCTTGGGGCGCACCTACCGCACCCGCGGCGAACCCGTCCGCCCCGACCTCCCCGACCCCGAGCCGACCGCGCCCGAGTCGCAGGAGCACGAGCAGCCGGGCGAGCAGAGCGCCGCCGAAGTCGACGGGGACCTGCGGAAACACGACACACCGCTGCTGCAACGCCCGGCGACCAACCCGCCCCTGCCACCACCACCGAAACCGAGACCGGAACGGAAGCCGGACGACGAGCCGCCACCGTTCTGACCTCGACGGCCGTCACGACTGGCACGCCGGACCGCGCCGGCGCTCGCCGACACCCCCCGGTCGGCGAGCGCCACGCGACCGCACAACCGGCCGCGGGCCTCCACGATCGAATGGAACCAGGGACGTGAACAGCTCACCGATGAGCCGTCCTGGCCCGCCCCGCATGCGGCCGCACGGATCGTGGCGGCGTCAGGCCGCGGTCTCGTTCCGGTGTCACCGCCGCCGTGACGGACCGGGCCGACCGGCGACGTGCCCAGGTCGCGGACGTCGTGGCCGTCCGGGTAGCTGCGGATGCTCAACGACGCCGGCAGCGCAAACGGCACCGTCCACACCCGGGCGTCAGGTCACTGCCGCAGCCAGACCGTGGTGTCGGCGGGGACCTCGCCGCGGGGGGTGAGCGGACCGCTGGCGAGCAGCACCTCGGCGTCCTCGGGCAGCGACACCGGCGGCGCCGACACGTTCACCAGCGCGGTGAAGCCGCCGTCACCCTCGTCCGAGGTCCGGGCCAGAGCCAGGGTCCCCTCGGGCGAGTCCAGCCAGGTCAGGCCGCCGCCACCGAGCGCAGGGTGCGCGCGGCGGATCGCCAGGGCGTCCCGGTAGAGGTGCAGCACCGAGTCCGGGTCGGCCTCCTGGACGTCGGCGGCGTGCCGGGCGAACACGTCCGGCTGGGGCAGCCACGGGGTGGCCGGGCGGCCGGCACTGAACCCGAACGCCGGCTCGTCGGCGGCCCAGGGCAGCGGCACCCGGCAGCCGTCCCGCCCCCGCTTGGTGCGCCCGGACAGCTCCCAGGTCGGGTCGTCGAGCCGGTCGACCGGGATGTCCTCGACCTCGGGCAGCCCGAACTCCTCACCCTGGTACAGGTACGCGGTCCCGGGCAGCGCCAGCATGAGCAGCGTCGCCGCGCGGGCCCGGCGCAGCCCGAGCTCCGGGTCGGCCGGCAGATCGAGGACGTCGTCGAGGTTCCAGCCACGGCCGGCCTCGGGCTTGCGGGCCAGCCGGCTCGGGTGCCGGCACACGTCGTGGTTGGATAGCACCCAGGTCGCAGGCGCGCCGACCGCGGTGTTCTCGGCGATCGCGTCGTCGATGTTGCGGCGCAGGTCGTCGGCCAGCCAGGCCGCCGTGAGGAAGTTGAAGCTGAACGCGGTCTGCAGCTCGTCGGGCCGCAGGTAGCGGGCGAGCCGCTCCGGGTCCGGCACCCACGCCTCGGCGACGAAGACCTTCGGCGGGTCGTAGGAGTCCCCGATCGCCCGCCAGGCGCGGTAGATGTCGTGCACCTCCTCGCGGTCGAGGTAGGGGTGGCCGCCGTCCTGGATGTCGTTGACGCCCTCCACGACGTCCGGCAGCCCCGGCTGCTTGATCATCGAGTTGGCGACGTCGATCCGGAAGCCGTCGACACCCCGGTCGAACCAGAACCGCAGGGTCCGCTCGAAGTCCGCGCGGACCTCCGGGTTCTCCCAGTTCACGTCCGGCTGCTTGACGTCGAACAGGTGCAGGTACCACTGGCCGTCGGTAGCGATGCTCGCTCCGCCTGCGCTCCGCTCGGGCACGCGCTCCCAGGCGGGCCCGCCGAACATCGACTCCCAGTTGTTCGGCGGTTCGGAACCGTCCGGGCCCCGGCCGTCGCGGAAGACGTAGCGGTCGCGCTCCGGGGAGCCGGGACCCGCGGCCAGGGCCGCCCGGAACCACTCGTGCTCGTCGGAGTGGTGGTTGGGGACGATGTCGAGCAGGATCTTCAGCCCGCGCTCGTGCGCCTCCGCGATCAGCGCCTCGGCCTGCGCGGTGTCGCCGAACATCGGGTTGATCGCGCGGTAGTCGGCCACGTCGTAGCCGCCGTCGGCCAGTGGCGACGGGTACCACGGGTTGATCCAGATCGCGTCGACCCCGAGCCGGGCGAGGTGGTCGAGCTTGCTGCGCAGGCCGGCGAGGTCACCGGTGCCGTCCCCGTTCCCGTCGGCGAAGCTGCGGATGTACACCTGGTAGACGACGGCGTTGCGCCACCAGTCGAGGTCGTGGGCGGTCATGCCTCTCCCCGGGTCGATGCGTGCAGGCGGTGTTTCACACTGTTGCACGACGTTGCAACGCATGTCGAGGTCGGGGGAGGATGTCACCGTGACGGACGTGCCGGTGCGGGAGGTCGTCCGCCGGGCCGGGGTCCGGCGGGTGGCCGAGCTCGCCGGGGTGTCCCCGGCGACCGTCTCCCGCGCGCTGCGGGAGGGCACGCCGGTGTCCGCCGAGACCCGGGCCCGGGTCCGCCGGGCGGCCGCCAGCCTCGGGTACGTGGTGCCGGCCCGCACGGCCACCGTCGCGGTGCTCGCGCGGTTCCCGACCCGCTGGTTCTTCGCCGAGGCGGTCGCCGGTGTGGAGTCGGTGCTGGCCGCGGGCGGGCACGCGCTGCAGCTGTACAACGTCGGCGACCCCGACGGCCGCGCGCACTTCTTCGACACGCTGCCGGTGCGGGGGCGCGCGGACGGGTTGATCGTCGTCGCCACCGCCATCGACGAGGCCGAGCGGGCCGCGCTGGACGGGCTGGACGTGCCGGTCGTCGTCGTGGGCGGCACGATGCCGGGCCGGCCGCGGATCGGGATCGACGACCGGGCGGGCGCGCGGACCGCCGTACGGCACCTGGTGGGGCTGGGGCACACCGAGGTCGCCCTGGTCTCGTTCGACGAGGACGAGGCCTGCGGCCGCGAGACCACCCGGGCTCGCCGGGCCGGCTGGGCGGAGGCCCTCGACGAGTCCGGCCGCGCCCGGGGTCCGGTGCTCGAGGTCGGTGCGGACGTCGAGGCCGGGGATGCGGCGGCCGGTGCCCTGCTGTCGCTCCCGCGGCTGCCGACGGCGGTGTTCGCCATGTCCGACGAGGCCGCGCTGGGCCTGGTCCGCACCCTGCGGCGGGCCGGCGTGGACGTGCCGGGGAGCGTGTCCGTGGTCGGCTTCGACGACCACGAGATGGCCGCCGTCGCCGATCTCACCACGATCGCCCAGCCCGTCCACCGGCAGGGCGAGCTGGCCGGGCGGGCGGTGCTCGCCGCCCTCGACGGCGCCCGTCCGGAGGGTGCCCAGCTGCCGACCCGGCTCGTCGTGCGGGGGACGACGGCGCCACCTGCGCGCCGCTGACAGGCGTGCTCGCCACCTGCGGAGGCGCGCCGACGGTCGGGGGTCCGTGGTTCCCTGGCGGGTGACACCGGGAGGTGAGCCGTGGTCAGGGTCGTGGGGCACTGGCGGGGCCGGAGCTGGGTCCGCACGCACTACCGGCATCCGGTGCGGCCGGAGGCGGACCAGACCGTCCTGGTCCTTCCCCCGGCCCGCGTCGTGCGGATCGATCTGTCGGCCCACGGCGGCCCGTTCCCCGCCGAACCGGTCGACGCCCGGCCCGGCCCGGTGCTGCCGGCGCCGCGCCCGCCGGCCGACGACGGCTCGTGAACCCGGCCGGGCCCGTGAACCCGGCGGGGCCCGCGAACCCGGCGGGGCGTCAACCCGGCGCCGGCCCGCGAGCCCGGATGCCGCCCGAGCGGTAACCCGTGAGCCGCCACCGGGCGCGACCGCGGAGGATGGGCCCATGCCGCAGCTGATCGAGACCGCCAGCCGGGTCACCGCCGCCGGGACCCCGCCGAAGACCATCGACGAGTACGTCGGCCGGGTGAACACCGGCGCCGAGAACGTGTCGGTCGCGCACATGCGCAGCCCGTCCGGCTGGGCCGAACCCGGCCAGTCCCCCGAGTTCGAGGAGTACACGCTCGTCCTGCGCGGGGAACTGCGGGTCGAGTACGACGGCGGCGAGCTCACCGTCGCCGCCGGGCAGGCGGTGCACACCGCGCCGGGGGAGTGGGTGCGCTACAGCTCGCCCGGCCCGGAGGGCGCCGAGTACGTCGCGGTGTGCCTGCCGGCGTTCGAGATCGGGGCCGCCCACCGCGACGACGACTGACGCACCCCCCGCCGCCCACCCCACTCGGCGTCTCGAGACCGAACGCTCACCGAACCCGGCCACGCTCGCGGGATCGGGTGAGCGTCGCCAGGTTTCGTGAGCGTTCAGCGGGGTCTGGCGGGGGGACGCGCCCTGCGGGAACCTCGGCCGGGGGTGGGCACGTTGCGCGGGAGGCGGACGGAGGTGGGGAGATGAACCGGACGATGCTCGGGCTGGCGGTGCTCGCCGTCCTGGCCGTGCTCGGCTGCGCCGACGCCGCCGCCCAGCCGCGCGAGGGCCCGCGTCCGGCCACGGCGGCGGACCTCGTCGGCCGCTGGTACCCGGCCGACGGCACCGCGCAGGGCCGGGCGTTCGCCGAGTTCACCGCCGACGGCGGGTGGACCGGCTCGGACGGCTGCAACGGTCAGCGCGGCACCTGGACCGTCCGCCCGGACGGCACGTTCGCCGGCACGGCGGGCCCCAGCACGCTGATCGGCTGCGAGAACGTCCCGATCGCGTTCTGGATCTCCGGCGGCGCCCGGGCCGAGATCGACGGCGAGGCCCTCGTCCTGCGGGACGGCGCCGGGGCCGAGCTGGGGCGGATGGTGCCCGAGCTGCCCTGATCACGGCAGCGGGAGCCGGTGCAGGACCTCGCGGATCCGCGCGTCCCAGTAGCCCCACTCGTGCGCGCCGGGACCGAAGTCGGTGTGCACCTCCAGCCCGGCCGCGCGGGCGTGCTCGGCGAACCGGACCGACTGCCCGTGCAGCGGGTCCTCGGTACCGGCGCAGAGGTGCAGTGGCGGCACGCGATGCAGCACCGCCCGGTCGACCAGGGTGAACAGGTCGGCGTCGGTGCCGGTCACCGGGGCGCCGTCGAAGATCCGCTCCCAGATCCGCGGGTCCTCCTCCCGCACCGGCCCCTGCACCAGCGCGTCGAGGTCGAGCACCCCGGACAGGGACGCGGCCGCCCCGAACCGCTCCGGCTCCCGCAACGCCCACGCCAGCGCGCCGTACCCGCCCATCGACAGCCCGGCCACGAACGTCGCCGCCGGATCGGCGGACACCCGGAAGAACCGCCCCACCAGCGACGGCAGCTCCTCGGAGATCCAGCTCCGGTAGCGGCCGCCCAGCGCCTGGTCAGTGTAGAAGCTGCGGTGGACCTGCGGCATGACCACGGCCAGGCCGAGCTCGTCGGCGTACCGCTCGAGCGCGGTGTAGCGGGTCCACGCCGTGTCGTCGTCGGACAGCCCGTGCAGCAGGTAGAGCACCGGCGGGGGCGCATCCAGGTCCCGCACCCCGGCCCCGATCCGGGTCCGCGACGGCTGCGGGAGCAGCACCGTGATCGACGTGGCCAGCCCGAGCGAGTCGGCGACGACGTCGCAGCGCAGCCGGGCCACTACCCGGCCGACCCGAGGAACTCCCGGAACACCCGTGTCCAGCGGGCCTCGGCGTCGAACAGCGGGCCGTGCCCGGAACCCTCGAACCATTCGGTGCGCACCGCACCGCCGGCGTCGGCGTAGCGCTCCAGCACGGTCCGGATCTGGGCGACCATCCGTTGCGGCGGGAACTCCGCCTCGCCGGGCCAGCCGGGGATCAGGCCGGCCCGGCCGAGCGTGCCGGCCTCCAGCATCGACCCGTCGGCGACGACCACGTCCGCGGCGCCGTGCGTCCACAGCACCGGCGGCTTCACCGCGAGGTCCACGATCCCGTCCCAGCGCAGGTACCGCGGCGACAGCGCGTTGAGCAGCCCGGTCGTGCCGGGGGCGAAGCCCGGCCAGTGCGGCGACGACGCGACCTCGCCCGGGTAGCCGCCGTCGCCGATCGTGGTCAGCAGGATCTCGTCGACCAGCACGTCCTCCCGTTCCGGGGGCAGCCGGAACGCCGGCGACCAGTAGGTCTGCCGCATCACGCTGCGGATCGAGAACGGGCTGTCGGCGCTCGCGTCCCCCTCCCGCAGGCGGCGCACGAACTCGGGGTTCGCACCGCCCGCACCGGAACCGGCGCCGTCCGGGTGCACGAGGGTGCCGTCGTCGCGGACGCCGCCGTAGCCGTACGGCCCGACCGGGTCGATCAACGTCAGCGACGCGGCCGGGTGGGCCAGCGCGAACCGGGCGATCGCGCCACCGCCGGTGGACCAGCCGGCCAGGTGCGGCGGGGCGCCGATCCCGAGCGCGCGGAGCAGGGCGGCGAGGTCGTCGGACCAGTCGTCGAGCCCGCGGGTGGCGTCGATCGGGGCCGGGTCGCTGCGGCCGAACGAGCGCATGTCCGGGGCCAGGACGCGGTACCCGTCCGCGGCCAGCTCCGGCATGACGTGCTCGAAGAACCGGCCGGTGGACAGGTTGCCGTGCACCAGGACCACCGGTGTCCCGTCGTTGGGGCCCGCCTCCAGCAGGTGCATCCGGATCCGGTCGGTCTGGACGTCACGGCGCCGGACGCCGGGCAGCAGCTCCACGAGCGACGATCCTCGCCGGGCCCGCCTGACCCGGTCAAGGAACCCGGCGGGACGCGGGGGAGGATCGGCCTGCCATGAGCCACGTCCTGATGTCCACGGTCGCCGCGCACGGCCACGTCCACCCCAACCTGCCGGTGATGGCCGAGCTGGTCGCCCGCGGCCACCGCGTCACCTACCCGGTGCCCGAACGGTTCGCCGACGCCGTCGCGGCCACCGGCGCGACGGTGCTGCCGATCCGCACCGGCCTGCCGGACCCGGCGCGGGGCGAGCAGTGGCCGGACGGCGGCGTCGCGGCGATGCGCCTGTTCTCCGACGAGGCCCGCTCGGCGTACGCCCAGATCGCCGAGGCGCTGGCCGCGGACCTCCCGGACGTCGTCTGCTACGACGGAAGCGGCTGGGCCGGGCACGCCCTGTCCCGGGTGCACGGGCTGCCGAGGGTCGAGCTGGCGCCGCACATGGTCGCCTGGGACGGCTTCGAGCAGGACATGGCCGACGCGTTCGCCTTCCTGGAGACGCCCGAGGGCCTGGCCTGGCGGGCCGAACTGGACGCCTGGCTGGACGAGGTCGGCGCCGGCGTCGGGAACCGGGTGTTCCTCGGCCCACCCGACCGGTCGGTGGTGCTGATCCCGGAGGCGATGCAGCCGCATCGCGAGCGGGTCGACCGGGCGCGGTACACGTTCGTCGGCCCGGTGATCGGCGACTGCTCGCACCAGGGCCTGTGGCCCAAACCGGCGCGCCCGCTGCTGCTCGTCTCGCTCGGCTCCGCCTACACCGACCGGCCGCGGTTCTGGCGGGACTGCATCGCGGCCATGCACGGCACCGGATGGCAGACGGTCCTCGCCACCGGCCCGCACGTCGACCCCTCGGTGCTCGGGGAGATCCCGGACGACGTCGTCGTCCGCGAGTGGGTCCCGCAGCTCGCGGTGCTGGCACACGCGTCGGCGTTCGTGACCCACGCCGGAATGGGCGGCTGCGCGGAGGGGCTCTGGCACGGCGTCCCGATGGTGGCGGTGCCGCAGGCCGTCGACCAGTTCGGCAACGCCGACATGATCGCCTCGCTCGGGGTGGGGGAGCACCTGCCGGCCGACGAGGTGACCCCGGAGAGCCTGCGGTCGGCGGTGCTGCGGGTGGCGTCGTCGGAGGCGGTCGCGCAACGGTGCGCAGAGCAGCAGGCGGTCGCCCGGGCGGCCGGCGGCGCACCGGCCGCCGCGGACGTCGTCGAGTCGCTGGTCCGCCGGCCGGGGTGCGGCGGCTGCGCGTGCGGGCAGGGCGGCTGCGGACGGGCGTGATCACCGGTTCGTCCGCCGTGTGCGCGGTGTCCGGCTCGGTACGTCCGATCGTGTCGCCGCGCGGTGTCGTCGTTGTGGACGCCGTGTCGCGAATGGCAACGTCTGCGCTCCCGGTCGGGCGACGGGCGGTGCGCCCGGAAGAGGTGGGTCAGTGCGCAGGACGATCGGCACGCTCCTCGGCGCGCTCGTGGTGACCGTGGGGGCCGCCGCACCCGCGGCCGCGCAGCCCCCGCCCGCCCCCGCGCGTCCGGCGATCGCGTGGGGACCCTGCACGGACCCGTCGCTGGTCACCGCCGGTGCCGAGTGCGGGTTCCTCACCGTGCCCCTCGACCACGCCGACCCCGGCGGGCAGACGATCAGGCTGGCGGTCTCCCGGGTGCGGCACACCGTGCCCCAGGACCGCTACCAGGGCGCCGTCCTGGTCAACCCGGGCGGCCCGGGCGGGCCGGGGCTGGGGCTGAGCCGGCTCGGCGGCGCCGTCCCGAAGGACGCCGGGTCGGCCTACGACTGGATCGGCTTCGACCCGCGCGGCGTCGGGGCCAGCGAGCCGGCGCTGAGCTGCGACCCCGGCTACGGCGGGTACGCCCGGCCGGACTACCGGCCGGAGAACGGCGCGGAGGCGGCCTGGCATCCCCGCACGAAGGCGTACGCGCAGGCGTGCGGCGCCCGGGGCGGCGCGCTGCTGAAACACCTGCGCACCGAGGACACCGCGCAGGACATGGACCTGCTCCGGCAGGCACTCGGGGCCGACCGGATCAGCTACTACGGCTTCTCCTACGGCACGCTCCTCGGGCAGGTCTACGCCACCCGGTTCCCGCAGCGGGTCCACCGGATGGTGCTCGACGGCGTCGTCGACCCGCGGAACTGGTGGTACCGGGCCAACCTGAACCAGGACGTCGCGTTCGAGCGCAACATCGGTGTCTTCTTCGACTGGGTCGCCAAGAACGACGCCACCTACCACCTCGGCACCAGCGGCGACGCCGTCGAGCAGCGCTTCTACGCCCTCTACGAGCAGTTCCGGAAGGCTCCCGCCGGCGGGAAGATCGGCTCGGCGGAGTGGACCGACATCTTCCTGCGCGCGGGCTACAACGTCGGCGAGTACGGCAGCGTCGCCGAGGCGTTCGTCGCCGGTGCGCGGGGCGACGCGGCCGCGCTCAAGGCCGCGTTCGACCGGGCCGGGTCGCCGACCGACGACAACAACTACGCCGTCTACCTCGCCACCCAGTGCACCGACGCGCCGTTCCCGCAGGACTGGGCGACCTGGAAGCGCGACCACACCGCGATCGACCGGACGGCACCGTTCGAGACCTGGGGCAACGCCTGGTACAACGCGCCCTGCCTGAACTGGCCGGTGCCGCCGGGGCCCGCGCCGGTCGTCTCCGGCGCGCTGCGGACGGGCCCGCTGCTCATCTCCGAGACCTTCGACGGCGCCACCCCGTACGAGGGCGCGCTGCAGGCCCGCCGGACGTTCCCCGGCTCCGCGCTGATCGAGGGGCTGGGCGGGCACACCCACTCGGCCTCGCTGTCCGGGGTGGCGTGCGTGGACGACACGGTGGCCGACTACCTGCTCACCGGGGCGCTGCCGAAACGGGTCGGCGGGGACCGCTCGGACGTGCAGTGCCCGGCCGTGCCGCCGCCGGACCCGGGGGCGCCGACCGGCGCGGGGTGAGGGCCACGCCGGCCCGGCGGCCCGCCGCCCGGCACCACCTGCGGGGCAACCGGCTCGTCAGGCGAAGTGCACGTACTCGTAGTCGAAGGGCTTGCCGTTGATGCCGTTGGTGGGCGGCGCGATCCACCCGGCGATCTTGCCCGGCTCGTAGACCGGGTGCATGAGGCTCTGGATGAACGTCCGGTCCGCGGCCGAGGGCAGCCAGCCGTCGCGGCGCGCCTCCCAGACGTCCGGGCCGACGAGATCGCCCTTGGGCGTCACGTGGTGACCGGAGAACAGCCCGACCTCGCGGTTGAACCCGACGTGCGGCAGGTAGAGCCGCTCGTCGAAGCCGTTCTTCTCCAGGATCCGGTTCCAGCGCTTCAGTCCCGACTGGCAGTCCTTCACGTACTCGTTGCGCAGGTCCAGGTTCAGCGCGAGCAGCGCCGGGACCTCGTCGGTGACCACCTCGCCGTCGCGGACCTGCTCCATGGCGTAGCCGTCCTCGGTGAGCACGTGGTCGTCGCGGCGGCGTTCCTCCTGCCAGCGCCCCTTCAGGCCGGCGGTGAAGTAGTTGGCCGCGTTCGTCGACTGCTCGGAGCCGAACAGGTCCAGCGACACCGAGTAGTGGAAGTTGATGTAGCGCTGGATCACGTCCAGCGGGACGCCGCCGTGCGGTCCGACCTCGGCGGTGTCGTGGGAGTGCATCAGCTCGCAGGTCCGCTGCACGACGCGGTCGATGCCGGTGGTGCCCACGAACATGTGGTGGGCCTCCTCCTTCAACATGAACTCGCAGGTGCGCGAGAGCGGGTCGAAGGCGGACTCCTTCAGCGTGCCGAGCTGGTACTTCCCGTCCCGGTCGGTGAAGTAGGTGAACATGTAGAAGCTCAGCCAGTCCGGGGTCTCCTCGTTGAACGCCCCGAGGATCCGGGGTGAGTCGAGGTCGCCGGAGTTGCGCTGCAGCAGCGCCTCGGCCTCCTCGCGGCCGTTGCGGCCGAAGTAGGCGTGCAGCAGGTACACCATCGCCCAGAGGTGGCGGCCCTCCTCGACGTTGACCTGGAACAGGTTGCGCAGGTCGTAGAGGCTGGGTGCGGTCTCGCCGAGCCGGCGCTGCTGCTCCACCGACGCCGGCTCGGTGTCACCCTGGATGACGATGAGCCGCTGCAGGTCGGCGCGGTACTCGCCGGGCACCTGCTGCCACACGGGCTCGCCGCGGTTCTCGCCGAACGCGATCCGCCGGTCGTCGCCCCGCTCGGCGAGGAACACGCCCCAGCGGTACTCCTCCATGGCGACGTGCCCGAACTGCGCCCAGCCCTCCTTGCCGACGTCGACGGCGGTGCGCAGGTAGACGTCCTGGGTCGGCACGGCCGGCCCCATCGTCTTCCACCAGTTCAGGAAGTTCGGCTGCCACGACTCCAGCGCACGCTGCAGCTTCCGGTCGCCCGCGAGGTCGACGTTGTTCGGGATCTTCTCGGAGTAGTCGATCGACATGGTTCACACCCGCCTGCGGTCGAAATCGGCCCTGCGGCCCGTGCCGTACTTGCGCAGCGCACCCTCCGGCCCGGAGGCGTTCGGGCGCACGAAGATCCAGTTCTGCCACGCGGTGAGCCGGCCGAAGATGCGGCTCTCCATCGTCTCCGGCCCGACGAACCGGTGGTTGGCCTCCATCCCGGTCAGCGCGTCCGGGGACATCGACGCCCGCTCCTCGAGCATGATCCGGACCTCGTCGTCCCAGTCGATGTCGTCCGGGGCGTCGGTGACCAGGCCCAGCTCCAGCGCGTCGCGCGCGGTGATCCGGCGCCCGGTCTCCTGCCGGAGCTTGGCGACGTGGTCGTCGTCGCCGTGGAACCGCGACGCCAGCCGGGTGACGCCGTTGCCCATGGGGAACGCCCCGAAGTTCGACGCCGTCAGCATGATCTGGGCCTCGTCGCCCTGCTCGGAGTCGTCCTCGTCGAGCGTGCCGTCGAGCATGTACTGCCGGTCGCAGGCCAGCGCCAGCTCCAGCAGCGCCCCCGCGAAGCACGACCCGGGCTCGATCAGCGCGATGAGCGACCGGGAGGTGACGTCGAGCCGCTTGAGGGTCCGCTTGAAGTAGTGCCGGATCTCGCCCGCCAGCCAGTCCGACGACGAGCGCTGCTCGATGAGGTGCTCGAAGGCCAGCGCGTCCTCGACGTCGCCGCGGGTGCGGATCACCCACGTGCCCAGCTCCTGCTCGTTGCTGCGCAGCCGCAGGATCAGGTCGTCGAGCTCGCGGGTCATGGCCAGCGGCCAGAAGTCCGCGCCGAGCTCGCGCACCCGCTCGATGCTGGTGGGGACGCCGCCGTCCGGGCCGTCGACGGTGATCTCCACCAAGCCGCGGTCGCGGTCGAACGCGGCCCGGACGTGCCGGTAGGTGATGCCGTCGGCGGTCTCGGTGCGGTCCAGCGGGGGCAGCGCGATGCCGTCGCCGCCGGGCAGCCGGCGGGACTCCGCCGCGGCGGCGGTGGCCCGCTCGCGCACGGTCTCGTCCCACCGGCGCTTGGGGATCACCTCGTCGACGAGCCGCCACTCGACGGCCTGCCGGCCGCCGATGCCCTCGGGCTTGGTGGCGAACACGTCGGCGCGGTCCTTGCGGACGCGGCGCTTGTCGGTGACCCGGGTCAGCCCGCCGGTGCCGGGGAGCACCCCGAGCAGCGGGACCTCGGGCAGCGCGACCGTCGACGAGTTGTCGTCGATCAGCAGGATCTGCTCGCAGGCCAGCGCGAGCTCGTAGCCACCGCCGGCCGCGGTGCCGTTGACCGCGGCGATCCAGGTCTGGCCGGAGTGCGCGGTCGCGTCCTCGATGCCGTTGCGGGTCTCGTTGGTGAACTTGCAGAAGTTCACCTTCCACGGGTGCGGCGACCCGGCGAGCATCCGGATGTTCGCGCCCGCGCAGAAGTTCCGGTCGGTGGCGCTGGTCAGGACGACGGCCTTCACCCCGGGGTGGCAGAAGCGCAGCCGCTGGGTGATGTCGTACAGCTCGATGTCGACGCCCAGGTCGTAGCTGTTCATCTTCAGCTCGTAGCCGGGGACGAGGCCGCCGTCGGGGTCGACGTCGAGGATCACCCACGCGACCGCCGGGTCGTCGGCGTCGATCTCCAGCCGCCAGTGCCGGTACGCCGCGGGATCCCGGTCGTAGTCGACGGCCGGGGACTCGCCGTCGGTGGTGGGGCCGGCATCGGTCATGGGGACGGTGCCTCCTCGCGTCGTCGCGTACCCAACAGGCTACAGCAAGGCGACGGAGCGATGGAAGATTGTGGAGTGTTCAGTCCGGGGTGACCGCCACGCGGACCTGCTTGCGCAGCTCGCCGACGTCGTTCCGGACGAACCCGTGCGCGGCGAGCCACCCGGTGACCTGCTCGGGATCCGGGTGGTCGTGCGGGACGACGTTGTAGATGTAGTTCAGCCCGCGCCGGCCGGCCTCGGCCTCCAGCCGGGCCAGCACGAACGAGCCGACGCCGGTGCGCTGCGCGTCCGGCCGGACCAGGACGAGGATCTCCGCGTCGCCCCAGGAGTCGTCGAGCCGGCCGTAGGCGACGGTCTCCCCGGCGCCGTCGTCGACCCGCCACCACTCGTCGCCCAGCGCGTCCCCGGCCGCGGGCCTGCCCAGGCCGAACAGGGCCGGGTCCAGGCCGTCCAGCACCCGCTGCTTCCGGTCGTCCCACCTCGCGGGGGTCTCCGGGATCCATTCCCACGTATCCACGCCGGCCTCCTCGCCGTCGGGTGACAGGTGACGCCCGCGAGTCAACCGCGCCCGGCGGCTGCGGCCAAGGTCGTCGCCGGCACGGCACCCGGCGGGTACCCGGACGAGCCCGTCAGACCACCGACTCCGGTTCCACCGGCCGCCCGGTGACCGCCGGGTCGGCGGCGGCGCGTTCCCGCAACCGGTAGCGCTGGATCTTCCCGGTCGGGGTCTTCGGCAGCTCGTCGACGGTCACGACGACCCGGGGCCGCTTGAACGCCGCCAGCCCGTCCCGGCAGAACGCGATCAGCTCGTCCGCCGACGGCGCGGAACCGGGGTCGCGGGGGACGACGAACGCGACCGGCCGGTCCAGGCCGTCGGCGTCCGGGACGCCGACCACGACCGCCTCGGCCAGGCCGGGATGCTCCAGCAGCCGGCCCTCCACCTCGCCCGGCGACACCCAGATCCCGCCCACCTTGAGCACGTCGTCGGCGCGGCCGAGGCAGGACCAGGACCCGTCGGCGTTGCGGACGTACTGGTCGCCGGTGCGCATCCAGCGGCCCTGGAAGACGAGCCGGTTGACCTCGGTGCGGCACCAGTAGCCGGTGCAGATCGAATCGCCCGCGACGTAGAGCATGCCCTGCTCGCCGGCCTCGGTGATCACGCTGCCGTCCGGGCGGCGCAGCTCGACCTCGTAGCCGGGCACCGGGAACCCGGAGCTGCCCGGCACGACCTCGCCGGGCCGGTTGGAGATGAAGATGTGCAGGGCCTCGGTGGAGCCGATGCCGTCGAGCACCTCGAAGCCGTAGCGCTCGCGCACGCCGTGGAACATCCGCGCCGGCAGCGCCTCGCCCGCCGACACGCCCCGGCGCACGGTGCCGAACCGCTCCCGCGGCAGCTCCGCGCCCAGCATCGGCCCCCAGAAGCTGGGGACGGCGAAGAACAGCGTGGCGCCGTGCTCGGCCGCCAGCCGGGAGTACCGGTCCGGGTCCGGGCGGGACGGCTCGAGCACCGCGCACGCGCCCACCGACAGCGGGAAGAACATCGAGTTCCCGATGCCGTAGGCGAAGAAGAGCTTCGCCACCGACAGGCAGACGTCGTCGGCGCGGATGCCGAGGACCTGCTGCCCGTAGGTCTCGCACACGTACCGGATGTCGCTGTGCCGGTGCATCGCGCCCTTGGGCTTGCCGGTGGTGCCCGAGGTGTAGAGCCACAGCGCCTGCGACTCCGACCAGGTCGGCGCCGGCTCGGGCATCGGCTCGCCACCGGCGAGGAGCTCGACCCAGGTCAGGGACGTGGTTCCGGTGTCGAGCGGGGTGTCGCCGGTGAGCACGACCCGTTCGACGTCCGGTGCCCCGGCGACCGCCTCGGCGAGCTGCGGGGCGAACGCCGCGCCGCCGACCACCGTGGTGGCGCGCGAGTCCCGCACGAGGACGGCCAGCTCGCGGCCGGTCAGCATGGTCGAGCCCGGGACGGCGACCGCACCGGCCCACATCGCCCCGAGGATCGCCGTGAACAGGTCGAGGTCGTCGGCCATCACCAGCAGCACCCGCTGCTCGGGGCGGACCCCGGCCGCACGCAGCGCACCCGCGACCGCGCGGACCCGGTCGGTCAGCTCGGCATAGGTGAGGGTGCCGCCGGGGGAGCGGACCGCGGTGCGCCCGCCGTCACCGGCCGCGACCCGGGCGGCGGTGAGGTAGGCGGCCGCGTTGAACGGCTCCGGCGATCCGGGCGGCGCGGCGGCGGGACGGACGGGCTCGTCGGCGGTGACGACGTCGGCCATGGTGGGCGGCTCCTGTGCCGGTTCGGGGTCTGTGATGCTACGCACATCCGACGTGTCGTCAACGGGTTGTAGATCAACGGGTCGTCGATCTCCGCGGCCCTCCGCCGGGGCGGCCGGGGCGCTGCGTAGGCTGCGCGGGCGTGGGGACCCTCGTCAGCTTCCACGCCCATCCCGACGACGAGTCGATCGGCACCGCCGGCACGCTCGCGAAGGCCGCCGCCCTCGGACACCGGGTCGTGCTCGTCTTCGCCACCCGCGGTGAGCTCGGCGCGCCGGTGCCGGGCGTCCTCGCCGACGGCGAGGACCTCTCGGTGCGCCGCTCCGCGGAGTGCTACGCGTCGGCGAAGGAGCTCGGGGTCGCCCGCGTCGAGTTCCTCGGCTACGTCGACTCGGGGATGAAGGGCGAACCGTCCAACGACGCGCCGTACTGCTTCTGGCAGGCCCCGGTCGAGCACGCCGCCAAGCGGCTCGCGCTGCTCCTCGAGGAGGAGGAGGCCGACGTCCTCACCACCTACGACGACATCGGCGGCTACGGCCACCCCGACCACATCCAGGTCCACCGGGTCGGCGCCCGCGCCGGGGAGCTGGCCGGCGTCCCGGTCGTCGCGCAGAACACCACCAACCGGGACTGGCTGCTGCGCGGCTGGCGCGGGTTGCAGAAGGAACGCGGCACCGATTGGGAGCCCCCGGAGCTCCCCGACGACGGCTCGTTCGGCAAGCCCGAGTCGGAGATCACCCACCGGGTCGAGGCCGTCGAGTTCGCCGAGGCGAAGCGGGCGTCGATGCGGGCGCACGCCAGCCAGATGGGCCCGGACCACTTCATGCTGACGATGCCCGATCCGGTGTTCGCGATGGGCCTGGGCACCGAGTTCTACATCGTCGAGGCGCAGCCGAACCCGGCCTCGGCCCCCGATGTCTGGACGGACGTGTTCGAGCCGCTGCGCTAGGCGTTCACGCGTTCCCGGGTGTCCCGCGCCGCCGCCCACCGGTCCCAGGTGCGCATCAGCGCCGCGTGGGCCGGCCGCTCGACGCAGCGGGTGAGCAGCCAGCCCAGCAGCACCGCCGTCGCGAGCATCGCGGTGCACTGCACCAGCGGGCCGGCGCCGGCGTCCTGCAGCCTGCGCATCAGCACGTACCCCGCGGTCTGGTGCATGAGGTAGACGCCGTAGGAGATGCCGGCCAGCCACCGGAACGCGGCCGCGAGCGGGGCCGGGGTCCACGCGCCCGGCCGGGGCAGCCGGGCGACCAGCGCGACCAGGGCGATCCCGGCGCACACCATGGCCACGGCCGCCAGGTCGACGTGGTCGCGGTCGAGCCACACCACGCCGTCCGGGCCGGGGACGAAGGCGTGCAGCCACTGGGCGATCCCGCACATCCCGAGGAGCGCGATCGCGTGCGCGGTGCGCGTCCGGCCGGTCGACCACAGCCAGATGACGATCCCGGCGACGAACAGGTGCAGCCGGTGGAACCCGAAGCCGTCGATGACCATGCGGTACCACTCGGGGGGTTCGGCGGGGTCGCCCGGGCGCGCCCGCAGCGGCCAGAGCAGGAGCGGGACCAGCACCATCGCCCACAGCAGCACCCGCAGCCGCCGTCCGGAACCCCAGCGGGTCGTGCTGAGCACGGCCGCCGCGGTGAACGCCATCAGCTGCAGCGGCAGCGTCCAGAAGGCCGGGTCCAGCCACGGGAACCGCACGGTGTCCCAGTTCCCGAGCATCAGCCAGTTGATCCACAGCTCTCGGGACGGCGGCGTCCCCCACTCGGCGGGGGCGCCGAGCCGCAGCACCGTCCAGGCGACCGGGACCGCGACCAGGAACGCGGGCAGTAGGCGGCAGACCCGTCCCCACCAGTAGCGGCCGGGGGAGTGCCGGCCCAGGGTGGCGCAGGCGAAGTACGCCGAGATCACCAGCAGCAGGCTCGCGCCGACCTGGTGGTCGAACGAGTACCGGCGGGGGAGCAGCTCCGGATGCAGCACCGGCCCGAGGTAGGTGGCGTGGTAGAGCACGACGAGCAGGACGAACCCGCTGCGCAGCACGTCCCAGCCGGGCTCCCGCCTCCGGGAACCGGGCCGACCGCGGTCCGGAGTCGGTGCGACCACGCCGCCACGGTAGGCAGCCGCTCGGTACCGCCGTCCGGCGGACCCCGCGCGCGGCGCCGGGCGGCTGTGGTAGCGGCCGAAGGCGGCCCTGGGTGCGAGACCGGGGGGTGTTCGTTCTACCCTCCGTAGAGCACAATCGACGGGCGGCGCGCGCCCGGTCCGGAGCCCCACGGCGGATCTTCCGGCCCGGACGGGTGCCGTTCGCCGGTCGGGAAGTAGAGTCCACCCGTCCGCGAGGACGTGCTCAGGTCAGGCAAGTGCATGGAGGCCCAGTGACAGCGGTCGAGCCCAAGCCGATCTCGACGCGCCCGTATCCGGCGCGCCGGGAGGGCAAGGGATCCACGTTCCTCAAGATGCTGCGGACGACGGATCCGAAGGACATCGCGATCCTGTACCTCTGCACGTCGTTCGCGTTCTTCGCGATCGGCGGCGTGATGGCGCTGCTCATCCGCGCCGAGCTCGCGCGCCCGGAGCTGCAGTTCCTGTCCACCGAGCAGTACAACCAGCTGTTCACCATGCACGGCACGATCATGCTGCTGCTGTTCGCGACGCCGATCGTGTTCGGCTTCGCGAACTACATCGTGCCGCTGCAGATCGGCGCGCCCGACGTGGCGTTCCCCCGGCTGAACGCGTTCTCGTACTGGCTGTTCCTGTTCGGCGGCACCATCGTCGTCTCCGGCTTCCTGACCCCGGGCGGCGCCGCCGACTTCGGCTGGTTCGCCTACACCCCGCTGTCCGACGCGATCCGCTCGCCGGGCGTCGGCGGCGACCTGTGGATCATGGGCCTGGCCGTGTCCGGTCTGGGCACGATCCTCGGCGGCGTCAACTTCATCACGACGATCGTCTGCATGCGCGCGCCCGGCATGACGATGTTCCGGATGCCGATCTTCACCTGGAACATCTTCATCACGGCGATCCTGATCCTGATCGCGTTCCCGATCCTGACCGCGGCCCTGTTCGGCCTGGCCGCGGACCGGCACCTCGGTGCGAACGTGTTCAACCCGGAGAACGGCGGCGTGGTGCTCTGGCAGCACCTGTTCTGGTTCTTCGGCCACCCCGAGGTCTACATCGTGGCGCTGCCGTTCTTCGGCATCGTCTCGGAGATCTTCCCGGTGTTCTCCCGCAAGCCGCTGTTCGGCTACAAGAGCCTGGTCTTCGCGACCGTCGCGATCGCGGCGCTGTCGGTCGCGGTGTGGGCCCACCACATGTACGCCACCGGCGCGGTCCTGCTGGCGTTCTTCTCCTTCACGACGTTCCTGATCGCCATCCCCACCGGCATCAAGTTCGTCAACTGGGTCGGCACCCTGTGGCGGGGCAAGATCACCTTCGAGACGCCGATGCTGTTCTCGGTCGGCTTCCTGGTCACGTTCCTGTTCGGCGGCCTGACCGGCATCCTGCTCGCGATGCCGCCGGTGGACTTCCACGTGTCGGACACCTACTTCGTGGTCGCGCACTTCCACTACGTGCTCTACGGCACGATCGCGTTCGCCACGTTCGCCGGCGTCTACTTCTGGTTCCCGAAGATGACCGGCCGGTTCCTCGACGAGACCCTCGGCAAGGTCCACTTCTGGCTCACCTTCGTCGGGTTCCACATGACGTTCCTGGTGCAGCACTGGCTGGGTAACGAGGGCTACCCGCGCCGCTACGCCGACTACCTGGCCTCCGACGGGTTCACCACGCTGAACACGGTGTCCTCGCTGGGCGCGTTCATCCTCGGCGCGTCGACGCTGCCGTTCTTCTACAACGTGTTCAAGAGCTACCGGTTCGGCCGGGTCTGCGGCGTCGACGACCCGTGGGGCTTCGGGAACTCGCTGGAGTGGGCGACCTCGTCGCCGCCGCCGCGGCACAACTTCACCGAGCTGCCCCGGA
The DNA here is from genome assembly GCF_014267175.1 of Pseudonocardia sp. C8. NCBI lineage: Bacteria > Bacillati > Actinomycetota > Actinomycetes > Pseudonocardiales > Pseudonocardiaceae > Pseudonocardia > Pseudonocardia sp. C8. Next base: position 1,014,216 of record NZ_JACMTR010000002.1, read on the forward strand.
TCCGCTCCGAGCGCCCGGCGTTCGACCTCCACTACCCGCACCTGGTCGAGAAGGCGCGCGCCGAGGCGCACGTCGGCGGGAAGGCCCACCCGACCGAGGTGCTGGCCCACGAGGTCGGCAAGGAGTCCATGCCGGACGACGACCCCAAGTCCAACTGAGGTGTCGGTCTTCCCCTCCGATCCGACCCGGCCCACCGTGCTCGTCACGGTGACCGGGCCGGACCGGCCCGGTGTCAGCTCCGTCCTGTTCGCCGCCCTCACCGCCGCCGGTGTCGAGCTGCTCGACCTGGAACAGGTGGTCGTCAACGGGCGGCTCACCCTCGGCGCCCTCGTGGTGCCGGAGGGCGACGCGGAGGAACTGCAGGAGTCCGTCGGCGAGGCGATGGACTCCATCGGCATGGCCGTGCACATCGAGATCCAGCGGAACGGCGACGTCGCGCCCCGCCGGCAGTCGACGCACGTCGTGACCGTGCTGGGCCGGCCGATCACGGCCCGCGCGTTCGGCGCCATCGCCGCCGAGCTCGCCGCGGTCGGCGCGAACATCGACGCGATCCGCCGGGTCGCCGACTACCCGGTGACCGGCCTGGAGCTGCTCGTCTCGCCGGTGCCGGACGGTGACGCCGACTCCTACCCGCCGGGCACGCTGCGCAAGCGCCTGGTCGAGGTGGCCCACCACGCCGGGGTGGACGTGGCGGTGTCCCGGGCCGGGCTCGCCCGCCGGAGCAAGCGGCTGATCGTGTTCGACGTCGACTCGACCCTGATCCAGGGCGAGGTCATCGAGATGCTCGCCGCCCGGGCCGGCGCGGGCATCGAGGCCGAGGTCCGGCGGGTCACCGAGGAGGCGATGTCCGGGCACCTGGACTTCACCGAGTCCCTGACCCGGCGCGTCGCGGCCCTCGAGGGGCTGCCCGCGTCGGTCGTCGACGAGGTCGCGGCCGAGATCGAGCTCACCCCCGGCGCCCGGACGACGATCCGCACGCTGCGCAGGCTCGGCTACAAGTGCGGGGTGGTGTCCGGCGGGTTCACCCAGGTCATCGGCCCCATCGCGGACGAGCTGAAACTCGACTTCGTCGCCGCGAACGAGCTGGAGATCGTCGGCGGGAAGCTCACCGGCCGGGTGCTCGGCGACATCGTGGACCGGCCCGGCAAGGCCGTCGCGCTCCGCCGGTTCGCCGAGGCGCACGACGTTCCGCTCGAGCAGTCGGTCGCGGTCGGCGACGGCGCGAACGACATCGACATGCTCTCCACCGCCGGGCTGGGGGTCGCGTTCAACGCGAAGCAGGCGTTGCGCGCGGTCGCGGACACCTCGGTGTCGGTGCCCTACCTCGACGTCGTGCTGTTCGTGCTGGGCATCACCCGGCACGAGGTGGAGGCCGCAGACGCCGCCGAGGGTGTGCTGCGGCGCGTCCCGATCGCGTGAGCTCCGTCGTCGACCTGCTCGCCGCGCGGTACGGCACCGGCGCGACCCGCCGGGAGATCCCGCCGGAGGCCGACGGCGTCGTCCGTGCGATGCCGGTCGTCCTGCGGATCGAGCGCGACCCGCTGCCCGCGCGGACCCCGTTGCTGGAGGCGGCCGCGACCGCGGCGGTGGCGGTCTGCCTGGATCCCCGCGCGCAGCCGGGCGGGCCGTGGCACGACGCCGTGGCGGCCTGGGTCGACGGCCGCATCCGCAAGATCGCCCGCCGGGCCCGGGGCGCGCACTGGCGGGCGGTGCAGGAGCTGCCCGGCGTGACCGTCGAGGTCGGCGGCGCGGAGGCGAGGGCGTTGCTGCCCGGACCCGTCGACGACGCCCCGAAGACGGTCTCCCGGCTGCAGATCGGCGGCACCGAGCTGGAACCCGACGAGCCCGGCCCGGTGCCCGGTGGCGCGCCGCTGGTGTGGCTGAACCCGCGGGTGCCGATGACGGTCGGGAAGGCCGCCGCCCAGGTCGGGCACGCGTCGATGCTGCTCGCCGCCGTCCGGGGCTGGCCGGTCGCGGAGCCGGCGGACGTGCCGCGGTGCGCGGTGCGGACCCCCTCCCCGCAGGCCTGGGACCGGCTGTGCGCGGACCTCGCGTCCGGCGCGGCGGACCTGGTCGCCGTCCGGGACGCCGGGTTCACCGAGGTCGACCCCGGGACGGTGACCTGCCTGGCGCGCTGACGGGTCGAGATTCGCGATCGCGAACGCCCGACCGGCCCGTCCCCGCGGAACCGGCCCGGTCCGGTGGGGTACGCACCCATCCTGGCCCGATGACGACACCCCACATCAGCGAGCTACCCGCCCTGCGCACCGCCGCGGACGTGCACGAGCGCGTGACCATGCTGGTCGGCGCCGCGACCACCGACCGGCAGCTGTGGATCATGTTCGTGGACGGCGACGGCGTCCAGGCACCGGTGATCGTGCCGATCACGGAGATGCCGGCCGAACCGGGTCCGGAGACCGCCGAGCGGCTGGCGGAGGTCCTCGGCGGCCTGCGCGCGCAGCTGGCCACCGATCAGGGACCGGGCGCGGTGGTCCTGACCTGGGAACGCCTGGGGCCGGACCGGCCGCTGCCGGCGGACCGGGCCTGGGCCCGGGCACTGGCCGACGCCTGCGCGGCGAGCGGGATCCCGGGTCGCGGCACGTTCCTCAGCACCCCCGGCGGGATCACCGCCCTGGCGTGACGTCCGCGCCCGGATCGGGCAGCACGATGTCGCCCTGCTTCGTGCTCGGGGCGAGAACGTGCGGCCCACGGCCAGGTGGGGGGGTCGATCAGCGCGTTGTCGCCTCGTCTGGGGGCGGATCTGTGCGGCTCACCGCCCCGCGGGGCATCGATCAGCGCGTTCTTGCCCCGCTCGGGGCGGATGTGTGCGGCTCGCCGCGGGGCCGGGTGTTGATCAGCGCGGTTCTGCCCTGCCCTGGGCGAGAAGGTGCGGGTCGCCGTCCGGCGGGGTTCGATCAGCGCGTTGTCGCCCCGTCTGGGGCGGATCTGTGCGGCTCACCGTCCGGCGAGGGATCGATCAGCGCGTTGTCGCCTCGCTCGGGGCGATTGTGTGCGGCTCGTCGCGGGGTCGGGTGTTGATCAGCGCGGTTCTGCCCTGTCCCGGGCGGGAAGGTGCGGCTTGCCGTCCGGCGGGGGTTCGATCAGCGCGTTGTCGCCCCGGCCGGGGCGGATGCGTGCGGTTCACCGCACGGCGGGGCATCGATCAGCGCGTTCTTGCCCCGTCCGGGGCGATTGTGTGCGGCTCGTCGCGGGGCCGGGTGTTGATCAGCGCGTTCTGCCCTGCCCTGGGCGGGAAGGTGCGGGTCACCGTCCGGCGTGGGATCGATCAGCGCGTTGTCGCCCCGCTCGGGGCGGATGTGTGCGGCTCGTCGCGGGGTCAGGTGTTGATCAGCGCGGTTCTGTCCTGTCCCGGGCGGAAAGGTGCAGGTCACCGTCCGACGGGGGTTCGATCAGCGCGTTGTGGCCCCGCTTGGGGCCGATGTGTGCGGCTCACCGCTCGGCGAGGTATCGAAGCGCGTTCCCGCCGCCCCCGTCAGGCGCCCCGGAGCCGGCGCAGCGCGCCGTGGACCTTCTCGACGTCGGTCGTCTCCCAGAACGGCGGCAGCGACGCCCGCAGGAACCCGCCGTAGCGGGCGGTGGCGATCCGCGGGTCCAGGATCGCGACGACGCCGCGGTCGTCGGTGGACCGCAGCAGCCGGCCCGTGCCCTGGGCGAGGAGCAGCGCCGCGTGGGTCGCCGAGACCGACAGGAAACCGTTGCCGCCGTGGGCGTCGGCGGCCTTCTGCCGGGCCGCGACCAGCGGGTCGTCGGGCCGGGGGAACGGGATCCGGTCGATGATCACCAGGGACAGCGACGGGCCCGGGACGTCGACGCCCTGCCACAGCGACAGCGTCCCGAACAGCGAGGTCTCCTCGTCCTCGGCGAACCGCTTGACCAGCAGCATCGTCGCGTCGTCGCCCTGGCAGAGCAGCGGGGTGTCGAGCTTGCCGCGCAGCGCCTCGGTCGCCTGCTTCGCGGCCCGGGTGGACGAGAACAGCCCGAGGGTCCGCCCGCCCGCGGCCCGGACCAGGCCCTCGATCTCGTCGAGCGTCGCCTGGGCGAGGCCGTCCCGGCCGGGCGCCGGGAGCCGCCGCGCCAGGTAGAGGATCCCGGACCGGCCGTGCGCGAACGGGGAGCCGACGTCGAGCCCGGTCCAGCGCGGGGCCTCCGGGTCCTGGACGGGACCGTGCCCCTCCTCGGTCGCCGGCGGGATGTCGCCCTTCTCCTTCGGCTGCGACGCGGGGAGCCCCCACTGGCGGGCCAGCGCGTCGAACGAACCCCCCAGCGCCAGGGTCGCCGAGGTCAGCACGACCGTGCGGGTGTTGAACAGCCGCTCCCGCAGCAGCCCGCCGACCGACAGCGGCGCGACCCGCAGCACCTTGTGCCGGGAGCCGTCCGGGCCCTGCTCGCCCAGCCAGACGACGTCCCGCCGCTTCGCCGGGTCCTGCTCGGCGAACGTGTCGACCAGCCGGACCGCGGTCTCGGACACCTCGTCGAGCACGGCGAGGGCGAGCTTGCGGGCCGCGGCGCCGTCGGGGTCGGCGTCGTCGGAGCGCTTGTTCGCGCCCAGCGCCTGCCGGCAGCCCGCGGCGGCGGACACGATCGCGTTCAGCGCGCCCGCGGCCGGGGCGGGCAGCGACTCCCAGCGCGCGGGCGGCAGGTCCTCCAGCACGGCGGCGAGCCCCTCACCGGCCTCGTCGAGCCGGTCGGCCAGCTCCTGGTCGACGAGCTTGCCGCAGCGCCGGGCCGCGGTGGCGACGACACCGGCGGTCAGCTCGGCGGTGGCGGCGCCGGTGACCCGGTCGACCAGCTCGTGCGCCTCGTCGACGATCACGGCGTCGTGCTCGGGCAGCACCTGCGCCTCGCCCATCGCGTCGATCGCGAGCAGCGCGTGGTTGGTGACGACGACGTCCGCCCGCCCGGCCTCGGCCCGGGCCTTCTCCGCGAAGCAGTCCTCGCCGACCGGGCAGCGGGAGGCACCCAGGCACTCCCGGGCGGTGACCGACACCTGCCGCCAGGCCGCGTCGGGGACCCCGGGCACGAGCTCGTCGCGGTCCCCGGTCTCGGTGTCGGAGGCCCACTCGTGCAGCCGCTTCACGTTGCGGCCCATGGCGGAGATCGCGAACGCGTCGAACAGCTCGTCGGGCTCGTCGGCGGTGTCGCCCATGTCGCCGTGCAGCTTGTGCAGGCACAGGTAGTTGCGGCGGCCCTTGAGGATCGCGAACGTCGGCTCCCGGCCGAGGACCTTCTTCAGGCTCTTCGCGATCCGTGGCAGGTCCCGGTCGACGAGCTGGCGCTGCAGCGCGATCGTCGCCGTCGACACGACGACAGTGGTGTCCCGGGCGATCGCGTGCCGGATCGCCGGGACCAGGTAGGCCAGCGACTTCCCGGTGCCGGTGCCGGCCTGCACGGCCAGGTGCTCGCCGGAGGACAGCGCGCGGCGCACGGCGTCGGCCATCCGGTCCTGGCCCTCGCGGCGCGACCCGCCGACCGAGGTGACGGCCGCCTCCAGCAGCTCGTGCACACCGGGCAGGTCACGGGTCTGCAGGGAAGCGGGCACCAGGCGAGGCTACCGAGCACCCCCGACGCCCACGGCCGGACCGGGGCGACCGCCCGGACGCGCACACTGCGTCGCTCACTCGTTCACGATGTGTGATATCGGACGGCCGGTGCCCGGTGAGCGGCGACACAGGGTCACGATGGAGGGGTGACAGCTGCAACCACGACTGAGAACCCCGCGGTCCCGCAGCCGGGCGAGTTCCCGGTGCTGATCGAGCACGAGGCGCGCTACGCCGACCTCGACCCGAGCCGGCGGATCGGCCGCGACGCCCTGGTCCGCTGGTTCGAGGACGCCCGGGTCGCCGTCGAGCGCGACACCTTCGGCGCCGACCTGGTCGCCCGCCTGCAGTCCCGCGTCCGGCTGCTCCTCGCCGCGATCCGGGTCGACGTGCTCGCCCCGCTGCGCGTCACCGGGTCCTACCGGATCGGCGTCGGCGTGAGCCGGATCGGCACCACGTCGTTCTCCTACCGCTACGCCGTGTTCGCCGGCGACGAGTGCGTCGCCACCGGCGAGTCCACCTCGGTGCACACCGACGGCACGAACCCGGCCCCGCTGACCGACGAGGTCCGGGGCGCGCTGACCACGCTGCGGATCGACGCCCCCGCCTCGCCCCGCCCCGAGCGCGGCGACGCCCGCACCGTCCGGGAGAACTACCCCTTCCGCTGGGACGTGCGGACCCGGTTCACCGACCTCGACACGAACCGGCACGTGAACAACGTCGCCCTGGCCTCGTGGTACCTGGCCGGGATCGCCGAGCTGCACGCCGACGTGCTGGGCTACCCGGCCGGCGGCCCGCTGGACGGCCTGTCGCCGTCGACGCTGTCGGTGCAGTACCTGTCCCAGGTGCACTACCCGGGCATCTACCAGCTGCGGGTCGGCGTCGAGGAGATCGGCGAGGACACCGTCCGCTACGTCTGCGGCCTTTTCGACGAGCGCCGCCTCATCGGGCTGGCCGAGGCCGAGGGCTTCCACCACGCCCCCGGCGAGGACGGCGACCCGGTCCGCCTGGCCGAGGCGCTGGCCCCGTTCCGGTTCGCGAGCTGAGCGGCTGAGCGGTCACGGTCGTGGGGCGCGCGCCGCTCCACGACCGTCGCTCACTCCGCGATCGTGACCCCGGCCTCGCGCAGCTGGGCCAGGGCGCGAGCGACGGTGTCCTCGGCGACGCCGGCGCAGTGCCCGAGCAGCACCCGCGTGGACAGGCCCAGCCGGGCCGCGTCCAGCGCGGTCGCCCGCACGCAGTGGTCGGTCGCGATGCCGACGACGTCGACGTCGGTGACCCCGCGCTCGTCCAGCCAGTCGGCGAGCCGGGTCCCCGACTCGTGGTCACTGGCGCCCTCGAACCCCGAGTAGCCGCTCGTGTAGGCGCCCTTGTCGAAGACGCACTCGATCGGCCCCACGTCCAGCTCCGGGTGGAACGACGCGCCCGGTGTCCCCGCCCGGCAGTGCGGCGGCCACGAGTCGACGAAGTCCGGGGCGTCGGAGAAGTGCGGGCCCGGGTCGACGTGCCGGTCCCGGGTGGCGACGACGTGCGCGTAGTCCCCGCCGGTGGCCAGCGGCCCGATCCGGGCGGCCACGGCCGCACCCCCGTCGACGGCGAGGGCGCCGCCCTCGCAGAAGTCGTTCTGGACGTCGACGACGATCAGTGCCCGGCTCATCGGGACCCCTCCAGGAACGTGGTCGGGATCGCGGGTTCCCCGCGGGACAGCTTCAGCCCCTCCCACGGTACGGCGACCAGCGCTGCCCGGAGCCGCTCGCGGGCGTCCTCGAGGGTGGCCGCGGACGCCTCCGGGGTCGGCTCGCCGCGGCGGACCAGCGGTACCGGCAGCACCCGGTCGTGCGGGCCGAGGTCCGGTTCGGCGTGGCCGGGGTACACGACCTCCTCGACGGCCGTCCCGGTCGGCTTGAACCGCCGCAGCGCCGACTTCCGCCCGCCCCGCGACTCCTTCGAGCTGGACCGCTTGCTCACCGGGCGGCCGTCGACCTCGACGAGCTTGTAGACCATCCCCGCGGTCGGCGCGCCGGAGCCGGTGACCAGCGCCGTCCCGACACCGTAGGAGTCCACCGGCTCGGCCCGCAGCGACGCGATCGCGTACTCGTCGAGATCCCCGGACAGCACGATCTTGGTCGAGGTCGCCCCGAGCGCGTCGAGCTGCTCGCGGGCCTGGCGGGCCAGCTCGCCGAGGTCGCCGGAGTCGATCCGGACCGCACCCAGCCCGGTCCCGGCCGCCTCCACGGCGTTCGCGATGCCCTTGCGGATGTCGAACGTGTCGACCAGCAGCGTGGTGTCGGTGCCCAGGGCGGCGACCTGGCTGCGGAACGCGGTCAGCTCGTCGTCGTGCAGCAGCACCCAGGCGTGCGCGGCCGTGCCGGCGGTGGGGATCCCGTACCGCTGCTCGGCCGCCAGGTTGGAGGTCGTCGCGAACCCGGCCAGGTACGCCGCCCTGGCCGAGGCCACGGCCGCCTCCTCGTGGGTGCGCCGCGAGCCCATCTCGATCAGCGGGCGGCCCGCAGCGGCACCGACCATCCGGGCCGCGGCCGAGGCGATCGCGCAGTCGTGGTTGTAGATCGACAGCGCCAGCGTCTCCAGGACGACGGCGTCGGCGAAGGTCCCGGTGACGGTCAGGATCGGGGAGCCGGGGAAGTACAGCTCACCCTCGGGATAGCCGTCGATGTCCCCGGTGAAGCGGTAGTCGCGCAACCACTCCAGGGTGTCGGCGTCGACGAACGGTGCGAGCAGCTCCAGCTCGGCCGGGCCGAACCGGAACCGCGCCAGCGCGTCCAGCAGCCGCCCGGTCCCGGCGACGACGCCATAGCGGCGGCCGTCGGGGAGCCGCCGGGCGAACAGCTCGAACACGCAGCGGCGGTCGGCGGCGCCGTCGGCCAGCGCGGCGGCCACCATCGTGAGCTCGTAGCGGTCGGTCAGGAGGGCGGTCGACCCCCCCGGGACGGAACCGGTCATGAGTGGAGCCTAAGCCCGGCTGTGCCACCATGGGGTGCATGTCCGCGCCGTCCCCGTCGCACACCGAGAAGGTCTCGCCGGACCTCGACGAGGCCACCAGTCCCGACACGCCGTGGCAGGCGATCGTGTGGAACGACCCGGTCAACCTGATGTCGTACGTCACGTACGTGCTGCAGAAGATCTTCCACTACCCGGAGCCGAAGGCGACCGCGCTGATGCTCGACGTGCACCACAAGGGCAAGGCCGCCGTGTCGTCCGGGGACAAGGAGACCGTGGAGGGCCACGTGTCGCAGCTGCACGCCGCCGGCCTGTGGGCCACCATGCAGCGCACATGAACGGCTGGAAGCGCAGCGGTCGCGGCGACCGCGTCCGGTTCACCACGGGCTTCTCCGGGGAGGAGGCCGCCGTCCTGCGCGGGCTGTTCACCGAGATCCGCCAGATGCTCGCCGGCCGCGCCGCGCTGGCCCCCGCCGACGAGCTCGCCGAGCTCACCGGCATCCGCACCGGGCCGACCAGCCGCCCCACCGACCGGGTGCTGGCCCGGCTGCTGCCCGACTTCACCACCGAGGACTCCGACCTCGCCGCCGGCCTGCGCTCGCTGCACGAGCCGGAGCTGATCGAGGCCAAGGACCGGGCCGCCGAGACGGTGCTGGACACGCTGCCCGAGGCCGGCGGGCGGCTCGAGCTCACCGCGGCCCAGGCCGACGACTGGCTGGCCGCGTTGAACGACGTCCGGCTGGCGCTGGGCACCGCGCTCGACGTCAGCGAGGACATGCCCGACCAGCTGCCCGAGGACGACCCGCGGTCCCAGCACCTCGGCGTCTACCACTGGCTGACCTACGTGCAGGACTCGCTGGTCCGCGTGCGGGTCGCCGCCCTGTAGCGGCCCGGGCTGTGAGCCGTCACCGAGGGACGTGCGGCCCCGCGCGGCCGCCCCGTATCCTCGGCGGCGTGCTGGCCATCCGGAAGGACCTCCTCGACGAGATCGTCGCGCACGCCCGGCGGGACTACCCGCTCGAGGCGTGCGGGCAGCTCGTCGGCCCCGAGGCCGGTGGTGCGCGGCCGGAGCGGTACGTGCCGATGAGCAACGCCGACCAGCTCGAGAGCGACTTCGCGTTCTCCCCGGCCGAGGACATCAAGCTCGAGCGGGAGCTCGACGCCCGCGGCGAGCGCCGGATGCTCGTCGTGCACTCGCACACCCGCGTCCCGCGCCGGCCCCTGACCGACAGCGGGCTGCCCGAGGCCTACCCCTCGGAGAAGGACGTCGCCCAGATGGAGTGGACGCCCGACCAGCACTGGCTGATCGTGGGGCTGACCGCCGCCGACGCCGAGCCCGAGGTGCGCTCGTTCCGGCTGGCCGACGGGGAGCTCGTCGAGGACGACCTGCAGGTCGTCGAGTCCTACATGTTCGCCCACACCGGCTCCGACGACGTCCCCGACCGGACCTGAACCCCGTCGGCACGCACCCGCGTGCGGCGGTCACGCGGGAATGTCGCCGGGCACCGGTCGCGTTGCCGCGTCAAGGACCCCTGACCACCATGGCAACGACACAGGAGTGACACACCAGATGGCCGTCTCCGTCTCCATCCCCACCATCCTTCGCACGCACACCGGCGGCGAGAAGACCGTCGAGGCGAAGGGTGACACCGTCGCCGCGGTCATCGACGACCTGGAGTCGCGGCACAGCGGCATCAAGGACCGCCTCATCACCGAGGGCAAGCTGCACCGCTTCGTCAACATCTACGTCGACGACGAGGACGTCCGCTTCGCCGGTGGCCTCGAGGCCCCCGTCAAGGAGTCCTCGACGCTGACGATCCTCCCGGCCGTCGCCGGCGGTCGCTGAGCTGCGCTGATCCGCGGGTCGCCGGGCGGGGGCTCCCGCCCGGCGCCGGATCACGAGGAGGACCTGTGCGTTACGACTCGCTGCTGCACGCCGTCGGCGACACCCCGCTGGTCGGGCTGCCGTCGCTGTCGCCGTCGGAGGACGTGCGGCTGTGGGCGAAGCTGGAGGACCGCAACCCCACCGGCTCGATCAAGGACCGGCCGGCGCTGGCCATGATCGAGGACGCGGAGAAGCAGGGGCTGCTCACACCCGGCTGCACCATCCTGGAACCCACCTCCGGCAACACCGGCATCTCGCTGGCCATGGCGGCCAAGCTCAAGGGCTACCAGCTGATCTGCGTGATGCCGGAGAACACCTCCGAGGAACGCCGCCAGCTGCTCGCCATGTACGGCGCGCAGATCATCTCGTCGCCGGCGGCCGGCGGGTCCAACCAGGCCGTCGCCGTCGCCAAGCAGCTTGCCGCCGAGCACACCGACTGGGTGATGCTCTACCAGTACGGCAACCCGGCCAACACCGACGCGCACTACCGCGGCACCGGCCCGGAGATCCTGCGCGACCTGCCGTCGGTCACCCACTTCGTCGCCGGCCTGGGCACCACCGGCACCCTGGTCGGCGCCGGCCGCTACCTGCGCGAACACAAGCCTGACGTGCAGGTCATCGCCGCCGAGCCGCGCTACGGCGAGCTCGTCTACGGCCTGCGGAACCTGTCCGAGGGCTTCGTCCCCGAGCTCTACGACGAGTCCGTCCTGACCGGACGGTTCTCGGTCGGGTCGTACGACGCGTTGCGCCGCACCCGCCAGCTCGTCGAGCAGGAGGGGATCTTCGCCGGGATCTCGTCGGGGGCGATCGTGCACGCCGCGCTCGGTGCCGCCCAGAAGGCCGTCGACGCCGGGGAACGCGCCGACATCGCCGTCATCATCGCCGACGGCGGCTGGAAGTACCTCTCCACCGGGGCCTACTCGGGTGACCTCGGCTCCGCCGCCCAGGCCATCGACGGGCATCTCTGGGCCTGACGCGGGCGGCGGCCGGCCTGGTCGGGGCGTGCCGCACGTCGCACGTGTCGCCGCACAGGTTCGGGGCTCGCCGCACAGGCTGCAACTCGTGCGGTGCCCGTCCACCCTGTGCGGCGTCGGGGGCCGTCGCCCGTTGAGCAGGGCCGCGCGAGGAGATGAGTACCGCGGTACTCATGTCCCCGACCCGCCGGCGGGCCAGCCTTCTCCCAGCGAGCCGGAACCACGGGGTCCGGTCCACAGGAGAGGTGAACGCGATGACCACGGTGTCCGGGTCGAACTTCAACCAGCAGGCCGCGAGCGGGGACGACGGCGGCGGCGACATCTTCCAGAACCAGCAGCAGGCCGGCGCAGGCCTCGGTGTCGCGGGCTCGAACTTCAACCAGCAGGCGAAGTCCGGCGACGACGACGGCGGGGACATCTTCCAGAACCAGCAGCAGACCACGCCGCCCCCGTACCACTGCCCCGCGCACGGCGAGTTCGCCCTGTGCCCCGGCCACTGCGACTACCGCCACGACTACATCGAGACCTGGGGCTCCAACTTCAACCAGCAGGCCAAGTCCGGTGGGGACGACGGAGACGGCGGCGACATTTTCCAGAACCAGCAGCAGGCCGGCGCCGGCGGTGGGGGTTCGAACTTCAACCAGCAGGCCAAGTCGGGCGGGGACGACGGAGACGGCGGCGACATTTTCCAGAACCAGCAGCAGGCCGGCGCCGTGGGTGGGGGTTCGAACTTCAACCAGCAGGCCAAGTCGGGCGGGGACGACGGAGACGGCGGCGACATTTTCCAGAACCAGCAGCAGGCCGGCGCCGTGGGTGGGGGTTCGAACTTCAACCAGCAGGCCAAGTCCGGCGACGACGGAGACGGCGGGGACATTTTCCAGAACCAGCAGCAGGCTGGCGCCGTGGGTGGTGGGTCGAACTTCAACCAGCAGGCCAAGTCCGGTGGGGACGACGGAGACGGCGGGGACATTTTCCAGAACCAGCAGCAGTCCGGTGCTGGTGGCGGGGGTTCGAACTTCAACCAGCAGGCCAAGTCCGGTGGGGATGACGACGGCGGGGACATTTTCCAGAACCAGCAGCAGGCTGGCGCCGTGGGTGGTGGGTCGAACTTCAACCAGCAGGCCAAGTCCGGTGGGGACGACGGAGACGGCGGGGACATTTTCCAGAACCAGCAGCAGTCCGGTGCTGGTGGCGGGGGTTCGAACTTCAACCAGCAGGCGAAGTCCGGTGGGGATGACGACGGCGGGGACATTTTCCAGAACCAGCAGCAGTCCGGTGCCGGTGGCGGGGGTTCGAACTTCAACCAGCAGGCCAAGTCCGGTGGCGATGACGACGGCGGCGACATCTTCCAGAACCAGCAGCAGGCCGGTGCCGGTGGCGGGGGTTCGAACTTCAACCAGCAGGCCAAGTCCGGTGGCGACGAGGACGGCGGGGACATCTTCCAGAACCAGCAGCAGGCTGGCGCCGGTGGCGGGGGTTCGAACTTCAACCAGCAGGCCAAGTCCGAGGGCGACGACGAGGCCCCCGTCTTCCGCGAGGAGACCGGCGGCGACGAGACCTTCGCCGCGCCCGAGCCGGTGAGCACCTCCGGCGGCTGGGAGGACCGCGGCGGCGACGGCGGTGGCGACACCGGCGGCGACGCGGTCGAGACGATGGACACCGTGGGCTGACCTGTAGCACCCGACCCCGTCGGGACGAGTGAAGCAGTCGTCCGGGCCCGTGCCCGGACGGCTGCTCGCTCGCGCCAGCGGAGGAGTCCCGCATGCCTGCCACGACCGGTGCCGCTGCCCGCCACGTCCTGGAGACCCTGGACATGGCGGTCAAGGGCGCGCGGGCCTACGACCGCGAGGACCTCGCCGAACGGCTGCGCACCGCCCGCAGGCTGCTGGAGGACGGCGCCGTCACCGTGCACGTCGTCGGCGAGTTCAAGCAGGGCAAGAGCTCGCTGATCAACGCCCTGCTCACCGCCCCGGTCTGCCCGGTCGACGACGACGTCGCCACCGCCGTCCCGACCCGGATCGCCTACGCCGAGAAGCTCAGCGCCACGGCCGCGTTCGAGTCCGCACCCGGATCCGGAGGGCCCGGCTGGACCGAGCCGATCAACCCATCGGACATCGCAGGCTACGTCTCCGAGGCCGGCAACCCCGGCAACAGCCGCCGGCTCCGCTCGGTGAACGTCGGCATCGCCCGCCAGCTGCTCTCCACCGGCCTCGTCCTGATCGACACCCCGGGGGTCGGCGGGCTCGGTGCGCCCGCCAACGCGGCGGCGGTCAGCTCGCTTCCGCAGTCGCACGCGGTGCTGTTCGTCACCGACGCATCCCAGGAGCTGACCGCCGCCGAGATGCGGTTCCTGACGACCGTCCGCGAGCTGTGCCCGCAGCTGCTGCTGGTGCTCACCAAGACCGACCTCTACCCGCACTGGCCGCGGATCCTCGAGCTGAACCGCGCGCACCTCGAACGGGCCGGTATCGCCGTCGACGCCGTCGCGGTCTCCTCGGAGATCCGCTCGCTCGCGGCGAAGGACGCCGACCAGGAACTCAACAACGAGTCGGGCTTCCCCGAGCTCGTCCGGCGGATCAACGACGTCCTCGCCGGGGCCGAACGCATCGCGATCGACACCGTCGTCGTCCACCTGCGCTCGGCGCTGTCCCAGATGGAGGTCGTCGCGACGGCGCGGCGGGACGCCCTCGCCGACCCGGCCGGCGTCGCCGCGCAGCTCGCCGCGCTCACCGCGGCCAAGGAGAAGGCCGACGCGCTGCGGGAACGCTCCTCGAAGTGGCAGCTCGTGCTCAACGACGGGTTCGCCGACATCGCCTCCGACGTCGACCACGACCTGCGCTCCCGCGCCCGCACCGCGCTGATCGAGGCCGAGGCCGCCATCGACGAGGGCGACCCGGCCCAGAACTGGCCGGAGTTCGAGAACTGGATCCGGCAGCGGCTCGCCGGCGAGGCCCTCGCGAACTACGGCCTGTTCGTGCGCCGCGCCAAGGAGGTCGCCCAGGCCGTCGGCGAGCACTTCGACCTCGCCGAGTCCGAGATCGTCACCGCCCGTGAGGTCGCCGCGCCGGTCGAGCTGCTCGACGCGTTCACCGTCGACGCCGCGTTCGTGGAGCGCAAGGCCAAGGGCGCCGGGATGGCGGCGTTCCAGAAGGCCTACGGCGGCTTCCTGATGTTCACGCTGCTCACCAACATGGCCGCGCTCGGCATCCCGGCCCCGTTCGGGCTCGTCCCGGCGTTCCTGATGGGCCGCTCGGGGTTCCGGGAGGAACGCAAGCGGCAGCTGGAGAAGCGCCGCAACGAGGCCAAGCAGACCGTCCGCCGGTTCGTCGACGAGTTCCAGATGCAGGTCGGCAAGGACTCCCGGGACGCGATCCGGCACGTCCAGCGGGAACTGCGCGGCGCGTGGTCCGAGCGGGTCGCCGAGCTGCAGCGGTCCGCCGCGGCCGGGCTGGCCGCCGCCCAGGAGGCCGCCCGCACCGGCGAGAGCGACGCCGGCGCGCGCGAGCGCATCGAGTCCGACCTGGCGTCGCTGGCGATGCTGCGGGCCCGGCTCGACGACCTGGCCGCGCACCTGCAACGCGTCCGCGGCGAACCGGCCGGGGCCCCGCGATGACCCGGCCCCCGGCCCCGCCGACCCTGGTCAACCGGGTCCGCGGCCTGCTCCACCGGGCCTGCGGCGTGTACGGCGGCGGGCCGGCCATGCCCGAGCTGCTCGCCGCCACGGCCCGGCTCGACGAACCGCTGCGCGTGGCGATCGCCGGCCGGGTCAAGGCGGGCAAGTCGACGCTGCTCAACGCCCTGGTCGGGCAGGACCTCGCCGCGACCGACGCGGGGGAGTGCACCCGGGTCGTCACCTGGTACCGCGACGGCCACACCTACCGCGTCGAGGCCCGGCTGCGGTCCGGGCGGCGGGTCCCGCTGCCGCCCGGACCCACCGGCGGCGCCGCCGACCTCGGCGGGCTCACCGCCGGCGAGATCGACCACGTCGTCGTCGACTGGCCGTCCCCGGCGCTGCGCGCGATCACCCTCGTCGACACCCCCGGGCTCGACTCGCTCTCGCACGAGCTGTCCGGGTTGACGACCGCCGCCCTGGTCCCCGGCGACGGCGAGGGACCGGCCGCCGTCGACGCCGTCGTCCACCTGATGCGGCACCTGCACGCCACCGACGTCGACTTCCTGGAGGCGTTCCGGGACGACCCGGCCGAACGCCGCCCGGTCAACACGATCGGGGTGCTCGCCCGCGCCGACGAGGTCGGGCACGGCCGGCCGGGGGCGCTGGAGTCCGCGGCCCGGGTCGCCGCCCGCTACGCCGCCGACCCGCGGGTGCGGGCGCTCTGCCAGACCGTGCTGCCGGTGGCCGGCCTGCTCGCGGCGACCGCCGCGACCCTGCGCGAGGACGAGTTCCGGGCCTTCGCGTCGCTGGCCGAGGCCGGGGAGGACGAGGTGCACCGGCTGACCCTCACCGCGGCCCGGTTCGCGCGCGCCGAGTCGACCTGCGACGTCGAACCCGCGCGGCGCGCCGCCCTGCTCGACCGGTTCGGCCTGTTCGGGGTCCGGCTGAGCGTGCAGCTCGTCGAGTCCGGGGTGGCGACGACCGCGGCCGCGCTGTCCGCCGAGCTGCTGCACCGCAGCGGCCTCACCCCGTTCCGCGAGGCGCTGACCAGCCGGTTCACCGGCCGGGCGGACGTGCTCAAGGCCCGCTCTGCGCTGCGCGCGGTCGAGTCGGTGCTGCGCCGGTACCCGGTGCCCGCGGCGGCGCCGCTGATGCACGAGCTGGAGCTCGTCACCGCGGGCGCCCACGAGTTCGCCGAGATCCGGCTGCTGGACACCCTGCGGTCGGGCGCCCTGCTGCTCGCCGACGCCGAGCGCGCCACCGCGGAACGGCTGCTCGGCGGGGACGGCGTGCACCCCCTGTCCCGGCTCGGGCTGCCCGTGGGATCCGGCCGGGACGAGGCGGTGCGGGCGGCGCAGCTGGCCCTGGTGCAGTGGCAGCGCCGGGCCGAGCACCCGTCGTCCGGGCGGGACGTCCGCGAGGCCTGCCGGGTCCTGGTCCGGACCTGCGAGGGGTTGCTGCTCGGCGCCACCGAGGCCGCCCGGGCCCCCGGCATGAGCAGCCCACCCGCGGTGGGGCACGGGTGGCCCGCCGGACGAGTAGTGGACTGCTCATGACCGGCGGCCGCGGCGGGGACAGGCTGATCCCATGACGCCGACCACGCCTTCGACCCCGCCCCGCCGCGGGCCGGCCGGGATGCCGCCGCACCTGTGGGAGCTGGCCTGTTCCGACGTGCGCCCGGCCGTGCCGGAGCGGGTCCGGAACGCCCGGGCGTCCGGCGCGGACGCCCCGGCCGGGGTCCGGCGGGTGGCCGCCCGGATCGCCGCCACCGGTGCCGCGGCCGGCGTCGCCGCCGCGGTCGTCGCCGTCGGCGGGGTCGGGGGCCCGGCGCTCGCCGACGTCCCGGTCGCGCCGGCGCAGTACACGACCCCGCTCGAGGACGTCGGCGGGCTGGACCCGGCACCGCCGGTGCCCGGCGGGGGGCCGGCGGGGTCCACCGACCAGGGCGGTGACCACGGCGGCGCGGGCACGACCGGGTTCGGCGTCGGCGACGACGGTGGGGTGGCGTCGTCGACGACCACCGGCACCGGGGACGTCGCCGCCGGGCTCGGCACCACGTGGCGGGTGCAGGAGCCCGGGGCCGAGGCCGACGGCGACTGGCTGACCGTCCAGATGTTCCAGGAGGTCACGGTCACCGAGACCGAGGACGGCATGTTCCTCGTCGACGCCTGGCAGTACATCGTGATCCGCGACGACGACGGCAACGAGTACGTCTTCAAGGAGCACTACCAGGTCGTCGTCCCCGACCCGCCGGGTGCCGAGACCGACCTGGTGATCCACGAACGCGGCTACGTCCACGTGATCGAACGCCCGGACGGCAGCTTCGCGGTCGACACCACCGACTTCGGGATCGACGTCGTCGCCGGTGCCGACGGCGACGGTCTCGACGAGGTCGGCATCCGGCAGGAGCAGCGGGTGCGGATCACCGACGGCGACGGCAACGACGACGACGTCACCGTGACGCTGTCCGAGAAGGCCACGTCGACCAGCGACGACACCGGCGACGAGGCCGTCACCACGATCGGGCAGGACCAGGTGGTCACCGATCGGGAGCTGCCGCCGGAGCCGGACTGGGCGGGCCGGGGGACGGCCGGGCCGGACCTGGAGACCGGGGGCACGGACGCCGCCGGGCAGGTCGGCGGGTCCGGCGAGCCCGGCGGTTCCGGTGCCGAGGCCGTGGACCCGGACCCGACCGGCACAGACGACCCGTTCGGCGCGGAACCCACCGGGCGGGGCCCCGGCGGGACGGCAGGGACGGCCCCCGGTGCGGGAGCAACCACGACGACGGCGGGCCCCACCGGCACGCCGCCGTCCCCCGCGGGCGGCACCGCCACACCACCGGCCGCGGCCGCCCGCCCCGTCGACGCCCCCGCCGCCGGGCTGGGTGCTCCGGTCGTGGCGGGCTGGGCGGCGGAGGACCAGCCGGCGGGCGGGCTGCCCGACGTCCGGCTGGTCGACGACGGGCCGGCCCGTGGCGAGGACACCGGGCAGGACCCGGCCGGCCGGGTGGCCGATCCGGCAGCGGGCGGGACGCTCGGCGAGCTGCTGCCGGACGAGCTGCTGCCCACCGAGCTGCTGCCGGACGAGCTGCTGCCGGACGAGCTGCTGCCGGACGAGCCACAGCGGGCCGGGACGCTGCCGGACGGGACGGTGCCGGGCGGGACGGTGCCGGACGAGACGGTGCCGGACGGGACGTTGCCCGATGGGACGTTGCCGGGCGGGACGTTGCCGGACGGGACGTTGCCCGATGGGACGTTGCCGGGCGGGACGTTGCCCGATGGGACGTTGCCGGACGGGACGTTGCCCGACGGGACGCGACCGGGCGGGACGCAACCGGACGGCACCTCCGTCCTGACCGGCCCCGACGGCTCCCCGCTGTTCCCCGGCGACCCGGGCGCGGGCGTTCCGGCCGGCCCGTTCGAACCGGCACCGGCCGGGACCGGCGCCGTCCGGCCGCCCGAACCCGGGCCGGAACCGGACCGCATCGAGGAACCGCCCGTCGACTTCCCGGGCCCGGCCGGCGAGGCCACCGTCGTCACCGACCCCGCCACCGACCCGGGACCCGGCTCGCCGGACACGAGCGGTGACGACGCCGGCGCGGACCCCGCGCTCGTGTCCTGACCGGCCACCGAGAAGAGGAAGGCGAGCACGATGGGATACCGCCTGGGGGTCGACCTCGGCACCACGTTCACCGCCGCCGCGAT
The DNA here is from genome assembly GCF_014267175.1 of Pseudonocardia sp. C8. Classification (NCBI taxonomy): domain Bacteria; kingdom Bacillati; phylum Actinomycetota; class Actinomycetes; order Pseudonocardiales; family Pseudonocardiaceae; genus Pseudonocardia; species Pseudonocardia sp. C8. Next base: position 1,032,908 of record NZ_JACMTR010000002.1, read on the forward strand.
CGCGCGGGACGGCCGGGTCGAGATGGTGACGCTCGGCGACCGGTCCGCGGTCGTGCCCTCGGTGGTGCTGCTGCGTGCCGACGGCAGCGTCCTCACCGGGGACGCGGCCGACCGCCGGGCCGCCGCCGAACCCGACCGGGTCGCCCGCGAGGTCAAGCGCCGCCTCGGCGACCCGATGCCGGTGCTCCTCGGTGGCGCGCCGCAGTCGGTGCAGGAGCTGATGGCCCGCCAGCTGGACGACGTCGTCCGCACCGTCAGCGAACGGGAGGGCGGGGCACCCGACGTCGTCACCCTCACCCACCCGGCGAACTGGGGGCCCTACAAGCGGGAGCTGTTCGGGCAGGTCCCGCGGCTGGCCGGGCTGGACGGCGTCCGGATGGTCACCGAACCCGAGGCGGCGGCCGCGCACTACGCCGCCGCCGAGCGGGTCCCCGACGACGCGCTCGTGGCGGTCTACGACCTCGGCGGCGGCACGTTCGACGCCACCGTGCTCCGGGCCGCCCGCGGCGGGTTCACCATCCTCGGCGTCCCCGAGGGCATCGAGGGACTCGGCGGGATCGACTTCGACGAGGCGGTGTACGCGCACGTCGACCGGGCCGTGGACGGCGCCGCCTCCGCCCTCGACCCCGCCGACGCCCGCGCCACGGCCGCCGCCATCCGCCTCCGGCAGGAGTGCGTGCTGGCCAAGGAAGCGCTGTCGGCGGACACCGAGACGAGCATCCCGGTGCTGCTGCCCTCGGTGCAGACCGAGGTCCGGCTGACCCGCGGCGAGCTGGAGGAGATGATCCGGCCGTCGGTCGCGGCGACCGTCGAGGCCATGCGCCGCGCGCTCGCCTCGGCCGGCGTCACCGCCGCCGAGCTGCACACGGTCCTGCTGGTCGGCGGCTCCTCCCGGATTCCGGCGGTCGCCCGGACGGTGGCCGCCGAGCTGGGCCGGCCGACCGCGGTCGACACCCATCCCAAGCACGCCGTCGCGCTCGGCGCCGCCGCCTGGGGCGCGACGACCCCGGACGGCGCGGCCGCCGCCGCAGGACCCACCGGCGCCGCGGGCGGCGAACCGGGACCCGCCGGCCCGGACGACACCCCGACCCCGCCCCGGGGCATCCCGTGGGTCCCGCCCGCGTCGGTCCCCGCCGAGCGGACCCGGGCGGCCGCGGTCCCCGCGGGGCCCGAGACCACCCTGCCCACGCCGGTCACACCCGGCCCGGACGCCCCGGCCGCCGGCACCCCGCCGCCCGTCCTGGCCCCCGGCTCCGCCCGGCCGCGGCGGGCCCGCCGCACCGGGGTGATCGTCGGGGCGGGCCTGCTGGTCGCGGCGGCCGCCGTCGGCGGCACGCTCGTCTACGGCGCCTCCGCCGGAACGCCCCCGGACACCTCCCCGCCGCCGGTCGTCGCGACCAGCGAGGCGCCGGCCGCGACCACCGAGGAAGTTCCCACCGCGGAACCTGCCGACGACGACAGCGCGGAGCCCACGCGGCCCGCCCGGGTCCGGACCACGTCCGCCGCGCCGGACCCGGTGGAGCCCGACCGGCAGACACCGAAGCGGACGGCCACGCACACCCCGGAGAAGACCACCGAGACCACCACCGAGACCGAGACGACCTCCACGGAGAGCACGACCGAGGAGCCCGCGGGCGGCGCCGGCGGGTGAGCGGTCAGCTCCGGGAACCGAGCCCCGCGATCCGGGTCAGGTCACCGCGCCCGGACACACCGAGCTTCGCGTACACCGAGCGCAGCACGTTGTCGACCGTGCGCACGGACACGACGAGCTCCCCGGCGATCGCCCGGCTGGTCATCCCGCTCGCGGCGAGCGCGGCGATCTCGTGCTCGCGCGGGGTGAGGTCGTCGGTGCCCTCCAGCAGGGCCAGCGCGGGCGTCGCGGCGCCCTCACACTCCTGGGCCCACGCCCGCGCCCGCGACGCCGCCGCCCCGGCCGGCCCGGTCCGCCCCGCCGCCCGGTAGACCGCCGCGGCCTGCGCGGCCGCCTCCGCGGCCAGCAACCGGTGGCCGAGCTCGTCGAACCGGGCGGCGACCGTGTCGAGCCCGGCACCGTCCCGGCCGGCGAGCGCCCGGGCGTGCGCGCCGTACGCCCGCTCCAGCGGGCCCTCCGCACCGTCCGCGAGCGCCGCGAGCCGGTCCGCCACCTCGCCGGTGATCCCGCACCGGACGGCCGCGTGCAATGCCTGGGCGCGGTGCCCGCGGGCGCACCCGGTGTCGCAGGCCGCGTCGATCGCCAGCGTCGCCGCGTGCGAGGTGCGTCCCTGCACCCCGGCCAGGAACACCCGGGCCGGCCGCACCCACCCGCTCAGCAGCATGTCGCCCGGGATCCGGTCGCCCTCGGCGAGCACCGCCCGCGCCCGCTTGACCCGGCCCGACGCGGCCAGCGCCACCGCCAGCTCCCCGACCAGCGGCACCGCGAACGAGAACCGGCTCGCCGGGACCGCCGCGGCCGCCTCCAGCAGCTGCGCGGTCGCCGTCCGCAGCCGGCCGCGGCGGGCGTCCACGATGCCCAGCCAGGTGCCGAACAACGCCGCGTGCCGCTCCCGGCCCGCCGCCAGCGCCGCCCGGTGGGCGGGCCGGGCCAGCCCGTCGGCGCCGTCGAGGTCCCCGGTCTGCAGCAGCGCGTACCACCACGCGGCCAGCAGCTGGAAACGCAGCCAGCCGCCGGCCTCGTCGGCGCCGGTGACGTCGGTGGCCGGCGGGGGATCGGCGCGCCGGGCGTAGCCGACTGCCGCCTCGTACCTGCCGGCCCGGGCCGAGGCCAGCGCAGCCAGCGACAGCGCCGCGGTCCCCGCCCCCGGCGCGTCCGCGGCGGTCGCGGCGATCCGCGCCCCCTCCTCGCTGCGGCCCTCCAGCAGCTCCCGGAACGCCTGCAGCACCACTTGCGGCTCGCCCGTCCCCGGCGCGGCGGTCGCCGCCCGCAGCACCTCGCCTGCCCGGTCGAACGCCCGCAGCCCCCAGTAGAGGTTGTGCACCCGGACCACGGCGCCGCCGGGCCCGTCCCGCTCCGGCGCGCCGGTCAGCACCGCCTCCGCGCGCTCGGCCTGCCCGAGCCGGATCCACGACCGGGCCAGCCGCAACCGGGTGCCGGTGTCGGCCCCGGTGACCGCACCGAGCAGCCGGGCCGCGGCCGGCGGGTCCGCGACGGCCAGCTCGTCCGCGGCGTCGAGCAGCTCCCCGGCGGGAACCGGCAACCCCTGCGCGACCCGCCAGGCCAGCGCCCGGCCCCCCGGTGGACGCCCGCCGTCGACCCGGCCGGCGGCCTCGGACAGCCGGCGGTAGGCCTCCCGCTCCTGCAGCGGCGACGCGCGGCCGCGCAGGATCTCCGCGTGCAGCGGGTGGGTGAGCCGCAGCTCCACCCGGTGCTCGTTGCGGACCGACGTCACGACCCCCCGCGCCTCCGCGGCGGCGAGGACGTCCGGCCCGGCCAGCGCCGCGGCGATCTCGCTGGCCAGCGGCTCGCCGAACGCCAGCAGCCGCAGCAGGTCCCGTTCGGCGCCGTCCGGGGCGCCCAGCTGGGCCTCCAGCATCTCGGTGAGCCGCGGGGTCCCCGGGAACGCGCCCGCCCAGCGCCACACCGACCCCGAGCGGTGCAGCGTGCCCGCCGCCCGGCCGCCCTCCACCAGCTCGCGCAGGAACAGCGGGTTGCCGCGGGCCAGCCGCCACAGCCGGTCCAGCGCGCCGGCGTCCACCAGCGAGCCATCCCCGTCACCGGTGAGCGCCTCGACGACCAGCCGGTCGCTCTGTGCCCGGTCCAGCGCGGCCAGGTCCACCCGTTCGGCCAGCCCCTCCTTCCACAGCGCGAACACCGGCGGCGGCACCCGCACCCCGGACGGCGCCGTGACCACCACGAAGGCGTCCCCGGAGCCGGCGAGCCGGAGCAGCAGGATCGCCGACGTCTCGTCCAGCTCGTGCGCGTCGTCGATGGCGAGCACCGGGCGGGCGTCCCCGGCGCCCTCCAGCAGCCACCGTCGCGCGTCCCGCAGCAGCTGCGGCCGCGGCGCGCCCGGGTCGAGGTCGGGCAGGAGGTGGGCCAGCGCGCCGAGGGGGAGCGTCGCCGTCGAGCGGCTCGCCATCACCCAGTACGGCGCCCAGCCCTGCCGGTTCGCGCAGATCGCGGCCAGCGCGGCCCGGGCCAGCCGGGTCCGGCCCACGCCGGGCGCCCCGACCAGGACCACCCCCGACCACCGCTCGGAGTGCGCGGCCGCCACGATCTCCCGCACGGTCGCCGACCGCCCGACCATCGGCCATCCGCTCATCCCGCCTCCGGCCCGATCGGGTTCGCCCCGCCGTCCATGTGCGTGGTGCCCTCTCCTCGCACCGGGGCCCGCATCGGTGGCCCGGCCACGCCGGACGTCGTCGGCTGCGATCTCGCCGCCGGCCCCGCGGGCGTTCCGGCCCGGTGCCGAGTTCCCCCGATCGGCCGTACCCGTCGCCGGTACCGTCGAGGTCATGGCCACCGCCCCGTCCGGCCGGGCACCCGCCCGGGTGCTGCCGTCCGCGCCGATGCGGGCCGCGGCGATCATGCTCGTGTTCACCGTCGCGCTCTGGCTGTTCGAGGGGGTCGACGTCGCCTCCGGCGAGCTCGTGGAGCAGGCCGGCGCGCTCCGCCCCCGCGACACCTCCGGGCTGGGCGGCGTCCTCACCGCACCGCTGCTGCACGACGACTGGACCCACCTGGCCGCGAACACCCTCCCGTTCCTGCTGTTCGGCTTCCTCGCCATGTCCGGCGGGATCGGCCAGTGGATCGCGGTCACCGCGACGATCTGGGTGATCAGCGGCGTCGGGATCTGGCTGCTCTCGCCGTACCCGGTGATCGGGGCGTCCTCGATCGTGTTCGGCTGGTTCCTGTTCCTGCTGGTGCGCGGCTTCTACGCCCGCAACGGCCGGCAGATCCTGCTCGCCGTGGTGCTGTTCCTGTTCTGGGGGTCGCTGCTGTGGGGGGTGCTGCCGTCCGACCCGATGGTGTCCTGGCAGGGTCACCTGTTCGGCGCCGTCGGCGGGATCGTCGCCGCGTCCTGGGTGGCGAAGGCCGACCGGCGGGCCCGGCCTACCCTGGGGGCGTGACGGGCTCCGCGGGGATCGACGCACCGATCGGGATCTTCGACTCCGGCGTCGGCGGTCTCACCGTCGCCCGCTCGGTGATCGACCTGCTGCCCGCCGAGCAGATCGTCTACGTCGGCGACACCGCCCACAGCCCGTACGGGCCGCGCCGCATCGCCGACGTCCGCGGGCTGGCGCTGGCGATCGGCGACGAGCTCGTCGACTCCGGGGTGAAGGCGCTGGTCATCGCCTGCAACACGGCCTCGGCCGCCTGCCTGGCCGACTTCCGCGAGCGCTACCCGGTGCCGGTCGTCGAGGTCGTCCGCCCGGCCGTCCGCCGCGCGGTCGCCGCCACCCGCAACGGCCGGATCGGGGTCATCGGCACTCGGGCGACCATCGCCTCCGGGGCGTACGCCGACGCGTTCGACGCCGCCCGCGACGTCGAGATCACCTCGGTCGCCTGCCCCCGGTTCGTCGACTTCGTCGAGCGCGGCACGACCAGCGGTCGCCAGGTCCTCGGCGTCGCCCAGGGTTACCTGGAACCGCTGCAGCGGGCTGGCGTGGACACGGTCGTGCTGGGCTGCACGCACTACCCGCTGCTCACCGGGGTGCTCGAGATCGTGCTCGGTCCGGACGTCACGCTGGTGTCCTCGGCCGACGAGACCGCCCGCACGCTGGTACGCACCCTGCACGCACGCGACCTGCTGCGCGACGACACCGAGCCGCCCGCGCCGCACCGCTTCCTCGCCACCGGGGACCCGGAGCCGTTCGCCCGGCTCGGCCGTCGCTTCCTCGGCCCGGAGATCGGTGCGGTCGTGGGGCAGGCCGGCGCCCGGACGCCCGTCGCAGGGAACTGACGCCGCCCCGTCCGATCGACGACCGCGGAGTACCGCGTCCGCCACGCTCCACGACGGTCGATCACGGCCGGTCCGAGCCGGCGAGCCACCGCCGGGTAACCTCCGCGCCGTGATCGGTGCGCTGGTCGGTGTGATCATGGTGGCCCTGTCGGCCACCGCGCTGTTCGGCCTGGTCACCACGGTGTTGAACCGGCCACCGAGCCAGGTGCACCGGATCGCCGTCGGCGTGTGCACGGCGCTGATCACGGTCCAGGCCGCGGTCGCCGCGTACCAGGTGCTCGCCGGCGGGGTGACGCTGCCGGAACGGACCACGTTCCTCATCTACCTCGTCGTCGCGATCTGCGTGCCGCCGATCGCGCTGCAGTTCGCCACCGCCGAACCGAGCCGCTGGGGCGGCACGGTGATCGCCGTCGGGGCGGTCGGCACGCTCGTCGCGGTGCTGCGGCTGCAGGGCCTGTGGATGCCCGGTGCCTGAGCGCGGCGAGGTCCGCGCGACCGCGACCGGGCCGGGGAGGATCCTCATCGCCGTCTACGGGATCTTCGCGCTGGCGGCGAGCGCCCGGGCCGGCGTGCAGATCGTGGAACGGTTCGATGAGGCACCGCTGGCGTACTCGCTGTCCGCGGTCGCCGGATTCGTCTACATCCTGGCCACCGTGGGGCTCGCCGGCACCGGCCCCGGCTTCCGGCGGCTCGCCTGGTTCGCGGTCACCTTCGAGCTCGTCGGGGTCCTGACCGTCGGCGCGTTCACCGCGCTCGTGCCCGGCGACTTCCCGCGGAACACGGTCTGGACCTGGTTCGGCATGGGCTACGGCTTCGTGCCGCTGGTGCTGCCGTTCGCCGGGATCTGGTGGCTGCGGCGGACGGCCCGATCGGGTTAGTGTCGCGCATGCGGCTGATCGTGCTCGGATGCTCCGGCAGCGGCCCCGGGCCCGGTTCCCCGGCGTCCGGATATCTCGTCGAGGCCGGCACCACCCGGCTCGTCCTCGATCTCGGCAACGGCACCCTCGGCGCGCTGCAGCGCCACGCGAGCCCGTGGACGCTCGGCGCCGTCGTGTTCAGCCACCTCCATCCCGACCACTGCTCCGACTTCGCCTCCCTGGTCGTGCACCGCCGCTACCACCCGCGGCCGCCGTACGACGCCACCGCCGCGCCGCTGCCCGTGCACGCACCGCCCGGCGCGCACGACCGGTTCGCCCGCGCCTACGCGCCGTCGCCGGAGGAGTACGCGGCGACCGACCTCACCGACGTCTTCTCCTTCCACGACCTCGCCGCCGGGACCCCCGTCACGGTCGGCGTGGACGCGGTGACCGTGACCGCGTACCCGGTCGTCCACCCGTGCCCGGCGTTCGCGCTGCGCGTCGAGCACGCCGGGAGCGTGCTGGTCTACTCCGGTGACACCGCCGCCTGCCCGGAGCTCGTCGACGCGGCCCGCGACGCCGACCTGTTCCTCTGCGAGGCCAGCTGGCCGCACGACGAGGCCAACCCGGCCGGCGTGCACCTGTCGGGCCGCGAGGCCGGCGAGCACGCCGCCGCCGCGGGCGCGCGGCGGCTGGTCGTCACGCACGTCCCCGCCTGGCATGATCGCGACGAGATCGCAGGCGAGGCCAAGTCCGTGTTCGACGGCCCGGTCGAGCTGGCCTTCCCGGACGCCGAGTTCGCCGTGTGAGTTCCTACGATGTCCCGGTGACACGCGTAGAGGGCAGGGCGGACGGACGGGCCGACGACGAGCTGCGGCCGGTGACGATCACCCGGGGCTTCCAGAAGCACCCGGCGGGTTCGGTGCTGGTCGAGTTCGGCGACACGAAGGTGCTGTGCGCGGCGAGCGTCGCCGAGGGCGTCCCGCGCTGGCGCAAGGGCTCCGGCCTCGGGTGGCTCACCGCCGAGTACGCGATGCTGCCGTCGTCGACCGACACCCGCTCGTCCCGGGAGTCGGTGAAGGGCCGCATCGGCGGCCGCACCCACGAGATCTCCCGGCTGATCGGCCGCTCGCTGCGCGCATGCATCGACCTGCGGGCGCTCGGCGAGAACACCATCGCGATCGACTGCGACGTGCTGCAGGCCGACGGCGGCACCCGCACCGCCGCGATCACCGGCGCCTACGTGGCCCTGTGCGACGCGGTCACCTGGCTCGGCGAGCACGGCAAGCTGTCCGACCCCAAGCCGATCTCCTGCCAGGTCGCGGCGGTGTCGGTCGGGGTCGTCGACGGCCGGGTCCGGCTGGACCTGCCCTACTCCGAGGACTCCCGCGCCGAGGTCGACACCAACGTGGTCGCCACCGAGACCGGCACGCTGATCGAGGTCCAGGGCACCGGCGAGGGCGCCACGTTCGCCCGCAAGACCCTCGACGCGATGCTCGACTCCGCGCTCGCCGGGATCGCCGAGCTCGCCCGGCTGCAGGTCGAGGTGCTCGCCGCGCCGCACCCCAAGCTGGTGGCCGAGACGGCCGCGGAGGCGTCGGCGTGACCCGGGTCCTGCTCGCCACCCGCAACGCGAAGAAGCTGACCGAGCTGCGCCGCATCGTCGAGGCGGCCGGAGTCGACGGCGTCGACATCGTCGGGCTGGCCGACGTCCCGGAGTTCCCGGAGGCCCCGGAGACCGGCGCGACGTTCGCCGAGAACGCGATCGCCAAGGCCCGGGACGCGGCCGCCGCTACCGGGCTGCCCGCGATCGCTGACGACTCAGGGATCACCGTGGACGCCCTCAACGGGATGCCGGGGATCTTCTCCGCCCGCTGGGCCGGGCGGCACGGCGACGACGACGCCAACCTGTGGCTCCTGCTCGGCCAGACCGCCGACGTGCCCGACGCCCGGCGCGGTGCCGCCTTCGTCTGCGCGGCCGCCCTGGTGACCCCGGACGGTGCCGCCGCCCCGGACACCCCGGACGCCGACGGCGAGATCCCCGGCCGCACCGTGGTGCACGGCACCTGGCGGGGGACGCTGCTGCGCGAGCCGCGCGGCGAGAACGGCTTCGGCTACGACCCGATCTTCCAGCCGGAGGGGGAGACCCGCTCCTCGGCGGAGCTGTCCTCGGAGGAGAAGGACGCGTCCTCGCACCGCGGCCGCGCCCTGCGGGCCCTCGTCCCGCACCTGCAGGCGCTGCGCGCCGACGCCTGATCCTCGCGGCGGTCGGGGTCCGCAGCCGCGACCCGCCCGCAGGTTCCGGCCTCGGTGGGCGGGATCGTGCTGGTCGGCCGAGTCGGCGCCCCGCGAGATGCACGATGCCGCCGTGCCGCGGGCACGATCGTGCTGATCGACCGGAGTGGTGCGGGCGAGTTGCGCGGTTAGGCCCGGGGTGGGGCGGGAGCGTGCTGATCGACGGGGACCGCCCCGGTGGGACGCGTAATTGCGTCGCGACCCGGGCACGACGGTGCTGATCGATCGAGTGCTGCGGGTGGAGGGATACGGTCCGGCGCCGGGGCGGAGAAATCCGCGCGACGGACCGCCCGATATCCGGTCAGTGCCTCTTCCGACCTGCGTACCAGCGCGAATGGACGATCACGGGATCGCGCGGGCCACATCTCGACGGCACGGCGCAGCGGGACCGGCGCACCCCCGTCGGCCCGGCCGCACTCCCATGCGGCCGGCCACTACTCGGGGGTCGGCTCCGCCAGCACCCGCTGCGCGATCTTGAACGCGGAGTTCGCGGCCGGGACCCCGCAGTAGATCGCGTTCTGCAGCAGGATCTCCTTGATCTCGTCGTCGGTGAGGCCGTTGCGCCGGGCGGCGCGCAGGTGCAGCTCCAGCTCGCCCCAGTGCCCGTGCGCGATCAGCGCGGTGATCGTGACCGCGGAGCGCATCCGGCGCTCCAGCCCCGGGCGCGTCCAGATCTCGTTCCAGGCGTAGCGGGTGATCAGCTGCTGGAACTCGGCCGTGGTGCCGTCGGTGTTCTCGAGCGCCGCGGCCACGTAGTCGTGGCCCAGCACGTCGCGGCGCACCGCGAGGCCGTCGGCGTCCAGCTCGGAGGGGTCGATCCCGTTCGGCGCAGCGCTCATGGCGGAAGCGTCTCACGGGCGTGCGCTGGTTCGGTGGGGCGTACGGGATGGCGGGCCGGGTGGCCGACCCGCCCACCGTCACCGAGTGACGTCCCGGACGAGTGAGGCCCCGATGATCACGGCACGCTCGAGCGGCACGGATGATCACGGCACGCTCGAGCGGCACGCGCCGTGTTCGCTCGGGTCCGGGGCCGGGGTGGCCACCGGGTGTGCCACCCGGCGGAACGACACGATGATCGACCGTTGTGGAGCGTGGCGTTCGCGAGACGGGCGCTGCACTCCCCAACGGGCGATCATGGCGGGTGTCGACCGGGCTGGCCGCGCGTGGCGAGTGCGGCTGCCGGGTGTCGGCATCCCGGGGCGGCACCCGCGCGCCGGGGAGAATCGGCGGCGACGCGCCGGCCGCGTTCCTCACCGTGTCCCCGCCTCGCGTCCCAGGACACAGGAGCTCGACCGGGTGTGACGTTCCGGTCGGTGGGCGCGTGGGGCGGCCGGGCGTGGAGTCCTTGTCCGGCAAGGTTCCGGGCCGGGGGGAGCGGTCCGGAGGGCGGCGTGACGGCGGTCGCGCCGACCCGCTGGGTACTGTCATCTCCGTGCGGTGGTGGCGTCCTCTCCTGGCCGGTCTCGGGCTGGTGCTCGTGGCGAGCCTCGTCGCGCTCGTGGCCCGGGCGTACGGCGTCTCCGTCGTCCCGCAGTTCGGCGAGCTCCGCCGGGTCGTCGAGTCGGCCGGCGCATGGGCGCCGGTGGTGTTCGTGCTGCTCCAGGTGCTGCTGAACGTCCCGCCGTTCCCGCGGACGGTGTTCACCGTCTCGGCCGGTGTGCTGTTCGGCGCCGTCGCCGGGACCGTGCTGACGCTGGTCGCGACCGCGATCGCGGCTGTCGTGGCGTTCGTGCTGGTGCGGATCACCGGGGGCCGGATGGTCGCCCGCTACGCCGTGCATCCGCGCGCCGTCTGGGTGCGGCGCCGCCTCGACCACCACGGGACGCTCGCCGTCACCTCGCTGCGGCTCATCCCGATGGTGCCGTTCGCGGTGATGAACTACCTGTCCGGGCTGTCCCAGGTGCGGTTCTGGCCGTACCTGGTGGGGACCGTCGTGGGGTGCGCACCGGGCACGATCGCGATCGTCGCGCTCGGCGACGCCGTGACCGGGCACCTGCCCCCGTCGCTGCTGATGATCTCGGGGGCGTGCGCGGTGCTGGGGCTGGCCGGGGTGGTGCTGGCGGCGCGGAGGCCGCTGCCGGACGAGCCCCCGGCCTGAGCCGGGGGCGGGATGCCGCCCGGACCGGCGGTCACCTTCCGAGGTGCCCGCGGAGCGCGGTGACGAGAACGCTCCCGCACCGGGCAGCCCAGGAGCCGGGCGGCCACCGCTTCTTCGCCCGCCTGGTGGTCGCCGGTCACCGTCCGCACCCGGGGCCATCCCGGTGCACGGCGGTGACCCGCCTCGGCTGCTGCCGGATGAGCGACCGGCTCTGGTACCGGACCCCGCTCCGCGGTTCCGTGCCGGCGGCGGGATTCGAACCCGCACTTGCACAGTCCTAAGCTGTGTCTCTCTGCCTATTGGAGTACGCCGGCTAGTTCTTTCGGCCGCACCAGGTGTCTGTCTGGGCGTGGCAGTTCGGGCACAGGATACGGAGGTTCTCCAGCCGGTTGTCGGTGTGGTCGCCGTTCACGTGGTCCAGGTGCAGCGGTAGTGGGCGACCACGCCACTCGGCGAGGCCGCACTCCTCGCAACGCGGCTCCTTCAGGCCCTCGGCGATGAGCCTCCGCCGCAGGACGGCACTGCTGTGGTAGTCGGAGTTGCGGACGAGGATCTCGCTGAGCGGTCTCGCCCGGCGCATCGGGAACCTGTGACCCCGTGCCCAGGACCGGCCGGTGAAGTGGCTGGTGTCCAGGCCGAGCGTCCGGATGCGGGCGGTCACGGCGCGGAACATCCCGCCGTTGGGCTCGTACCCGAGGCGGCGTAGCACGCCGTGGACGCTTGTCTCGGTCGCGACCGCGGCGGCGAGCTCGCCGTCCGTGTAGCGGCGCCGGTGATTCTTGTGGCGTGGGTCGAGGGCGCCCGGGATGTGGCTCGCATCAGCACCGACGCGCTCGATGTGCTTCCGGAGCTGGTCGTAGCGCCCCGGCTTGATCCCGAGGCGGTGGCAGACCTCGCTCAGCCGGGTCGACGCCGCCACCGCCTCGACGAGCTGCTCGTCGGTCCACCGGCGGGCGCGCGGCATCACGCACCGCCCGCCGGCGGCACCGCCCGCATGTCAGATCTTCCAGTCCCTGCGGAGCTTCGCGACGTGCCCCGTGGCCTTGACGTTGTACCGGGCGTCCTCGATCGTGCCGTCCTCGCCGACCAGGAACGTCGACCGGATGACACCGGTGACGGTCTTGCCGTAGAGCTTCTTCTCGCCGAAGGCGCCCCACGCGGTGAGGACGGCCTTGTCGGGGTCCGAGAGCAGCGGGAACGTCAGCTCCTCGGCGTCGCGGAACTTCGCGAGCTTCGCCGGCGGGTCCGGGGAGATGCCGAGGACGTCGATCCCGGCCTCGTTCAGCTCGGCGAGGCTGTCCCGGAAGTCGCACGCCTCCTTGGTGCAGCCGGGCGTGCTCGCCGCGGGGTAGAAGTAGACGATCACCTTGCGGCCCTTGTGGTCGGCCAGGGAGACGGGCTTGCCGTCGGCGTCGTCGAGGGTGAAGTCGGGGGCGGTGTCGCCCGCCTGCAGCCGGGTGGTCATGACCATCAGAGTGCCACCCGGTACCGACGGTTCCGGCGACGAGTGCGGGACCTGTGGACAACTCGTCCGGAGGTGCCGGAGCTGTGGACAGCCGGGGCCCTTCGCGGGAGGTGCACCCCGACCGTGGACGGCGCGTCGCGGGTCGGGACGCGCGCCGTGCGGTGCCGGTGGATACGGTGTGGGCCACGCCGCCCGGCGGTCACCGGCGGGCGCGAGGAGCAGGAGAGCCCCGGGCGCGCGCAGCGCACCGGCCGAGCCGAGGAGACGACGTGGTGGCCCGCGACCCCGAGAGCATCCAGCGCGAGATCGAGAAGACCCGGGACGCGCTGGCCGAGAGCCTGGACGCCCTGGCCGACCGGGCGAACCCGAAGACCCTGATCGAGGGCGGCAAGGAGCAGGTCGCCGAGCGCCTCGCCGACCCGAAGATCAAGTACTCGCTGATCGCGGTGGGTGCGCTGGTCGGCCTGGTCGTGATCCGCTCGCTCTTCCGCTGACGCGGCGCCGACCGCTGACGCGGCGTCGACGCCGCGCCGATCGCGCCGACCGCGTGCGGCGGCGGCCGCGCCCCCACCCGGCCTCCTGCGGTCCGGTGGCCGCGTGGTCGCGGGGCCGCGAGGGCGTGGCGACCCGGCCGGGCGGACCACCGCGGCGGTCAGGACAGCGTGTCGCGGAACGCCAGCACGGCCGCCCGGCCGGCCCGCTCGGCCAGTGGCCTGCGGTAGCGGGCGATCCGCCGGGCGGCACCGAACCCGACGACCGCGACGAGCTCGTCGCCGCGCAGGTACCCGATCGTCGTCCCCTTGATCGCGCCGCCGGTGTCGCCACCGGCGTCGAAGGCGTCGCCGTGCAGCGGGAGCAGCCCGTCGGCCAGCTCCGGCCGCCCGATCAGCTGGATCTTCATCCCGAACTGGTCGGACCAGAAGTACGGCACCGTGGCCGGCGGCAGGTCCGCCCCGGCGATGTCCGCGGCGACGACGGCGGCCTGGTCCGACGCGGACGTCCAGTGCTCGTGCCGCGGCCGGTCGCCGTGCGGGTCGGTCCAGGCGGCGGCGTCGCCGACGGCCCACACGCCGTCGAGCCCCTGCACCCGGCCGCGCTCGTCGCAGGGGATGCCGCCGGACAGGTCGAGCCCGGTGGACGCCAGCCAGCCCAGCTCGAGCCGGGCCCCGACGCCGACGACGAGCTCGTCGGCGCGGACCCTGCTGCCGTCGGACAGCGTCGCGCCGGTCCCGGTCAGCGCCGTCACCGACACCCCGCAGCGCAGGTCGGCGCCACCGGAGGCGATCAGCCGGGCGGTCAGCGCGCCGACCTGCGGGCCCAGCACCCGCGCCAGCGGGACGGCGCCCGCCTCCAGGACGGTCACCGCCAGCCCGCGGTCCACTGCGGTGCTCGCGACCTCGGCGCCGATGAACCCGGCACCCACCACGAGCAGCGACGACGCGTGCCCCAGCGCCGCGCGCAGCGCGTCGGAGTCCTCGACGGTGCGCAGGACGTGCGCCGACCGGGGCTGGCCGTCGAGCGTGCGGGGGGTGACACCGACGGCGAGCACGACGGCGTCGGCGTGCAGGGTGGTGCCGTCGTCCAGCTCGACCTCGTTGCCGTCCGCTCCGGTCCGCAGCGCGACGGCGGGGCGGCCGAGGTGGGTGCGGACCCCGAGCTCGTCGAGACCGCCGGCGGTGACCAGGCCGATCCGCTCCCGGTCCCAGGCCCCGGCGAGGTACTGCTTGGACAGCGGCGGCCGGTCGTAGGGGAGGGACGCCTCGGCGCCGACCAGGCTGACCCGGCCCGCGTAGCCGGCCCGGCGCAGGCCCTCGGCCGTCCGCAGGCCACCGAGTCCGGCCCCGATCACCAGCACGTGTTCCGGATCGCTCATCGCACCCTCACCAGGACGTCGTCGTCGCTCGGGTGCCGATCATCGCCGATCGCCGGGCCGGGCGGGTCACAGGGTGTGGTCGTCGGGGTCCAGCCGGTTGCGGAGCCGGGACAGCGTCTGCGACAGCAGCCGGGACACGTGCATCTGCGAGATCCCGACCTCGGCGGCGATCTGGGTCTGCGTCCGGTTGCCGAAGAACCGCAGCATGACGATCGTGCGCTCGCGCGGCGCCAGCTCGGCGAGCAGCGGCCGCAGCGACTCGCGGTAGTCGACCCGGTCGAGCTCGGCGTCGGCGTCCCCGACCAGCTCGCCGACGGTGGCGCTACCCTCCTCGGACGAGAGCATCTCGTCCAGCGACGAGCTGCGGTAGGCCTCGGCGGCCTCCAGCCCCTCGAGGACCTCGGTCACCGGCAGGTCGAGGTGCTCGGCCAGCTCGGAGGGCCGCGGCGCCCGGCCGAGCGTCTGGGACAGCTCGGACACCGCGCCGTTGATCGACACGTGCAGGTCCTTGAGCCGCCGGGGGACCCGCATCGACCAGCTCTGGTCCCGGAAGTGCCTGCGCACCTCGCCGGCGATCGTCGGCACGGCGAACGAGAAGAACTCGCCGCCCTTGCCGGGGTCGAACCGGTCGATCGCGTTGATCAGCCCGAGCGTCGCGACCTGCACGAGGTCGTCGAGGGGTTCCCCGCGATGACTGAACCGGCGCGCGATGTGCTGGGCGACCGGCAGGTAGCCCGTGACCAGCTGATCGCGCAGCTCGTCGCGGCGCGGGTCGTCGGGGTCGAGGCCGGCGTACTCCTCGAGCAGCGGGGCGAGGTGGGCGTACTCGGGGTCGTCGGTCACAGCCCCGGCCCGGCGAGCTTGTGCAGCCGGATGGTGAGGGCGGACCGACCTCCGTCCGTCGTACCGGTCTCGACCGCCACCTGGTCGGCGAGGGTCTGGAGCACCCGCCAGCCGAAGCTGTCGTCGGGAAGCTCCGCGCCGGCCCCGGCGTGCACCCGGGCGGCGACGTCGATCCGGTCGCCGTGCACGTCGAAGGTGCACTGCAGCGGCGACCCGGGCTCGGCGAGCCCGACGAGGGTCGCGCAGGCCTCGTCGACCGCCATCCGCAGGTCGGAGATGGCATCGAGGTCGAAGTCCGCCCGGGCCGCGAGGTCGGACGCGACGGCGCGGACGGTCGGGATCAGGGCGGCGCGGGCCGCCGTCCGGATCTCGACGGTGGTCGCGCCTGCCACCCCTGGGTCGGACTCGGGCGGGACGCTCGAGGTGTCCTCCTGGGCCACGCTGGCATGTCCTTTCGGATCGGGGTCTCCTCACGACGCGAGTACGCCGATCAGAGGAGGATGATGTCTCGCCGTCGCGGTTCGCGCAGCACGGGGGCGGTCACGGGCACGGAATGTCCGATCGGTCGGGCAGAACCGTGAACAACTGGGCGGATCCGGTCACCTCCAGCGGGCGCAGCACCGCCCGGTTGGTGGCCACGACGAACAGCCTGCGGCCCTCGCGGGCGGCCTGCCGCGCGGTGTGGATCAGGACGCCGAGCCCGCTGGATGCGAGGAACGTGACGCCCTCCAGGTCGACCACGATCGCGCGGCCGTCCCCGTCCCGGGGGCGGGCCAGCAGCTCGTCCAGCGCGCCGCCGAGCCGGGGTGCGGTCAGGGTGTCGACCTCGCCGCGGACGGTGAGCACGGTCAGCCCACCACGCGGGGTGGACATCGACACGTCCAGGCTGGTGGTCGGGTCCGGCTGGTCGGCGCCGTCCTCGTGGGCCGGCGACGCGGAGCGGGGCAGGGGGATCACCTCCGGGTCGGGCGGGTGACGCGGACGGTTCGGTGTCCCCGCCTGTTCTCGACGGGTGATGCCGGGACCGGTCGTGCTCCCTGCACGAGGTGTCGGGACGGCCGGGCCCGACCATACCGGCAGGTCCCGGCACGCCAGGGGTGACACCGGGCTCTAGGCTCGGCCGGGTGACCCGGTACGACGACCTGGGGCCGAGCGGCTCCGCAGGCCCGCCCGACGTCGACCGGGCCGTCGAGCAGGCGGTCGCGGCCGCCGACCCGCTCGCCGGGCAGCCTGCCGCGCCCCCGATGCCGCACCTGCGCGGCGGCAGCCGGGTCGCCGTCCTCATGATCGACGTTGCGGAGCGGCGGATCGACTACGCCAACACCACGGCCCTGGAACTGGTCGACGGGCCGGTGCGGCTGCCGATCGGGGTGGACGAGTGGAGCGACGCCGTCGGGCTGACCGCGCCGGACGGCCGCGCCTTCGACGGTGCGGGTTCCCCGCTGGCCCGGATCGCGGCCGGTGAGCCGGTGTCCGGTGAGCCGGTCGCGCTGCGCGGGCCGGGCCTGCAGCCGGACGGGGACGCCGTGCCGGCGCCCCGCGACGGCGCGACCGCAGGCCGTTCCGTGGCCTGGGTGACCGGGTTCGTCCTGGGGGATCCCGGTGGCGGCCCGGACGGCCCGGCGCGGGCCCTCGCCGTGCTGCTGCCGCTGGCCAAGGCCGACCGCCGCCGCGACGGCGGCGACCGGCTGGAGTTCCTGCGCGACCGCGCGGTGCTCGCCACCGGGATGTCGTTCACGATCTCGGATCCGCAGCGCGAGGACGACCCGCTGGCCTGGGTGAACCCGTCGTTCGAGCGGCTGACCGGATACCCGCTGGACGAGGTGGTCGGCCGGAACTGCCGCTTCCTGCAGGGGCCGAACACCGACCGGGCGACGGTGCGCCGGATCCGGCAGGCGCTGCAGGACCGGCGGCCGATCACCGAGGTGCTGCTGAACTACCGCCGCGACGGCACCGCGTTCTGGAACCAGATCTCGATCTCCCCCGTGTACGACGGGGAGGGGGAGCTGGTCAACTTCGTCGGCGTGCAGAACGACGTGACCGAGCGGGTGGTCGTCGAGCAGGAACGGCGGGCGGCGCTGGCCGACGCCGAGGCCGCACGCGCCCAGCTGCGGCTGCTGGCCGAGGCGACCACCCAGATGACGGCCGCGCTGGACGTCGCCGACGCCTGCACCCGCTTCGCCCGGATCGTCGTCCCGGAGCTCGCCGACCTGTGCACGGTCGACCTCCTGGACACCCCGGGCGGGCGGCGCCGGGAGCGGATGGCGGTCGCGGCCCGTGACGCCGACGACGAGGTCCTGCTGGGCGGGACCGGCCCGTTACAGGTGTCCCGGATCGAGGAGCCGGCCTCGGCCGCGGCGCGGGCCGGGAAGCCGTACCTGGTCCCGGAGCTGCCCCACGACGGACACGAGGTGCACCCGGACGACCCGGCCGCCGCGGAGGACTACGAGCGGCTGCGGCTGCGGTCGGCGCTGGTCGTCCCGCTGCTGGGCCGGGGCCGCGTGTTGGGGCTGGTGACGCTGGCCACCCAGTTCCCCTACGGCCGCCGCTACACCCAGCGGGACCTGCACCTGGCCGTCGACCTGGCCGGGCGGGCCGGGCTCGCCGTCGACAACGCCCGGCTCTACGAGGTGGAGCGGGCCGCGGCGGCGACCCTGCAGCACAGCCTGCTGCCCGCGCTGCCCGACGTGCCCGGGCTCGGCGTTGCGGCGCGCTACCTGGTCGGCACGGACGGCAACCAGGTCGGTGGCGACTGGTACGACGTGCTCCCGCTGCCGGACGGGTCGGTCGGCGCGGCGGTCGGCGACGTCGTCGGGCACGACCTGTCCGCGGCGGCGGCGATGGGGCAGCTGCGCGGTGTGCTGCGCTCGTACGCGTGGGGTGGCGACGGCCCCGGATCGGTGCTGGACCGCTGCGACCAGCTCGTGCAGGGGCTCGACATCGCGGCGATGGCGACCGCCGTCTACGCCCGGCTGGAGCCGCCCGCGGTGGACGGCTCCCGGGTGCTGACCTACGCCAACGCCGGGCACCCGGCGCCGCTGCTGGTCGAGCCGGGTGGCCCGCTGGTCCGGCTCGACGCGCACCACTCGCCGATGCTGGGCGCGGTGCCGGAGTTCGGCCGGGCCGACGGGGCCCGCCGGGACGAGGCGTCGGTGACCTGCGCGCCCGGATCGCTGCTGGTCTTCTACACCGACGGCCTGACCGACATCCTCGGCGAGGACGCCGACGCCCGGGCCGCGCTGATCGAGCGGACCGTCGAGGGGATGCCGCGCGACGCCGACCCGGAGAGCGTGGTGGAGCGGCTGCTGGAGGTGTGCCTGCCGGACCGGCTGGTCGACGACATCGCGCTGCTCGCGATCCGGCTCGACGACGGGCACCGGCCCGTCCGGGGATGACCACCGGCCCACCCGGCGCCGGCGACCGCCGGGCGGATGCCGGGAACCGCCGGACCGCCGGACCGCCGACGTCGACCGGCGGTCGCCGGCACCCCCGGAGCGGCGCCCGGCACGTGCCGCGGGTCCGGGATGGACGGCCGCGGTGATCCGCTCGCGGAGCGGGCGGCCCCACTCGTCCGGACGGCGGCGGTTCGGGGCGCGTCACCGTCGGGGCCCCGGTCTACTGTGCGGCGGAACGCAGGTGGGACTCGGAAGGCGCGTGATCGTCGTGGGGCAGGACGTGGCCCGGCCGCGCAGGCTGGTGGCCGTGGCGCTCACCGAGACCGAGTCCGCCCGCGCCGGGGGTGTCCTGGCCGAGCTGAGCGGCGGGGCGGGGGAGACCGACCTGCTCGTCGTGCGCACCGATCCGGCCGGGCCGCTGCGCCTGGTCGAGCCGGCCGACGCCGAGGACTACCCGGGTGACGACCCGGCGTCCGACCCGGGCGACGCACCGGTCGCCATGCCGGTCGACCGGGACCGGGTCCCGGTCCGGCTGCACCGGCTCGGGCTGCGCTGGACGGTGCGGGAGGCCGACGAGCCGGACCTGGTGGCCGCGCTGTCCGAGCTGGTCGGGTTCGACCCGGACGACGGCACCTACTGCGTGGCGCCGGCCTCCACCGCACCGGCGGCCGACCCGGAGATCGAGGTGGTGCGCCGGGCCGTCCGGCGGGTGGCGCGGGTGTACGGGCTGCCGGTCCTTCCCTACCGGGCCCCGCTCGGGCCGCGGCCCGGTGCGGGGCCTGGGCACGGGACGCTCACCGATCCGGGGGCCGCTCGCGCGATCGGGTGAGCGTGGCCGGGTTCCGTGAGCGTTCCGGCCCGGTGGCGGCGCGGCGCGGCCGAGGTGTGGTGCTCAGACCGCGGCGACGAGGTTCGAGGTCAGCGCGGCGGCGTCGCGGCGCTCGAGGATGGCGCGACGCTCGGACTCGCCCAGCCCGCCCCACACGCCGAACGGTTCCCGGCTCGCGAGCGCGAACCGGCGGCACTCCTGGATCACCGGGCAGGTACGGCAGATCTGCTTGGCCCGCTCCGTGCGCCGCGAGCGGGACGGGTTGCGTTCGCCGTCCGGGTGGAAGAAGACGGCGCTGTCCATGCCGCGGCACGCACCCAGACGCTGCCACTCCCACACGTCTTCCATCGGGCCGGGAAGCCGGGAAACGTCGCTCACGTGCTCACCTCGTCGCTCGGGACCCGGGGCGACCGGGTCGCATGAGATCCGGTTCCCGAGGTGCACCGTGGACAAACCTGAAATGCGCACGGATCCGTGCCGGTCCGGGCCGCGGGCGTCGTCGGCGCGCGGCGGCGGGTCCGTCGCCCCTGTTCACGGCGGCACGGCGGCACCGACGGCAGTGCTCCGACCGGGTGTGAGCTGTATCACTCCTCTAGGAGTTCAGGGCGGCCTCGACGTCGTCGTGGATGTCGAACAGGTGATGGAGGCCGGCGAGGCCGAGTGGACGGAGCACGCGCCGCTCGGTGCAGGCGATCCGCAGCTCCACCCCGGCACGATGGGCCTGCTCGCGGATCTCGATCAGCGCGGCGAGCCCGCTCGTGCCGAGGAAGCGCACGCCGCCGAGTTCCAGCACGACCAGCGACGCCGCCGGGATCCGCTCGGACACCTCGCGGCGCAGCTCGGGCGCGGTCAGCATGTCCAGCTCGCCCCCGACCGCGATCACCGTGACCCCCTCGGACGGGAACGAGGTCTCCAGCCGTAGCTCGTCGCCGCCCTCGGAGCTCTCGGCGGCCCCGCTCCCCACCACCCGCGAGGTCCGGGTGGTCCCGCCGGGGCGTCCGTCCGGGGCACCGGTGCCGGGAGAGTCGGTCATGACGACCGACGGTAGGCACCCCGCCGGTGGTCCGCCACTCGGAGCGGGGCGGTCACCGCACGCGATGGTTCCCCTCCGGTGTCCGGGCGGTGCGCCCGGTGCGGCCGAGCAGTTCCAGCAGGGGCACGACGACCCGCCGGCTTGTCCCGAGCGCCTGCCGGGCGGCGCTCACCGTGAACTCCCCGCCGAGGCCGCGCAGCACCTCCAGGGCCCGCTCCGGGGCGTCCGGCAGCAGCACGACCTCGGGGGTCAGCCGCAGCAGCTCCCCGGCCCGTTCCAGGGCGGCCAGCTCCCGCGGGCCCAGGCCGAGCGCGGCGAGCCGGTCGGCCTCGGGTGCGGCGAACGGGTGCGCCTCCAGGTCGGAGCGCAGCCGGGCGGCCGCGGCGCGGACCCGGTCGGGTGGGCCGGCCTCGCCGGCGGTGCGGACCCGGCCGTCCCGGAGCTCCAGGACGGCGGCGCGTCCTGCGCCGGACCGCGTGCCCGGGTCCCGGCTCCCCGCCGCGTCCAGCACGGCACCGACCAGCGCGCTGTCCGGCAGCCCCGCCGCCCGGCGGGCCGCGGCCAGCGGCAATCCCGGGTCGAGCGGGTCGGCGGCGTCGTGCTCGGTGACGGCCCGCTCCAGGGCGCGGACGGCGGCGGTCGCGGCGTCCGGGTGCACCAGCCACCCGGCCGCGCCCGGCACCTGCTCCCGCAGCGCGTCGACCGCGGCGGCGGGGACTCCCCAGCGGACCAGGTCCGCGGCCCGCACGGTGCCGCGGCGGGCCAGCTCGGCCGCGGCGTCCGGGATGCCGGTGGCCGCCGCGAGGGCGCCGGCCCGCCGGCGGGCGGCGCCGCGGCGCCGCAGCGCGGGCGGGGCCGGGTCGAGCACGGTCACCCCGGCCACGATCCGGTGCGCGCCCGGGTCGCGCAGCACGGCACGGTCACCGATCCGCAGCGGCAGGGGGCGCTCCGGGCGGAGCCGGACGACGTCGTCACCGAGCGGGCGGACCCGCACCGGGACGGCCGCCGACCCGACGTGCAGCGTCAGCCCGACCGGGGAGTCGATCTCCGGGGCGGGCCCGCCGATGCCGTGCAGCCGGACGTCGGCCTCCGCCGTGACCGGCCAGGCCCCGGGGGCGAGCAGGGCGTCGCCGCGCCGGATCCGGTCCCGGGCGATGCCGCGCAGGTTGAGCGCCACCCGGGCGACCGCGCCTGCGGTCTCGACCGGCGCGCCGAGCTCCTGCACGGTGCGCACCGTGACCGGGACCCGGCCGGCCGGCCCGTCCAGCTCCAGCTCGTCGCCGGCGCGGACGGTGCCGCTGCGCAGCGTCCCGGTGACGACGGTGCCGGACCCGCGGACGGTGAACGCCCGGTCGACCCACAGCCGGGCGTCGCCGTCCGGGTCGGCCGGGGGCAGCCCGGCCACCAGCGCGGCGAGCGCGTCGCGGAGGGTGTCCAGCCCGGCGCCGGTCGTCGCGGACACCGTGACCGCCGGCCAGCCGTCGAGGCCGCGGGCGGCCAGGCCGGCCCGGGCGTCGTCCAGCGCGAGCTCGGGGTCGAGCAGGTCACTGCGGGTGACCACGAGCAGCCCGCGGGTGATCCCGGCGGCGGCGAGCGCGTCGGCGTGCTCGGCGGACTGCGGCATCCAGCCCTCGTCGGCGGCGACGACGAACATCGCGGCCGGCACCGGCCCGGCGCCGGCGAGCATCGTGGTGACGAACCGTTCGTGCCCGGGCACGTCGACGAACGCCACCGTCTCCGAGCCCAGCGTGGTCCAGGCGAACCCCAGGTCGATCGTCATGCCGCGCCGGCGTTCCTCGGCGTACCGGTCGGGCTCCATCCCGGTCAGCGCGCGGACCAGCGTCGACTTGCCGTGGTCGACGTGCCCGGCGGTGCAGAGCACGTGCACCGTTCAGCCTCCCCGCACCGATCGCACGGCACGGGCCAGTGCCTCGTCCGCGGACGGCGGCAGCGCGCGCAGATCCAGCAGGCAGCGGCCGTCGGCGACCCGTCCGAGCACCGGGGGGTCGGCGGCCCGCAGCGCCGCGGCGTACCGCTCGGGGAGGGCGACGGCGGCGCTGGGCAGCTCCACCCCGGGCGCCCCGCCGCCCCCGACCCCGGCGGCGGTGTCGACGGCGGCCGCCTCGATCCCGGCGCCGGCCAGGTCCGCGGCCAGCGCGTCGGCGCGGGCCCGCAGCGCGGCCGGGTCGGCGTCGAGGAACTCCCGGACCGGGGTGGGCGGCCCGGCCACCGACGCCTCCAGCGCGGCGAGGGTCAGCTTGTCCACCCGCACCGCGCGGGCCAGCGGGAACCGCCGGACCCGCTCCACCAGATCGGTGCCGCGGTCCCCGCCGCCGAGCACCAGCCCGGCCTGCGGGCCGCCGAGCAGCTTGTCCCCGGATGCGGTGACGAGGTCGGCGCCCGCGGCGAGGGTGCCGGCGGCGTCCGGCTCGTCGGGCAGCAGCGGGTGCGGCGCGAGCAGCCCCGATCCGATGTCGGCGACGACCGGCGGGCCGAGCCCGGCGAGCTCGCGGACCGACACCTCGGAGACGAACCCGCGCTGCACGAAGTTGGACGGGTGCACGGCCAGCAGGAACGCCGTGTCCGGCCCGACGGCGTCGGCGTAGTCGCGCAGGTGGGTGCGGTTCGTGGTGCCGACCGGGCGCAGCCGGGCGCCGGTGGACTCGATGAGCTCCGGGATCCGGAAACCGTCCCCGATCTCGACGAGCTGCCCGCGGGAGATCACGATCTCGCGGCCGGT
The DNA here is from genome assembly GCF_014267175.1 of Pseudonocardia sp. C8. Classification (NCBI taxonomy): domain Bacteria; kingdom Bacillati; phylum Actinomycetota; class Actinomycetes; order Pseudonocardiales; family Pseudonocardiaceae; genus Pseudonocardia; species Pseudonocardia sp. C8. The sequence goes on from NZ_JACMTR010000002.1 coordinate 1,056,236, forward strand.
GCCGGCGAGCGCGGCACAGACCAGGGCCAGCGCGGCGGCCCCGTTGTTCGCGACCCAGGCCGCGCCGGCGCCCGGGACGGCGCGCCGCAGGGCCTCGACCGCCGACGCTCCGCGGACCCCGCGCGCGCCGGTCGCGAGGTCCAGCTCGACGTCGCAGGTCCCGGCCGCGGTGCCGAGCGCGGCGACGGCGGCCTCGGACAGCGGGGCCCGGCCGATGTTGGTGTGCAGCAGGACGCCGCTGGCGTTGAGCACCGGGCGGATCCCGGTGGCGGCCGCCGGCAGCGCGGCGAGCGCGTCGGCGGCGACCCCGGAGGGGTCGATCACGCCGTCCCGGGCCCGCTGCTGGGCCGCGGCCACGGCCCGTTTCACCCGGTCCCGGCCCAGCCGTGCGGCGGCCGCGACCAGCTCCGGCTCGGCGAGGACGGCGTCGGTGCGCGGGACGCGGCGGCGCGGGTCGGCCGCGCGGGGCGGGTGCGCGGTGGTCATGCGCGCACCGTAGCGCTCACGCCTCGGCAGCGTCCCCGGTCGTCCGGGCCGGCGGGGCCGTGCCCTCGGCACCGGCCACGTCGGCCTCGCGGCCGTCCGCCGCCGCGTCCCGGTCGTCGCCGGGTGCGCCGCCGGCGCGCTGGGCGGGCAGCGAGACCTCGGGGAGGTCCCCGGTCGCGGGCCCGGGATCCGCCGGTTCACGCAGCGTGTGCGCCCCACCGGCGGGAGCGGTCGTGGTGTCGTCGCGGCGCGCCCGGTCACCCGGCAGCCGGGCCGGCTCGTCGAGCCGGCCGAGCTCGTCGCCGAGCAGCGCGTGCAGCCGGGCGACCTCGTCGCGCACCGTGGAGCGCAGCCCGGACACGTGGGCGTGCATCGACGCCGCCGTGTCGGCGAGGAGCTCCCCGTCGCGGCGGGCGGCGGCGCCGGCGGCGCGCAGCCGTTCCACCTCGGCGGCCGCGTCGGCGGTGACCCGTTCGGCCTCGGCCCGGGCCTCGGTGGTGATCCGCTCGGCCTCGGCCCGTGCCCGTTCCCGCAGCTCCTCGGCCTCCTGCTCGGCGGCCCGGCGGCGCTGGTGGGCGTCGTGGTCGGCGAGCCGCAGCACCTTGTCCGCGCGCATCCCGAACGTCTCGGCCGGGCGGGAACGGGCCTCCTCCAGCTCCGCGGCGAGCGCGTCCGCCCGGCGGACGGCCTCGTCCCGGGCCCGCTCCGCGGCGGCGAGCCGGGTCAGCAGCTCGTCGACGCCGGTACCTGCGGTCGCGGACCGGGCACCGTCCCCGCCGAGCGGGACCCGTTGCGGGAGGTCCGTGGCGACCGCCCTGCCGGCGCGGGTCGTCTCGTCGTCCCGGATGTCCTCGGCCAGCCCGTCGTTCTCGGCCACGTCGTCGACCGTCCCCCTGTCCGGCTCCTGCGCGGAGCGTCCCCGGCCGGTGCGGCCGGCCCGTCGTCCCGCGGTCCCGCGTGGGGTCCCGCGCTCACGGTCCGTCAGTGTCGGTGCCGACGATACGGCCGCACAGACCCCGTTCGGCGGACGGGGCCGGACCCGCGGTCGGCGGTCAGTGGCCCTGCGTGAGGACCGGTCGCGGCGGGTAGGGTCGTCGGTGACGACCGTCACCACGGAGGGAAGTCCATGTCCGCCAGTGCATCCGGGCTCAGCACCGCATCCGTCCGCCGGCTCACCGAGTTCAGCCACGGCGCGGGCTGCGGGTGCAAGCTCGGCCCGGGGCAGCTGGCCGAGGTGCTCGCGGGCGTCGCCCCGCCGTCGCACCCGGACCTGCTGGTGGGCACGGACACCGGCGACGACGCCGCCGTCTGGCGGATCGCCCCGGACCGGGCGCTGGTCGCCACGACCGACTTCTTCACCCCGATCGTCGACGATCCCCGCACGTGGGGTGCGATCGCGGCGACCAACGCGGTGTCCGACGTGTACGCCATGGGCGGCACCCCGCTGTTCGCACTGAACCTGGTGTGCTGGCCGTCGGAGGAGCTGGGGCCGGACGTGCTCGCCGAGGTGCTGGAGGGCGGGGCCGCGGCCGGGCGGGCGTGCGGGTTCGCCGTCGTCGGCGGGCACACCATCGACGACCCGGAACCCAAGTACGGCCTGGCCGTCGTCGGCGAGGTGCACCCGGAGCGGGTGCTCACCAACGGTGGCCTGCGCCCCGGGGACGCGCTGGTGCTGACCAAGCCGCTCGGCATCGGCGTGATCTCGACGGCGGTCAAGCGCGGTGTCCCGGCCGCGGTGGACGCGGCCGTGACCGCGATGACCACCCCCAACGCGGACGCCTCCGCGGCCGCCCGGGACGCGGGCGCGACCGGTTGCACCGACGTCACCGGCTACGGCCTTCTGGGGCACCTGACGAAGATGACCGTCGCCTCCGGCGTCGACGCGGTGGTCGACGCCCGCACCGTCCCGGTGCTGGACGGGGTGCGGGAGCTGATCGCCGACGGCGTGGTCCCGGGCGGGACGCTGCGCAACCGGCAGTGGGTGGAGGGCCGGATCACGCGTGGGGCCGCCACCGAGGACGACCTGCTGCTGCTCTCGGACGCCCAGACCAGCGGCGGGCTGCTGTTCGGCGCGGAGCCGGGGGCGGCGGACGCCGCCGCGGCGTGGCTGCGGGAGCGGGGGCACCCGGCGGCGGTGATCGGCTCCGTCACCGCGGGGACCGGGCTGGTGCACCTCTAGGCTCGGGCGGGTGGAGCCCGTCGACCGCAGCTGCGCCCGCACCCGTGCCTGGACCGACGAGGCGATGCGCCGGGTCCAGGCGGACGCGAACCGCTCGGCCGACACCCACCTGCACGTCCTCGACCTGCCGGCCGAGTGGGGCGTGCACGTCTACCTCAAGGACGAGTCGGTGCACCCCACCGGCAGCCTCAAGCACCGGCTCGCGCGGTCGCTGTTCCTGTACGCGCTGGCGTCCGGCTGGATCACCGAACGCACGACCGTGGTCGAGGCCAGCTCCGGGTCGACGGCGGTGTCCGAGGCGTACTTCGCGCGGCTGCTGGGGCTCCCGTTCGTCGCGGTGATGCCCCGCTCGACCAGCCCGGAGAAGATCGCACTGATCGAGCGGGAGGGCGGGCGCTGCCACTTCGTCGAGCACGGCGGGCAGGTGTACGCCGAGGCGGAGCGGCTCGCCGCCGAGACCGGCGGCCACTACCTGGACCAGTTCACCTACGCCGAGCGGGCCACCGACTGGCGGGGCAACAACAACATCGCCGAGTCGATCCTCGCCCAGCTCGAGCAGGAGCCGCACCCGGTCCCGGAGTGGATCGTGGTCGGCGCCGGGACCGGTGGGACGTCCGCGACCATCGGGCGCTACCTGCGCTACCGGCGGCTCGCGACCCGGCTGGCCGTGGTCGACCCCGAGGGATCGGCGTTCCTGGACGGCTGGCGGACCGGCGACCCGGGCCACCGGACCGGGCACGCCTCCCGGATCGAGGGGATCGGCCGGCCCCGGATGGAACCGAGCTTCGTGCCGTCGGTGATCGACCGCATGTTCCCGGTGCCGGACGCGGCCAGCGTCGCCGCGGCCCGGCACCTGCGCGCACGCACCGGCCGGTGGACGGGCGGGTCGACCGGCACCAACTTGTGGGCGGTCTACCAGCTGGTCGCCGAGATGCTGCGGGACGGGCGGCGGGGCAGCGTCGTCACGCTGATCTGCGACGGGGGCGAGCGGTACCGGCACAGCTACTACGACGACGGCTGGGTCGCCGCCCAGGGGCTGGACCTCGCCCCGTACACGGCGACCCTGGAGACGTTCGCCGCGACCGGCCGGTGGGAGCCGCCCGCGGTGTGACGCGCCGCCGGGGGACCGGGGCACGCTGATCGACGATCCGGCGTGGCTCGCTGTGCCGATGCGCGATCCGCCTGCGCTACTCGCGGCCGGTTCCGACCGGTCCCGTGCCCGATCGTCGATCACGCCTGATCGCAGCCCGGCAGCCACACGCTCAGGCGGTGGCGAGCAGCGCCGCGGTCGCCAGCAGCCTGCGCTCCGCACCCGGCCGCCCGACGAGCTGGACGCACGCCGGGCGGCCGCCGTGGCGGACCGGGGCGATCAACGACGGGAGCCCGGCCAGGTTCCAGGCGTCCAGCCCGGTGGTCCCGGCCGCGCCCGGGCCGCCCGGGGCGGGCAGCAGCGCGGCCTCGGCCCCGGCGTCGTCCAGCCAGGCGATGAGCCGCTGCCGCCAGGACGCCGGGGTGGCCGGCCGGAGCCCGCCGAGCCGGCGGACCCGCTGCCCGCGGCGGACGGCGCTGCGGGCGGCCCGGGGCAGGCCGGCCGGATCCAGCTCCATGTCCTCGACCCGGCGGGCCAGCCCGGCGTGGCGGCGGCGGGCGCCGTGCACCGGCAGCACCGCCCGGTACGGCGGGTCGGCGGCCAGCAGGTGCAGGCCGGCGGCCTCGAGCGCGCGGATCGCGGCGTGCACGCCGGCCGCGGTCGCGGTGTCGGCCTGCCGGGTGCGGCCGGTGCGCAGCGAGCAGGCCAGTGCGGCGACCGGATCGTCGGGGGCCCCGTCACCGGGGCCGGCCGCCGCGGGGCCGTACGTCCCGGGGGAGCGCGCGCCGGGAACGACCGGGGAGCGCGCGCCGGGGACGGCTGCCCCGCCCGCGGGGCCACCGGCCATCCCGCCCGTGGGCCCACCGGCCGCCCCGCCGGCAGGGCCACCGGGCGCCCCGCCTGCGAGGCCGGCGGCCATCCCGCCCGCGAGCCCACCGGCCGCGGCCGGCCCCCGCCGCGCCGGGGCGGCCAGCACCTCGAACGCGGCGAGGATCTCCTCCGGGGTCGCGGCGACGACGGTCGTCTCGGCCAGCCCCGCCCACCGCCGCTCGGCGGCCGCGGGCAACGGGAGCACCCGCCGTCCCGGCTTCAGCGCGGCCAGCCCGTGGGCCGCGGCCGCGGCCCGGAGCGCCCCGTCGCCGTCGATCCCGATCGCGAGCGGCACCACGCCGGCGGCGATGGTGGCCGCAGTGGCGCGGCCACCGGGGGAGCCGTCCGGCCCGATGCCGAACTCGGCGGTGCGGGCCCGGCCGACGACCAGCGCACCGGCGCCGCGCAGCCGCCGCACCGGTTCGTCACCGCGGCCGGTGGCCGAGATGCCGTCCTCCACCGCGACCGGGACGCCGGCCAGCGGCAGCGCGAACCGGTCGGTGCGGCGGTCCAGGGCCGCGGCGGCCGCCCGGGCCGGCTCCGCATCGACGCTCACCAGAAGGCGGGCGTTCCCGGCGGCGGCCCGGTCGAGCAGCTCGTCCGCGACCTCGGTCGCGGTGCGCCGCCCGTCCCGGACCGCGCCGGCGATCCCGGGCACGGTCCACGGCTCGCCGCCCGGGGTGCCGGGGCCGGGCGGTGCGGTGCCGGGGAGCGTGCTCATCTCGGATCAGGTGTGGCGGAGGCGGACGGGAATCGAACCCGCCTGGCCGAGATGCTCGGCCACGTCGGTTTTGAAGACCGCGGGGGCCACCAGGCACCCATACGCCTCCAGGTCTTCTCAGGCCGTCCGGAGCGCCTCCGGCACGCCATCGGCCACGTCGAACAGGGACATCAGGTTGGTCGCCTCCAGGGCTCGGGTCACCGCGTGCGAGCCGCACACCAGCCGCAGCCGGCTGCCGGCGCCCTCCACCTTCTCCTTCGTCTCGACCAGCGCGGCCAGCCCGGCCGATCCGAGGAACGTCACCCGGGACAGGTCGACCACCAGCAGCTCCGCGGACGGGATCTGCCCGGCCAGGCGCTCGCTGAGCACCGGCGCGGTCATCGTGTCGATCTCGCCGTGCACGTGGACGACGACGGCGCCGCCCCCGTGCCCGACCACCTCGAAGCGGACGACCTCGCCGATGTCGGGGCCCTGCTCGTCCCCCAGACCGGTGGGCGTCTCACTGCTCATGTGCCTCGTGCTCCCTCGACAGTCGTCGCCGGTGGCGCGGCCCGGTACTCCGCAAGGTGTCCCGTGTGTGGCAGCCGGTCGCCGTTGCTCGACGACCCGGTCGTGCTGCCCCCCGCCCAGCCTAGTCAGGAGGAATTCCCACCCTACGGCCGCGGTCGCAACGGGCACAACGTAGCGCGCCGGTGCTCACGACCTGCCGGACACCGATGGCAGGCTGACGACCATGAGCGCTGAGCAGCCCGCGCGGTTCCAGGTCCGGATCGGCGTCCGCAGCTACGAGGAGGACGTGAACGGGCACGTCAACCACGCCGTCTACCACCAGTACGCCGAGCACGCCCGGATGGAGCACTTCCGGGCGGCGGGGCTGGCCCAGGCCGTGCTGGAGAAGCACGGGCTCACGGTCGTGCTGCTCTCGACGACCGTCCACTTCCGGGCCGAGCTCCGCGCCGGCGAGCAGGTGGAGGTCGACTCCGCGATGGAGTTCACCGACCGGAAGCCCTTCACCATGCGGCACCGGATCGTCCGGGTGGCGAACGGTGACGGCGTCCCGGCGCAGGATCTGGCCGCCGAGGCCGAGTGCACCATGGGCGTCCTCGACATCGCCTCCCGGCGGCTGGTCGCCGACCCGTACCACCGCCTGGTGGCGGCGGCGCCGCACCCGGAGGTCCTGGGTCCGGGGCCGGCCTGACGGCGCCCGGACGCCGGACGGGCACCCGCCGGTCGGCCGCCGGACGTCAGGAGTCCGGACGCCGGAGGGGCACCCGCCGGACCGTTCCCGGACCTCAGACCGGCACCGCCGGGTCGTCGCGGTCGGCCGGGTGGGCGCGGCCGGTGCCGGTCGCGGTGTGGTGGCCCGGCACGACCGGCCGGTCCCGCCCCACCAGCGGCGGCACGGCACCGCCGGCACGCCGGACCGCCCGGCGGGACCTCAGGTAGGCACGCGGTCCGGTGAGCAGGCCGCGGGTCCGCGCCTGGTCGGCGTCGGCCGGCACCGCGTCGCCGGCGCCGGCCTCCCGGGCGGCGATGTAGCGCAGCCGTGCCAGCGCGGCGGGGAGCCTGCGCAGCGCGGCGGAGCGGCCCCGCGGCGACAGCGCGACCTTGGCGAGGAAGCTGCCCAGGCCGACCGCGTAGCCCTCCATCTGCCGGCGCAGCGCGTCCTGGTCGGGCCGGTGGTGGTGCCACAGGTAGGCGCCGGGGGCGTAGCCGAGCACGTGCCCGGCCAGGATCATCCGGACCAGGAACTCGCAGTCCTCCCCGCCGTGGGTGGGGGTGCCGGGGCCCATCGCCTCGTCGAAGCCGCCCGCCGACCGGGCGGCGACGGCCCGCACCGCGAGGTTGGCGCCGATGCCGAACAAGCCGGGCGCGAACGGGAAGATCGGCGAGTCGTCCGGGGGCTGCGCGAGCGAGAACCGGCGGGCGGTGAAGCCCTTGTTCCAGGCCAGCGCGACGTCGGCGGCGCGCTCCTCGGGTGAGCGGAGCCGGGCCGCGAGGACGGGTCCGGACACGCAGGCGAGCTCCGGGTCGGCGGCGAACGCCCCGGACAGCCGGGACGCCCACGCCGGGTCGACCTCGGTGTCGTCGTCGGTGAAGGCGACGATCTCGGTGCGCGCCTCGGCGAGTCCTCGGTTGCGGCCGACGGAGGCGCCGCGGCGCGGCTCGCGGACGTAGCGGACCCGCGGCGACCCGGTCGCGGTGACCGCGTCGCGGGTGCGCTCGTCCTCCGGGTCGTTGTCCACGACGATCACCGACAGCGCCGGGTGGTCCGACGCCAGCACCGCACGCAGGCAGCGGGCGAGGGACTCGGGGCGGTTCCGGGTCGCGATCACCACGGTGATCGGGTCGGTCGCGACCGGCGCCGGTGTCACCTCCTCGGGCGGGCCAAGCGTGGTCAGGGCGGCCTCGAGGTCGGCGACGGTCGCGCGGCCGTTCCGCAGCGGCACCGCGATCTGGCCCTGCGGGGTGCCGCCGACCGTCACCAGCAGGCGGGCCGCGTGGAAGCCGGGGCCGACCCGCAGCTCGCGCAACGGCGCGAGCCGGTCCAGCTCGCCCACCCAGGTGGCGCGGTCGGCGGTCGCAGACGTCCCAGACATACCGGGCAGTCTCGCCCACGCGTGCTGAGACCACACTGAGAGTGCTGACTCCACCCGGTTTCGCGACTCTGTGTCACTGCGGTGAGCGGTTCACCGGATCCGGGGACGGCCGGCCGGGTCGGTGCTGGTCGGGGCCGGGCCGTCCGGCTCCCCCGGCTCCGGCTGCGGCGATGTGCGTCACCTCACCGGCGACGACGAGCGCGGCGCGTCCAGCGGCGACACGCCGTGTCCGCCCGGGCCTCGGCGTGTCGCGGCAGCGATGTCACCTGGTCGGGGTGTCGGCGACGGTGCTCCGGCCCGTCACGTGTGGCGGCCCGGTGGCCCCGCCGGTCGCTCCACCGGCGGGGACGCGCGGGGTGCGCACGGCGGCACCACGGGTAGGTTCGGATCATGAGCGCGCCCCGCCCCACCGCATCCGTGCTCGTCACCGGCAGCGAGCTGCTGACCGGTCACATCGCCGACACGAACGGCCCGTTCGTGGCGCGCGCCCTCGGTGACCTCGGGTTCGCGGTACGCCGGGTGATCGTGGTCGGTGACCGGCCCGACGACCTGCGCTCGGCACTGGATCACGTCGCCGCTGACGACCTCGTCGTCACCAGCGGCGGCCTCGGCCCGACCGCCGACGACCTGACCGCCGAGATCGTCGCCGAGTTCGCCGGGGCCCCGATGGCGGTCGACCCGGCGCTGCAGGAGCGGATCCACGCGAAGGTGTCCGGCTGGGCGGCCCGGGCGGGCTGGGACGGCCCGGCGCTCGACGCCGCCACCGCCAAGCAGGCCCGGGTGCCGTGCGGTGCGAGCGTGCTGGAGCCGGTCGGGACCGCGCCGGGACTCGTCGTGACGCGGCCGGGCGGGCCGCTCGTCGTCGTCCTGCCGGGGCCGCCACGCGAGCTGACCCGCATGTGGCCGGCGGCGCTGACCGCCGGGCCGGTGGCCGCGCTGCTCGCCCGCACCCCGCGGGCCGAGCCGGTCCGGCTGCGCTTCGCCGGGCTGCCCGAGTCGGAGATCGCGGCGACCCTGCGTGCGGTGGAGGCCGATCTGGACGTCTCCGGGGTCGAGGTCACGACCTGCCTGCGCCGCTCCGAGCTCGAGGTGGACCTGCACCCGCTGCCGGGCGCGGTCGGCGTCGCCCGGGAGCTGGCCGGCCGGATCGTGGCGGCGCACCGCCGCAAGCTGATCAGCGACGACGGCCGCAGCACCGACGAGCTGCTCGCCACGGCCCTGCAGGACAAGGGATGGACGGTCGCGACCGGGGAGTCGTGCACCGGCGGCCTGCTGTCCGCGCGGCTCGTCGACCGCGCCGGGTCGTCGGCCTACGTCGCCGGGGGAGTGGTCGCCTACTCCGACGCGGCCAAGACCGCGCTGCTCGACGTGCCGGCCGCGATGATCGCCGAGCACGGCGCGGTCTCGCCGCAGGTCGCCCGGGCACTGGCCGACGGTGCGCGCGCCCGCTTCGGTGCGGACATCGGCGTCGGGATCACCGGTGTCGCCGGGCCGGGCGGCGGGACCGAGGCCAAGCCGGTCGGCTACGTCTGCTTCTGCGTGGCGACCGCCGACGGCCAGGTGGTCGCCCGCGACCCGTACCTGCCCGGCGGCCGGACCGACGTCCGCGAGCGGTCGGTGGACCTGGCGATGCACCTGCTGCTGCGGGTCACCGGCGTGACGGGCCCGGACGCACACCGGTAGCCGGTGTGCGCCCGGGCCGGTGAATCAGGCCCGCGCGGCGGCGAAGCGCTCGGCGGCGTCCGCCCAGTTGACGACGTTCCACCAGGCCTTGACGTAGTCCGGCTTCACGTTCTTGTACTGCAGGTAGAACGCGTGCTCCCACATGTCGAGCATGACGACCGGGACCTGCCCGGCCGGCAGCTGCGACTGCTGGTCGTAGAGCTGGTGGACCAGCAGCCGCCCGCCGAGGGTGTCCCAGCCGAGGATGGCCCAGCCGGAGCCCTGGATCGTCGTGGCGGCCGCGGTGAAGTGCGCCCGGAAGGCGTCGAACGAGCCGAACTCCTCGTCGATGGCGGCGGCGAGCTCGCCGGTCGGCTTGTCCCCGCCCTCCGGGGACAGGTTCTTCCAGAAGATCGAGTGGTTGACGTGGCCGCCGAGGTTGAAGGCGAGGGTCTTCTCCAGCCCGACGATCGCGCCGAAGTCGTCCTTCTCCCGGGCCTCGGCGAGCTTGTCGAGCGTGCCGTTGAGGCCCTGGACGTAGGTGTTGTGGTGCTTGGAGTGGTGCAGCTCCATGATCTCCGGCGCGATGTGCGGGGCGAGCGCGCCGTAGTCGTAGGGAAGATCCGGGAGCGTGTACTCGGCCATCGGTGGTCTCCGACCTCCTCGGTGACGGGGAGCGTGGCGGGCTGCCACGCCGTTCACATGCCAGTGTCTCGCAACAGCCACGAACTCGCGATGCGACGCGCTCGCGTGGACGGATCGATTCGCCAGATGTACTCTGCTGCAAGTCACTTGCAGGAGTGGCCGCGGCAGTGATCGTTCTGGCAGCTCGACACCCGCCGCCGGCGGCGCCGCCGGCCGGTTCGCCCGGTCGCGGCGCCGCCGGGCTCCGCCCCTACCCGAGGAGCTCGCCGAGCTTCCGGACGGTTGCCCAGTTGCGGGCCGTGCCACCACCGTCGGCGGCCCCGGTCCGTGCCGACAGGCGGGCGCCCAGCTCGCTGCGCCCGATCCCGTCGGGCAGGTGCAGGTAGACGACCCGTCCGACGATCTCGGCGGTACCGCGCCCGCCCTTGGCGCGCTCGGCCTCCAGCGCCGCGGCGAACCGGGCCCGCTCGGCGTCGTCCGGCGGGGCGGCGCGGAACACCGCGTGCAGCTGCTTCGGGTCGGTGACCTGCGGGAACGGGTTCGCCTCGACCGCGGCGACGTACTCCTCGCGGTCGAACACCACGGCCGGCCGGGGGACGCCGAGGTCGTCCCGGAGCACCTCCTCGATCGTCGCCGCCACCACGGCCGGGTCCGGGTCCGTGCTGCTGAGGACGACGTTGCCGGACTGGATGTAGGTCGCGACGTCGGTGAAGCCGCGCCGGGCCAGCAGCCGCCGCAGGTCGGCCATGGGCACCTTCCCGGAGCCTCCGACGTTGATCCCGCGCAGCAGCGCGACATGGGTGCGCACGCCGTGATCCTGCCCCGCCCGGTCAGCGGATGTCACCGCGGCCGGGGCGCGGCCTCGTGGCGCCACACCTTCACCGCGGACACCAGCAGGATCGCCGCCAGCGCCGGGACCAGCACCAGGTCGGGGACGACGCCGAGGAGCAGCGCGCCGCCCAGGCTGCCGGCGACCGAGCCCGCCGTCATCGTCAGCACGAACCTGCCGTGGCCGCGCAGCACGACGAACGCCCGGTCCCGGCTGTAGCGGGCGAACGCCACGAGCATCGTGGGCAGCGACACCGCCAGCGACAGGCTCCCCGCCAGCTTGATGTCGACGCCGTACAGCAGCACGATCGTCGGGATCAGCAGCTCCCCGCCGGCGACGCCCATGATCGCGGCCACCACGCCGATGCCGAAACCGGCGACCAGGCCGGCGACGACGAGCAGCGGACCGCTCGGCACCGGCGCGGCCGGTGCGCCGCCGAGGTGGGTCGCCACGAGCGCGGCGGCCATCAGCACCAGCAGCGCGGCGAGGACCGCGTAGAGGGTGCGGGCGCGCATCCGGGTGGCCCACGAGGCCCCGGCCCAGGCACCGGCCAGGCTGCCGCCCAGGAGGTTGACCGCCACCGGCCAGTGCGGGGCCAGTGCGGCGTACGGCACGGCCACCAGCCGCGCCGGGAGCGCCGTGAGGACCACGGCGAGGCTCATCGCCTTGTTGACGATCACCGCGTGGAGCGCGGCGAACCCGAACAGCCCGATCAGCAGGGGCAGCCGGAACTCGGCGCCGCCGAGCCCGATCATCCCCCCGAGGACGCCCACCGCGGCACCGGTGCCGAAGACCGCCGGCACGGATCCGCGCCGGCGACGCGCTGCGGGGAGCTCGGACCCGAGGGGTTCCTCTTCGGGCACGTGAGGAACCGTCACGTGAGGAACCGTAGCGGGGACGGCCGGTGATCACCGCTCCGTCCGTTGTGCGGCACCGCGGCCCACCGACGTCGTGCCGTCGGGCCGCCCGGTGACGAGAACGGCGCCGACCGGCGGGAGCAGGTGCCCGCCGGCCGGCGCCGTCATCCGTGCGCCTAGTCAGGCCGCGTTCTTCGTCTCCCAGAAGATCTTGTCGATCTCCGCGATGTAGTCCAGCAGCTGCTGGCCGGTGGCCGGGTCGTTCGACCCCTTGGTGCCGGTGGCACCGGCGGCCTTGGTGGCCTTGTTGAACAGCTCGTGGAGCTGCGGGTACTTCTCGAAGTGCGGGGGCTTGAAGTAGTCGGTCCACAGCACCCACAGGTGGTGCTTGACCAGGTCGGAGCGCTGCTCCTTGATCTCGATGGCACGGGACCGGAAGTCCGGGTCCTCGTTGCTCTGGTACTTCTCCTGGATCGCCTTGACCGACTCGGCCTCGATCCGGGCCTGGGCGGGGTCGTAGACGCCGCAGGGGAGGTCGCAGTGCGCGGTGGCCTCCAGCCGCGGGCGGAGAATGCGGGACAGCCGCATGGAATCCTCCCTGGTGGTGATCGTTCTGGCGGTGCCGACCCTACCCTCGTGGCCGGGGCGGAGCAGGTCGGGCGGCCCGTGGATTCCACACTGGAGGGAGGCGCCGTGCGCTGGCGTCGGGTGACGGTGCGCGGGCCGTCCATGTCGCCCGCCCTGTCCGACGGCGACGTGGTCCTGGTCCGGTGCGGCGCCCCGGTGCGCGCGGGCGACGTCGTGCTGGTCACCTGGGACTCGCGGCCCGGTCAGCTGTCGGTGAAGCGGGCCGTCCGCCCGGACGGCGCCGGGTGGGACGTGCGCGGCGACAACCCGTTCGGCTCCACCGACTCGGCGACGCTCGGCCCGGCGCGGGTCCGGGCGGTCGCCCGCCTCCGGCTGTGGCCCCGTCCCGGCCGGATCCCCGCACCTCGCCACTGACCGGCCGGCGCCCCGCGCGCGCCGGTTGCCCTGGGGGCGGGCTGGTCGAGGCGCACGGTCTTGCACGGCGCGGGGTGCGAGCGTGCTGATGATCAGAGCCTCACCCGTAGACACGCACGTTTCGGGCCCGCCCGGGGCGCCTACGTGCTGGTCACGAGGGCCCGGCTGGTCGAGGCGCACGTCCCTGCCCCGGCCCGGGGCACGTGGTGCTGACGACCGGTGATCCGCCGGTTGGGGTGCACGTTTCCGTCCCCGCCGGGGCACCATCGTGCTGATCGTCAGAGCGGGGGTGGTCGGGGTGCACGTTTGCGTCCTGGCGGGGGCATCTGGGTGCTGATCACCAGTGGTCGGTCGGTCGGGGTGCACGTTTTCGTCCCGGCCGGGGCATGATCGTGCTGATCACGAGGCGAGACCTGGTCGGCGTGCACGTTGGCGCCCTGCCACGGGCATCTGCGTGCGGATCACCAGTGGCCGGCCGGGTCGACGCGCACGCTTCCGCCCCACTCCGGACGGCAGCGTGATGATCACCGGTGGCCCGGTCGTCGGGGCGCACGTTCGGCACCGGTCGGGGCGGTCGGCGGGCCGGTGAGCGGGGAGACCCGCTCGGCGCCGTTGCGTGAGCCCGGCGGGCCACAGGGTCGCGAGACCGTGGCGGCGCCCACCGCCCCTCCCGTAGCGTCGGCCGGGACCGGTGGCCTCCCACCGCCGGGGAACGGAGGCGGTGATGACCGCCGAACTGAGGGCCACCGAGCGACGGGTCGGTGACGGTCTCGCCGTCGGGCCGGACCTCACCGGCGCGGCGGAGGTGGCGACCGGCCAGGCCCTGTCCGCGCTCGGTGCGGCCCCCGACCTGGTCGTCTTCTTCGTCGGCCCGGGGTCGGGACCGTCGGCGCCGGGCACCGAGGTCGAGGCGGCGGGCCTGCGGGTGATGGAGCTCGCCGGGGCCGGGGCCGCGATCGGGGTGACCGCGCACGGCGTCATCGCCGACGGCCGCGGTGTCGAGGGCGAGCCGGCCGTCGCGGTGTGGGCGGCGAGCCTGCCCGCGGTGACGGTCCGGACGACGGCGCCGGTGGCGGAACGCCGCCCGGGCGCCGGCCCGCACGGCAGCGGCGCGATCTCGGTGCGGGGCCTGCGCCCGCCCGCCGAGGACGACCGGGTGGAGATCCTGCTCGTCGACCCGCACGCGTTCCCGATCGGCGGCGTCCTGGAGCGGGGCAACGAGAACCGCCCCGGGTTCCCGGTGATCGGCGGCCTGGCCGGAGCACCGGGCGGCCCGGGCGCGAACCGGCTGTTCGTCGACGGCCGGGTGCACACCGGCGGGGCCGTCGGCGTCCTGCTCGGTGGTGCGGCCGTGCCGCGGATCGCGGTCAGCCAGGGATGCCGGCCGATCGGGCCGTCGATGGTGGTCACCCGGGCCGAGCACAACCGGATCGCCGAGCTCGCCGGCAAGCCCGCCGTGGAACGGCTGCGCGAGATCCTCCGCACCCTCCCGCCGGACGAGCGGCAGCAGGCACTGCAGGGCCTGCACCTCGGCGTGGCCGTCGACGAGTACGCCGACGAGCACGAGCGCGGCGACTTCCTCGTCCGCGCGGTGCTGGCCGTCGACGTCGAGGGCGGCACGATCGTGGCCGGGGACGTCGTCGAGGTCGGCACCACGGTCCGGCTCCAGGTCCGCGACGTCGCCGGGGCCGCGGAGAACCTGCTCGAGCTGCTCGGCCCGCTGCGCCGCGACCGCCCTGCGGCCGGCGCGCTGCTGTTCTCCTGCAACGGCCGCGGTGCGGCGATGTTCGGCGACGCCGACCACGACGTCCGCACCGTCCGGGCCGGCCTCGACCCGGACGGGACCCGGCGGCCACCGGTGGCCGGGTTCTTCGCGGCCGGCGAGATCGGCCCGGTGGGCGCCCGCAACCACCTGCACGGCTTCACCGCGTCGGTGCTGGTGGTCTGATCCCGCGCGTGATCGGGCCCGCGGGGCCGCGTCGTCGCACGGGTTCGATGCGCGTCGCACGAGACCCAACCTGTGCGGTGCCCGCCCAACCTGTGCGGCCCACGCCCGACCTGTGCGGTGCCCGCATCGGGGCGGGCTGCGCCATCCGCACGGTCAGCGCAGGGTGCGGAAGAACCCCCGCAGCTCGTCCACGAACGTCTCCGGCTGCTCCAGCGACGCGAAGTGCCCGCCGACCGGCGGCCGGGTGAACCAGCGCAGGTCGGTGTAGCGGCGCTCCAGCCAGTGCCGCGGCAGCTTGACCATCTCCTGCGGGAACTGGGCCACGCCGGTCGGGACGGCCACCTCCTCCATCCTCCGCCGCGCGAAGCTCTCCCAGTAGATCCGCGCCGACGACGCACCCGTCGCGTTCAGCCAGTACTGCATCACGTTGTCCAGCAGGCGGTCCCGGCTGATCACGTTCTCCGGGTGCCCGGCGCAGTCGGTCCAGTCCCAGAACTTCTCGACGATCCAGGTGCACTGGGCGACCGGCGAGTCGACCAGGCCGTACCCGATCGTCTGCGGCCGGGTCGACTGCTCGCTGGAGTAGCCGGCGCCGTACCGGTCGAAGGCCTTCGAGAACGCGATGTCCTCCTTCTCCTGCGTCGACAGCGGCTGCCCGTCGTCGTCGGGACGCGGGGCGAGCGCCATCGTCAGGTGGATGCCGTACAACATCTCCGGCGCCGCCGTCCCGAGCGCGGAGGTGATCATCGAGCCCCAGTCGCCGCCCTGCGCGGCGAACTTGGCGTAGCCGAGCCGGTCCATCAGCTGCGCCCACGCCACGGCGATGCGTTCCACGCCCCAGCCGGGCACGGAGGGCTTCCCGGAGAACCCGAACCCGGGCAGGGTCGGCAGCACGACGTGGAACGCGTCCGCCGGGTCCTCGGGGTCGGTCAGCGCGGGCAGGACGTCCAGGAACTCGACGATCGAGCCCGGCCAGCCGTGGGTGAGCAGCAGCGGCATGGCGTCCGGGTGCCGGGAGCGGGCGTGCAGCAGGTGCACCTCGACCGAGTCGTCCCCGCCGCCGTCGAGGCCGGTGCGGTACTGCGGCCACGAGTTGATCTCCGCCTCGACCCGGCGCCAGTCGTAGCGGGTGCGCCAGTACTCGCAGAGCTCGCGGGCGTAGTCCAGCGGGACGCCCTGGGTCCAGCCCTCGACGGTGGCCGGGTCGGGCCAGCGGGTCCGGGCCAGCCGCTCGCGCAGGTCGTCGAGCTCGGGCTCGGGGATCTCGATCCGGAAGTCGCGCACGTCGTCACCGTGGCACGGCCGCCGCGCGCCGTCCCGGTGCGGGTGGCATCGGAACGATCACGATGCGAGCGCCCGGCTGATCCCCCTGGCGGCCGCCCGCACGGCCGGCACCCAGGTGTGCGGGTTGGTCCCGGCCGGGACGACGATCGAAAGCGCGGCCACCACCGGCCCGCCGCCCGCCCGCACGGGTGCGGCCACCGACAGCGACACCGCCTCGATCTGCCGGTCGGAGATCACGAACCCGCTCGCGCGGGCGCGGGCCAGCAGCGCCCGCACCCCGGCCGGGTCGCACACCGTGTGCGGGGTGAACCGGCGCAGCGGCCGGGCGAGCACCCGCTCGGTGTCGGCCGGGTCGGCGTGCGCGAGCAGCACCAGCCCGACCCCGGTGGCGTGCGACGGCAGCCGGGACCCGGGCCGGGTGACGATCGAGACCGCGTCCCGGCTGGAGAGCCGCTCGACGTAGACGACCTCGGCCGGGTCCTCGGGGTCCAGCACGGCGAGCTGGACGTTGTGCCGGGTGACCTCGTGCAGGTCCTCCAGGAACGGCATCGCCGCCTCGCGGAGGCCGTGGCTGGCCGGCGCGAGGTGGGCGATCTCCCAGAGCCGCAGGCCGATCCGGTAGCGCCCGTCGTCGCCGCGGTCCAGCGCCCCGCCCGCGGCGAGCTCGCCCACGATCCGGTGCACGGTGGTCAGCGGCAGCCCGGTCCGCCGCGCGATGTCGGTGAGCCCCAGCGCCGGCGCCTCGGCGGTGAACGCGCCGAGCACGTCCAGCACCCGGGCCGTGACCCCGGACCGGGCCGGTCGTGACCCCATGACCGGGCATTCTTCCGCACAGCGGAAGGCGCGTCGAACGCGGTCGGTCCGTTCGGGGACAGTGCCGGGCATGACGCAGCGGCGCGAGCACCGGAGCCAGGTCGGGATCGTCGGGGCGGGGCCGGCCGGCCTCGTCCTCGCGAAGCTGCTCGCGCGGGCCGGTGTCGACTCGGTGGTGCTGGAGGCCCGCAGCCGCTCCTACGTCGAGGCCCGGGTGCGGGCCGGCGTCCTCGAGGCGCCGACGGTGGAGCTGCTCCGGGAGGCGGGTGTCGCCGACCGCCTCGACCGGGAGGGGATGCCGCACAGCGGGATCGCGCTGCGGTTCGCCGACGCTCCCGGCGGCCCGGCGCAGGACCACCGGATCGACTTCGCCGACCTCGTCGGGAAGGGCATCACCGTGTACGGCCAGCAGGAGGTCGTCAAGGACCTGCTCGCCGACCGGATCGACGACGCCGGCCTGCCGGTCGAGTTCGAGGTGTCCGACGTCGAGTTCCACGACGTCACCACGGACGCGCCGTCGATCACCTGGACCGCCGCGGACGGCTCCGCGCACCGGCTGCACTGCGACGTGGTCGCCGGGTGCGACGGTTTCCACGGCGGCTCCCGGGCGGTGGCCGGGGCGGGCGGGGACCTCACGGTCGCCGAGCGGTCCTACCCGTTCGCCTGGCTGGGCGTGCTCGCGAAGGCGGCCCCGACCACCGACGAGCTCGTCTACGCCCACCACGACCGCGGCTTCGCGCTCTACTCGATGCGCAGCCCGGAGGTCACCCGGCTCTACCTGCAGGTGCCGCCGGAGACCGACCCCGGCGACTGGTCGGAGGCCCGGATCTGGGACGAGCTGCAGACCCGGCTGGCCCGCCCGGGCTTCACGCTGAACGAGGGCGAGTTCCTGGAGAAGCCGGGCGTCACCGGGATGCGCAGCATGGTGGCCGGGCCGATGCGCCGGGGCCGCCTGTTCCTGGCCGGCGACGCCGCGCACATCGTCCCCCCGACCGGCGCGAAGGGGATGAACCTGGCGATCGCCGACGTCCGGGTGCTGGCCGAGGCGATCACCCGGTTCTACGCCGGCGCCGGCGAGGGCGGCTTCGACGGCTACTCGGAGACCTGCCTGCGGCGGGTCTGGCGGGCCGAGCACTTCTCCTGGTTCATGACGTCGATGCTGCACCGCTTCGACCCCGGCACCGAGGCCGGCGACCCGTTCGGCGTCGGCCTGCAGCGTGCCCAGCTGCGCTACACCGTCTCGTCGCGGGCTGCCGCCACGAGCCTGGCCGAGAACTACGTCGGGCTGCCGCACGGCGCCGTCTGACCCACCCACCACGAGAGAGGACCGGCCGATGACGACCATCGAGCCCTACGCGGCCGTGCCCGCCGGCGCCCATGCGCCGCTGGAGTACCCCGGCTACCGCAGCACCGCGCTGCGGGCGCCGAAGGAACGGCCGGTGATCCTTCCGCACCGGCTCACGGAGGTCACCGGGCCGCTGCTGCCGGGCCCGATCCGGCCGGGCGACGACGACCTGACCCTGGGCGAGCACGGTGAGGCCCAGGGCCAGCGCATCGTCGTCTTCGGGCGGGTGCTGGACTCCGGCGGCCGCCCCGTCCCGGACACCCTGGTCGAGGTCTGGCAGGCCAACGCGGCCGGCCGCTACGCGCACAGGTGGGACAACTGGCCGGCCCCGCTCGACCCGAACTTCACCGGCGGCGGCCGCGTGCTCACCGACGCCCACGGCCACTACTCGTTCACGACGATCAAGCCGGGGGCCTACCCCTGGGGCAACCACCACAACGCCTGGCGCCCCGCGCACATCCACTTCTCGCTGTTCGGCCGGGCGTTCGTCCAGCGCCTGGTCACCCAGATGTACTTCCCGGACGACCCGCTGTTCGGCCAGGACCCCATCTACAACTCGGTGCCCGAGGGCGCGCGCGAGCGCATGATCGCCTCCTTCGACCTGGACGCCACCCGCCCGGAGTGGGCGCTCGCGTTCCGGTTCGACATCGTGCTGCGCGGCCGGGACCAGACCCCGTTCGAGGAGCCGCACGCATGAGCCGCCCGCTCACCCCCTCCCAGACCGTCGGCCCGTACCTCGCGCTCGGGCTCCCGTGGCCGGACGGCCCGGACGTCGTGCCCGAGGGCACGCCCGGCGCGGTGACGATCGGCGGCACCGTGTACGACGGCAACGGTGACCCGGTGCCCGACGCCCTGATCGAGACCTGGCAGGCCGACCCGGCCGGCCGGTTCGACCACCCGGACGACCCCCGGGGCGCGGCGAAGCCCGAGGTCGAGGGCTTCCGGGGGTTCGGCCGCGTCCCCACCGGCGACGACGGCAGCTGGAGCGTGCGCACCGTGCTGCCCGGCGCGCTCCCGGCGGTGGGGGACACCCCGGCCCAGGCACCGCACGTCGACGTCTCGGTGTTCGCCCGGGGCCTGCTCGACCGGGTCGTCACCCGGATCTACTTCCCGGACTTCCCCGACGCGAACGCCGCCGACCCGCTGCTGGCCGTGGTGCCCGCCGGGCGGCGGGACACGCTGGTCGCGGTCGCCGACGGCCCCGGCCGGTACCGGTTCGACATCCGGCTGCGCGGGGCGGGGGAGACGGTGTTCCTGCAGCTCTGACGGGCACGGCCGGAGCCGGCGGGTGACCGGTGTGACCGGCGTCCGGCGGATTCCGCTCGGCGGAACCGGGTAACAGCTGCCAAGATCCTCGTTCGGAGACGGCGGGAGGAACGGGTGGGTGCAGCATCGGGGCCGCGGGCGTGGCCGGACGCCGGCGTGGTCCGCCGGGTCCGCGCCCGGCACCCCCTGGTCGTCCAGCTGGCCCGGTACTCGGTGGTGGCCGGTGCCGCCACCGGGTTCAACGCGGCCCTGTTCCTGACGGTCCGGCCGTGGCTGGACGCCGTCCCGGCCGGTCTGGTCGCGCTCGTCGTGACCACCGCGATCAGCACCGAGCTGAACCGCCGCTTCGCGTTCGGCCGGGCCCGCGCCCACCGGCTGCGCGAGTGGGTGCAGGACGTCGGCACCGTCGCGTTCTACGCCACCTACACCTCGGGTGTCCTGCTCGCGCTGCACGGGCTGGTGGAGGCGCCCACGCCGGGCCAGGAGGCCACCGCGATCGCGCTCGCCAGCGTCGGGGGCGGCCTCCTGCGGTTCGCGGTGCTGCGGTTCTGGGTGTTCGACCTCCGGGACGAGCCCGGTGACGACGAGGCGGGACGGGCAGGAGGTGCCGCGCCGTGTTCGGTGAGTTCACCCCCTTCGACCTGACCGTCGGCCCGGACGAGGTGCCGATCCACGGCGTCCGGGGCGGGGACGGCCCGCCGGTCCTGCTGCTGCACGGCTTCCCGCAGACCCACGCCATGTGGGCGCCGGTCGCCGAGGACCTCGCCCGCGACCACACCGTGGTGTGCACCGACCTGCGCGGCTACGGCCGGTCCGGCCGCCCCGCGTCCGGTGACGACCACGCCGGCTACGCGTTCCGGGCGATGGCGGCCGACCAGGTCGAGGTCATGTCCCGGCTCGGGCACGACGTGTTCGCCGTGATCGGGCACGACCGGGGCGCCCGGGTCACCCACCGGATGCTGCTCGACCGGCCGGAGCGGGTCACCCGGGCCGCGCTGCTCGACATCCTGCCCACGGCCTACGTGTACGCCCACGTCGACCGGGCGCTGGCGACCGCGTACTACCACTGGTTCTTCTTCATCCAGCCCGAGGACCTGCCGGAACGGCTGATCGCCTGCGACCCGGTCGGCTACCTGCACTCGCTGCTCGGTGGCTGGGGCTCCGGGCTGGACGCGCACCCGGTCGAGGCACTCGCGTCCTACGAGCGTGCGTTCGCCGACCCGGCCGCGCGGCACGCGATGATGGAGGACTACCGGGCCGGCGCGACGATCGACCTGGAGCACGACGCCGCGTCCGCCGCGGACGGGCGGCGGATCACCGCGCCCACCCTGGTCCTGTGGGGTGCGGCGGGGGTGGTCGGCGCCAACGCGGAGAGCCCGCTGGACGTCTGGCGTCGCGAGGCCGCCGACCCGGACCTGGTCACCGGCGAGGCGGTCGCCGGGGCCGGGCACTTCCTCGTCGACGAGCGGCCGGCCGACACCCTGGCCGCCCTGCGGGCGTTCCTCCACCGCTGAAACCGGACGATCTGGGACAATCGCACGCATGCGACGTACGACGCTCTCCCGGGCGCTGCTCGGGACCCTCGCGGCCCTCGCCCTCGTGTTCACCACCGCCGGAGCCTGCGGCGGCGGGGAGGACGCGCCCGCGCCGCCCCAGCAGCAGGAGCAGGAGCAGGAGGGCGGCGACCAGGGCGGCGAGGACCAGGAGGGCCAGGAGGGGCAGGAAGGCCAGGAGGAGCAGGAGGGCGACGGCTGATCCCGCCCACCTGCGCACACACCGGGGCCCGGCTCCGCACGACGCGGAACCGGGCCCTCGCGTGTACGCGGCCCGTGGGCGGCTCAGCCCTTGACGGCGTGCACGATGCCCCAGGTGAGCTTGCCGGCGTTGCCGCCGTCCACCCAGTGCTGCAGGCCGGCCTTCATGTTGGTGATGTAGGTGTCCGAGATCGCCGCGGACAGTTCCTGCTCGCGGGCGACGAGCTCCTCGCGGACCCGCCGGTAGTGCGTCGGCAGCTGCCCGGCGTGGTCGTGGAAGGTCACCGAGGCGAAGCCGCGCTTCTCGAGGCCGCCCGTGTAGAAGCCGGGCGTCGCCATCGTCGACAGCTGGATGCGGTCGAGGATCGGCTGGATCGACGACTGGTCGAGCCCGTCGACCGCCATCGGGTCGGTGAACACGGCGTGGCCGCCCGGGCGCAGGACCCGGGCGATCTCGTCGAGCACCCGCTCGCGGTCGCCGGAGTGCAGGAACGCGTCCTGCGACCACACGACGTCGACCGACCCGTCGTCGACCGGCACGTCCTCGAAGGTGCCCGTCGCGACGGTCACCAGGTTCTCGAGTCCCTGCCGCGTGGTGAGCCGGCTGTTGCGGTCGTTCTCCACCGGGGACAGGTTCAGGCAGTGCACCTTCGCCCCGAGGTTGCGGGCGAGCTGGCGGGCGGCACCGCCGTAGCCGGCACCCAGGTCGAGCACCCGCGTCCCCGGGGCGAGGCCGGCGATCTCCGCCATCCGGGCGACCGTGCGGCGGCTGGCGGCGGCGATCTCCTCCTGCGGGGTCTCGTACATCCCGACGTGGATGTCCTCGCCACCCCACACCCGGGAGTAGAAGGTGTCCGCGTCCTCGGAGTCGTAGTAGCTGCGGGCGGTGTGTTCCGCGGTCTGCGCCTGGGTCACGCCTCGTCCTCCTCGAGGTAGGCCTTCTCTGCGATGTGCACGAAGAAGTCCGGCTCGTCGTCGGAGTAGGTCGACTGGAAGTCCCCGTAGGTCGTGATGCGCTGGAACCCGACCTCGTGCATGAGCCGGCGCGTGTAGTCCTTGCGCAGCGGGAACATGTTCAGGTGGTACTCGGAACCGTCCGGGAACTGGTAGCGGAACCGGGCGAGCCCGTCGTCGACGTACTCCGGCTCGGCGACGACGTCGTCGCCGCAGTAGTAGTACTGGTGCTTCGAGCTGAAGCCGTTGTCCAGGATCGCGTCGTAGTTCCGCTGGTCCAGGATCAGGACGCCGTCGTGCTTGAGCATCGCGTAGAACTCGGCGAGCGCCTTGCGCCGGTCCTTCTCGGAGAACAGGTGGGTGAACGAGTTCCCGAGACAGATGATCGCGTCGTACTCACCGTGGACGTCCCGGTTGAGCCAGCGCCAGTCGGCCTGCACGACGCGCAGGATGTGCCCGCCGAACTTCATGCCGTTGTCGAACGCCTTCGCCAGCATCTCGGCGCTGCCGTCGGCCGAGACGACGGTCTCGAAGCCTTCCTCGAGCAGCCGCACCGAATGGAACCCGGTCCCGGTGGCGACGTCGAGGACGCTCTGCACCCCGCGGTCGCGGAGCTGCTGGACGAAGAACTTCCCCTCGCTCTCGTAGCGGCCTCGCCAGTCGATGAGCTCGTCCCACTTGTCGACGAACGACTGCACGTACTCGTGCTTGTAGTGGGTGGACTCGCGGACCTCGGTGGGTTCGTCACCGAACTCCTGCACGGTCCGTCCGAGCTCGGGGAGCTCGCTGGTGGTGCGATGGTCGGCCGTCATGTACCGCGTCTCCTCGACACAACTCGGGTGCTTCGGGGCGACCCGACCGTAGTTCGGGGGCCCCGGCGCCGTCGTGGGGTCGTGTCGGGGGTCTGGATCGACCGGAAATGTTGTGTTATACGCAACTAGGCCGATGAACCTATGACGTTCGTCACGTCACCGGGGTACCTGCCGGGCTCCGGGGGTCGCCCGTGCGGGCGCTCTCACCAGTGCCGCAGCGACCCCACCGGGGTGGCCGGTGCGGGCCCGCGGGGATGGTGACGAGGAACGCTCGGCACGGCGACCGGGCCACCACGGGCGGCCCGGAATCGCCAGTGTGATACTGCTCACGCGGACGATCACAAGTTCACCCGTTCGGCCCAACCGCGCCCCTCCAGAGGGCGGTGAGCGCCCGGCGGCGCTCATCGCGGCCGAGGCCGCGCAGGTCAGCCGTGCCCCGGTCGGTGACCACGACGTCCACGTCGTGCGACGGCGTGGTGACCGGCCCGCCCAGCTGCTCGACGAGCGTCGGCCGGCCCCGGTGCGACGACGGGAGCGCGATCACCGACAGCCCGGGCCCGCGCGCCGCGGCGGCCGCGAAGTCCGGGTGCCCGCCGATCATCCCGGCGGCCGACCCGGCGACGCCCTCGACGTTCACCTGCCCGTCCAGGTCGATCTCGAGCGCCGTGTTCAGGGCGACCAGCGGCCCCGGGTCGGTGGTCAGCCGGCTGAGGTCGTGGGTGTACTCGACGGGCCGGACGACGCCGTGGCCCGCCCGGCCCAGCCGATCGGCCCACTCGTGGAGCCGCGCGCTGCCGTGCAGCGCGGTCGCCGACGGCGTGCCGCGCAGCAGCCCGCGCTCGGCCAGGTCGACGACCGGGTCGGCGAGCAGCCCCGAGTCGACGTGCACCGGGACGTCCAGGGCGGTGACCAGCGCGCCGGCCAGCCGGCCGGGACCGAACTGGACCCGCGCGCCCGCGGGCACGAGCGCGGCCACCGCCTCGGCGATCGCGCGGTCCGCCGGGGTCGGCGGGGGAGCCTCGATCGCGTACGGCCGCCCGGCGTCGCCGTCCACCTCGCCCAGGACGGTCACGTCCGGCAGCGGGTCCCCGGCCTCGGCGTGCGGCGCGGTCCGCGAGACGACCGCGGCGACCGGCACCCCGTCCTCGGCGAGCCCGCGCATCCACGACGACTCGGCGCCGAACCGGTAACCGTCGGCGTGCGCGACGACGGTCGCGAGCAGCAGGTCGGGACGCAGCGGCCCGGCGAGCAGCGCCGGCAGCGCCGACAGCCGGGCCGGCACCCGGTGCGCGGCACCCGACTCGACGAGCCTCCGGACCCCCGGCCCGCCGACGACCGTCCGGATGTCGGCGAACGCGGCCGGGTCGAGGTCCGGCGGCGGGCCGGGGACCCAGCCCAGCACCAGCCGGATCCCGCCGGCCCGGGCGGCCACCCGGCTCAGCGGGCGGGCCAGCACGGAGGGCAGCCCGCACGCGTCGGCCAGCGCGATCCGCGCACCGGGCCGGACCAGCTCGCGCAGCCCCCGCTCGGCGGTGACCTCGACGTCGCTCATGCCGTCATCCGATCATGCGGGGCGCCCCGGGCGGCAGTAGCGTTCCGCGCATGGGGAGCACCGGCGAGTTCGTGCGGGAACCGCTCGGGGTGGCCGAGCGCATCACGGCCGACGGGACGTCCGCGTGGCCGGTGGAGGCGGGCCGGTACCGCCTCGTCGGGGCGCGGGCCTGTCCGTGGGCGAACCGGGTGATCATCACCCGGCGGTTGCTCGGGCTGGAGGACGCGATCTCGCTGGGGATCGCGGGCCCGCTGCACGACGAGCGGAGCTGGCGGTTCCACCTCGACCCGGGTGACCGCGACCCGGTGCTCGGGATCGAGTACCTGCGCGAGGCGTACGAGAAGGCGATCCCCGGCTACGACCAGGGCGTCACGGTCCCCGCGATGGTCGAGATCGCCTCGGGCAAGGTCGCCACGAACGGCTACGCGGACCTGGAGTTCGACCTGTCCACCCAGTGGCGGGAGTTCCACCGCGACGGCGCCCCCGACCTGTGGCCCGAGCAGCACCGTGCCGAGATCACCGAGATCGGCGAGGGGATCTTCCACGACGTCAACAACGGCGTCTACAAGTGCGGGTTCGCCACGACCCAGGAGGCCTACGAGAAGGCGTACCGGGCGCTGTGGGACCGGCTCGACGTGCTGTCCGAGCACCTGTCGACCCGCCGCTACCTGGTCGGGGACACCATCACCCAGGCCGACATCCGGTTGTGGGTGACGCTGGCCCGGTTCGACGCCGTCTACCACGGCCATTTCAAGGCCAACCGGCACAAGCTCGCCGAGCTGCCGGTGCTGTGGGCCTACGCCCGGGACCTGTTCCAGACCCCCGGCTTCGGCGACACCATCGACTTCGAGCAGATCAAGCAGCACTACTACGGCGTGCACCTGCCGGTGAACCCGACCGGCATCGTGCCGCTGGGTCCCGACCCGGCGGGCTGGCTGACCCCGCACGGCCGCGAGGAGCTGGGCGGCCGCCCGTTCGGCGACGGCACCCCGCCCGGCCCGCCCCCGGTCGACGAGCGGGTCCCCGCAGTCGGCTGACACACCGCGGCGGGTCCGGGCGGGCGGAGCGGGCCCGTGCTGTCACGATGGTCGGCGATGCGAGGACGAACCCACCCGCCGGCGCTGCGGGGCCCGGCCGCCCGGCGTCGCGGCGCCGGCCTGTTGACGGCGGCCGTCGTCGGCGCCCTGGCCGCGGGCACCGTGGCGGTCTCCGCGCCGGCGACCACCGCGCGCCCCGGTGCCGGGGCCGCCCCGCCGCAGGCCGCCCCGGCGAGCGTGGAACGGCCGGTCGACACGTGCGCCCCGATGGTCGGGGCGCTCTCCCCGCGGGACCGGTTGGCGCAGCGGCTGATGGTCGGCGTCGACGCGTCCGACCCGGCGGGTGCGCGGTCGATCGTGCAGGGCTCCCGGGTCGGTGGGGTGTTCCTGGGCGGGAACGCGACCGCGCTGCTGCAGGGCGGCCGGATGCAGGCCCTGCAGGACGCCTCCCGCACGCCGCTCGCGGTCGCCGTCGACGAGGAGGGCGGCCGGGTCCAGCGGATCGACGCGCTCGACGGCGACATCCCGAGCGCCCGGCAGATGGCGGCCACGAAGACCCCCGAGCAGGTCACCGAGATCGCCCGGACCCGCGCCGGGCAGCTCAAGGCCCGCGGCGTCACCTGGAACCTGGCGCCGTCCGTGGACGTGTCCGGGCAGCCCCGCGCGTCCGTGATCGGTGACCGCTCCTTCTCCGACGACCCGGAGACCGCGACCCGCTACGCGCGGGCCTGGGCCGAGGGGCAACGGGCCGGCGGGGTCTACGGCGTCCTCAAGCACTTCCCCGGCCACGGCAACGGTTCGGGCGACTCGCACCGGGGCTCGGTGCGCACGCCGCCGCTCGCCGAGCTCGAACGCACCGACCTGGCGCCGTACGCGGCCCTGGTCGGCCCCGGCAAGCCGCTCGACGGCCGAGTCGGCGTGATGCTCGGGCACCTGGAGGTCCCCGGGCTGACCGGCGAGAACCCGGCGAGCGTCGACCCGGCCGCGTACCGGCTGCTGCGCGAGCGGTACCGGTTCGACGGCGTCGTGATGACCGACGACCTGGGCGCGATGAAGGCGATCAGCGACCGGTACGGGCTGGCCGAGGCCACGACCCGGGCCCTGTCCGCCGGTGCGGACATCGCGCTGTTATCGAACGTCACCGCGGTCGGCCCGCTGCTCGACGCCGCCGAGCAGGCCCTCGCGAACGGGCGGATCACCCCCGCGGCGAACGACGCCGCCGTCGCCCGGGTCCTGGAGTCCAAGGGCCTCTGCTCCCGCTCCTGATCCCCCCGAACGCACTCATGGCCCAGAAGCCCCGTCACGCGGGACTTCTGGGCCATGAGTGGACGGCCGGGCAGGGGCGTCAGGCCATGTCGAGGCCGCCGTTGACGCTGATCACCGAGCCGGTGACGTAGCCGGCGCGGTCGTCGACCAGGAACTGGACCGCGCGGGCGATCTCGTCGGCCTGGCCGAGCCGGCCCACCGGGATCTTCGCGAGGATCCGCTCCATGGCCTTCTCCGGCACCGCGGCGACCATCTCGGTCTCGATGAAGCCCGGGGCGACGCAGTTGACCGTCACGCCCTTGTTCGCGACCTCCTGGGCCAGCGACTTCGAGAAGCCGATCAGGCCGGCCTTGGAGGAGGCGTAGTTCGCCTGGCCGATCGAGCCGGTCTGGCCGATCACCGAGGAGATGTTCACGATCCGGCCGAACTGGTTGCCGGTCATGTGGTCGAGCACGGCCTTGGTCATGTAGAAGGCGCCGGACAGGTTGATCCGCAGCACGGCGTGCCAGTCGTCGACGGTCATCTTGCGGACGGTCTTGTCCACGGTGATGCCGGCGTTGTTGACCAGGTAGTCGACCCGGCCCTTCTGCTCGAGCACCTCGGCGACGACGCGCTGGCAGTCCTCGGGGGAGCCGACGTTGCCCTGGTGCACCGAGACCGAGGCCCCCTCGGCGCCCAGCTTCTCCTTCAGGTCGTCGGCGGCCTTGGAGTTGGACGAGTAACCGGCCGCGACGTGCACGCCCTGCCGGGCGAGCGCGGTGGTGATCGCGGCACCGATGCCGCGCGCACCCCCGGTGACGATCGCGACGCGCTGCTCCGGCTGCGTGTCGGTGATGGCGGTCATTCCGTTCCTCCAGTGTTGTCGAGCGTGCGCTTCATGCCCCGCTGGACGGCGTCGACCAGGTACGGCCGCAGCTGGTCCGGGCTGACGATCCGGTGCACCGAGCCGACGGACTGCGCCCGCTCGATGGAGTGCTTGGTGTCGAACTCGTCCGCGACCTGGCCGAGCTTCTCGGAGCGGACGTCCGGGCGGAGCGTGGCGAGCTCGCCCCGCAGCCGGGCGGCCGTGGCCTCGTCCCCGGCCTCGGTCGCCTCGGCGATCCGGGCCTCCAGGCCGGTGATCCGCTCGTCCTTCGCGGTGCGGTCGTTGACCTCGCTGGCGAACACGACGGCCGCGGCGGGCGCGCCGCCCAGCACCGAGGCGTACGACCCGGTGATCGCGGCGATCTCCATGTTGTCGTTGAGCGTTCCGGAGAACACCACGAACGCGCCGCCGTGGTAGCGGGAGACCACGCAGAACACGATCGGGCCGTCGAAGTTCACGATGGCCCGGCCGATCTCGGCGCCGTTCTCCAGCTGCAGCCCGCGCAGCGACTCCGGCGAGCCGTCGAACCCGGACAGGTTCGCCAGCACGACCAGCGGCCGATTGCCGGACGCCGCGTTGATCGCCCGCGCGCACTTCCGCGAGGACCGCGGGAACAGGGTGCCCGCGGTGAACTGCGACGGGCCGTCCACCGGACGCGGGCCGCGGCGGGGCAGCGGCCGCGACTCGATGCCGATCATGGCGACCGGCTGCCCGCCGAGGTGGGCGTCGAGCACGACGACCGACTGGGCGTCGTGCATGTCGGCCCAGCGCTCGGTGGTGCCGTGGTCGGCGTCGGCGACACCGCGCATCACCGAGCGGATGTCGAACGGCTTCTTGCGCTCGCCGTTCGTCTCGTCCGACCAGATCTCGCCGAGCGTGGTGAACTCGCAGTTCGGGCCGGCGTGCGGCGCGGTCGTCACGTCCCGGGAGACCGGGTCGGTGGTCGGCGCCGGGCGCGGGAACCGCTCGCCCGGCAGCGACCAGGTGTGTGCGTAGTGCTTGAGCAGCACCTGCACAGCGCCGGACAGGTCGGGCGCCCAGTACTGCGCCTGGCCGTTCGGGCCCATGATCCGGTCGTAGCCGCCGATGCCGAAATTGTCCTCGGCGGAGACGCCACCGGAGTAGTCCAGCGACTGCTTGCCGGTCAGGACCATGGTCGAGTCCGGCGTCATGACCAGGATGCCCTTGGTGTGCATGAGCATCGTGGCCTCGGCGTTCCAGTAGGGCTGGGCGCCGACGTTGATGCCGGTGACGACGACGTTCAGCTCGCCGCCGTCCTGGGTGAACTCGATGATCCCGCGCAGCACCCGGGAGATCCAGTCCATGTTCTCGGTCCCGGAGTCCATCGCGATCTTCGCGCCGGCCGAGACGGCGAACCACTCGATCGGCACGTCGAGCTCGCGGGCGAGCCGGATCGCGGCGAGCACCCGGCGGCACTCCGGCTCGGCGATCGCGCCGAGCGCCCGGGTCGGGTCACCGAGCAGCACCACCCGGCGCATGCCCTCCGGGTAGCGCAGGGTCGGCACCGACACCACGCCGAGCACCAGGTTGGCCGAGTTCCCGCCGGGCGCGCGGTCCACCGGGTAAGGGACACCGCTGTCATCACTGCCGTCGAGGTCGTACTCGGTCCAGGTGCCCTCACCGGCGTCGATCGGCGCGGTGAGCAGCGGGACGATCTCGTACGGGTAGACGGCGCCGCGGCGGCGGGCCTTGAGCACCTTCTGGTCGTACGCGTCGAGCTCTCGCATCGGCTCGGTCGGCGGCTCGTCGAGCCGGATCGTCAGGCCGGCACCCGGCGGGCGCGACATGCGCAGCAGCATCGAGCGCGGGCCGCCCTGACCGCCGGTCACCGAGGCGTCGGTGGTGCGGAACTCGACGAGCACCTGCTCCAGGCCGAGGTTCGCGGTGCGGGGCGCGAGCCGGCGGATGACCGGCTCGAGCTCGGACAGCGGCACGTCGATCTCCGGCCACACGTAGAGCGCGATCCGGTTCCAGGAGGTGCGGGCGAGCGTGCGGTCCCCGGCCCGCGCCGCGCGCAGCGAGTTGATGCAGGCGTCGAGCGCCCGTTCGAACTGCGGCAGCGCGCGGATCTTCCCGGTCTCGTCGTCGCGCAGGACGGTGAACTCCCGGACGTCGGCCATCGCGACCAGCCGGTCGTCGGCTGCGACCTCGCGGCCGGTGGCCCGGAACAGGTGGACGTCGAGGGCGGCCGGCAGCCGGGTCAGGTGGAAGTTGCGGAACCGCCACAGCCGAAGCCGGTCCGCGACCAGCGGGTGCATGCCGCGCAGCCGCCGGTCCTCGACGAGCTCGCCGGTCTCGTCCGGGCGGAACGTGAACCAGGTGGGCGTCTCGTCCACGTCGGCGTGCTCGGTGCGCGGGTTCGGCCGGACCGCGACCGCGACCCGGTGCAGCACCCCGCCCGGGACGCGGCCCAGCGCCGCCCGGACCCGCTCGGCGCGGGCGTCGGGGTCGCCGCCGTCGTCGGCCTTGGTGGAGGTGACGTAGAGGTCGACGAGCGCGGTGCGGTTGCCGTCCAGCTCGGCGACCCGGCGGCGCAGCTCCTCGGCGACCGCCGCGGCGGCCGCGGGATCGTTGTTGTCGATCACCGAGGCGAACAGCGTGCGGTCGTTGCCCAGGTGCTGGTAGCGCGCGGTGAGCAGCGGCTTGCCGGCGTGCTCGGTGAGCTCCAGCTCGCGCAGCGGGCGCACCCGGTAGTAGCGCCGGGTCATGACCTCGAGCAGGACGGCGTCGTGCCGCTCGCCGAACACGCCGAGGATCGGCTCCGAGGAGGCGACGAGCGCGTCGATCCGCCGGGCCCGGTCCGGGGCGGTGTCGTCGCCCGCCCGCCCCTCGGCGAGCACGTCGAGGCTCTCCCGGACCTCGTGCAGCGTGCGGGCGCGCTCGGCCGCGACCACCGGGGCGTCGAACGCCCGGTAGCGGAGCAGGCGGGCGGTGTCGCCGACGACCGGGTGCCGCAGCTGGGTGGCGACGACGAGCCCGTCGAGGGTCCGGAGGTACTCCTCCCGGGCGGCAGGGGAGAGCCCCGCGACCGACTCGGGGTGCTGCAGCCGCCAGTTCAGCAGGTCCAGCACCACCGGAACCTGCTGCGGCGCGCGGCGGTGCGCGAGGAACATGCGGTACAGCGCCGGCCCCAGATCCGGATCGTCCGAGATGTCGGTGATCCCGTAGTGCGCGAGCGCCCGGCGCAGCTTCGCCTGGAACGACTCGGGCAGGCCCTCGTCGTCGGCGTCGCGGCTGCGCAGGTAGGCGTAGAGGTACTCCTGCGGGTTGCGCTCGGTCTCGCCGGTCTCGTCGTCGGTCTCGGAGCGGTTGCGCGACAGCGCGCACAGGTCGGCGAAGATCTGCAGGACGGCCGTCTCCCCGGCCAGGACGGCGGGATCGTCGCCGGCCAGCTCGTTGCGGGCGGTGGCCAGGCGGCGCAGCTGCGGACGGGCCTGGCGCTCGTCGACGTCGAAGCCCAGTACCTGGTAGCGCAGCGCCGACAGGGCGTCCGCCGCGGTCGCGGCCGGGTCGGCGTCGGTGGCGGCGGGGGCGAACGCGGAGAAGTCCGCGCGGTCCCCGGCGGCGGCCGCGGCCACGCCGGCGTCCGCCGACGGCTCGAGCCGGACCAGCTTGGTGCCGCCGTCGACCTGGGTGTTGGCCGGCACCAGGAGCTCGGCCACGGTGCCGTCGAACGGCGCCCGCAGCGACGTCTCGAGCTTCATCGACTCGACGATCGCGACCGTGTCGCCCTCGGACACGACCTGGCCGGGGGTGACCGGCAGCGCGACGACCATCGCCGGGGCCGGTGCGCGGACGATGCCCGCCTCACCGCCGGAGATGCGGTGCACGGCGCCGTCGACCTCGACCAGGTAGTCGGCGTCCTGGGCGACCGAGAGCACGGTCCAGCTCTGGTCACCGACGGTGAGCCGGCGCTCGTAGGCGCCGTTGCGCTCGACGTCGACGTCGATGCTGACCCCGTCCAGCTCGACGCGGTAGCGCCCGGCGCGGGTGCGGGCCACCTTCAGCTTGTACGACTGCCCGGCCGCGGTGACGTCGGTCTGGTGCCAGGTCTCGTAGCCGACCTCGGGCCGGCCCGCGGCCGCGGAGCGGAACAGCCGGTCCTGCTGGCGGGCGACGTGGCCGTCGTGCGACTGGATCGCGGTGGCCAGCAGGGCGACGTCGATCCGGCGGGGCGGGGCGTAGCCCTCGGCCATCATCCCGTCGAGCCAGGTGGTCTTCAGGTCACCGGTGCGCAGCTCGGGACGGTCGAGCAGGTCGAGCAGGAACGCCTTGTTGGTGGAGCCGCCGTCGATCACCGCGGCGGTCTGGCGCAGCGCGCGGGCCAGCCGGGCGCGGGCCTCGTCGCGGTCCCGGCCCCATGCGATCACCTTGGCGATCATGGAGTCGAACTGCGGCGGGATGACGTCGCCCGCGGCGACACCGGTGTCCACCCGGATCCCGGGGCCGCTGGGCAGCGCCAGGTGCTCGATCCGGCCCGGTGCGGGCGCGAACTCGCGCTCCGGGTCCTCCGCGGTGAGGCGGGCCTCGATCGCCCAGCCGTTCCCGTCCGGAGCGGAGCCGGCGACGTCGGCCAGCGCACCACCGGCGGCCACGTGCAGCTGCAGCTTGACGATGTCGACGCCGGTGCACGCCTCGGTGACCGGGTGCTCGACCTGCAGCCGGGTGTTGACCTCGAGGAAGGAGAGCAGCTTCTCCTCGGGCTGGTAGAGGAACTCGACGGTGCCGGCGTTGACGTAGCCGGCGGCGCGGGCCAGGTCGGCAGCGGAGTCGCGGAGCAGCTTCTCCTGCTCGGCGTCCAGCGCGGTGGACGCCGACTCCTCGATCACCTTCTGGTTGCGCCGCTGCACCGAGCAGTCCCGCACGCCCAGCGTCCACACGTCGCCGGTCGCGTCCGCGACCACCTGGACCTCGACGTGCCGCCCGCCGGAGACCGCCCGCTCCAGGAAGACCGTCGCGTCGCCCGCGGTCCGCGAGGCCTCGGACACGGCCCGCTCGAACGCCTCGTCCAGCTGATCCGGGCCCGCCACGAACCGGATGCCGCGGCCGCCCCCGCCCGCGGTCGCCTTCACCATCAGCGGGTAACCGATGGTCTCGGCGGCCTTCCGCGCGGCGTCCAGGTCGGCCACCGGGCCGCCGGACCACGGGGCCATCGGGACGCCGACCGACTCGGCCAGCTGCTTGGACGCGATCTTGTCACCGAGCCGGCGCATGACGTCGGCCGACGGGCCGACGAAGGTGATCCCCAACCGCGCGCACAGCTCGGCGAAGTCGGCCTTCTCCGAGACGAAGCCCCAGCCCGGCCACACGGCGTCCGCCCGGGAGGCGCGCAGCGCCCGCTCCAGCTCGGCGTGGTCGAGGTAGGGGCTCGCGCCCATGTGGTCGGGGTCGTCGGGTCCGATCAGGACGGCCTCGTCGGCCTCCCGGACGTACATCGCGCGCCGGTCGACGGCGGTGTACAGCGCGATGGTGCGCAGCCGGCGGTCGGGGCCGCTCTCGGCGTTCCACTCCCGGACGGCGTTGATCAACCGCATGGCGGGTTCACCGCGGTTGACGATGGCGATGCGCGAGAACATGGCGGGTTTCACTGCTCCTGAGGGCTGCTACGGCGGGTGACGGTCGGGACCGGGTACGGCCCCGCCGGTAGGACGGGCGAGATCGCTCGCACTGTCCTACCGGTGGAGCGCGTTCCTGTCACTCGCCGAAGGCGATACGGACGTCGTCGGTCGTGGGCGCGGCGGCGACGGGCGCGCCGCCGGCGGCGGCCGGGTCGAGGAACACCTCGGGTGCCATGACGGCCGGGTCGACCTCCAGGACCGCGTAGCCGCCGACCGCGCCGGCCCCGAAGCCGGGGGCGAACACCCGCTTGCGGCCGGCCACGACGCCGTCGGCGCAGGCGTCGAACATCGCGATCGGGATGGACGCGGCGGAGACGTTGCCCATCGTCTCGATGTTGAAGTACAGCTGGTCGGCCGAGAGCCCCGCCTTGGCCGCGAGCTGCAGGATCATCGTCTTGTTGGCCTGGTGCGGGACGATCAGCTCGATCGCGTCCAGCATCGTTCCGGTGCCGTCCGGGCCGGCCTGCTCGCCCAGCTCGGAGATCATCTGGGCGAGGTAGCGGGCGACCAGGGCCTTCACCTCGGGGCCGTAGACGGTGATGTCGTTGTCGAACTCCGGGTTCGGCCAGATGATCGAGTTGACCTGGGACGCGGGCCCGGAGGCGTAGGTCTGCAGCAGGTCGACGTCGCCGGGCTCGCCCTCGGCGGCCGGGGCGACGACCATCGCGGCCGCACCGTCACCGAAGATCATCCGGGAGGTGCGGACGCTGCCGATCTTGTCCGAGAACTTCTCGACGCAGACCAGCAGGACCGGGCGCTGCACCTCCTGCAGCTGCCGGACGGCCTCGGACAGGCCGTAGGGCAGGCCGGCGCAGGCGGCGACGATGTCGGCCGAGCAGTGCGTCTGCAGGATGCCGAGCTGGCCGGAGAGCCAGGTGGACAGCGAGGGGATCAGCCGCTCGCTGGTGCACGTCGCGACGAGCACGGCCCCGATCTCGGCGGCGGTGCGACCGGAGTGCTCGAGCGCCCGGACGGCGGCCGCCCAGGCCAGGTCCTCGATGTCGAGCTCGGTGTAGCGGCGCTGGTCGATGCCGGTCTTGGTGGAGATCTCCTCGGCGCTCATCGGGGACCAGGAGAACGAGGCGTTCCGCACGACGTCGTCGTTGGCGCAGACGTGCTCGCCGCGGGCGACGGCGACGGCCTCGATCTTCGGCTGGACCCGGAAGGCCTCGCGGACCCGGACCGGGGGCAGCGGAGCCTCGGGCTCGACCGCGTCCGCCTGGGTGGAGATGCGCCCGCGGCGGGCCGGGCGGGCCCCGGAGGCACGGTCGAGGAAGGCCTCGACGTCGCGGTTGCGCGGGTGGAAGGCGATCACGTAGTCGTCGTCGCCGATCCGGTCGGCGGTCCGCAGCTCGGTCGCGGCGCGGTCCCACGGGTACTGGTTGTGCAGCACCATCGCCCAGCGGGTGAGGGCCTCCAGCTCCGGGCGGTCGGCGTCCGCGTCGACGATCTCGTTGAACGAGAAGACCGGGTAGTCCGGGTCGTGGTGCGGGACGACCCAGGTCTGTGCACCCGGGGTCGTGAGGAACTCCTGCACGGTCGGCTTCAGCGCCGGCAGCTCGGTGGCGTGGTGGCGGCGGTTGCCGAAGACGTCGAAGAGCAGATCGAAGATCTTCTGCTCGGCCGCGTCGTCCCAGGTGGCCGGCAGCGTCGCGAAGGCGTCCCGCACCGCGCGGATCTTCTTGTCGCCGTCCTGCCACGGGGTGAGCGTGGGGAGGAAGACGTCGCCGCGGTGGCGCGGGAGGTCGCGCCAGCGGGTGGGCCGCTTCTCGAACATGGTCATCGAGTAGCGGTTGACCCAGAAGAGGTTCTGGCTGACGTCGCGCAGCAGGGCGAAGCGGCTCTCGTACTTCCCGGCCGTGATGCGCTCGAGGATGTCGGTTCCGGTAGGGGCTTTCGACTCGAAATCGCGACCGACGATTGCCGTGAACTGTTCGAGGTCGTCGATCACCGAGAAATCGAGTTCACCGAGAAAATTCGCGGGAAAGACCAGACGGTCGTGGCTGTTGACCACGAACGGCTTCATATGACGACCTCCAGGGTGGCGTCGACCGGTGGAATCGCCAGGCCGGGACGCGTGGACGAGCCGGGCGAACGGAGCGGGTGCGGTGCCACTCACGGTATCGACGAACAGCCTCGATCGGAATGTGATCCGGCCCGGGAGTGTGCGCCCTCACGGGTGATCGGTCAACTCCGACTGTTACCGGCGAGAATGTTACCGCCCGGTTCTACCCACGGGTTCTCGTTGCGTTTCCGGCATTTTCCCAGGTACGTGGCATGACGATGTCCACTGTAGAAAGATCACCCGACGTGGTCGGGCGGTCTCGCCGCGTGCACATGCAGGCCGGTGTGACGTCGGTGGGCGCCGCGAGGAGCGCCGGCGGAACCGGGCCGATCGTCCCCCGGCAGCGGCGTGTCGCGCCACCCCTTCCCGGTGCAGTGTTCCCTCCCTTGTGGAATGACGACCGGGGCTGCGGCCGGTGGTCCGGCGGTGCGGGGCAGGCGATCCGGGCCCGCACCGCCGTGGTG
This sequence comes from Pseudonocardia sp. C8, assembly GCF_014267175.1. Lineage (NCBI taxonomy): Bacteria > Bacillati > Actinomycetota > Actinomycetes > Pseudonocardiales > Pseudonocardiaceae > Pseudonocardia > Pseudonocardia sp. C8. The sequence goes on from NZ_JACMTR010000002.1 coordinate 1,092,241, forward strand.
CCGGGCCGGGTCCGCGGCAGCACCGTGCGGCCCGCGCGGCGGGACGGTCCGGGCGGCGGCGAGGATGGCCGCATGAGCCCACGCCGATCCCTCGCCGACGGTGTCTCCGACCGCTTCCGCGAGTTCTGGTCGGAGCGCCGCCCGTGCACGCTCGTGACCCCGAGGGCCGACGGGACCCCGCACGCGGTGCCGGTCGGGGTCACCGTCGACGTCGAGACCCGGACCGCCAGGGTGATCTGCGGCGGCGGCTCGCAGAAGGCCCGCAACGTCGCCGCGGCCGGCCCGCGCGGGGCCCGGGTCGCGGTCACCCAGGTCGACGGGCGGACCTGGTCGACGCTGGAGGGCGTCGCCGTCGTCCGGGACGACCCGGACTCCGTGCGGGACGCCGAGCGCCGGTACGCCCGCAAGTACAAGGAGCCCCGGCCGAACCCGCAGCGGGTGGTGCTGGAGATCGCGGTCGATCGCGTCCTCGGCAACGTCTGAACGGGGCGGGGATACTCGGGGCGTGGACCTGCCGGAGACGACCTTCCTCGGCCACAGCACGCTGCGGCTGCGGATGGGCGGCCGCACCGTCCTGACCGACCCGGTCCTGACCGCCGCGATCGGGCCGCTGCGGCGCACCGCGCCCGCGGTCGACCCCGCCGGGCTCGCCGGCGTCGACCTGGTGCTGATCTCGCACCTGCACGCCGACCACCTGCACCTCGGGTCGCTGCGCCGGCTGCACCACGACACCGAGGTCGTCGTGCCGGCCGGGGCGGGGGACTGGGTGCGCCGCCGCGGGGTGCGGCGGGTGTCGGAGCTCGCCGTGGGCCAGACCCGGCGGTTCGGCGGGCTGCAGGTCACCGGCACCCCGGCCGACCACTCGGGGCATCGCTGGGGCCCGCGGCTCACCCACGGCCCGCAGGCGGACGCGATGGGCCACCTCCTCGAGGCCGACGGCCTGCGCGTCTACGCGGCCGGGGACACCGGGCTGTTCCCCGGGCTCGACGACGTCGCCGCGCAGGGGCCGATCGACCTGGCGGCGCTCCCGGTGTGGGGGTGGGGCCCGAGTCTCGGCCCCGGGCATCTCGACCCGCCGGGCGCGGCCGAGGCGGTCCGGCGGCTGGCGCCACGGGTCGCGCTGCCGGTGCACTGGGGAACGCTCGCCGTCACGGGGCTCTGTGCGGTGCCCGGGCGGATCGGCGGGCGGATGCGCGAGCTGCTGGTGCACCCGCCGCACGAGTTCGCCGACGCCGTCACGGCGGCCGGGCTGCCGACCCGGACGCTGGTCGTGCCACCCGGGGCGGCGGCGTGAGCGCGCTCGCCGCACTGCTGGCCGGCCCGCCCCCGCCGGTCGACGAGTGGTTCGAGGCCGAGCTGTCCGCGGACGCCGGCCGGGTCGCCTACCTCGTCGTCGGGGGCGGGGTGCTGGCCGGGTCGATCGTGCCGGTGGTGCCGACCGGGGCGATCGTCGGTGCCGCCGCCGCGACGGCGATGACCACCGACGTGCTGTCCCTGCCGCTGGTGCTGGTCCTGTCGTTCGCCGCGGCACTGGCCGGTGACCTCGTGACGTTCGCGCTCGCCCGGTGGGGGAGCGCGCCGGTGCTCGCGGCCGTCGCCGGGGGCCGGCTGGGCGGGGCCCGCGCCGGTGACCGGATCGCCCGGATGCGGGGCGCGTTCGCCGAGCGCGGCTGGTTGCTGGTGCTGGTGGGCCGGGTGGCCCCGGCCGGGCGGGTGCCGACCCTGCTCGCGGCCGCCGCGTCCGGGATGGCGTGGGCGAGGCTGGTCCCGGCGGTTGCCGGCGGGGCGGTGCTGTGGACGCTGCTCTACGGCGTCCTGGGCGTGCTCACCGGCAACCTCACCGACTCGCCGCTGGTGGCCGCGGCGATGGCGGTGGGGCTGGTCGCCGTCGTCGGCGCCGTGTCCGCCCTGGTCGGACGGCTGCGGGCCCGGCTCCGCGACCACCGCGCCGAGCCGGCCGGGACGCCCGCCGACCGGTGACCGCGTGCCTCAGTCACCGAAGGGGCTGAAGCCGAACGGCAGCGGGCTGCCCTGGCCGGAGCCCTCCGGCGCCGTCGTCGAGCCGTTCTGCGCGTTCGCCGCGGCCGTGTCCTGCACGCTGCCCAACGTCACCGGAACCTGCCGGGCACCCGCGCCGCTGCCGACGGTGAGCGTGACCTGCTGGCCGGGGGTGAAGTTGCCGACCCGGGCGATCAGGTCGGCGAAGCTCGACACCGGGTACTCGTTGACCTTGGTGACGACGTCGCCGGGCCGCAGGCCGGCGGACGCGGCCGGCGAGCCGGGCTGCACAGCGGCGATCTCCGCGCCGCCGGTGCCGGAGGTGGCGCCGGACGCGGCGATCGACCCCTGGACGCCCAGCTGCGGCTTGGTCGCGACGCCGTCGGACATCAGCTCCTGCGCGACCCGCTTGGCGGTGTCGACCGGGATGGCGAAACCGAGACCGATCGAGCCGCTGTTCTGCCCGGAGGTGGCGATCGCCGAGTTGATCCCGATGACCTGGCCGGCCAGGTTCACCAGCGGGCCGCCCGAGTTGCCCTGGTTGATCGGCGCGTCGGTCTGCAGCCCGTTGTAGACGACCGGGGCCTCGCCGTCGCCGCCCGCGGCCACGGTCCGGTTCAGCGCGCTGACGATCCCGGCGGTGACCGTGCCGGACAGGCCCTGCGGGGAGCCGGTCGCGACGACCTGCTCACCGACCTGGATGTCCGCGGACTGCCCGAGCGTGGCCGCCTTGAGCCCGGAGGCCCCCTCCAGCCGGATGACGGCGAGGTCGTAGCTGGGGGAGGTGCCGACGACGGTCGCGCGGTACTGGGTGCCGTCGGAGGTGGACACGGTGATCTGGCCGCCGCTGCCCGCACCGGACACGACGTGGTTGTTGGTGAGGACCTCGCCGTCGGCGGTCAGGATGACGCCGGAGCCCTCGGCGGTGCCCTGCGCGGTGCGGACCTGGATGTCCACGGTGCTCGGCGTGATCGCGGCCGCGGCCCCGGCGACCGTGCCGTCGGCCGGTTGGGCCGGGGTGCCCGGGTCGGCGGCGCTCGACAGGGTCGCCGCGGTCCCCGGCGTGGCGTCGCCGAGGACCGCGTAGGCGCCGCCGAACCCGACGCCGCCCCCGACCAGTCCCGCCGCGAGCGCGATCGCGACCAGCCCGGTCCGGCGCGGCGGCTTGCCGGGGGCCCCGGACTGCGTGGGGAACGGCGGGTACACCGAGGTCGGCGGGCTGCCGCCCCCGTGCGCCGGGATCGTCGGGTGGCTGCTGGACGCCCACGACGGCGGGGCGCCGGGGGACCGGTGCTCCTCGTGCAGCCGGTGGTCGGTGCCGGTCATGGCGGTCGCCTCCTGTGCGCTGCTGCCGCCGGCGCGCGCGGAACCGGCTCCCGCACGCCGGTCGGGCCGGGTGGGGTCCGGGCCGTCGCCGCCGGAGGAGGTCCGTCCGCCGGCCGGCTCGCCGGGACCCTGCCCGTACTCGGTCATGGTCGTACTGTGCGCCGTGACCCTGAGACGATCCTGTGACCGTGCTGGGAATCCCGCGGGCGTTCGGTGTGATCCCGCCCGCGCCGCCGTCAGCCGACCAGCTCGACGATCGTCGCGTTCGCGGTCCCGCCGCCTTCGCACATGGTCTGCAGTCCGTAGCGGATGCCCCGGTCGCGCATGTGGTGCACCAGCCGGGTCAGCAGGATCGTTCCGGACGCACCCAGCGGGTGCCCGACGGCGATCGCGCCGCCCAGCGGGTTGAGCCGGTCGTCGTCGGCGCCGAGCTCGGCCTGCCAGGCCAGCGGCACCGGCGCGAACGCCTCGTTCACCTCGAACGCGCCGATGTCGCCGATCGACAGCCCGGAGCGCTTGAGCACCTTCTGGGTGGCCGGGATCGGCCCGGTCAGCATCCGCAGCGGGTCCGCGCCGGAGACCGCGCCGGAGTGGTAACGCACGATCGGGGTCAGCCCGAGCTCGGCGGCCCGCTCCGGCGTGGTGACCAGGACCGCCGAGGCGCCGTCGGAGATCTGCGAGCTGTTCCCGGCGTGGATCACGCCGTCGGCGGAGAACGACGGCTTCAACGCGGCCAGCGTCTCCACGGTGGTCCCGCGGCGCAGGCCCTCGTCGGCGGTGAGGCCGGGTGCCTGCGGGACGGTGACGAGCTGGCCGTCGAAGGCGCCGGAGTCGATCGCGGCGGCCGCGAGGGCGTGGCTGCGGGCGGCGTACTCGTCGAGCCGGGTACGCGACAGGTTCCAGTCCCGGGCGATCCGCTCGGCGCCGACGCCCTGGTTGAAGTCGCCGTTCGGGAACTCGCCGGACTCCAGGTCGGTGCGGTACCGCTCGCGGACCAGCGGGCCGTACGGGCGTCCGAGGTCCCGGCCGGCACCGAGCGGCACCCGGGTCATGGACTCCACCCCGCCGGCGACGACGACGTCGTACTGCCCGGCCAGCACCATCCCGGCCGCGAAGTCGAACGCCGACTGGCTCGACCCGCAGGCCCGGTTGATCGTCACGCCCGGGACGGTCTCCGGCCAGCCCGCGGCGAGCAACGCGTACCGGCCGATCTGGGCGGCCTGGTCGCCGACCTGGTTGACGCAGCCCCACACCACGTCGTCGACGACACCGGGATCGATCCCGGTGCGGTCGGCCAGCGCGGTGAGCACGGCCGCGGACAGGTCGACCGGGTGGACCTCGGACAGCGACCCCTTCCGCTTCCCGATCGGTGTGCGGACGGCCTCGCAGACGACGGCCTCGGGCATGACGGGTCCTCCTCAGGTCTTCGCTGACACTCGTTGGCAACGCTAACTCCCGGACGTGCTGCCGGTGGCGAGACCACGGTCACAGATCCGCGCGCGGGGGTCGATCGGCTCTGGATCGATGAGGTAGCCTGCGGTCGTACGCGAAGGGGAGTAGCTCCCAACGCTGCGCTCGACATACTGGTCCGCCCACGAGGCCGGGCCCGGGTGCAGCGGCCTGTCCGCCACCAGGCGAGCGAGACCTTCGATCCGGCAGAGCCGGATCGAGGTCGCTCCTGCCCTTGATCCGGTGCGAGATCGAGGGATGGGCATGGACGGATTCCTGGTCGCGTTCGCGGTCAGCTTCGGCGTCGTCTTCCTGGCCGAGCTCGGGGACAAGTCCCAGCTCATGGCACTCACGTTCGCGACCCGCTACCGGGCGGTCCCGGTGCTGGTCGGCATCACCGTCGCCGCCGCGGTGACCCACCTGGTGTCGGTCGCCGTCGGCTACGGCCTCGGGTCGTCCTTGCCCACCGGCTGGATCACGCTGGTCGCCGCGGTCGCCTTCCTCGCCTTCGGTCTGTGGAGCCTGCGCGGCGAGGGCGGCCCGGACGGCGACGGCGCCGAGGACGGGCCCCGTGCCCGGGCCGGCGGCGGCTCGGCCGTCGCCACGGTCCTGGTCGCGTTCTTCCTCGCCGAGCTCGGTGACAAGACGATGCTCGCCACGATCGCCCTGGCCGCCCGGTACGACTGGGTCGGAGTCTGGCTCGGCTCCACGGCCGGGATGGTCGCCGTCGGCGGGCTCGCGATCGTCGTCGGCCGCACGCTGGGCCGCCGCCTGCCCGAGCGGATCATCGGCATCGGCAGCGCCGTGCTGTTCCTGGGCTTCGGCAGCTGGATGCTGGTCGAGGCGGTCCCGCAGGTGTGGGGGCCGGACGCCTGGTCGGTCGCCCTCGGGCACCCGGTCACCGGCTGGGTCGCGGCCGCACTGGCGCTCGGCGGTCTCGGCGCCGGGGCCGGGCTGTGGGCGCGCCGGCGCGCGCGCCGCGCCCGCGGTGCCGAGCGCACCCGGGTCGGCTGACCCGCTCCCTCCGCGCCCTGCGACTGCGACCCGCGCTCCGGTCCGGCTCAGGCCGGCGCCGGCTGCGGCTCGCGGGCGGCGAGCTCGGCCTCCTTCTCCCGGATGATCGGCAGCACGCGGGAGCCGAAGTACTCGACCTCCTCCTGGAAGTGCAGGAAGCCGAGCAGCAGCAGGTTGGCGCCGCGGCGCTTGTACTCGATCGCCCGGTCGGCGATCTGCTCGGGCGTGCCGATCAGCTGGGTGCGGAAGCCGTCGTTGTACTGGACCAGGTCCTCGAACGACGAGTCCGCCCACATGCCGCGCCGGTCGCCGGTGGCGTTCCCGGCCTGCTGGACGGCGTCGCGGAACCCCTCGACGGCGGGCCGGTTCGCCTTGGCGATGATCTCGCGCAGGGTGTCCCTGGCCTCCTTCTCGCCGTCACGAGCGATCATGAAGCCGTTCAGGCCGAACCGGACGGGCTGCAGGCGCTGCGCGGTCCTGGCGTGGCCGAGGACCTCCTCGACCTGCTCGGTGAACCCGTCGTAGTCCTTGCCGTTGGAGAAGTACCAGTCGGAGACGGTGCCGCCGTTGCGGCGGGCGGCCGTGGAGTTGCCGCCCTGGAAGATCTCCGGGTGCGGCCGGCCGGGCAGGTCGAGCGGCTTCGGCTTCAGGTCGAACCCGTGCACCCGGTAGAAGTCGCCGGAGAACTCGGCGCCGCCCTCGCCCGCGGTCCAGATCTCGCGGAGCACCCGGATGAACTCGCTGGTGCGGCGGTAGCGCTCGTCGTGCTCGAGCCACGGCTCGCCCATCGCGGTGAACTCGTTCTTCAGCCAGCCGGACACCACGTTGAGCGCGATCCGGCCGCCGGTGAGGTGGTCGGCGGTGGCGATCCACTTCGACAGCACGGCCGGCTGCCACAGGCCCGGGTGCACGGCCGCGATCAGCTTCAGCCTCGTGGTCGCCAGTGCCAGCGCGAGCGAGAAGCTGGTGGCCTCGTGCTGGTGGTCGGCGCCGTAGCTGGCCTGGTAGCGGATCTGGGAGAGGGCGTACTCGAAGCCGTTGTCCTCGGCGGTCCGGGCCAGCCGGACGTTGTAGTCGTAGCCCCAGTCGGTGCGCTGCTCGATGGTGCTGGTGACCAGGCCGCCGGAGACGTTCGGGACCCAGTAGGCGAACTTGAGGGGCTCGCCGATCTGCGTGTTCGGTGTGATGTCGAGGTTGTCGGACACGGGTGATCTCCTGGTGGTCGCCCGCCGGGAACGGCGGGGCGGGCGCGCGACAGGGCGGCGCCCGGGAGGAAAAGGACGAATCGGGCCAGGGGTCGCGGGTCAGCGACAGGCCTGGCTCGTGACGACCAGGTGATCCACGTGACGGCGGCGCGTCAGCAGCGGGGCGACCACGACCCCACCGAACCGGGGCGGTCGCGGTGCTGTCAACCGCCCGCGGGCGACGTCACCGGTTCCTCCAGCGCGACCCCGAGATCGACGACCGCGCCAGGAATCAATCTTTGTTCACTATGCCGGGTCGACGCCGAGGCAGCCGTGCGCGATGTCGGTCAGCAGCGCCTCGAGCCGTTCCGGGGCGAGCCCGCTGCGGAAGAACAGCGTCGACTGGATCGCCCCGACGCAGGCGTGCACGAGCACGCGCAGCTCGCCGTCGGCGAGGTCGGGGCGCAGCGGGGCGAGGGCGTGCACCCAGTCCTCGACGTGGTGGCGCTGGCGGCGGCGCAGCACGCGGCGCTCCTCCTCGGGCAGGGTGTGCACCTCGCGGTGGTAGACCGCGAGCTCGGCGCCGTGCTCGACGGCGACCGTGATGTGGTCCTTGACCAGCATGGACAGCGTTTCGCGGTCCGAGGTCGCCGCGGCGAGCGCCGCGGCCGCCCCGGTCTCCAGGCGGGTCATCCCGCGGTCGAGCAGCGCGACCAGGATCGCCTCCTTGGAGGCGAAGTGCCGGTAGATCCCGGAGCCGACGATGCCTGCCTCGGCGCCGATCTCGGCCATCCCCACGGCGTGGAAGCCGCGGTTCGCGATCAGCCGGGCGGCCGCGGCGAGGATGCGCTCCGCGCGGTCGGGGTCGCGGCGCCGCGGTGTCGCGGCGGTCGTGGGCGAGGATCCGGCCGGCATCTGGTCAGCATGGCAGGAACGCGGTACCGTCCGCCACAAGTGAACGATAAATCACTGGGAGGTCGGCGTGGACTTCAGCGAGACCGACGAGGAACGCGACCTCCGGTCGGCGGTGGCGGCGATCGCGGGATCCTTCGGGAGCGACTACTACCTGCGCTGCGCCCACGAGGGCCGGCACACCCAGGAGCTGTGGACGGCGATGGGGAAGGCCGGGTTCCTCGGTGTCAACATCCCCGAGGCCTACGGCGGGGGCGGCGGGGGGCTGGTCGAGCTGTCGGTGGTCTGCGAGGAGGCGGCGGCGCAGGGCACCCCGCTGCTGCTGGTCCTCGTCTCCGCGGCGATCTCCGCCGAGGTGATCGGCGACTTCGGCTCCGACGCGCTGCGCGAGCGCTGGCTGCCGGGGCTCGCCGACGGATCCACCAAGGTCGTCTTCGCGATCACCGAGCCGGATGCCGGGTCGAACACGCACCGGATGGCGACGCACGCCGTCCGGGACGGCGACGAGTGGGTTCTGAACGGCACCAAGCACTACATCTCGGGCACCGACGACGCGGAGGCCGTCCTCGTCGTCGCGCGTACCGGGCGCACCCCGGACGGGCGCGCGCAGCTGAGCCTGTTCGTCGTGCCGGTCGACGCGCCGGGCCTGGTCCGCACCCCGCTCCCGGTCGACCTGATCGCGCCGGACAAGCAGCACGTCCTGCACTTCGACGACGTCCGCGTCCCGGCCGGCAACCTGGTCGGCGCCGAGGGCGACGGCTTCCGGCAGATCTTCCGGGGGCTCAACCCGGAGCGGATCACCGGCGCCGCGCTCGGTGTCGGCATCGCCCGGTTCGTGCTGGGCAGGGCGGCGGAGTACGCCCGCACCCGGCAGGTGTGGGACGTCCCGATCGGCGCCCACCAGGGCGTCTCGCACCCGCTGGCGAAGGCCCGGATCGAGACCGAGCTCGCCGCGCTGATGACCCGGAAGGCGGCCTGGTTGCACGACCGGGGCCTGCCGGCCGGCGAGGAGTCCAACATGGCCAAGTACGCCGCGGCGGAGGCCGCGATGCACGCCCTGGACGCGGCCATGCAGACCCACGGCGGCAACGGGTTGGCCAGCGAGTACGGGTTCGTGCCCTACTGGGGGATGGCGCGGCTGTTGCAGGTGGCGCCGGTGAACCGGGAGATGATCCTCAACCACGTCGCCCAGCACGGCCTGGGCCTGCCTCGATCGTACTGAGGGAGCCGACATGGAAACCGCAACGGAGCGGAACCTGATCCAGCGGGTCAACGTCGCCGACTCGCTGACCCGGAGCGCGGCGGCCCGGCCGGCGCAGCTCGCCGTCGTCGACGGGGACCGGAGCTGGACCTACCCCGAGCTGGACGCCTGGGTCGACCGGCTCGCCCGCGGGCTGGTCGACCGCGGCTACGCCCGCGGGGACGCGCTGGCGGTCGCCTCCGGCAACAGCGCCGAGTTCCTGGCCGTCTACTACGCCTGCGCGCGCACCGGCCTGGTGTGCGTCCCGATCAACCTCGGCTGGAAGCCGGGCGAGGTCGCCTACGTGCTCGGCCACTCCCGGGCCCGCGGGATCGTCGTCGAGACCCAGCTCGTGGACGGGCTCGCCGAGGCGCTGGAGAAGGTGTCCGGGGTGACCGACGTGATCGTCGCGCCCGGGACCGGGGCGCCGCACACCAGGGAGCCGGCGGACCGGTCGTGGTCGACGCTGGACGAGCTGGCGGGCGCGGACGGCCCGGTCGAGGTGGTCGTGGAGGACCGCGACCCGCTGAGCTACCTCTACACCTCGGGGACGACGTCGTTCCCGAAGGGCGTGGCCGCCTCCCACCTGGCGATCACCATGGAGTCGTTCTCGACCGCGCTCGACTCGGGGTGGCACGCCGGGGACCGGTTCCTCGCGATGATGCCGATGTTCCACACCGCCCAGCTCAACGCGTTCTGCACGCCCGCGGTGCTGGTCGGCGCGACCATCCACGTGTCGCGCGGCTTCGAACCGGAGTCGTTCCTGGACACGATCGAACGCGAGCGGATCACCCAGGTGTTCGGGCTGCCGATGATGTACCGGGCCGCCCTGGAGCACGACTCGTTCACCTCCCGCGACCTGTCCTCGCTGCGGCGGGCGGTCTACGCGATGGCGCCGATGCCCGAGCCGCTGGTCCGGGCCTGCATGGACGGTTACGGCTGCGAGTTCGCGCTGCTGTTCGGCCAGACCGAGATGAGCCCGTGCACCACGCTGTTCCGGCCCGAGCACCAACTGACCCACGTCGGCGCGGTCGGCACCCCGATCACCGGCGTCCAGGTGGCGATCATGGGACCGGACGGCGAGCTGCTCGGCCCCGGCGAGCAGGGCGAGATCGTCTACCGCGGCCCGTCGACCATGAACGGTTACCTCGACGACCCCGGGGCCACCGACGAGGCGTTCCGGCACGGCTGGTTCCACTCCGGCGACGTCGGCTCCTTCGGCGAGGACGGGATGCTGTGGTTCGCCGACCGCTACAAGGACGTCATCAAGACCGGCGGCGAGAACGTGGCGTCGCTGGAGGTCGAACGTGCCGTCTACGCCGCCGACCCCGGGATCGCGGAGGCGGTCGTCGTCGGGCTGCCGCACGAGCGGTGGAGCGAGGCGATCACGGCCGTCGTCGTCCCGAAGCCGGGGGCCACGGTCGACCCGGACGCCCTGGTGGAGGCGCTGAAGCAGCGGCTCGACGGCTACAAGGTCCCGAAGGCGGTGATCGTCGCGGAGGCGCTGCCGAAGACGTCCACCGGCAAGATCCAGAAGAACGTCGTGCGGGACGAGCACGCCGGTCACTTCGGTGGTGCCCGATGAACATCGCGACCCTGCTGCGCCGCGCCGCGGCCGACCACCCGTCGTCGGTGGCGGTGGCCCTCGACGGTGCCGAGACCAGCTACACGGCCCTCGCCGACCGGGCCGCCCGGTTCGCCGGGTACCTGCGCCGGCGCGGGATCGCCCCCGGCGACCGGGTCGGGTTCCTGCTGCCGAACCACCCGGACCACCTCACCGGGCTGCTCGGGACCTGGCAGGCCGGGGCGGTCGCGGTGCCGCTCAACGTGCTCTTCCCGGACGCGGCGCTGCGCCACGCCGTCGCCGACTCGGGCCTGCGGCTGGTGGTGCTGCCCGCGGCCGAGGCCGAGCGGGTGCGCGGGCTCGCCCCCGACGGCGTCGAGCTGCTCACCCTCGGCGCCGGGTTCGACGCCGCCGTCGCCGGGGAGCCCGCCGCCGGCGTCGTCCCGCGCCTGGACGGCGACGACGCGCTGCTCATGTACACCTCGGGCTCGACCGGCGTGCCCAAGGGGGTCCGGCAGACCCACCGCAACACCTGGGCGCAGGTCGAGGGTGTGATCGACCTGTACGGGATCACCGCCGACGACCACGTCCTCAACTGCCTGCCGCTGTTCCACGTCGGCGGGCTGCAGCTGGCGAGCCTGCCGGTGCTGGCCCGCGGCGGGCGGATCACGTTCATGCCGCGCTGGGACGCCCTGGAGTGGCTGGACCTGGCGCAGCGGCTGCGGCCCACCTACGGCGGCCTGATCTCCACGATGATGATCGACGTCGGGAACCGGACGGTGGAGAACCCGGTGGTACTGGACTCGTTCCGGATCTGCATGTTCGGCGGGTCGCGCACCCCGACCGCTGCCGTGGAACGGCTCGCCGCCGGCACCGGGATCCCCGGCACCGAGATCTACGGCCAGACCGAGCAGAGCGGGCTCGCCGTGTCCTACGCCCCCGGCGAGGAGCGCAGGCCCGGGTCGATGGGCCGGCCGCTGGAGCAGATCGTGGCGACCCGGCTGGTCTCCCCGTCCACCGGTGCCGACGTGACCGGGCCCGGCGAGGTGGGGGAGCTGTGGGTGCGCGGCGACGCCGTCACCCCCGGCTACTGGAACCTGCCCGAGCTGACCGCCGAGCGGTTCACCGACGGCTGGCTGCGCACCGGCGACCTGATGTCGGCCGACGACGACGGCTACCTGTACTACACCGACCGGATCGACGACATGATCGTCTCGGGTGGGGAGAACGTGTTCCCGCAGATGGTCGAGGAGCACCTGGCCGGGCACCCGGACCTGGCCGAGGTCGCCGTGATCGGGACCGCCCACGAGCGCTGGGTGGAGCAGGTGACCGCGGTCGTCGTGCCGAACCGTCCCGGGGTGACCGCCGACGACGTCGCGGCCTGGTGCGCCACCCACCCGGACCTGCGCGGCATCGCCCGGCCGCGCCGGATCGAGATCGTCGACGCGCTGCCCCGCACCGGCAGCGGGAAGCTCGACCGGCCCACGCTGCGCTCCCGGTTCCCGTGACCCGCGCCGGACAGCACGGTGCCCCGCGGCCGGATCGCAGCCGCGGGGCACGGTGCCGATGTGCCGGGACGGGTCAGACCTTCTCCGGCTCCTTCTGGCGCTGCCCGCGGACCGCACGCAGCACGATCGGCGCGACGAACAGGATCGCGATCAGCACGTAGACGATGATCGCCAGCGGCGTGGAGAACAGCGTCGTCGGATCACCGTCGGAGATCTGCAGCGAGCGGCGCAGCTGCAGCTCGGCGTCCGGGCCGAGGATCACGCCGATGATCGCCGGCAGCACCGGCAGGCCGAACCGGCGCATCAGGAACCCGATCGCGCCGATCGCCAGCAGCACCAGCAGGTCCACCGGCTGCCCCGACACCGCGTAGGCGCCGACGCAGGCGAAGAACAGGATGCCCGCGTACAGGTGCGGCCGCGGGATCCGCAGCAGCTTCGCCCAGGCCGGGGCCAGCGGCAGGTTCAGCGCCAGCAGCAGCACCAGGCCGATGAACAGGCTCGCGATCAGGGTCCAGACCAGGTCCGACTCGCGCTCGAACAGCAGCGGCCCCGGCTGGATCCCGAACTGCTGGAACGCCGCCAGCATCACGGCGGCGATCGCCGTGGTCGGCAGGCCCAGGGTCAGCATCGTCGCGAGGGTGCCCGCGGACGACGCGCTGGCCGCCGACTCCGGCCCGGCGAGGCCCTCGACGGCGCCCTTGCCGAACTCGTCGCGGTGCTTCGAGAGCCGGCGCTCGGTCACGTAGGCCATGAACGTCGAGATCTCCGCGCCGCCGGCCGGGATCGAGCCGAACCCGAAGCCGATGAACGGCCCGCGCAGCCACGGTTTCCAGGACCGCCGGAGCTCGCTGCGGCCCAGCCACGGGCGGCCGACCGGGATGACCTCCTGCGTGCCGCGGCGCAGGTGCGCGGCCACCCAGAGCGCCTCGCCGACGGCGAACAGCCCGACCGCCACGATGACGACGTCGATGCCGTCGGCCAGCTGCGGCACCCCGAACGTCAGCCGGGGCTGGCCGCCGATCGGGTCCAGCCCGACCAGGCCGATCGTCAGGCCCAGCGCGAGTGCGGCGAACCCGCGGACCCGCGACGCGCCGAGCACGCCGCTGACCGCCACGAACGCCAGTACCATGATCGCGAAGTAGTCGGGAGCGCCGATGTCGACGGCCACCGAGGCGATCAGCGGTGCGATCACCACGAGGCCGGTGACACCGATGATGCCGCCGATGAAGTGACCGATCGCCGCGATGGCGAGCGCTTGCGCGCCCCGCCCGGACTTGGCCATCGGGTTGCCCTCGACCGCCGCCATCACCGACGCCGACTCGCCGGGGGTGTTGAGCAGGATCGACGTCGTCGAGCCGCCGAACATCGCCCCGAAGTAGATCCCGGCGAACATGATGAACGCGCCGGTCGGTTCGAAGGCGTAGGTCACCGGCAGCAGCAGCGCCACCGCCATTGCCGGGCCGATGCCCGGCAGGACGCCGATCGCGGTGCCGAGCAGCACCCCGACCGCGGCGAAGAACAGGTTGCCCGGGGTCAGCGCGTTCGCGAACCCGTTCATCAGCAGGTCGAACGTGCCCATCAGCCGAACACCCCCATCAGCGGGCCGCCCGGCAGGTCGACGCCGAGCAGGGCGTCGAACAGGACCCAGGTCAGCAACGAGACCCCGCCGGCGATGGCGAGGTCGCGGGCCACGGCCCGCGAGCCGAGCGCGAAGGTGGCGCCGGCGAACAGCACGGTGCCGGCGATCGGCCAGCCGAGCAGCGGGATCAGCGCCGCCGTGGCGATCAGCACCCCGGCGAGCATCCCGACCGTGCGGAAGTCCATCGGCGTGCTGAGGTCGATGTCCTCGCCGGCCTCCGCCTCGCCGTGGCCGCCGCGCAGGATGTCGACGGTCAGCAGCGCCGAGAGCAGCAGCAGCGCCGCGCCGAGCACGAACGCCACCGTGCGGGGCCCCAGCGGGTCCGAGTCGGTGCCGCCGCTGCCCGCGGTGACGGTGTCGACCAGCACGAGCACACCGACCACGGCGAGCAGGGCGGACACCCCGAGCTCGGAGTGGTCGCGCAGCCACGATCGGATGCCGCCGGTGGGGGTACCGGCCCGGCCGGTCCCGGTGTCGTCGGTGAGTGTCATGTCAGCCCCAGCTGGTCAGCACCCGCTCGACGCGGGCGTCCTCCTCGGCGAGGAACCTCTGGAACTCGCCGCCGGGCAGGTAGGCGTCCTGCCAGCCGTTGGTCTCCAGCACCTCGCGCCACTCCGGTGTGCCGCGCATCTCGGCGTAGACCCGCTCGAGGTCCGCCCGGGCCTCCGGGGTCAGCCCCGGCGGCGCGACGACGCCGCGCCAGTTGGTGAACTCGACGTCGATCCCCGCCTCGCGCAGGGTCGGCGCGTCCACACCCGGGACCCGCTCGCCCGCGGTCACCGCGAGCACCCGCAGGTCACCGGACTCGACCTGGTCGGCGAACTCGCCGAGCCCGGACACGCCGAACGCGACCTTCCCGCCGAGCACCGACGCCAGGAGCTCGCCGCCGCCGTCGTAGGCGACGTAGTTGACCGCCTTCGGGTCCAGCCCGGCACCCTCGGCCATCAGCATCGGGGCCAGGTGGTCCGGCCCGCCCGGGGAGGACCCGCCGCCGACCGGCGTGCCGCCCGGGTTCGCCTTCCAGTCCCGCAGCAGCGAGGCCAGGTCCTTGTACGGCGAGTCCGCCGGCACGACGACGATCTCGGTCTCCTCGGTGAGCCGGGCGATCGGCGTTGTGTCGGCGAGGGTGGAGGGCGAGTCGTTGGAGTAGACGCTGCCGACGAGGCCGAGGCCCATGCTCATCACCAGGCGGTCGTTGCCGGCCTCGTTGACGGTGCGGCCGAGCCCGACCGTGCCGCCGGCTCCGGGCAGGTTGAAGACCTCGACGGGGCCGGTGATGCCGGCGTCCTCCATGGCCTTGGCGGCGCTGCGCGCGGTCACGTCGTACCCGCCGCCGGGTGCGTTCGGGACGAGCATGCGCAGGCCGCGCATCTGGGTGCCGTCACCGCCGCCGGTCACCGCACCGACCGCGGGCGGTACCAGGAGGAGGGCGGCGAGCACGGCGAGTGCCGTGCCGATCAGCGCGCCGGATCGGCGCCGGGTGGGCGGCGGGTCGCCCGGCGGCTGCCGGCTGCCCGTCGTCGTCGACTGGGTCATGGGGGTCCGATCTCACCGTTGCGAAGGGAACGCGAGAAGTGTGCCGACGCCGGTGCCCGGTGTCTCCGATACGACCACAACGGACGTTGTGGTCGTTGTGGTCACCGCGCGGCCACCGGCGTCGTCGACACCGCTGCGCCGGAGCCGGCCACCGGCCGCGTTCTAGGGTGGGCGCATGCGACGGCGCGCCGGTGGAGCGGGCGTACCGCTGGCCCGCCAGTTCCTCGTCTGGCAGCTGGTGGTCGTCCTCGTGCTGCTCGGCGCGGTCGCGGCGCTGGCCGCGGTGCAGTCCGCCGAGTCGTTCCGCAACGTCCAGGGCCGCCGGATGCTGTCGGTCGCCGAGGACGTCGCCTCGATCCCGACCGTCCGCGAGGCCCTGCAGAGCGGCGACCACGACCTGCTGCCGTCGTTCGCCCGCAGCGCGGAGAACCTGTCCGGCGCCGACGAGATCGAGATCGTGGACGCCGGGCTGGTCGTGCGGACCTCACCGGACCCGTCGCGGGTGCGGCAGCGCTTCGACCCGGGGGCGAGCACCGCGCCCGCCGGGCGGGCCTGGGTCGGCAACCCGGACGGCCGCACCGTCGTCGCGCAGGTCCCGGTGATCGGCGACCGGGGCGAGGTCGCCGGGCTGGTGTCGGCCGGCATCCGGGCGCCGTCGCTGGTGGAGTCCCTGACCGGTGCGCGGGCCGAGTCGGCGGCGTTGCTGGGGCTCGCGCTGGGCGTCGGCGTCGCCGGGTCGCTGCTGCTGGCCCGCCGGGTCCGCCAGCAGACCCTCGGCCTGGAACCGGACGAGATCGTCGAGCTGGTGCAGCGCCGCGAGGCAATGCTGCTGGGCATCAAGGAGGGTGTGGTCGGGCTGGACACGGCCGACCGGATCACCCTGCTCAACCCGGTGGCGCGCGAGCTGCTGGAGCTGCCCGGTGCCCGCGCCGGCGACCACGTCGACGACCTCGGCCTGGACGACCGGCTGCGCGAGGTGCTCACCGGCGCGGCCGCGGGGGAGGACCAGCTGGTGCTGCGTGACACCCGGGCGCTCGTGCTGAACCGGATGCCGGTGCGGCTCGACGGGCACGAGGTCGGCGCGGTCGTCACCCTGCGGGACCGCACCGAGCTGACCACGCTGCAGCACCGGCTCGACGCCTCGCACACCGTCACCGACACGCTGCGCGCGCAGGCCCACGAGTTCTCGAACCGGCTGCACACCATCGCCGGGCTGACCGAGCTCGGCGAGCACGACGAGGTCCGGCGGTTCGTCGCCGGGATCGTCGCGGCCACCGAGGACTGGCGGCGCACCGTGTCGGCGTGCGTCGGGGACCCGGCGACGGCCGCGCTGCTGGTCGCGAAGAACAGCCAGGCCGCCGAGCGCGGGGTGGAGCTGGCGCTCGACCCCGACACCCGGCTCGACCCGACCGACCCCGACCGCGACCCGGACCTGTCCGCCGACCTGGTGACGGTGCTGGGCAACCTGGTCGACAACGCGATCGACGCCACGGCCGGCGCGGACGGCCCGCGCCTGGTGGAGATCGGGCTGGCCGGGGGCGGCGACGACGAGGTGTGGATCGAGGTGCGGGACTCCGGCCCGGGCGTGGCCTCCGAGCTGGCCGAGGAGGTGTTCCGCGCCGGGTTCAGCACCAAGGCGGCCGAGATCGGCGGCCGCGGTCTCGGCCTGGCTCTGGCCCGTCAGGCGTGCCTGCGCCGGGGTGGGACGATCGCGGTACGCAACACCGGGGAGTCCGGTGCGGTGTTCGAGGCGACGTTGCCGCTGCTGCCGACGGGGGTTCGGGCGTGAAGGTGCTGGTGGTCGACGACGACTTCATGGTCGCCCGGGTGCATTCCGGGTACGTGGAGCGGATCGAGGGCTGCACCGTCGTCGGGGTCGCGCACGGCGGCGAAGAGGCGGTCGAGCTGGCCGCGCGGCTGCGTCCCGACCTGGTGCTGCTCGACGTCTACCTGCCCGACGTGTCCGGGCTCGAGGTCCTGTCGCGGCTGCGGACCGGCGCCCCCGACGACCCGTTCGTGCTGGTCGTCACGGCCGCGGACGACCCGGACACGGTCGCCGCCGCGCTGCACGGCGGCGCGCTGCACTACCTGGTGAAGCCGTTCGACTTCGCGGCGCTCGCCGCGCAGGTGCAGCGGGCGGCCCGGGTCCGGCGCGACCTCGACCGGGTCCGCGGCCAGTCCGACATCGACCGCCTGTTCGGCGGCGCCGCGGTCCCGTCCGCGGGCGGGCAGGAGCGGATGCCGAAGGGGCTCGCCACCCCCACCGCCGAGCTCGTCGCCCGGACCCTGCGCGAGCGCACGAGCGACGGCGACGACCTGTCCGCCGCCGAGTGCGCCGAGGCGACCGCGCTGTCGCGGGTCAGCGCACGGCGGTACCTGGAGCACTTCGTGACCACCGGCGTGGTGACCGTGCGGCTGCGCTACGGCACCGGGCGCCCGGAACGCCGCTACCGCTGGGTCGGCTGACCCTGCGGGGCCACCACGCCCGGTCCCCAGAGCGCGTCCTCGGCCTCGGCGGCGTGTTCCAGCAGCTCCGCGGCGAGCGGGTCCAGCACGGCCGCGGGCAGCGCGTGTCCCATGCCCTCGATCGAGACCAGCCGGACGGGAGGCTCGGCCCGCCCGCCCGCGATCCGCTCGGCGAGGTAGGCGGCGTGCGGCGGCGGGTGCACCGGATCCGCGGGCGCCTCCACCACCAGCGTCGGCACGGTGATCGCACCGAGCTCGTCGCCCCGGTCGAGTCCGTCCACGCCGGCCAGCGCGTGCGCGGTCGCCGGCTCCACCCGCCCGCAGTGGGCCATCACCCGCCGTTCCAGGGCCTCGAACTCGGCGGGGTCGAACGGGAGGGCGTCGCCGGCGAGCAGCCGCCAGTGCTCGACCCGCCAGGTCAGCTCGCCGTGCTCGTCGCGCGGGTCGTGCAGCTCCTGCCACATCCGCAGCAGCTCCAGCGGGGGCCCGGGCAGGCCCGCCCGGTGCGCGTCGAGCGCCGCGGTGCACAGCAGGGTCGCGCTCGCCAGCCGCTCGGGGGCGTCGAGGGCGAGCAGCTGCACCAGGAGCCCGCCCATCGACATCCCGACGACGTGCGCGCGGCCGATCCCGCAGGCGTCCAGCACGGTGAGCGCGTCACCGGCGAGGTCGGCGATGCCGTACGGATGGTCCTCGAAGGCCCGCGACGACCGCCCGGTGTCGCGGTGGTCGTAGCGGACCACCCGGTGCCGCTCGCGCAGCCGCTCGACCAGCCCGTCCGGCCAGGACGGCCCCGCGGCGTTCGCGCCCATCACGAGCAGGACCGGGCACGCCGGCGAGTCGCCGGCGGCGGGGAGATCCTCGACCCACAGGGCCACACCGGGCTCGACCTCGACCTCGCGTTCCACACCCGCAATCTTCCAGACGGGCCCGGACGTGCGTCGGCCCGGTCCACACCGAGGGGGACCGGGCCGACGCGGGCGAGCGAGGTATCAGCCGACCTCGTCGATCAGCGCCTGGCGCTGCCGCTCGCCGAGACCGGCGGCACGCCGCGAGGCGTCGATGCCGGCCTTCTCCATCACCTTCGAGACCCGCGCCGGGCCCCAGCCGGGGACGCTCTTGAGCAGGTCGACGACCTTGGTCTTGCCGACGATCTGGTCGGTCTTCGCGCGACCCAGTACCGCGGGGATCGTCTCCTCGCCGCTGGCGATCTTGTCGCGGAGCTCCTTGCGGGCGGTGCGCGCGGCGGCCGCCTTCTTGAGCGCCTCTGCGCGCTGTTCCGGGGTCAGGGTGGGCAGGGCCATCGCTGACGCCTCCTCTCGGTTCCACGCACCCCGTGCCGGGGCGGATGTGTATCGCGGATCGCCGTACAGAGTGGCAGAGACCCCCTCGCGACCTGCGGGAACCCCCTGCCCGGGGCGTGTCGGCCCCGGGACGGGCTGCTCGGCGCAGCCGGTCCACCGGTCGTCGCACCGTACCGCGCCACCCGTGTCTTCGCAGGTCAGAGCGAGTAGCGCCAGCGGATCGCGCATCGGCAGAGCGAGTAGCGCCGGCGGATCGCGCATCGGCAGAGCGAGTAGCGGGGAGCGGGGAGCGGGGTCAGGCCGAGGCGGCCGGCTTCCCCTCCGGCGGCGCGGGCGTGCCCGGAGCGGTGCGCGGGTCGAGCGAGGGGCGGTGCTCGACCTTCTCCTGCGGGACCTCGCCGTGCACGTCCTCGGACTTGTCGTACGAGGCGGTGACGCTGATGAGGCGGTGGCCGCGGTAGCGGGCGTAGCGCAGCGAGCGGACCCAGTTGAACAGCGTGCCGAGCCGGTTGCCCCAGCCGATCAGGAACATGACGTGGACGTAGCACCACATCAGGTAGCCGAGCCAGCCGGTGAACTTGACCCCGCGCACGTCGGCGACGGCCTCGCGGGCGCCGATTGTGGCCATCGAGCCCTTGTCGAAGTACCGGAACGGGGCCGGGGTGGTGTCGTCGCCCGCCGCCCGTGCCTTGATCAGCTTGCCGACGTAGGTGCCCTGCTGCATGGCGACCTGCGCGACGCCGGGCAGCCGGTCGATGGTCGAGACCATGTCGCCGACGGCGAAGACGTCCCGGTGGCCCGGCAGGCTGCAGTCCGGGTCGACGGCCAGCCGCCCGGCGCGGTCGACCTCGCCGCCGGAGGCCTTGGCGAGCAGCTCCGCGAGCGGGGAGGCCTGCACGCCGGCCGCCCACACCTTGGTACGGGAGAAGATCCGCTCCTCGCCCTGCGGGCCCTTCACGGTGATCGAGTCGGCGTCGATGTCGGTCGCCATCGTGTTCAGGCGGACCTCGATGCCCTTCTCCTCGAGGGTCTTGCGGGTGTAGTCCTGCAGCTTCTTCGCGAACGGCGGCAGCACGGCCGGCGCGGCGTCGAGCAGGATGATCCGCGCCTTGCGGGTGTCGATCGCGCGGTACTCGCGCGGCAGCACGTGCCGGGCCAGCTCGGACAGCTGCCCGGCCAGCTCCACACCGGTCGGGCCGGCGCCGACGACGACGAAGGTCATCCAGGCCTGCTGCTCGGCCGGGTCCGTCGCGACCTCGGCCAGCTCGTACGCGCCGAGGATGCGCGACCGGAGCAGGCGGGCGTCCTCGATCGACTTCATGCCGGGCGCGTGCTCGGCCCACTCGGGGTGCCCGAAGTAGGCGTGCGTGGCGCCGGCGGCGACGACCAGGGAGTCGTAGGGCAGGTCGAGGTGCTGGCCGTCCGGCGCGGCCGCGTGGACGATCTTGTTCTCCAGGTCGATGTCACCGACCTCGGCCAGCAGCGTGCGCACGTTGCGCTGCTTCTTCAGCACCCGGCGCAGCGCGGGCGCGATCAGGCCGGGGGACAGGATCCCGGTCGCGACCTGGTAGAGCAGCGGCTGGAAGAGGTGGTGGTTGGTGCGGTCGACGATGGTGACGTCGACGTCGGCGCCCTCGAGCGCCTTGGCGGCCTGCACACCGCCGAACCCGCCGCCGACGATGACGACCTTGTGCCGGCCCGTGCCTTGGTCGTGCCCTGCCGTGCTCACCTGAGTCCGCCCCTCGTCCGGTCGTGGCGCGGGATCACCGCGCGACTTGATCGGCCGGTGAGGTCCCCGCCGCCTGGAGTGCGCGGTGGACGACGGCCGTCCCGGCCGATCCCCGACCGTACGAAGCCCGGGCCTCCGGGGCAATTCGGATCGGCCCGGAAACGCCTTTCAGAGTCCGAATTCACACACCCTGTGCGCGGAACCACGGGCCGCACCCGCTCGGACGTGGGACGATGGACACATGTGCGGGATCGTCGCCGCCTTCGGCGGGACAGCGGTGGGAGCACCGAGGGAGATCGAGAAGTACGAGCGGATGCTCGCCAGGGTGGCGCACCGCGGACCGGACGACACGGGCGTACAGATCGTCGGGAACACCTGGCTCGGCCACCAGCGCCTGTCCATCATGGACGTCAGTGGCGGGCATCAGCCGATGTCGGACGCCGCCGAGACCACCTGGATCGTCGGCAACGGCGAGATCTACAACCACGAGCGGATCAGCAAGGCCTTCCCGGACGGCACGGTGCGGACCGGGTCCGACACCGAGGCCGCGCTGCACGCGGTGATGCGCGACGGGCCGGCCGCGGTCGCGTCGCTGAACGGCATGTTCGCCGTCGCCATGGGCCGTGACGACGGGTCGGGCCTGGTGGCGCGGGACCCGTTCGGGGTCAAGCCGCTGTACTGGGTGCCGCCGGCCGACATCGTCGACGGGGCCGGTGACGCCGTCCCCTACACCGCGCCGGATCCGGCGGCGACCGTGCTGTTCGCCAGCGAGCTGCGGGCGTTCGACCCCGAGGACCGGCCGTTCGTGGAGTCCTTCCCGCCCGGCTGCCTGTGGAGCCCGTCGTCGGGCCTGGTGCGGTTCGCCGACGCGGTGCCCGTCGAGGTCCGGCCGGCGCGCCGGGCGGTCCGGCCGAGCTGGGACGACGCCGACCTGTCCCAGATCAGGGAGGCCGTGGTCGCCGCGGTGCGCCGCCGGATGATGTCCGACGTCGGCGTCGGCGTGTTCCTCTCCGGCGGCCTCGACTCGGCGCTGGTCGCGGCGATCGCCGCGCAGGAGTCGCGGGCGCGCGGCGTGCAGCTGCCGACGTTCGCCGTGGGAACCGCGGAGTCGGGGGACCTGCTCGCGGCCCGGAAGGTCGCCGCGCACATCGGCTCGGACCACCACGAGGTCGTCGTGACCCCGGCCGAGATCGGGGAGGCGCTCGACCATGCCGTCGAGGTCATCGAGCACTACGACCCGGCGCTGGTGCGCAGCTCGGTCCCGAACCTCATCCTGGCCCGCGAGGCGGCCAAGGAGGTCAAGGTCGTGCTCACCGGGGAGGGCGCCGACGAGCTGTTCGCCGGGTACCCGTACCTGCACACCGACGACTACGCCGACCCGGACACCCTGCACGCGGAGCTGGTGCGCTCGCTCGAGCAGCTGCACCACCTGAACCTGCAGCGCTGCGACCGCACGACGATGTACTTCGGCCTGGAGGCCCGCGAGCCGTTCCTCGACTCGGGCCTGGTGCGGACCGCGCTGGCGCTGCCGCCCGAGTGGAAGCAGCGCACCGACGGCCGCCCGGAGAAGGCGATCCTGCGCGAGGCCTTCGAGGGCTGGCTGCCGGAGGACCTGCTGTGGCGCGGCAAGGAGCAGTTCGGCGACGGGTCCGGCGCGGGCACCGTGCTGGCCGAGCTCGCCGAGCGCAAGGCCGCTGCGGCGCGTCCGGAGGACCCGGACCGGCCGCCGCACTCGTGGCCGCTGCGCAGTACCGAGGAGATCCTCTACCACGGGATCTGGCAGTCCCACTTCGCCGGGATCCGCCCGGACCGGGTGCTGGGCGCGTTCGCGGAGGCCTGATCCCCGCGCGCCCTCGTGCGCGGCGCGGTCAGCCGTCCTCGCGGCGGACGCCGTCGACCGGGCCCATGCCCTGGGTGGTCGTGGCACCGGACTCCGAGGTCGCGCCGTCCTCACCGGCGGGCACGTCGGCGGCCCCGGTCGTCGCGCACGCGTCGGCGACCGACTGCGGGGCGGCCGACTCGGGCGCCGGTGCGGGCGTGGGGGACGCCTCGGTGGACTCCGCCGACCCGTCGGCGGACTCCGGGGACGCCGAGGGATCCGCGGACGGTGCCGGGGCCGGTGCGGGCGGCGGGGCCACGGGCGCCCCCGGTGGCGGAGGAGGCGGCGGATCGGCGATCGCGTTCCGTACGACCTCCTGCATGTAGTCCACGTCCGGGTCGGCGGTCACGAAGTGACCGGTCGAGGAGTTCGGGTCCGGCAGCGACGGGTCGAACGCGACGCTCTCCAGCCGGAAGCTCTCGTCGGCGAGCACCGCCAGCGCCGGCAGCACCTGCTGGGGCATGTCGGTGGCGACGTTGTCCCGGGTGACCGCGGCGATGCTCTGGAACCGGGTGATCAGCTCCGTCGCGCTCGTCTCGGTGATCACCGCCTGGATCAGGCAGCGCTGGCGGCCCATCCGCTGGTAGTCGGTGCCGTCCCGGCGGGAACGGGCGAACCACAGCGCGTCGTGGCCGTTGAGGGTCTGGACCCCGGGCGGGATGTAGTAGTCCGGCGTGGTGTGCCCGCCGCCGGCGGTGACCCCGCCGACCGGGATCGGCGTCGTGCCGACGTTCAGCGTCACCCCGCCGACCGCGTCGATCATCGACGAGAAGCCGGCCATGTTGACCTCGAGATAGTAGTCGATCGGCAGGCCGGTCATGTACGAGATGGTCGACTGCAGCAGGTTGATCCCGGAGAACGGGGTCGGGCCCGGCGGTGCGAGCTCGGGATGCTGCTCGCCGTAGGCGTAGACGCCGTTGAGCAGGTAGTCCCCGGCGGAGCCGGACGGGTCGCGGAACCCGTCCGGGAACTCCTCGGCGGCCGGTGATCCCGGCGGGAACTGGGCGCGCTGGATGTTGCGGGGGAGGCTGAACAGCGTCGTCCGGCCGGACCGGGTGTCGATGCTGGCGACCATCATCGTGTCGGTGCGGGTGCCGGTGCGGTCGTCGCCCGCGTCGCTGCCGAGCAGCAGGACGTTCAGGCGCGGCTTGCCGAGCGCCTCGGCCGCGGACGTGCCGCCGCCCTGGAACAGCGAGTTCAGCAGCCCGCGCTGGGAGTTCAGCAGCTCGACGCCGTACCCGAACGGCACGGCGACGGTGAGGCAGAGCAGGGCGGCCGTGCCGGTGCCGACGATCTTCTTGCCGAGCGGCAGCTGCCGCGGGCGGGCCAGGGCGTAGGTCCGCGCGATCTGCGCGATCCACCCGATGCCGCCCAGCACCAGCGCGCCGGCGATCACGGTCAGCGTGGTGGTCGACAGCAGGTTCTGCAGCAGCGTCGAGCGGCGTGCCAGCAGGACCAGCAGCGCCAGTCCCGCGACGACCGCGACCAGCGTCCCGAGGATCAGCCCGCCGGTGCGGCGGCGGCGCAGGGCGAGGTGCCCGGTGCCGGGGACGACGGTGGACGCGGCGGTGAGCCCGAGCGCCGCGCCGAGCGTCCTGCGGGCGGGGTCGGGTGGCCCGGAGCCCCGCTTCCCGGGGCGGCCCTTCGGGCGGGTGCCACGGTCGCCCGGCCGGGCCGCCGCGCCCGCGGCGGCCGCGGTGCGGGGTGGACGCGGCGGGGCCGGTCGGCGGGGCTGTGTCGGTTGTTCCGCGGTCGGTCCTTCCGCGGGTTCGTCACCGGGCCGGGCGCCGGCGGGTTCGGACCGTGCGGGCGCCGGGTCCGCGGCACCCGGCCGTACCGCGGACGCGGAGCCCGGCCGCGCGGTGGCGCCGGGGCGGGTGGCGGAGCCGGGGTCGGAGTCCGGCCGGGCCGCGGGCCCGGAACCCGGCTGGGCGGCCGGGCCGGTGCCGGGGCTCGGCTGGGCGGCCGGGCCGGAGCCGGGGCGGGCGGCGGGGCCGCTGTCGTGGCGTGCGGGGCCGTCCGGGCGTGCGGGCCCTCCGGCGCCGGGACCGGTGGGTCCTCCGGCGCCGGGACGGGCGGACCCTCCGGTGCGGGGAGGCGCAGGTGGCGCCGCCGCGGGGCCGGGCCCGCCGGCACCGCGGGCGGGCCCGGGACGCCCGGGGGCGCTCCCGGGCGGTCCGGGTGGTGCGGGGGGGCCGTCGGTGGAGCGCGCGTCGGCCGGCCGCTGCGGCACGACCGGCAGCTCGCCGCTCAGCCGCGCGGCACGGTCCCGCTCCTCGCGCGGGGCGCCCGGCGCGGCGGCACGGTGCCGCCTGCGCTCCGCGGCGGTGTCCGGGCGTCCGGCGGCCGCCATCGTCTCGCCGAGCCCGCGGCGGGCCGCGCCGAGCCCCCGGATGTCGGTGGGGCGGCTGTCGGTGTGCCCGCGGGACGGCGTGCGGGCGCCGGGCCAGCCGGCACGTCCGGTCCCGGTGGAGGCCTCGCGCTCGCGGCGGCGCGGCCAGGGGCCGCCGCCGTCGGGCGGGGGAGCGTTGCCGGGCCCGCGCTCGTCCCGACCGCGCGGGGGCCGGACGGGGCGCTGCTCGGGGCCGTTCCCGGCCGGGGGCCGGCCGGTGGGGCCGTTCGGTGCCGGGCCGCGCGGCGGTGCGCCGGCGTCGCGGCCGGGCGGATGGTGTGCCGGGCCGCGGCCGCCGGGCGCCTCCGGGCGTCCTCCGGCGGGTGGCGGAGCCACCGGGCCGGGTGCACCGGCCGGGGCGGACGGAGCGGGTGCGGCGGGACGGCCCGGGGAGCCGGCGGCCGGGCCCGGCGAGGCGGTCCCCGGTGGACCGGGCCGCGTGGGCCCGGCGGGTCCGTCCCCGACACGGTCGGGTTCGTGCAGGTGCGGCCGGTCGTCGCGGCGGGGCCGGTCGGCCGGGGGGCGTCCGGGCCGTCGCGGCTCGTCGCCGGAGGGGCGGGTGCCCTCACGCGGTCGGTCGTTCACCCGGGCACCCCCTCTTGCTGGTCGGCGCGGTCCCGTCGGATTTCCACCGTGCCGGTTCCGGATCCGAGCACGGACGCGTGCGCCCGGCAGCGGCGCGCGGGTCACCCGAGAATACTTGCCGTGATCACGATCAGGACGGCCGCCCACCCACCCCGGTGGAGGTACCGGGCAGGTCGGACATACCCGTCACTGGTAGGACACGAACACCGGTGACTCGGGTCCGACGTCGTAGGTCTGCCGGGGGGTGAACGTCGGCGAGTCCTCGTCGAGGAAGTTCTTCCAGCCCCAACACCGCAGGCCCGGCGGGCGCGGTGCGGCGTGCAGGGCGTTCCAGGTCTCGGCCTTCTCCGCCGGGGTGCCGAACCCGTCGGCGTGCAGGACGGTCGCGAGCTCCGGGCGGAGCACGACGTGCTGCCGGTCCCGGATCATCGGGACGCGGAACTGGTGCAGGAGGAACACCTTCTGCGGAAGGTTCCGCTCGCGCACCAGGCCGGCCAGCCAGGCGCTGGTCGCGTTGACCTCGGCCGCGTCCACGGAGCCGATCCGGGTGCCGTGGCGGTGCCCGGGTGCGAGCCGCCACTCCGGGTCGAGGGCCAGTCCGACGTGCGGCCGCGCCAGCAGCTCGGCGTAGCGCATCGCCTGCGTGCGGAAGTCGGTGCGGCCCGGCTGGAGGTCGAGGACGACGTAGACGCCGGCCCGCCCGGCCTCCTCGACCCAGGGCCGCAGCTCCTCGACGCTCATCTCCGCGGAATGGTCGCCGTCCGGCCCGGGTGCGCTGTCGGCCACCGTCGCGATGATCTCGAACGCCGGCACGACGGGCTCGCGCACGAGCGGCTGGAAGTCGGCGGCGAGCCGCCTGGCGCGGGCGATCGACCGCGGCAGGTCCTGCTCGCCGAGGACGCCCATCGACGGCGTGCCGGGGTGGCCGTACAGGGCGACCATCCGGCGCCCGGGGAACACCTCGGTGCCGCCACCGGGGAGCTGTGCCCTCGGGGCGGCAAGGGGCGGGACCGGGGCGGGGGCCGCCGGTGGCGCGGGTGGCGGGGCGGCGTCGGCGGGCGGATCACCGGTGCAGCCGGCGAGCAACCCGCACAGCACGAGCAGCAGCGGGCCGAGCCGAGCGAGGCGGCGACGGGAGGCGGACGACACACCGTGGAGGGACACCACCCCCCAGGGTATGTGCGGATGGTGACCGCGGCGCGGCGGACGGTGAGGAGGTCGTCAGGCCGGGCCGTCCTCGGGGCCGCGCGGCGGGCGGTGCGGGCGTCCGCGCAGGATCCGCTTCAGGCCCGCGGTGTGCCGGCGGCTGACCGGTAGCTCGACGGCCTGCGGGCCGTTCCCGAGCCGCACGACGTAGCCGGAACCGGCCATCCGCAGCTCGGTGATCAGCGGGAGCGCCACCAGGTAGGCGCGGTGGATCCGCACGAACCCGGCCTCGCCCCACCGGTCCTCGAGCACCGAGACCGGGATCCGGACGAGGTGGCTGCCCTCGTTGGTGTGCAGCCGGGCGTAGTCGCCCTGCGCCTCGACGAACCGGATCGACGAGCGCGGGATCAGCTTCGTCGTGCCGGCCAGCTCGACCGGGACGACCTCGTCGTCGGTGGTGGCCGCGGGCGGGGCGGGCCGGCGGGCGGCCGGGGCCTGCCCGGGCGGGGCGACGCCGTTCGGCGCGGCCGGCTCGGCCTGGCGTGCGGCCCGCAGCGCGACGGTGCGGTCCAGCGATCCGGCGAGGCGCTCGGTGCGCAGCGGCTTGAGCAGGTAGTCGACGGCGCCGACCTCGTAGGCGTCGACGGCGCGGTCGTCGTGCGCGGTGACGAAGACGACCGGCGGCGGCTCGGCCATCGCGTTGAGCACCCGGGCGAGCTCCAGTCCGTCCAGGCCGGGCATCCGGATGTCGAGGAAGACGACGTCGACGCCCGCGGTCGACGCGTCGGCCTGGGAGCCGTGCAGGATGCGCAATGCCTCGGTGGCGTCCGCTGCGGTGAGGACCGTGCCGACCCGCGGGTCCTCGCCGAGCAGGTGGGCGAGCTCGAGGAGGGCGGGCTCCTCGTCGTCCACCGCGAGGACGGTCAGCGGGTTCCCGGCGGGGGAGGGCTGCGGTGGTTCCGGGGTGCGGGCCTGCCCGGGCAGGCCGATCGGCCGGTGGCTGCTCGCACCGAAACCGGGCGGCGCACCGTAGCCGGACGAGCCGGCGGCGACCGGCGTCGCACCGGAAGCGTGCCCACCCCGCGCGTGGCTGTACACGGCTCCTCCTTGCCCCGGGCCCACCGCCCGCTGACCGGTGACTGCGAGCACACCGTATCGAGGCTGCGGAGCGTCACCGACGGCCGGTCCTGCCCGCGCGCTCCCACGATCCGGGGTGCGTCGTCGGAGTGGTCGTGATGGCGGAGCGTGGAACGCTCCCGCGGCCGAACGGGCGCACGGGCCTCGATCGGGCCGCCGCCGGGCGCGTCGTGGCTGGTCGAGCGGACGGCCCGGCCCCGCCCGTTCGGACGGGATGCACCCGGGCCGCATTGTGGCACTCGGTGCCGAAACGCTAGCGTGGGCGCCCACCACGCACGCGTGGCCACACGGACGACCGACTGCGAAGGGGCAGGCATGGCGAGCACCAAGGACTGGTTCGAGACCGTCGCGGAGGCCCAGCGCCGCGCACGCAGGCGCCTCCCGCGGTCGGTCTACTACGCGCTGGTCGCCGGCGCCGAGCAGGGCCTCACGCTCGCCGACAACGTGGCCGCGTTCGACGAGCTCGGGTTCCGCCCGCACATCGCGAGCCTGCCGCCGCAGCGCGCGCAGTCCACGACCGTGCTGGGCCAGGACATCGACCTGCCCGTGATCATCTCGCCGACCGGCGTGCAGGCGGTCGACCCGGAGGGCGAGGTCGCCGTCGCGCGGGCCGCCGCGAGCTCCAACATCCAGAACCCGCTCGACCCCGAGCAGACGGTGTCGACGGCCATGGGCCTGTCGTCGTTCGCGTCCCGCTCGGTCGAGGACGTCTGCGCCGTCCACGGCAAGGTCTTCTTCCAGGTCTACTGGGCCGGGTCCAAGGAGGACATCCTGGCCCGGGCCGAGCGTGCCCGGGCCGCCGGCGCCAAGGCGCTGATCGTCACCCTGGACTGGACCTTCGCCACCCGCCGGGACTGGGGCAGCCCGCCCATCCCGGAGAAGATGGACCTCAAGGCGATGGCCCGGTTCGCCCCCGAGGTGGTCACCCGGCCGCGCTACCTGCTCGACTGGGCGCGCAGCGGGAAGCTCCCCGACCTCAAGGCCCCCAACATGGCCCCGCCGGCGGGCGGTGACGCGCCGACGTTCTTCGGCGCGTACGGCGTCTGGTGGACCACCCCGCTCCCGACCTGGGAGGACATCGCCTGGCTGCGTGAGCAGTGGGGCGGCCCGTTCATGATCAAGGGGATCATGCACCCGGACGACGCCCGCCGCGCCGTCGACGCCGGCGCCACCGCGATCTCGGTGTCCAACCACGGCGGCAACAACCTCGACGGCACCCCGGCCGCCATCCGGGCGCTGCCCGCCGTCGTCGACGCCGTCGGCGACCAGATCGAGGTCCTGATGGACGGCGGGGTGCGCCGCGGCTCCGACGTCGTCAAGGCCCTCGCGCTCGGGGCCCGGGCCTGCCTGATCGGTCGCGCGTACCTGTGGGGGATGGCCGCACAGGGCGAGCGCGGGGTCAGCAACGTGCTGTCGATCCTCTACAAGGGCATCGACGAGGCCCTGCTGGGGCTCGGCAAGTCCTCGATCCACGAGCTGAGCCGGGACGACCTGATCATCCCGGAGGGCTTCACCCGCACCGGGAAGCTCTAGCCACCTGCCATCGCCCCGACGACGAGGAACGGCTCCTCGCCGCGGGCGACGGCGGCCGGCAGCGCGACACCGGCCGGCTCGTGGGACAGGTCCTCCTCGCAGGCGAAGTAACGCACGAACGCGCGCCGCCGCCCGGTGCCGCGGTCGCGGATCGCGCCGCACAGCACCGGGTGCCGGCGTTCGACGGCGTCCAGCACGGCGCCGAGCGTCACCGGAGGCCCGGGGACCGCGAGTGCGAGTTCGCCGTCCACCCGGGCCAGCCGGCGCAGGTGCGCCGGGAGCACCACCCGGACCGTGCAGGTCCCGGTCGCAGGGTCGGCCGCGGTCACAGCGTCTGCACCTCCACCGACAGCACGGCCGGCAGGTCGCGCACGATCGGCGCCCAGCTGTCCCCGGCGTCGGCGGAGGCGTAGACCTGCCCGCCGGTGGTCCCGACGTACACCCCGCACGTGTCGAGCCGGTCGACTGCCATCGCGTCGCGCAGCACGTCGACGTAGCAGTTCTCCTGGGGAAGGCCGGTGCCCAGCGGCTCCCAGTCCCCGCCACCGGTGCGGCTGCGGTAGACGCGCAGCCGGCCCTCCGGCGGGTAGTGCTCCGAGTCGCTGGTGATCGGGACGACGTACACGGTGTCCGGGTCGTGGGCGTGCACGTCGACCACGAACCCGAAGTCGGTCGGCAGGCCCTCGCCGATGTCGTACCAGGTGCTGCCGCCGTCGTCGGAGCGCATGACGTCCCAATGCTTCTGCATGTACACGGTGTCCGGCCGGGCCGGGTGCCGGGCCAGCTTGTGCACGCAGTGACCCACCTCGGCGTCCGGGTCCGGGATGCCCTCGCTGACGAGGCCGCGGTTCGACGCCTGCCAGGTGGCGCCGCCGTCGGCGGTGCGGAACACGCCCGCCGCGGAGATCGCGACGAGCATCGCGTCGGTGTCCCGCGGATCCGGGCAGATCGTGTGCAGGCACATCCCGCCGGCGCCCGGCTGCCAGTGCGGCCCCGAGCCGTGCTCGCGCAGCCCGCGGACCTCCGACCAGCTCCCGCCGCCGTCGGTGGAGCGGAACAGCGCCGCGTCCTCGACGCCGGCGAGGAGCGTGTCCGGGTCGGTCGCCGAGGGCTCCAGGTGCCAGACCCGGGTGAACTCCCACGGGTGCGGCGTGCCGTCGTACCACTGGTGGGTGCCGGGGACGCCGGCGTAGGCGAAGTCGTTGCCGACCGCCTCCCAGGTCCGGCCCCCGTCCTCGGAGCGCTGGACCTGCTGGCCGAACCAGCCCATCGACAGGGCCGCCCAGATCCGGTCGGGATCGGCGGGGGACCCGGTGACGTGGTAGGCCTCCCAGCCGCCGAACAGCGGGCCGCTCACCTCCCAGTCACGGCGCGCACCGTCCGCCGTCAGCACGAACACGCCCTTGCGCGTCCCGACGAGTACCCGTACCCCGCTCATGCGGTCCTCCCTCGCTTCCGGTGACACGGGGTGGACCGGCGCGGGCGCCGGAACTCATCGGTCAGCCGGGTACCCGCACCGCCTGCCGCGCGGACCGGGCCGCGTCGAGCAGCAGGAACACGATCAGCGAGATCCCGAGGACCGGCAGGACCAGCCCGGCGCCGACCGCGACGGCGGCGACCAGCGCCACCGAGGCCGGCGACGGCGGTTCCCGGGACCCCGGCGGCCCGGCCGGCTCCGGGCGCCGCAGCCACCACATCCGGTAGCCCCACACGACGAGCACGATCAGTGCCGCCGCCAGTGCCGCCAGCGCGATCTGGTTGGCCAGGCCGAACAGCAGGCCCATGTGGGCGTCGATGCCCCAGCGGGCCAGCTTCGCCGCGAGCGGCCAGTCGTCGAACGCGAGCCGGTCGGTGATCGTCGCCGTCGCGGGGTCGACGGCCACCGCGTCCTGCCGGGACGGCCAGTGGCGCACGTTCTGCTGCACCGACCAGGCCGCGCCGGGGTCCCCGGGCTCGATCGTCACGGGGCCGTCGAGGCCGTCGGTGCGGGCGGCGGCGAGCACCCGCTGGGCGGTCGTCGCGACGTCGCCGGTGGCCGGGTGCGCGGCCGGCAGCGCGGTGGCGACCGCGGGCGTCGTCCAGTCGAGGGCGCTCCGCAGCGCGCTCACGTTCGCGCCCGCGAACTGCGACCAGGTCAGCCCGGTCGCGGCGAGGAACAGGAAACCGGCCGAGGCCCAGATCCCGACCGCACCGTGCCAGGACCGCAGCCGGGCCCGCGGGGACCCGCCGGTCCGGGGCAGCACCCGTTCGCGACGGTTCCGGACCCGCCGGGTCAGCTGCACGACCAGGCCGGACGTCGCCAGCACGGCCAGCCAGGACGCGGCCAGCTCGGTGTACACCTGGCCCGGCGGGCCCAGCAGCAGCGACCGGTGCAGGTTGTCGATCACGCCGCGGACCGGGAGCCACCCGGCGTAGGTGTCGTGCGTGGCCCGGACCGTGGCCGTGTACGGGTCGACGAACACGGTGCGCGCGTAGCTCTCCGGGAGCCCGGCGTCGAACGACACCCGGGTCGTGGCCCCCGGGCCCTCGGCCGGCCGGATCTCGGTCACCGGCAGGCCGGGCCGGGACGCGACCGCCGCCGCGACCTGCTCGGCCAGCGGGCGTTCCGGTCCGGTGACGGGCGCGGTCAGGGCGTCGGCGTGCACCCACCGCTCGATCTGGGGCGCCGCCGTGTACAGCAGCCCGGTCACTGCCGCGACGAGCAGGAATGGGCCGACGAGCAGGCCGGCGTAGAAGTGGATCCGGGCGACGAGCGGGCGCAGGCCCCGGAAGGTGGGCCCCCGGTCCGGGGGCGGGGCGGGCTCGCCGGGCCGGGTCGCGGTGCCGGTGCTCACCAGCCCGCCACCATCGCCGCGAGCATCAGGACCATGCCGAGGCCGGCGACCGCGTGGCAGGCGGCGTCCGCCCGGGCCCCGAGCCGCCCGGGGGGTGACGGCGGTGCGGCCGGGTGCGTGGTCACCGCGAGGGTCGCGCGTCCACCACCCGCAGGATCGCCGGTCGGCCCGCCCGCCGGTCCGTCCGCGACCTCGGCCGGGTCGTCGGGCGTGAGCGGATCACCTGCGCGCCCGCCGTGCCCGATCGCGCGGACCGCCCAGAAACCGGCCGTGACCAGCAGCGCCACGCACAGGAGCACGGTCACCGTGACGGCCCAGCCGGCCTGGCCGGCGTGTGCGGCGTGGCCGGTCCCCTCGGAGGTGCCCCCGCCGTGGCCCGCGTGCCCGCCGCTCCCGCCGGCGGCGACCGCGACCGGCATGATCACCGGCATCGCGGCCAGCATCCACACCATCGCCGCGGCCATCAGGGCGTGCGCGGCACCGGCCACCCGGCCGGCGCTCCCGCACGGGACCCCGCGCACCGCCGTGCCGGCGAAGAACACCGCGAACACCGTGAACAGCGTGATCTGCACCCACAGCCCGGCGGTGCCGAACCAGCTCCACGTCATGACGACCATCGCCGCGCTCATCACCAGGTGGGCCAGCTCCGCGGTCCGGTGCGCCGCCGGGAGCCCGGCGGACACGGCCGCCGACCAGCGCAGCAGGGCGACGACGCCGGTGGCGGTGACGAGCGCGGTCAGCGCCCAGGCGAGCGGCACGGACGAGATCACGCGTCCTCCTCGGTCGTGCGGGAACGACTCCAGTGGTCGCCGGGAAACCGCCCCCGGTTCCGGGGTGCGACGCCGATCACCCCGATGGACGACCCGCGGTGATCGCCGATCCGGCACCGGGAGCGGACGGAAACGGCCGGATCCGGTGCCGGACGGGGAGCACCGAGCGACCGTGCCGTCACGAGCCCGTCGCGCCGGTGCACACCGGCGCCGGGGCGGCTCAGCGCGGTGCGGAGCGTGCGGCCCGTGCGGTGCCGGGCCTGCGCGCGGTGCCGATCCCGTGGGCGGCGTCGATCCCGTGGGCGGTGCCGGGCCCGCCGTCGGCGTCGAGGGCCCGGACCAGATCCTCCCGGGCCCGCGCGACCCGGGAGCGGATGGTGCCGACCGGGCAGCCACAGACCTCGGCGGCCTCGGCGTAGCCGAGATCGAGGAGCTGCGTGAGCACGAACGCCTCGCGCCGGTCCGGGGCGAGGTCGTCGATCAGCGCGCGGAGCAGCACCGCCTCCTGGGCGCGGCCGAGCGGGGCGGCGCGTTCCAGGACCTCCTGGGTGTCCTCGCCGAGGTCCCGGATCCGCGGCCGGCGCACCGCGGTGCGGACGGCGTCGGCAGCCACCCGGCGGGCGATCGACAGCAGCCAGGTGCGCGCGCTGGAGCGGGCCGCGAACGCCGGCAGGGTGCCCAGCGCGCGCAGGTAGGTCTCCTGGGCGAGGTCCTCGGCGTCGGCGGGCCCGTTGCGGTGCACGAGGAAACGGTGCACGTCGGCCTGCGTCGCCCGCACGAACGACGCCAGCGCGGCCTGGTCGCCGGCCCCGGCGGCCAGCGCCCACGCCGTCACGGTGGCATCGTCGTGACGTTCGGACACGCCCGCCACGGTAGCCGCCGCCGCGCCGCGCACCCGCACGCCCACCAGCCGTTCCGCCGCTCGGAGCAGCGCCGCACGACGCCCGCGGCGGACGGACCGGGCCACGGGCCGGAATTCCCGCCGAGATGCAGCTGAGGGTTCGCTGAAGATCGACAATTTGCGTTGAGGTGCACCTCGGTGGGGGTGGTCCGGGCACGGACGGTTCGCGCCGGGCGCGAACCGCGCCGGGCGGCGCATCGTGGGGGCGGCGCCCGGTGAGGGGCGGCGGGCTGCTCGACGTACCCGGGAGGGTTCTCAGCCCGCCAGGCGCCGCGCCAGCATCCGGAACGCCGGCGTCGGCAGCTCCGGCGCCAGGTCGACCGCGCAGGTCCGGGCCAGGATCTGCAGGGTCCGCGGGCAGGCGTCCGGGCCGTGGTCGATCTCCGTGCCCACCGCCGCGTACGGGTCGAGCGCCGGGTGCAGCGGGTTGCGCGCCTGCAGCGACCGCCAGTTGGTGTACACGTGCCGGCCGGTGTCGATCAGCCGGTGCACGCCGCGGTGATCGGAGAACCGGGCCGCGTCCTCGGCGGAGCCGAACTCCACCGCGAGCCCGGCCGCGTGCGCCGGATCGTGGTGCGGGACCGGGTTCAGGTCCTTCCCGATCCGGCGCGCCAGCGCCTCCAGCGCGATCGCGCGGTGCCGGTGGCGGCGGGCGATCTGCGCGTCCAGCGCGTCCAGCTGCGGGCGGAGCACGGCCGCGGCCAGTTCCGGCATCCGCAGGTTCACGCCGACGATCAGGTCGGCGTCCGACCCGGCGAACCCGGGCCGCTCGTAGCTGCCGACGTCGTGGTACATCGCCGCCCGGTCGAACAGGGCGGGATCGTCGGTGACCAGGGCGCCGCCCTCGCCGGACCGGATGTTCTTGTGCTGGTTGAAGCTGAAGCAGCCGGCGTGCCCGATCGACCCGGCCCTGCGCCCCCGGTAGGTGACGCCGATGGCCTGGCACGCGTCCTCGACCACGACGAGGCCGTGCGCGGCCGCCACCTCCATGATCGCGTCCATGTCGGCGACCTGGTTGCCCATGTGCACCGGGACCACGGCCCGGCTGCGCGGGGTGATCCGGGCCCGGAGGTCGGCCGGGTCCATCGTGAGCGAGCCGTCGATCTCGACCAGCACCGGCACGGCGCCGACGGCGAGCGCGGCGGCCGCCGTCGACACCCAGGTGTAGGCGGGGACGAGGACCTCGTCGCCCGGGCCGATCCCGGCCCCGACCAGCGCGGCGACCAGCGCGCTGGTGCCGCTGTTCACGGCCAGCGCGTGCCGGGTGCCCACGTGCCCGGCGAGCTCGGTCTCGAAGCGGGCGACCTCCGAGCGGTCCCCGCCGGTGAACCGGCCCAGCTCGCCGCGACCCAGCACCCGGACCGTCGCCGCCATACCCCGCGCGGTCGTCATCATCGCGCCGAGTCCCATACTTGTCCTCCTGGACCGGTTCACCGGTGGTCGACGAACGGCGTGGGCCGGTTCCGTGCAGACTGGACGGAACCGGACACAACGGTACCGATGGCCGTTTCCTCCCCCGGGGACGCCCACGGCGACACCGCGCGACGATCGGAAGGACCTGCGCCGCATGCTCATCGACACCCGGCGAGCACTCCCCGGTTCCTGGTTCGAGACCGAGGTCTGCGTGATCGGCAGCGGCCCGGCCGGTGCGGCGGTCGCCGCCGAGCTGGCCGACCGTGGCCTGCGCGTCGTCGTCCTCGAGGGCGGGGGACCGCGGCTGGGGCGGACCGCCCGGGACACCTACCGCGGCGTGACCGGGCGCGGCGCGCACGACCCGGTCGACGTCGTCCGGCAGAAGCGGCTCGGCGGTACCTCGCTCGTGTGGGGCGGGCGCTGCGCACCCCTCGACGACGTCGACTTCACCGAGCGCGACTGGCTGCCCGGGACCGGATGGCCGATCACCCACGACGAGCTCCGGCCCTGGTACGCGGTCGCCCAGCGGCATCTCGACGCCGGGGCCTGCGAGTACTCGGCGGCCGCGTCCGGGTTCCCGCCCACCCCGGCCGGAGTGTCGTCGGAGGTGCTGCGCTGGGACGACCTGTGGCGGTGGAGCCCGCCGACCTCGTTCGCGCCGCGGGTGGAGGCCATGGCGCGGGCCGGCCGGATCCGGTTGTTCCTGCACGCCACGGTGGCCCGTCTCGAGCGGGACCCGCTGTCCGGGGCGGTGACCGAGGCCGTCGTCGTGCCGCGCACGGGGCTGGAGGTGCGGGTGCGGGCGCGCCACTTCGTCGTCGCCGCGGGCGGCCTGGAGTCCACCCGGCTGCTGCTGGCCTCCGACGGCTACGGCGGCACCGGCCTGGGCGCCGGCATCGGCGACGAGTACGGCCAGGTCGGCCGGCACTACATGACCCACCCGGTCGGCGAGGTCGGCCGGCTGCGGCTCACCCGGGCCGGGCGCGAGGTCGGCCTCGGCTACCTGCCGACCGACGACGGCGTGTACGCCCGCCGGATGCTGGCGCTGTCCCCGCGGGCGCAGGCCGACCACCGTCTCGGCAACCTCAAGGCCGCCCTCTGGTTCGCCGACCCGAAGGACCCCGACCACGGCGACGCCCTGCTGTCGACGTTCGCGCTGACCTACTGGGGGCTGGGCAAGCTGCGGACCGGGTTCAAGGCGGCCGGCACGCACGCCCAGTACGCCCGGACGACCGGCATCGGCCGGCACGTCCGGAACGTGGCCGCCGACCCGCTGCGGGTGGCCCGGTTCGCCCGCGGCTGGGCCCGGCCGCGGATCACCGGGGAGCGGCGGGTGCCGTCGTTCATGCCGCTGGACTCCGGGCACTGCCGGCTGCGGTTCGACGCCGAGCAGACCCCGGACCCGGCCAACCGGGTCACCCTCGACCGCGACCGGGATGCGCTCGGCCAGCACCGGCTGCGCGTCGACTACCGGGTGTCCGCGGCCGACCGGGACGCCATCGCGACCTCGCTGACGCTGATCGGCAAGGAGCTGGAGCGCACCGGGCTCGCGCAGGTCGACCTGTCGGACCTGGAGCGGGTGCACGACATGGACATGACCGACGGCACCCACCAGATGGGGCTGCTGCGGATGTCGGACTCGCCGCGCACCGGTGTCGTCGACCCGGCGTGCCGGGTGCACGGGACGCCGAACGTGCACGTCGCCTCGAGCGCCGTCTTCCCGTCGGCCGGGGCGGTCGGCCCGACGCTGGCCCTGGTCGCGCTCGCCTGCCGGACCGCGGACCTCATCGCCCGGGAGACCGGCGCAGCAGTGTGACCCCGGTGTCCTGCCCGGCCGCGTCCAGTGCCGCCCACATGGAGTCCAGCGGCAGCGGCCGGCACCGGGTCCGGGTGATCACCGCGTGGCACGGGGTCGGGACGAACGGGAACGCCGAGGAGAGCCCGGCCACCGCCTCGCACAGCCGCCGCGCCGCCGTGGCCAGCGTGCGGACGTCGAGCCCGGGCAGCACCAGCAGGAACTCCTCGCGGCCGATCCGGACGGCGCGCCCCGCCGCGCCGGTGTGCCCGCCGAGCAGGCGGGCGACCCCGTGCAGCACGGCCGTCTCGGCGCGGAACCCGTGCTGCCGGTTCACCGTGCCCAGCCCGTGCACCCGCAGCAGCACCAGCCCGAGCGGCAGGGTGCCGGACATCGAGCCGTGCAGCCAGCGGTCCAGGAACGCCCGGGTGGGCAGGCCGCTGCGCGGGTCGCGCTCGGCGCCGGGTTCCAGCTGGTCGAGGCGGGACAGCGCGGCATCGGCGCGCCGGCGTTCGACGGACACGTAGCGGGCGAGCCGGTCCGTCGCGGCGTGGTGGCGGTGGTCGGTCGCCGTACCGGCGGCCGGGACGACCCGGGCGAGCACGTCGTCGAGCGCCGCCGCAGTGCGTGGGCCGAGGCGCGGGCCCAGCTCCCGCCGCAGCCGCAGGAGCTCGGCGTGCGCGTCGCCGTGCCGGAACGACCAGCGGGCGGTGAACAGCCGTCCGCGTTCCAGGGTGCGGGCGGCCCCGTCGACGGCCTCCAGGTCGTGCGCGACGACGGTGGCCCCGGACCGCGGGGTGAGCACGGTGACGCTCCACTCGCGCGCGGCCGGTTCGCCGTCGGACAGCGGGACGCAGCCGAGGCCCGACGGGAGCTGCGGCGGCGGGTCCCCGGCGACGGCGACGACCGCGCCGTCCCCGCACGCGTCGGCGATCCGGGCCCAGGTCCCGAGCTGCGGGGCGAGGTACCCGGCCCGCTGGAACATCGCGACCGCGGTCATGGGGCGGTCGGTGGAGGGCGCGAGCGCGAAGTCCTCGACGGCCCCGGAGAGCGCGATCAGCAGCGGCTTCGTGACTGTACGTGACGGTGGGTCGGCATCGTCCGTCGCGCCCGGGGGCTCCGTGCCGCGATCGCGCACCCATACCTCACACGCATGCAGTAACGCCTCAGGGGTCTGTGTACAGAGTGTTGCGATCTCCGT
Organism: Pseudonocardia sp. C8; assembly: GCF_014267175.1. Classification (NCBI taxonomy): domain Bacteria; kingdom Bacillati; phylum Actinomycetota; class Actinomycetes; order Pseudonocardiales; family Pseudonocardiaceae; genus Pseudonocardia; species Pseudonocardia sp. C8. The sequence continues at coordinate 1,130,693 of NZ_JACMTR010000002.1, forward strand.
CTCGTGAGGTTGACTCAGGTCGCGTTATTGTCTCGTGATCGCGGGCTCCAGGTGCCGCTGTGCTCACGCAGGGTGAGTGACCGCGCGGGTCACCGCGTGGCGCCCACCCGCCGGCCGGCCTCGGCGAGCCGGTCCGCCAGCGTCGCCGCGGCCGCCTGGTCCACCCGCCCGACGCTCACCCGCAGCATCCGGCGGTCGTCGGGCAGGAACGCCGTGCCGGGGATGACGAGGGTGTCGTGCTCGAGCAGGAGCTCCCGCACCACGTCCAGCGTCGGCCGGTCGGCGAACGGGTGCCGCACCCAGGCGAAGAACGCGCCCAGCGAGACGATCTCGAACCCGCCCGGCCGCCCGGCGAGCGCGGCGCCCAGCCAGGCCCGCCGCTGCGCGATCTCGGCGACCCGCGCGGACCGCCACGCCCCGGCCCGGGTCAGGCCGGTCAGCACGGCCTCCTGGCCGATCCGGGGCGCGCAGATCGCGACGCAGTCCAGCAGCTTGAGGACCTGCCGGTTCAGCTCGGGCGCGGCGACCACCGACCCGACCCGGTAGCCGGGCACGGCGAGGTCCTTGGAGTACGAGTGCAGGCTGACCACGGTCGACCGCCAGTCCGGGTCGGCGAACAGCGGGTGCGCCGGTGCGGTCGTGTCGCGGAAGGAGCGGTAGGTCTCGTCGAGGATCAGCGCGATGTCGTGGCGCCGGGCCAGCTCGGCGAACGCGACGATCTCGGCGGGCGGGACCGTGACCCCGCTCGGGTTGCCCGGGGTGATCAGCACGATGGCCCGGGTCCGTGGCGTGACCAGCGCCTCGGCGTCGACGGCGCGCGGCACGAGGTGCTCGTCGGGCTCTAGGTGGACCGGGGTGACGCCGCGCATCCGCAGCCACATGTCGTGGTTGAAGTAGTACGGCAGGTGGGTGATCACCTCGTCGCCCGGCCCGGCCAGCGCGTCGGCGACGACGGCGAAGGCCTGGTTGCACCCCGCGGTGACCACGACGTCGTCCGCGGTGATCCCGCCGGCGTAGTCGCGGGACAGCTCGTCGGCGATGGCCCGGCGCAGCGGCGGGAGCCCGGGGACGGGCGCGTACCCGGACCCGCCCGGGTCCCGGCCGACCTCGGCGACCCGCGCGGCGACCTCGGGAGCCGGCGGGTACGGCGGCGCCGCCTGGGAGAGGTCCAGCAGGGGGTGCTCCGCGTCCCGGGCGGGATCGCGCTCGGCGGCCAGCGCCAGCGCCGCGCCGATCGGCGAGTCGACCCCCGCCGCCGTCGTGGGATGGAGTCGCACCGCTACCCGCCGTCCCTTCCTCCAGGTGTCCGTCCGGGCCGCCGGCCGGCGCCCGGGGCAGTGTAGACATGCCGGCCACCTGCGGTGCGCGGGCGACCGGGGCGGTGCCACCGTATCCGGGTGGGACTCCGCCGCCGCGTGCTGCTCGTGCTGTGCCTGACCGAGATCACGAGCTGGGGAGTCCTGTACTACGCGCTGCCGGTGCTGGCCCCGGCGATCGCCGACGACACCGGCTGGTCGCTGCCCGCGGTGACCGGGGCGTTCTCGGCGGGTCTGGTCGTGTCGGCGCTGGCCGGGATCGTCGTCGGGCGCCAGCTCGACCGGTGGGGGCCGCGCTGGCCGATGACGGCCGGGTCGCTGCTCGGCGTGCCCGCCGTCGTCGGGATCGCGTGCGCGGGGACGTGGCCGTGGTTCCTGGCGGCGTGGCTGCTGGCCGGGCTGGCGCAGGCGGCGACGCTCTACCCGCCCGCGTTCGCGGCGCTGACCCGCTGGTGGGGGCACGACCGGGTCCGGGCGCTGACCGTGCTCACCCTGGTCGCCGGGCTCTCGAGCACCATGTTCGCCCCGCTGTCGGCCGCCCTCCTCGAGTGGTTCGGCTGGCGCGGCGCCTACCTGGTGCTGGCCGCGGTGCTCGGCGTGGTGACGGTGCCCGCGCACCTGTTCGGGCTGCGCGGGCCGTGGCCGGACGCGCCCCCGCCGCCGCGCGGCGACGATCCCGGGACGATCGCGCGCAGCCCCGCGTTCGTCCTCACGACGGCCGCGGTGTTCCTGGGCGCGTTCTGCGCGTTCGCGGTCGCGGTCAACCAGGTGCCGTTGCTGATCGAACGGGGGCTCGACGTCCAGACGGCGGCCTGGGCGCTCGGCCTCGGCGGCGTCGGGCAGGTGCTGGGCCGGGCGTTCTACACCCGGGCGGTCGGCCGGCTCGGGGTGCGGGCCCGCGCCGTCGCCGTCCTCGCGGGACTGGCCGTGACCACCGGGCTGCTCGGGGTGCTGCCGGGGCCGGCCTGGGTGCTGGTCGCGGCCGCGATGCTGACCGGTGCGGCCCGCGGGATCACCACCCTGCTGCAGGCGACCGCGGTGTCCGACCGGTGGCCGTCGCGGTACTACGGCCGGTTGAACGGCCTGCTGTCGGCGCCGGCGACCGTGGCGGTGGCGGTCTCGCCGTGGGCGGGGTCCGCGCTGGCCGGTCCGCTCGGCGGCTACCCGGCGCTGTTCGCCGTGCTCGCCGGGGCCGCCGCGCTCGGCGCGGTGCTGGCGCTGGGCAGCCACCCGGGATCGTCGATCGTGGGGATGACCGACCGGCCCGGCAGGTGATCGCATCCGTGGGTGTCGACGAGCTGGATCCTCTTCTGGACCGGGGTGGGCTGCGGGGTCCTCTTCGCCGGGTGCGCGCTGTGGGCGCAGCTGCAGGACGGTACCCGCAGCTACCGGTGGCGGGACGCCGGGCTGCCCGCCGCGATCATGGCGTTCTGCACGGCGTTCGGCGCGGTCGCGTTCCTGCTGGACTCCGGCAACGCCGACCGCACCCTCTACGAGACCGTCGCCGACACCGCGGCCGCCGACGTCCCGTTCACCGAGCGGCACACGTTCACCGTCGAGCACCCGGGCGCCCGGCACCCCCTCATGATCGCCGTCGAACCGGCCGGGTTCACCTTCTCCGACCCGCTGCGCATGCGGGTGCGCCTCGCCGGCCCGGACGGCCGCACGGCGATCGACGACGACGTCGTCCTCGAGGCGTGGTGCGCGCCGGACTGCGAGTGGGACCGGTTCTCCACCGAGATCGTGCCCGAGACCGCAGGCCCGTGGGACCTGCAGGTCACCGTGCGGACCCCGGGGGTGTCGTCGATCCACGTCTGGATCGGCGACGACGAGAAGACCGACGGGGAACGGGCACCCGGGTACTGAGGGTCACGCCATCTCGGGCACCCGCAGGTGGGCGATCGCCAGCTCGAACTCGCACACCTCGATGATCTCGACGCCCGCATCCCGGGCACCGGACTCGCGCAGCGCGTCCGCCTGCTCCCGGCTGCGCTCCATCGCCTCGAAGCTGTCGTAGGTCACCGAGGACACCCCGAGGCCCGAGCTCCGGTCGATCAGCAGGCTGGCACTGCAGAACCCCTCGTAGCCCTCCATCGTGGGGAGCAGGCCCATCCGGTAGACGTCCACGGCGCGGTCGGCCTCGGACGGGGTCATCCGGACCCAGGTGGCACGCACGCACGCGCCGGGGCGCGAGGTGTGGTCGCGGTGCAGGACGGCGATCTCCCACTCGTCGACCTGGGGGCGGGCGCCGAGCAGTTCGGAGGCGTGCTCGCGCAGCAGCCGTACCCGGGGTTCGCTGGCGACCATGGCGTCCCGCGACTGCCAGGCACTCGTCATGATGCACCGGCCCGACATCCGGTCGACCAGCATCGACATGCCGATGCAGCCGTCCATTGCGAGCAGCTCCGGCATCACCTCGTCGCGCAGGTGCGCGATGCCCGAGTCGATGGATTCGGGACGGGCGAGAACCGTGGTGGAACGTGCGAACATCGTGCAGCTCCTTCCGGTGGGGTGGCGCCCCGGCGGCGCCGCCGCGACCCACCACTGTGCTCCGGGTCACACATCGAGACAACCGCCGGTGCGGGTCCGTTGGTGCGTCGTTCGGTGGGCGGCGCGGGCGGAGGCGGTGCCGCTCGCATCGTCGCGGTCGCGTCGTGGGCGGGATCGAGCAGGGTTCGACGATCGCGCCCGACCGAGCGAGTCGCGTAGATCGAGCTCGCGAGCTGAGCAGCGCGCGTTCCCCCACGCCAGGGCCAGGACGGGCGGCGTGCCCGGAGTCGATCAGCACGTATGCGCCCCGCGCGCGGCGGGAACGTGCATCTCGTCGGGTGGGTGCGAGTCGATCAGCGCGGAGGCGCCTCGGCCGGGGCAGGAACGTGCGAGTCGGCGGAGGCGCCTCGGCGAGGGTCGGAACGTGCAACTCGACCTGGTCCGCGGAGTCGATCAGCACGGAGGCGCCCCGTCGGGGGCCGGAACGTGCGTGTCGCCCGGGTCTGCGGTGTCGATCAGCACGTGTCGGCCCTGGGCGCGGCGGGAACGTGCGCCTCGTCGGGTGGGTGCGAGTCGATCAGCACGGAGGCGCCCCGACGGGGGCCGGAACGTGCAACTGGACCTGGTCCGCGGAGTCGATCAGCACGGACTCGCCCCGGCGAGGGCCGGAACGTGCAACCCGACCCGGACCGCGGTGTCGATCAGCACGGACTCGCCCCGGCGAGGGCCGGAAACGTGCAACCCGACCCGGACCGCGGTGTCGATCAGCACGGACTCGCCCCGGCGAAGGCCGCACCGTGCGACTCGTCGGGGCCACGGGGTCGACGGGTCGCACGGAGCCGCCCGGGCACGGGGACCGCGGGAGCTCGGGTGGGCTCAGGTCCGGGCCCCGGTGCCCTGCTCGGACGCCAGCTCCCGCCCCAGCTCCGTGAGCAACCGCGCCGCCTCGGCCATACTGCGCCGCGGGTCCGGCTCGCGGTCGGCGAGCGCGTGCACCTGGTCGAACCCGGCCGCGCGGGCCTGGCCGGCGTCGAGCTGGTTGCGCCCGCACACCGCGATGACGGTGGGCACGCCGTGCGCGCGGGCCGCCGCGGCGACGCCGACCGGGGACTTCCCGCCGAGGCTCTGCCCGTCGAGGCTTCCCTCGCCGGTGATGACGACGTCGGTGCCGGCCAGCCGCTCGTCCAGCCGGACGAGCTCGCGGACGACCTCGATGCCCGGCCGCCGGGTGGCGCGCAGGACGGCGAGAGCGGCGAACCCGACCCCGCCCGCCGCGCCGGCGCCGGGCAGGGAGACCAGCTCGTCCGGGTCCCGGCCGACGGCGGCGGCGACGCACCGGGCGAAGCGGGCGAGCGCGGCGTCGAGGGTCGAGACGTCCGCCGCGCTCGCCCCCTTCTGCGGGCCGAACACGGCGGCGGCTCCGTCCGGCCCGAGGAGCGGGTTGGTGACGTCGGCGGCCAGTACCACCTCGACCCCGGCCAGCCGCGGGTCCAACCCGGAGAGATCGATCGCCTCGATGCCGGCGAGCGCCCCGCCGCCGGCCGGCAGCGGGGCGCCGCCGGCGCCGGTGAGTCGGGCGCCGAGCGCGGCGAGCATGCCGGCGCCACCGTCGTTGGTGGCGCTGCCGCCGACGCCGAGCACGATGCGGGTGCAGCCCGCGTCGAGCGCGGCGGTGATCAGCTGCCCGGTGCCCGCCGTGCCGGCGTCGAGCGGGGCGAACCGCGGCGTGCCCGCCGCGGCCCCGGGCAGCAGGTCGAGCCCGGAGGCGGCCGCCAGCTCGACGACCGCCGTGCTCCCGTCGACCGCGACGGCGGCCCGCACCGGATCGCCCACCGGCCCGGTCACCGTGGCCTCGACGGGGCGGAAGCCCGCGCCGAGGGCCGCGGCGACCGTGCCCTCGCCGCCGTCGGCGACGGGGACGAGGTCCAGGTCCGCTCCGGGCAGCGCCGAGCGCACGCCGTCGGCGACCGCGGCGGCCACCTCGGCGGCGTCGAGCGAACCCTTGAACTTGTCGGGGGCGATCACGATGCGCATGGGCTCAGTCCATCACCGAGATGGCGGTCGGCGCGTCCTGCCCGGTCAGCGCGAGGGGCTCGAACTCGTTGACCGCGTCGATGCCCGCGGCGCCCATCGAGATGTTGGTGACCTTCTCCAGGATCACCTCGACGACGACCGGCACGCTGTGCTCGGCGGCCAGCGCCTGGGCGTTCCCGAACGCGTTCTCGAGCTCGGCCGGGTCGGTGACCCGCAGCGCCTTGCAGCCGAGCCCCTCGATGACCTTGACGTGGTCGACGCCGTAGCCCTCGACGTCCGGCGAGTTGATGTTGTCGAAGCCGAGGGACACGTGGTAGTCCATCTGGAACCCGCGCTGAGCCTGCCGGATCAGCCCCAGGTAGGAGTTGTTGACCAGCACGTGGACGTACCCGATCTGGTGCTGCGCCCCGACCGCCAGCTCCTCGATGAGGAACTGGAAGTCGTAGTCGCCCGACAGCGCGACGACCGTGGTGTCCGGTCGGGCGGTCGCGACGCCGAGCGCCGCCGGCATCGTCCAGCCGAGCGGGCCCGCCTGGCCGCAGTTGATCCAGTGCCGGGGCCGGTAGACGTGCAGCAGCTGCGCCCCGGCGATCTGGGACAGGCCGATCGTGGAGACGTAGACGCTGTCGCGGCCGAACGCGCGGTTCATCTCCTGGTACACGCGCTGCGGCTTGATCGGGATGTCGTCGAAGTGGGTCTTGCGCTGCAGCGTGGACTTGCGCGCGGCGCAGTCCTTCACCCAGACCCCGTAGTCGGGGACGACGTGCTGCTGCCGGCGCGCCCGCGCCTCGACGAGCAGCGCGTCGATCGCGGCACCGGCGTCGGAGACGACGCCGTAGTCGGGGGCGATGACCCGCCCGATCTGGGTCGGCTCGATGTCGACGTGGACGAACGTGCGGCCCTCGGTGTAGGTCTCGAGCGCCCCGGTGTGCCGGTTCGCCCACCGGTTCCCGATCCCCAGCACGAAGTCGGCGGCGAGCAGGGTCGCGTTGCCGTAGCGGTGCGAGGTCTGCAGGCCCACCATGCCGGCGTGCAGCGGGTGGTCGTCCGGGATCGCGCCCCAGCCCATCAGGGTCGGGATGACCGGCACCTGCAGGGTCTCGGCCAGCTCGACGAGCCCGTCCGCCGCGTCGGCGTTGATGACGCCGCCACCGGCGACGATCACCGGTCGCTCGGCCGCGGTGAGCATGTCGAGGATCCTCGACGCCTGCGCCGGGGTGGCGGCGGGCCGCACGACCGGCAGCGGCTCGTAGGTGTCGATGTCGAACTCGATCTCGGCGAGCTGGACGTCGATGGGCAGGTCGACCAGCACCGGCCCGGGCCGGCCCTCGCGCATGTGCCAGAACGCCTTCTGGAACGCGCCGGGGACCTGCGCGGCCTCCTTGACCGTGACCGCCCACTTGGTGACGGGCGCGGCGATCGCGGCGATGTCGACGGCCTGGAAGTCCTCCTTGTCGAGCTTGGCGACGGGCGCCTGCCCGGTGATCGCCAGGATCGGGATGGAGTCGGCGGACGCCGAGTACAGGCCGGTGATCATGTCGGTGCCGGCGGGGCCGGACGTGCCGATGCAGACGCCGATGTTGCCGGGCGCGGCCCGGGTGTAGCCCTCGGCCATGTGCGAGGCGGCCTCGACGTGGCGGGCGAGGACGTGCGCGATGCCGCCGTGGGCGCGCATCGCGGCGTAGAAGGGGTTGATCGCGGCACCGGGCAGGCCGAAGGCCTGGGTGGCGCCCTCCTTCTCCAGGATCAGGACGGCCGCGTCGGCCGCCTTCATGCGGGTCATGACTTCCTCCCCGAGAGCTGCTCGACGAGCAGCAGGAGCGCCGAGTGGTCGAGGTCGCCGTGGCCGAGCTGGCGGAGCGCCTGCATGAGCTGGGCGGCGTGGGAGCCCAGCGGGATCGCGACGCCGGCGGCGCGGGCGGCGGAGGTCACGATGCCCAGGTCCTTGTGGTGCAGGTCGACCCGGAAGCCGGGCGTGAACTCGCGCGCGGCCATCGAGTTCGCCTTGCGGTCGAGGATGCGGTTGCCGGCCAGGCCGCCGGCCAGGACCTCGATCGCGGCGGTGGTGTCGACGTCGTAGGCCTCGAGGAACACCAGCGCCTCGGCGACGAGCTCGATGGTGCCCGCGACGATCAGCTGGTTGGCCGCCTTCACGGTCTGCCCGCTGCCGACCGGTCCGACGTGGACGATGGTCTTGCCCACGGCGTCGAGCACCGGGCGGACCTCCTCCAGCACGGCGGCGTCGCCGCCGACCATGATCGAGAGCACGCCCTCGACCGCGCCCTGCTCGCCACCGGAGACCGGGGCGTCCAGCGGCCGCAGGCCGGCGGCGGAGGCCTGCTCGGCGAGGGCCGTCGCGACGTCGGGGCGGATCGTGGAGCAGTCGATCCACACGGTGCCCGGCGCGGCGTTCGCGATGACACCGTCCGGCCCGGTGGCGACGGCCTCGACGTCGGGGGAGTCGGGGAGCATGGTGATCACGACGTCCGCGCCGGCGACGGCCTCGGCCACCGAGGCGCCGGCCTTCCCGCCCGCGGCCACGAGCTTGTCGACGGCCGGGCGGCTGCGGTTGACGCCGACGACGTCGTATCCGGCCGTGACGAGGTTGGCGGCCATCGGGCCGCCCATGATGCCGAGTCCGATGACGGCGACGGTTCCCTTGGTCATGTTCAGGTCCTTTCGCGGAGGTTCGTGGGTCGGGGAGCTCAGCGGCGCTCGGCGCGGGGGAGCCACGCGAACGGGTCGTCGCTGTCGTCCTTGTACTCGAGTCCGACGTAGCCGTCGTAGCCACGCGCCTCGGCGGCCTCGATCCAGGACCGGATCGGCAGGTCGCCGCTGCCCGGCTGGCCGCGCCCCGGGGCGTCGGCGATCTGGACGTGGCCGAACCGCGCGGCATGTCCGTCGATCACGGCGTCGACGTCGTCGCCGTTGACGGCGAGGTGGTAGAAGTCGGCCAGCAGGGCCACGTTGCCAGCACCGACCTTGTCGATCACGGCGAGCGCGTCCGCCGCGGTCTTGAGCGGGTAGGCGTCGGCGCCGGAGACCGGCTCCAGCAGCACGGTGCCGCCGATCGCGGAGACCGCCTCGGCGGCCCGCGCGAGGTTCTCGACGGCCAGCTCGTCCTGGGCGGCGGGGTCGCCGTCGCCGCGGAGGCCGTAGAGCGCGTTGAACGCGGTGCAGCCCAGCCGCTTGCCGATGTCGACGACGACGTCGATGTTGTCGACGAACTCCTGGCTCCTGCTCGGCAGGCTCACCAGACCGCGCTCGCCCGCGGGCATGTCGCCCGCGAAGAAGTTCAGGCCGGAGAGCTGCACACCCGCGTCGCCGACCGAGCGGACGAAGGCGTCGACCTCCGCGTCACCGGGAACCGCCGTGGCGAACGGCCACCAGAACTCGACCGCGCCGAAACCCGCGGCGGCAACCTTCTCGGCCCGCTGGAGCAGCGGGGTGCCGGTGAGCAGGATCGAGGCGTTGACCGTGTACCTCGTCATGGTTCGGGGGTCCCTCCTGATGGCGGATGAAACTTCCGCATTGCGGAATCTTGCTACTGCGATGCGGAAACAGTACGGCGGTGGCGGGGGTCGGGTCAAGCGCAGGGGCGAGAGAAGTTCCGCGATCCGGATGCCGGATCTCGCATGGCGGCGACAGCGCTGCAGCGCCGACGCCTCCGCGGTGCGGTTGCGTCCGGCCGGCTCGCGGACGCGACCGGCTCGAGGTCGAGTTTCACGATGCGGAATCATGATGTCGCATCGCGACAGAATGCTGGCGCGGAGGCCTTGCTTGTTCTGCCATGCGGAAGTTAACCTCCGCACATCGGAATGGCAGGGAGGCCAGATGACCAGCCCCAGTCCCGGCAGCTCCATCACGCTGCGCGTCGAGGTGGACGGCGACCGCGTGTCGACGGCCGAGCTCGCCACCATTGTCGCGGAGACCGGTGCGGAGGTGACCGGATTCGACACGGTCGAGTCCAGCCACCACGGCACCGTCGTCGACATCACGTGCAACACGAGCGGATCCGTCCACGCGGACCAGATCCGGGAGGCCCTCGACGCGCAGGACGGCCTGCGGGTCCGCAACGTCTCGGACCGCACGTTCCTCATGCACCTGGGCGGCAAGCTCTCGGTCGAGCCGACCGTCACGCTGCGCAACCGCGACGACCTGTCCCGGGCCTACACCCCCGGCGTCGCGCGGGTCTGCATGGCGATCGCGCGGAACCCGGAGGACGCGCGCCGGCTCACGATCAAGCGCAACACCGTCGCCGTCGTCACCGACGGCACCGCCGTGCTCGGGCTCGGCGACATCGGCCCGGCCGCCGCGCTGCCGGTCATGGAGGGCAAGGCGGCGCTGTTCAAGCAGTTCGCCGGCGTCGACGCCTGGCCGGTCTGCCTCGACACGACCGACACCGAGCAGATCATCTCCATCGTCAAGGCCATCGCGCCGAGCTACGGCGGGGTGAACCTGGAGGACATCTCCGCGCCGCGCTGCTTCGAGATCGAGCGGCGGCTGCGGGAGGAGCTCGACATCCCGGTGTTCCACGACGACCAGCACGGCACCGCGATCGTCGTGCTGGCAGCGCTCATCAACGCGCTGCGGGTCGTCGGGAAGAAGATCGGCGACGTCCGCATCGTCGTCAGCGGTGTCGGCGCAGCGGGCCACGCGGTCATCCAGCTGCTGCACGCGCAGGGCGCCCGCGACATCGTGGCCTGCAACCGGCACGGGGCGATCCACGCGGACCAGACCCACGCGCACGGCCACCTGGACTGGCTCGCCGCGAACACCAACCCGGAGGGGCGCACCGGCACCCTCAAGGAGGTCCTGGCGGGCGCCGACGTCTTCATCGGGCTGTCCGCGCCCAACCTGCTCGACGGTGACGACATCGCCACGATGGCGAAGGACGCCGTCGTCATGGCGCTGTCCAACCCGGACCCCGAGGTACCGCCGGCCGCGGCGGCCGAGCACGCGGCCGTGGTCGCGACGGGTCGCAGCGACTTCCCCAACCAGATCAACAACGTGCTGGCGTTCCCCGGGCTGTTCCGCGGCCTGCTCGACGCCGGCGCGCACGAGATCGACACCCCGATGCTCGTCGCGGCCGCGAAGGCGATCGCCGACTGCGTCTCCGACGACGAGCTCACGACCGGCTACATCATCCCGAGCGTGTTCGACGCGCGGGTCGCGCCGGCCGTCGCGGCTGCGGTCAAGGCGGCGGCCACCGGGGCCGAGGAGAGCAGCGAGGGCGGCGAGCGATGACCGCCACGCCCACCGGGCGGCTCGGTGCCGCGGCCTACACCGGCGCCGACGCCCACCTCGCCGCGACCGACGCGTTCCTCGCCGCCGCCTACCCCGGCGACGACGGTCGGCCGCAGCCGGTGCACACCGTCTACGTCCCGGCCGACGCCTACACCGCGGAGCTGCCGGCCGAGTGGGGGAGGCGGGCCACCGAGCTGCTGGCCGCGCACGGCGGCACCGAGAAGCTCTGCGCCGAGCTCGGCCTGTCCGCCGAGCTCACCGGCGCCGTCGCGCCGCGGGTCGACGCGAAGCTGGCGAGCGGCCCGATCGAGGACCTGCGGCTGGACTTCGAGGACGGCTACGGCGACCGCGGGGGAGAGGTCGAGGACGCCGACGCCGTCCGGGCCGCGACGACCGTGGCCCGCTCGGTCGCCGACGGGACCGCGCCGCGCTGGATCGGCCTGCGGTTCAAGTGCCTCGAGGCCGCCACCCGGGCCCGCGGCATCCGCACGCTCGACCTGTTCCTGTCGACGCTGCTGGACCACGGCGGGCTGCCGGACGGGCTGGTGATCACGCTGCCGAAGGTCAGCACGGTCAGCCAGGTCGAGGCGATGGTCACGCTCTGCGCCGAGTACGAGCGGGCGGCCGGGCTGCCGGCAGGCCGGCTGCGCTTCGAGGTCCAGGTGGAGACCCCCCAGCTGATCGTGGGCGCCGACGGGACGGCCCCGGTGGCCGCCGCGATCGCCGCCGGTGACGGCCGGGTGAGCGCGCTGCACTACGGCACCTTCGACTACAGCGCCGCGCTCGGCGTCTCGGCGGCCTACCAGTCGCCGGCCCACCCGGCCGCCGACTTCGCCAAGCAGCTCATGCAGGTCGCCGCCGCGGGCACGGGGGTGCACCTGTCCGACGGCTCGACGAACGTCCTGCCGACCGGCGACGCCGAGGCCGTGCACGCGGCGTGGCGGCTGCACCACGACCTGGTCCGCCGCAGCCTGGAGCGCGCCTACTATCAGGGCTGGGACATGCACCCCGGGCACCTGCCCACCCGGTACGTCGCCACCTTCGCGTTCTACCGGGAGGGGTTCCCGGCCGCGGCCGCACGGCTCGCGGCCTACCTCGGGAGCGTCGAGTCGGGGATCATGGACGAGCCCGCGACGGCGCGGGCACTCGCCCGGTACCTGCTGCGGGGCATCGGCTGCGGCGCGGTCGGGGCCGAGGAGGCCACCGCCGCGACCGGGGTCGACGTGGCCCGGCTCGAGCAGCTCGCCCGGCCTCGCTGGGAACCCACCGCCTGACCGTCCGTCCCGTCCCACCCCTTTCCGAGGAGCCACCCGTGTCGACCACCTACTACGCCCCGCACGGCGGTCACCCCCCGCAGACCGAGCTGCTGACCGACCGCGCGATGTTCACCGAGGCCTACGCCGTCATCCCGAAGCGCTGCATGCAGGACATCGTCACGAGCTTCCTGCCCGGCTGGACCGACACCCGGCTCTGGGTGCTGGCGCGCCCGCTGTCCGGGTTCGCCGAGACGTTCTCCCAGTACATCGTCGAGGTGGCGGCCGGAGGGGGGAGCGACACCCCGGAGACCGACCCGGCCGCCGAGGGCGTCCTGTTCGTCGTCGAGGGCGAGCTGGAGCTGACGGTCGACGGCGGCCCGGCCGCCGGGACGCACACGCTCGATGCCGGCGGCTACGCCTTCCTGCCCGCCGGGCAGGCGTGGACCCTGCACAACCGCGCGGCGGAGCCGGCACGGTTCCACTGGGTGCGCAAGGCCTACGAGCCTGCCCCGGGCGTCGACGCGCCCGACGCGTTCGTCACCCACGAGCGTGACGTCACGCCGAACCCGATGCCCGGCACGGACGGCCGGTGGGTGACGACCCGGTTCGCCGACCCGTCGGACCTGCGCCACGACATGCACGTCAACATCGTCACCTTCGAGCCGGGTGGTGTGATCCCGTTCGCCGAGACCCATGTCATGGAGCACGGCCTGTACGTGCTGGAGGGCAAGGCGGTCTACCGGCTCAACCAGGACTGGGTGGAGGTCGAGGCGGGCGACTTCATGTGGCTGCGCGCCTTCTGCCCGCAGGCCTGCTACGCGGGCGGCCCCGGCCGGTTCCGCTACCTGCTCTACAAGGACGTCAACCGGCACGCCCGGCTGACCCGTTTCTGACAACAGCCCCGTGAGTGGTTGGCGGGGCCGGAGCCCTGAGAACCACTCACGAATCCAGCAGTAGGAGGAGCGCGCCGATGCGCCTCGCAGAGTTCAACGCCGCGCCCGGCCGGGAGGCCGAGGCCGTCGTCCGGCCCTGCCTCGGGGTCGACCGCTGGGTGGCGGAGGTCGTCGAGGGCCGGCCGTACGCCGGCGTCGACGACCTCGTCGCCGCGGGGGAGAAGGCCGCCTCCGCCCTCACCGCCGAGGAGGTCGACGCCGCCCTCGCCCACCACCCGCGGATCGGCGAGCGGGCGCGCGGGGACAGCGCCGAGGCCGGGCTCTCCCGCGGGGAGCAGGCCGGGCTCGACACCTCGGACTCGGTCCAGGCCCGGCTGCTGGAGGGCAACCGCGCCTACGAGGAGCGGTTCGGCCGGGTGTTCCTGATCCGGGCGGCCGGCCGGGACGCCGCGGAGATCCTCGACCAGCTGGAGCAGCGGCTGGGCAACGACCCGGCGACGGAGGACGCCGTGGTCGCCGACCAGCTCACCCAGATCGCCGTCCTCCGCCTGAAGGGAGCCGTCACCCCGTGAGCACCCTGTCCTCGCACGTCCTCGACGCCGTCGACGGGCGGCCCGCCACCGGAGTGGCGGTCGAGCTCCGCTCGGCCACCGGCGAGGTGCTCGGCCACGGCACCACCGACGACGACGGCCGCGTCCGGGACTTCGGCGTCCCGCCGCTCGCGGCCGGCGACTACCGGGTGGTCTTCGCCTCCGGCGACTACTTCGCCACGAAGGGGACCCCCACGTTCTACCCCACGGTCGAGATCCCGTTCACGGTCTCCGACCCCGGTGCGCACTACCACGTCCCTCTGCTGCTGAGCCCGTTCGCGTACTCGACGTACCGCGGCAGCTGAGAACGCGGCAGCCGAGAAGACCCCACCGACAAAGGAGTCGCAAGATGAGCAAGGCCGTTCTCACCTCCAACCAGTACGGCAAGGCCGAGAACCGGGTCGTCCGGGTCACCCGGGACACCCCGCGGCACGAGATCGTCGACCTCAACGTCACCTCCCAGCTGCGCGGTGACTTCGAGGCCGCCCACCTGGAGGGCGACAACGCCCACGTCGTCCCGACCGACACCCAGAAGAACACCGTCTACGCGTTCGCCCGCGACGGCATCACCTCCCCGGAGGACTTCCTGCTCCGGCTGGCGCACCACTTCACCGGCTCCTTCGACTGGGTGACCGGCGGGCGCTGGGCGGCCGAGCAGTACCTGTGGAGCCGGATCAACGACCACGACCACGCCTTCTACCGCTCCGGCCCGGAGACCCGCACCGCGGTCGTCGTCCGGGACGGCGACGAGGACGTCGTGATCGCCGGCCTGAAGGACCTCACCGTCCTGAAGTCGACCGGATCCGGGTTCGTCGGCTACCCGAAGGACCGGTACACGACGCTGAAGGAGACCGAGGACCGCATCCTCGCCACGGACGTGACGGCCCGCTGGCGCTACGTCGGCACCGGGCTGGACTACAACGCCCTCTACGCGAGCGTCCGCGACATCATCCTGGACAAGTTCTCCGACGGGTACTCGTACGCGCTGCAGCAGACCCTGTTCCAGATGGCCGAGGCCGTCATCGACACCCACCCCGAGGTCGCAGAGATCAAGTTCTCCTGCCCGAACAAGCACCACTTCCTGACCGACCTGTCGTTCTGCGGGCTCGACAACCCCGGCGAGGTCTTCTTCGCGGCCGACCGGCCCTACGGCCTGATCGAGGCGACCATCGCCCGTGACGGCGCCGAGCCCGCCGAGGCGGCCTGGTCCGGCATCGCCGGGTTCTGCTGAGGATGGCGTCGATGGCGAAGGAAACCACGAGCGGCGAGGTCGCCGCGGCCCGTCCCGAGGACGAGTGGCTCGGCCCCGGGAAGAGCCTCGCCTACGGGATCCAGCACGTCCTGACGATGTACGGCGGCATCATCGCGCCGCCGCTGATCATCGGTGGCGCCGCAGGGGTGTCGGCGAACGAGATCGCCCTGCTCGTCGCCTCCTGCCTGTTCATCGGCGGGCTGGCCACGATCCTGCAGTCGTTCGGCGTGCCGTTCTTCGGGTCCCAGCTGCCGCTGGTCCAGGGCACGTCGTTCGCCAGCGTGGCGACGATGACCGCGATCGTGGCCGACAGCGGGCTACCCGGCGTGTTCGGCGCCGTCATGGCCTCCGCGGCGCTCGGCCTGCTCATTGCGCCGTTCTTCTCCCGGTTGGTCCGGTTCTTCCCACCGGTCGTCACCGGGACGGTGATCACGGTGATCGGGCTCAGCCTGATGCCGGTCGCCGCCCGGTGGGCGATGGGCAACAACACGAAGGCGCCGGACTACGGCTCGATCGCGAACATCGCGCTGGCCGCGTTGACCCTGCTCATCGTGCTGCTGCTCAGCAAGGTGGCGATCCCGGCGATCTCCCGGCTGTCGATCCTGTTCTCGATCGTGATCGGCACGGTGATCGCCTCCGTGATCGGCATGGCGGACTTCTCGAAGGTCGCCGCCGGCCCGATCTTCGCGGTGCCGACCCCGTTCGCGTTCGGCTGGCCGGTGTTCGACATCGCGGCGATCATCTCGATGTTCATCGTCGTGCTGGTGATCCTCACCGAGACCACGGCCGACATCCTCGCGGTGGGCGAGATCGTCGACACGCCGGTCGACCGGCGCCGGATCGGCGACGGCCTGCGGGCCGACATGGCGGCCTCGGCGATCGCACCGGTCTTCAACGGGTTCACCCAGAGCGCGTTCGCCCAGAACGTCGGGCTTGTCGCGATCACCGGGGTGAAGAGCAGGTTCGTGGTGACCGCAGGCGGTGTGGTGCTGCTGGTGCTGGGCATGCTCCCGGTGCTCGGGCGGGTCGTCGCCGCGATCCCGTACCCGGTTCTCGGTGGCGCCGGCCTGGTGCTGTTCGGGACGGTCGCGGCGTCCGGCATCAAGACGCTGTCCAAGGTCGACTACAACGGGAACATGAACCTCGTCATCGTCGCGGCGTCGGTCGGGTTCGGCATGCTCCCGATCGCCGCGCCGTCGTTCTACGACGAGTTCCCGGAGTGGGTCGGCACGATCTTCCACTCGGGCATCAGCTCGGCCGCGATCATGGCGGTGCTGCTGAACCTGCTGTTCAACCACCTGCGGCTCGGCAAGCCCGCCGAGAACCCGTCGGTGTTCGGGACGGCGAGCCGGGTGATCGACTACTCGGACCTCAAGGCGCTGTCGCGGCTGCGCAACGGCGACCGGATCGAGGACGGGCGGATCGTCGACGCCGACGGCAACCCGGTACCGGTGTGCGACGCCGACGGCAAGCCCGTGCCCTACCGGCTGGACGCCGAGCCGAACGGGCACTGACCTGACCTGACCCACGGCACACTCATGGACCGAAAGTCCCGCAGCACGGGGCTTTCGGTCCATGAGTACGTGGTCGGTCGGGGGCGGCGGGCCGCGCTCGCTGTCGATCAGTGCGTTCCCGCCCGGGGTGGGGCGAAAGCGTGCGTCTCGCCGGCGCACCCGCTGTCGATCAGCGCGTATCTGGCCGGGGCGGGGCGGAAGTGTGCGGCTCGCCGGCGCACGCGCTGTCGATCAGCGCGTATCCGCCCCACCCTGGCGAGAACGTGTACTTCGCTCAGCCGGCCCGCCCCGGCTCGGCGGCCGACGGCGCCCGGACCGGCAGGTCCCGCGCCTCGGCGGCGTGCCGGTCGATGGAGACCTCGACCTTGCGCAGCAGCCGGTCGAGCTCGGCCAGCTCGTCGTCGTCGAGGTCGGCCAGCAGCGCGGACTGGGCCCGCACGTGCTGCCCGTAGACCGCGTCGATCAGCTCGCGGCCCCGCGGGGACAGCGTGACCCGCACGAGGCGGCGGTCCACGGCGTCCCGGCGGCGTTCGACGAGCTCGTCGGCCTCCATCCGGTCCAGCCGCAGCGATATCCCGCCGCTGCTCAGCATCGACGACTCGGCCAGCTCGCTCGCCGTCTTCTGCGAGTCGGGCCCGGACCGGCGCAGGTTCGCGAGCACGTCGAACGACCCCAGCGACAGGCCGGCCGCCTCGTGCCGGGCGTTGAAGATCGCGCGCTGGCGGGCGGCGATCCGCGACAGCCTGCCGAAGATGCCCATGGCGGCCAGCGACGGCAGGTCGGGACGCTCGCGCAGCCAGTCCCGCACGACGTCCGCGACCTTGTCGGTGCCGGTCGCCGCCTCGTGGTTCGTCACCACCGCGTCGGTCATCGCACTCCCCGTTCCTCGCTCACAGTCCGCCGGCCGCCTCGAAGGACCGTCCGCTTCGACTGCCACGGACCAGCAGCCGCTCGAGCAGCCCCACGACGGCGAAGAGCGCAAGCCCGAGGATCGACAGGTAGCCGATCCCCGCGAAGACCGTGACGGTGTCCAGGTTGCCGCGTGCCTGGGTGATCAGGACACCGAGCCCCCGGTCCGCGCCGACGAACTCCGCGACCACCGCCCCGACGACCGCCAGGGTGATGGCGACCTTCGCCCCGGCGAAGATGCTCGGCAGCGCCCACGGGAACCGGATCTTCCAGAACGCCTGCCAGCGGCTCGCCCCCATGGACCGGACCAGCATGAGGCTCTCCGGGCGGGCGGCGTGGAACCCCACGGCCGCGTCGATCACGAGCGGGAAGAAGCTGATCAGGACGACCATGAGGATCTTCGGCGGGTCGCCGAAGCCGAACCAGATGATGAACAGCGGCGCGATGGCCACCTTCGGCACGACCTGCGAGAGCACGAGCAGCGGGTACAGGGCTCGCTCCACGATCCTGCTGTACACCATCCCGATCGCGATCGGGAGGGCGATGAGCACCGACAACCCGAACCCGAGCGTGATCGCGCCCAGGGTCGGCACGGAGGCCTCCCAGTACTGGTCCGCGTCGACCACCATCGACTCCGCGACGGTGAGCGGGCCGGGCAGCACGTACTCCTCGACGAGGCCGGTCGACGACGCGACCTGCCAGAGGACGACGAGCAGGCCGAGCAGGACACCGCTCGGCAGCCACCGGCGGGCGGCCGTGCCGAGCCGCGCACCCGCCGTCGTACCCGGCCGGGTGCGCCGCTCGCCGTCCGGGGTCGCGGGCGCCGCCGCCGGTGACGTCGTCACGGAACTATTCGTCATCGCTGAAGACCCCCAGGCGCGAGAACTCGTCGCGGATCGCGGTCACGTAGTCGCGGAAGGCGTCCGACCCGCGGTCGGCGATGTGCCGCGGCCGGTCCAGCTCGATCGGGATGTCCGCCGCGATCCGCGCCGGCCGGGGCGTGAGCACCACGACCCGGTCGGCGAGGAAGACCGCCTCCTCGATGCTGTGCGTGATGAGCACGACGGTGCTGCGGGACCGCAGCCACAGCTGCTGGAGGTCCATCTGGACCTGGTCGCGGGTGATGGCGTCGAGCGCACCGAGCGGTTCGTCCATCAGCACCATGCGGGGTTCGTGCAGCAGCGCCCGGCACAGCGCGACCCGCTGCTGCATGCCGCCGGACAGCTCGTCCGGGTAGTGGTCGGCGAACGCGGCCAGGCCGACGTCCGACAGCAGGCGGAGCGCACGGGCGCGGCTGGCCTCCGGGTCGAGCTTGCGGATCTCGGCCTGGAGCAGGACGTTCTCCACGGCGGTCCGCCAGCTGAGCAGCTCGGCGCCCTGGAAGACGATCCCCGCGCTCGTCACCGGCCCGTCGACCCGCTCGTCACCGACGTCGATCGAACCGGCAGTGGGTTGCGTGAGCCCGGCGAGCGCCATCAGCAGCGTGCTCTTGCCGCACCCGCTGGGGCCGACGATCGCCAGGAACTCGCCGTCGGCGATGTCGAGCGAGAGCCGCTCGACGGCGCTGACCGTGCCGCTGCGGGTGGTGAAGGACTTCTCGACGTCCCGGAACCGGATGAACGGCTCCCGGCATGCGGTGGCGGTCACGACCGGGTTCCCAGGTCGTCGCGGCACGGGCCGGGCAGGAACCGGTTGTCGGCGACGTCGGCCACCGCGACCCGGCCCTTGTCCACGCCGCCGTACTGCTCGGTGAGCGCGATGGTCGACGCCCAGTCCTGGGCGGCCATGCAGCCGAACGGCTGCCCGGAGTTGGCCGGGGTCCGCTGGAGGCCGTTCGAGATCCGCCACTGCTCGGCCAGGACCGGTCGGGGGACCTTGCTGGTGGGCGCGAACCGGTAGAACGCGTCCACCGCGGCCGGGGTGTCGGCGTTGGTGTGGTTCACGGCCTCGACCAGGGCGGCGAGGAACCGCTTCAGGGTCTCCGGGCGCTCCTCGACGAAGTCCGTACCGGCGACGATGCCCGAGCTCAGCATCGAGATCCCGGCGTCCCGGTAGGGCAGGACGACCGGCTTGCACTTGCATTTCGCCTCGATGTTCGGCCCGCTCGTGTTGAGCAGCCCGAAGGTGAAGTCGGTCTGCCGTGCCACGAACAGCTCGGTGCGGGTGGGGATGTCGACGTTCCGGAACCGGATCGTCTTCTCGTCGATCCCGGTCGCGTTCGCGTAGGCCGGGAAGATCCGTTCGGCCGCCGAACCGGGGGTGAAGCCCGCGGTCCGGCCCACCAGGTCCTGCGGGGACCTGATCCCGGAGTCCGCGAAGGCGTAGAGCGCCAGCGGCGACTGCTGGACCATCCCCGCGACCATCTTCACGTCGACGCCCTGGGCGGTCGACTGGACGAGGCTGCCGGCATCGACGTAGCCGATGTCGTCCGAGCCGTTGCCGACCGTCTGGATCGTCGTCCCGGAGTCCTTGCCCTCGTTGAGCTCGACACGGAGCCCGTGCCGCTCGAAGATCCCGGTCTCGACACCGGCCACGAGCGGGAGCACCGCTCCGGAGTAGTAGATGTCGGTGCGGACCTTGACCGTCTCACGCCCCTGGGCGTCCGTCGGGGGCTCCCCGCCGGCGCCACAGCCGGTCAGCGCGACGAGCGCCGCGACTCCCAGCGCCGCGACGACGGCTCTCCTGCCACGCTTGCCATGCACGTCGTTGCCTCCTCGCCTCTCGTGCCGTCGGTCAGTCGCGGGTCACGCCGTGCATCTCCGACGTCTCCGGATACGTCGGCAGCTGGGGCCGAGGTGCCCCGATGATCACGCAGATGATCGCGTCCTCGTCGCTCACCGTGCGCAGGCTGCGCGGGACGCCCGCAGGGACGCGGATGAGATCGCGGTACCCGAGCACGCGGCTGGCCTTGAGGTGGCCGTCGTCCACGTCGTGGATGCTGAACTCGACCTCGCCCTCGAGGACGAAGAAGACCTCTTCCACGTCGTGGTGGGTGTGCTCGGGCCCCACGCAGCCGGCGGGGAGCAGCATGTTGGAGAACGTGAAGTGCTCGGCCGGCAGGATGTTGCCGTCGTTCTCGTGGTTCCCGGTCGCGCCGGACCCGATGTAGCGGACCTGGGCGCGCCGGAACTTCTCGCCGCGCTTCGCCTGGAAACCGAGCGTGTCCCAGTCCTCGCGACGTGTGGCGCGCAGTGCCGTGAGCGCGTCGATGTCGCGCTCCAGCGAGGTGATCCTGTCGTCGACCGCCGTCATCCCCAAGCTCCTTTGCTATGGACTGCTAAGGAATAAGACACTTAGCGCTAAGAGGTGTCGACAGAAAGGTGACCTGCATCACGGTGTGGGTCGCATGCACCGGGGTGCGGGCGCTGTCGCGGCGGGCGTCACGCGGATCGCACGACGGCCACCGGGCCGGCCGACCGCCGGCGCCGACCGCCGTCGGGAGTCAGGAACGACCGTGACGGGCGAGCGACCGGCCAGGTCGCGAGCGGGATCTCCCGGGTCAGCCGCCGTCGTGGGTCGACGGGCCGGCCACCCGGTACCCCCCGAACTTCTCCCGCAGCGTCTTCTTGGAGAACTTGCCGACGCTCGTCTTGGGTACCTCGTCGATGAACTCGACGGCGTCCGGCAGCCACCACTTCGCCACCCGCGGGGTGAGGAACTCGATGATCTCCTCGGCGGTGAGGTCCTCGCCCTCCTTGACGACGACGCAGGCGAGCGGCCGCTCGACCCATCGCTCGTGCGGCACGGCGATCACCGCGGCCTCGGCGACCTTCGGGTGCGCCATGATCTCGTTCTCCAGCTCGACCGAACCGATCCACTCACCGCCGGACTTGATGAGGTCCTTGGTGCGGTCGACCAGGCGGAACGAGCCGTACCGGTCGACCGAGGCGACGTCACCGGTGCGGAGCCACCCGTCCTCGGTGAACTGCGCGCCGCCGCCCTCGCCGCGGTGGTAGTCCCGGGCGATCCACGGTCCGGCGGCCTGCACCTCGCCGGTCGCGACGTCGTCCCACGGCTGCAGCTCGCCGGTCCCGGGGTCGACGATGCGCAGGTCGACGAGCGGTGCCGGGAAGCCCTGACGGGCACGGGCGTCGTCGCGCTCGTCCTCGGTCAGCTCGTCGTGGTGGGAGTGCATCGTCGCGATCGTGGCGATGGGGCTCGTCTCGGTCATGCCCCAGGCCTGCAGCATCGGCACGCCGATGGCCTCCTTGTAGGCCTTCGACAGCGCCTTCGGCACGGCAGAGCCACCACAGAGGATGGTGCGCAGGTGCGACAGGTCGTGCTCGCCCAGCAGCGGCTGGATCCCCATCCAGATGGTCGGGACGCCGCCGGTGACGGTCACCTCGTGCCGCTCCAGCATCGACACGATCGCCTCGGGGGCCATGTTCGGGCCGGGCAGCACCAGCGACGAGCCGGCCATGAGCACCCCGTACGGCAGGCCCCACGCGTTGGCGTGGAACATCGGGACG
The DNA here is from genome assembly GCF_014267175.1 of Pseudonocardia sp. C8. Lineage (NCBI taxonomy): Bacteria > Bacillati > Actinomycetota > Actinomycetes > Pseudonocardiales > Pseudonocardiaceae > Pseudonocardia > Pseudonocardia sp. C8. Next base: position 1,152,663 of record NZ_JACMTR010000002.1, read on the forward strand.
ATCGGCAGCACGACGTCGCGCTCGGTCAGCGCGATCCCGTCGGCGAACAGCGTGGCCAGCGAGTGCAGCACCGCCGAGCGGTGGCTGTAGACCACGCCCTTGGGGTTTCCGGTGGTGCCGGACGTGTAGCACATCGCGGCCGCGGTGTTCTCGTCCTCGACCTCGAACGGGCCGGTCCGCGGCCGGGCGGCGGCGAGCAGCTCCTCGTAGTCGCGCACGCGCGGGTCGTCCGGCACCGGTACGTCGGCGCCGTCGTCGATCACGACGACCGTGCGGACCGTCTCCAGCTTGTCGACGTGCGGCCACAGCAGCGGCAGCAGCGAGCGGTCGACGAAGACGACCTCGTCCTCGGCGTGGTTCGCGACGTAGACCAGCTGGTCGGGGAAGAGCCGGATGTTGAGGGTGTGCAGCACCCGGCCGGTGCAGGGCGCGGCCAGGTAGAGCTCGAGGTGGCGCGCGGTGTTCCAGCAGAACGTGCCGACCCGGCCGTCGGCGGTGATGCCCAGGTCGTCGAGCACCGTGGCGAGCCTGCGGACGCGGCCGCACAGCTCGGCGATCGTGGTGGCGGTCTCGCCCGACGGCGCCGCCGTGACGACGGTCTTGTGTCCGAAGAGCTGTTCCGCCCGGTGGAAGACGTGGGGGAGGGTCAGCGAGCGGTCCTGCATGAGTCCAAGCATCTGTGCTCCAGAGGCTGTCGCGGATCTTCGCAAGCTACTGGGGCCTGGGGCAGGACGTCGAGATCTTCCGGTGCTCCGAATCCGCAGGGGCGGTGGCGCACCGTCTGTCATGTGTGTGTCCGAGGGGGGACTTGAACCCCCACCCCCTAGCACGGGGACTAGCACCTCAAGCTAGCGCGTCTGCCATTCCGCCACTCGGACGCCACGATCTCTCGATCGCGTCGGGGAGAAGCATAGCCGAGCCCTCCGGGTGCGTCGCGGGCGGGTCGGCGCCGCCGGTCGGCGCAGGTCGGCACGGGCGTCGGGACGATCCGGTGGTAGGAAGGCGGGCATGACGGGCGACGCGAGCGAGACCCCGACCAGTGACGCGGCGGCCACCGGTGAGGCGGCCGGTGCGGAGGCCGAGGTCGTCCAGCTGTGTTCCGAGCTGATCCGGATCGACACCACCAACACCGCCGACCCGGCGACCCTCGCGGGGGAGGCGGAGGCCGCCGAGTACGTGGCGGCGAAGCTGACCGAGGTCGGCTACGAGGTGGAGCTGGTCGAGTCCGGGGCGCCGAAGCGGATGAACGTGTTCGCCCGGCTGCCCGGGGCCGACCCGTCCCGGGGTGCGCTGCTGATGCACGGGCACCTCGACGTCGTCCCGGCGGACGCGAGCGAGTGGTCGGTGCACCCGTTCTCCGGCGCGGTGCGCGACGGCTACGTCTGGGGCCGCGGCGCCGTCGACATGAAGGACATGGACGCGATGATGCTGGCAGTGGCCCGCCGCTTCAAGCGTGAGGGTGTCGTGCCGCCGCGGGACATCGTGTGGGCGTTCGTCGCCGACGAGGAGGCCGGCGGGAAGTACGGGTCGCAGTGGCTCGTCGAGCACCGTCCGGACCTGTTCTCCGGGTGCACCGAGGCGGTCGGTGAGGTCGGCGGGTTCTCGCTGACCCTGGGCGAGGACCAGCGCGCGTACCTGATCGAGTCGGCGGAGAAGGGCATCGCCTGGATGCGGCTGCGCGCCAAGGGCAAGCCCGGGCACGGTTCGTTCCTGCACGACGAGAACGCCGTCACGACGCTCGCCGAGGCCGTCGCGCGGCTGGGGAACCACACGTTCCCGCTGGTGGTCACCGACACCGTGCGGGCGTTCCTGGAGCGGATGACCGAGCTGACCGGCGTCGAGTACCCGGAGGACGACCTCGAGGGCGCGCTGGCGAAGCTCGGCCCGATCTCGCGGATCGTCGGGGCGACCGTCCGGGACACCGCGAACCCGACCATGCTGAATGCCGGCTACAAGGCCAACGTGATCCCGTCGACGGCGGAGGCGGTCGTCGACTGCCGGGTCCTGCCGGGTCGGGAGGAGGCGTTCTTGCGCGAGGTCGACGAGCTGCTCGGCCCGGACGTCGAGCGCGAGTGGGTCACCGACCTGCCGCCGGTGGAGACGCCGTTCGAGGGGCCGCTGACCGAGGCGATGCAGGCGGCGCTGCGCACCGAGGACCCGACCGCGGAGATCGTGCCCTACATGCTGTCCGGCGGGACCGACGCGAAGGCGTTCTCGGCGCTGGGGATGAACTGCTACGGCTTCGCGCCGCTGCGGCTGCCGCCGGAGCTGGACTTCGCGTCGCTCTTCCACGGGATCGACGAGCGGGTGCCGGTGGACGCGCTGCGGTTCGGCACCCGGGTGCTGGACCGCTTCCTGCGGAACGCCTGAGCGGCGGCTTGACCTCGACCGCACTTCAGCGAGGATGCTCTGCCGCATGGCAGAGCTGAACCACACCATCGTCCACTCCCGGGACAAGCGGGCCGGCGCCGCGTACCTGACCGAGATCCTCGGGCTCGCGGAGCCGCAGCCGTTCGGGCCGTTCCAGGTCGTCGAGGTCGCGAACCGGGTGAACCTCGACTACATGGACGCCGACCCGGACGCCGAGATCACCCCGCAGCACTACGCGTTCCTGGTGTCCGACGACGAGTTCGACGCGGCACTGGCCCGGATCACCGCGCGCGGGCAGCAGTACTGGGCCGATCCCGGGGCGAACCGCGCCGGGGAGATCAACACCAACGACGGCGGGCGCGGCCTCTACTTCCAGGATCCGTCGGGCCACTGGATGGAGATCCTCACGGTGCCCTACGGCGGCGGCTGACCGCCCGGTCAGAACGTGGGCTCGGGCAGCAGGCCGTGCTGGCTGCGCCGCCGGCGCAGGACGACCTTGCGCACGCCACCCGGGTAGAGCCGCAGCCGGGACAGCTCCCAGCCGGAGAACTCGGCCTGGACGGCGAGGCGGACCGACGCCGTCAACCGGGAGACGTCGCCGTCGATCCGCACCGGGCGGTACTCGTACCGGTCGTCGGTCCAGGCCTCGCCGTCCCGAGTCCCGGCGAACCGATTCCCCTCGGTTCCGGTCTCCTCCGGTCCGCTCACCGTCATCCGTGCCTCCCGGTCGTGCCACCACGGCGTCGCCCACCGGATCCGCCGGTGGGTGAACGGCGGGTGCAGCCGGTGTGAACCCACCATAGGTCGCCGTGCGGGGGCGGGGCCACCGGCGATCAGACGGGGTCGCTCACGTCGTCCAGCGCGGTCCGGATCTCGGCCGGCAGGGTGACGTCCTCGGCCGCCAGCGACGCCCGCAGCTGCGCCGCGTCCCGCGCGCCGACGACCGCGCTCGCCACCCCGGGCCGGTCCCGGACCCAGGTCAGGGCGACGACCAGCGGGGAGGTGCCGAGCCCGTCGGCGGCGGTGAGGACCGACTGCACGATCCGCGCCGAGCGCTCGGTGCGCCGGGCCTCCACGTAGGAGGCGAGCAGCGCGCTCGCGGCGCGGGAGTCGGCGGGGGTCCCGTCGGTGTACTTGCCGGTCAGCACGCCGCGCCCCAACGGGGCCCACGCGAGCACGCCCAGCCCGTGGTGGCCGGCGGCCGGCAGCAGCTCGGCCTCGGGCTCGCGGGCCAGCAGCGAGTACTCGACCTGGGCCGAGACCGGGCGGCACACCCCCGGATCCGGCCCGTGCGCCGCGTGCCCGGCGACCGTGGCGAGCTGCCAGCCCTGCGGGGCGACCAGCCCGGCGTAGCGCACCCGGCCGGAGTAGACGGCGACCTGCACCGCGGAGAGCATCTCGTCGAGCGGCACCCGCGGGTCCCAGCCGGGGAACTGCCACAGGTCCAGGTGGTCGACGCCCAGCCGGCGCAGCGTGGTGTCCAGTGAGCGCAGCAGCGCGCCGCGGGAGGCCCGCTCCCGGTCGGCGGGGGAGCCGGCCGTGCCCCGCCCGGCGATCACGACGTCGTCCCGCGGCACGGTCCCGCGCAGCAGCCCGCCCAGCACCTGCTGGGCGGTGCCGCCGCCGTAGTCGTCGGCCGTCTCGACCAGCGTCCCGCCGGCGTCGACGAACGCCGTCAGCTGCGCGGCCGCCTCGGTGGGGGAGGTGTCCTCGCCCCAGGTCATGGTGCCCAGCCCGACCCGGGACACCTCGAGGCCGCTGGCGCCGACCGGTCTGCGTTGCACGCCTGGAGAGCCTAGGTGCGCGGCCCGCCGCCACGGTCGAGGGCGCGCGCTGTGACCCGGGTCTCCGCGGGTACGGTGACCGCCCGTGACCGATCAGCCGCTCCGGCCCGCCGGGCCACCCGTCGGGGGCCGCCCATGAGCTGGCTCGAGGTGATCGTCCTCGGAGTCATCCAGGGGTTGACCGAGTTCCTGCCCGTCTCGTCGTCGGGGCATCTCCGCATCGCCTCGGAGCTGTTCTTCGGGCGGGACCCGGGGGCCGCCTTCACCGCCGTCACCCAGCTCGGGACCGAGGCCGCGGTGATCGTCTACTTCGCCCGGGACATCGGGCACCTGCTGCTCACATGGGTGCGCGGGTTCCGGGACCCGGAGGTCCGGCAGACCGACGACTACCGGCTGGCCTGGCTGGTGATCGTCGGGTCGATCCCGATCGCCGTGCTCGGGGTGCTGTTCAAGACCCAGGTCGAGACGGTCGCGCGCAACCTCTGGCTGGTCGCGACGACGCTGATCGTGTTCGGTGTGCTGCTGGGCCTGGCCGAGCGGTTCGGCAGGCAGGTGAAGCCGATCGAGCGGATCACGGTGCGGGACGGCATCCTGCTCGGGCTCGCGCAGGCCATGGCGCTGGTCCCGGGCGTCTCCCGCTCCGGCGGGACGATCACCGCGGGGCTGGCGCTCGGCCTGACCCGGCCGGCGATCGTGCGGTACTCGTTCCTGCTGGCGATCCCCTCGGTGTTCGGCGCGGGCCTGTTCACGCTGCCCGACGTGTTCGCAGGCGACGGGCCGTCCGGCGTCCAGATGATCGTGGCGGTCGTGATCTCGTTCGTGATCGGCTACGCGGTGATCGCCTGGCTGCTGCGGTTCGTGCAGAACAACACGGTGTACGTGTTCGTCGCCTACCGGATCGTGCTGGGCGTCGCGCTGCTCGCCGGCCTCGCGATCGGGGCGGTCTCCGCGACCTGAGCCACCCGAGCGGGCCGGCACGGCGCGCGTCACGCGTAGCCTCGCGGCCGTGGCGACCTTGATCCTCCTGCGGCACGGGCGCTCGACGGCGAACACCGAGGGTGTCCTGGCCGGGCGCACCCCCGGCGTCGAGCTCGACGACCGCGGCCGGGAACAGGCGGCGGCCGTCGTCGACCGCCTGGCCGGCCTGCCGATCGCCTCCGTCGTGACCTCGCCGATGGTGCGGTGCCGGCAGACCGTGGCGCCGCTGGCCGCCGCCCGCGGCCTCGAGCCGGTGGTCGAGGACGGCCTGGCCGAGGTCGACTACGGCTCCTGGACCGGCCGGAAGATCAGCGAGCTGGTGTCCGAGGACCTGTGGAAGGTGGTGCAGTCGCACCCGTCGGCCGCCGTGTTCCCGGACGGCGAGTCCCTCGCCGGGATGCAGGCCCGCGCGGTGGCGGCCGTCCGCCGGCAGGTCGCACGCGCCGCGGACGAGCACGGCGAGAACGCGATCGTGCTCGCCTGCAGCCACGGCGACGTCATCAAGGCGGTGCTGGCCGACGCCCTGGCCAGCCACCTCGACAACTTCCAGCGGATCGTCGTCGACACCGCATCGGTGAGCGTGATCGCCTACACGGCGCTGCGGCCGTTCGTGGCCCGGATGAACGAGCAGTCCGGTGACGTCACGAGCCTGGTCCCGCCACCGCCGTCGGAGGAGGAATCGACTTCGGACGCCGTCGTCGGGGGGTCCACCAACGCGTGAGTCCGGGTGATCCATCTCGCATCGCCCCTGGTCGCGGCCCCGGCGCGACACGGAGGGGATGCCCCGGACAGCCGTCTCGCCTACCCTGGGAAAGGTCATGGCACGCGTCATCCACGTCTTCCGCCGCCCCGACCGCTTCGTGGCCGGGACCGTCGGCGAGCCCGGCGATCGGGCCTTCTACCTGCAGGCGATCGAGAGCTCCCGGACGATCAGCGTGCTGCTCGAGAAGCAACAGGTGTCGGTGCTGGCGGAGCGGATCACCGCGTTGCTCGGGGAGGTCGCGAAGCGCTTCGGCGAGGAGAACCTCGCCGAAGGCACACCGGCCGAGACCACCTCGTCCGACAACGACCCGCTCGACGTCCCGCTCGAGGAGGAGTTCCGGGTCGGCACCATGGGGCTGGGCTGGGACGCGGACTCCAGCTCGATCGTCGTCGAGCTCCTCGCGGTGACCGAGGAGGAGGTCGACGAGTCGGTCGTGCTCGACGACACCGAGGAGGGCCCGGACGCGCTGCGGGTGTTCCTGTCCCCGTCGGCGGCCAAGGCGTTCGCCGACCGCGCCGAGAAGGTCGTCTCGGCCGGACGGCCGCCGTGCCCGCTGTGCGCCGAGCCGCTGGACCCGGAGGGGCACGTCTGCGTCCGGCTGAACGGCTACCACGACCGCAACCCCGTGGCCGACGCGGAGTGAGCCCGACCCCGCAGCTGCGCGACCCGGCCGTGCCGGAGATCCTCGACCGGGGCCGCATGGAGATCACCGGCCGGCTGGTGGACGCGTCCAACGCGACCCTGTTCGGCACCGTCGCCCTCGACGGCGTCGAGCTGCGCTGCGTCTACAAGCCGGTGCGCGGGGAGCGCCCGCTGTGGGACTTCCCGGACGGCACGCTGGCGGGGCGCGAGGTCGGCGCCTACCTCGTCTCCGAGGTCTCCGGGCTGCACGTGGTCCCACCGACGGTGCTGCGCGCGGAGGCGCCGTTCGGGCCGGGGATGGTGCAGGCCTGGGTGTCCTCGGGGGACGAGAGCGCGCTCACCGAGCCCTCCTCCGACGGCTTCGACGGCGAGCTGGATGAGGAGACGATCCGGCTCGCCGCCGAGACGCTGGTCGAGCTGTGCGAGCCGGACACCGTCCCGGACGGCTGGCTGCCGGTGCTGCGGGCCCGGGACGGCGCCGGGGACCCGGTCGTCCTCGTGCACGCCGACCACCCGCGGCTGCGGGCGATGGCGCTGTTCGACGTGGTCGTCAACAACGCCGACCGCAAGGGCGGGCACGTCATCGTGGCCGGGGACGGCGGGGTCTACGGCGTCGACCACGGGCTGACCCTGCACGCGGATCCGAAGCTGCGCACGGTGCTGTGGGGCTGGATCGGCGACGACATCGGCGAGGAGCACACCGCGCAGCTCAAGGAGCTGCGGGCCCGGCTCGCCGGGGACTTCGCCGACGTCCTCGGCGAGCACGTGACCCGCCGGGAGATCGCCGCGCTGCGCTCCCGGATCGACCACCTGCTCGCCGAGCCCCGCTTCCCCGGGCCGGAGGGGTACGGGCCGGCGATCCCCTGGCCCGCGTTCTAGGCTCGTGAGTGGTTATCAGGGCCCTGACCCTGATAACCACTCACGAGCAGCGGAGCTGCCCCAGCCGTTGCGTGGCCCGGGTCATCGACACGTAGAGGTCGGCCGGGTTCGCGGCCCGGACGCGTTCCGGGTCGACGATCACGACGGCGTCGAACTCCAGCCCCTTCGCCGACACCGGGGTGTGCACCGGGACCCCGTCGAGGGCGGGCAGGTCCGCGGTGCCGGCGGCGATCACGGCGACCGTGCCCTGGCCCACCCGTTCCTGCTCCTCGTCGACGGCCGCCCGCAGCGCGCCGGCGAGCGCGTGCGCGGGCACCGTGCGCTCCCACGGGTGCACGCCGGTCGCGCGCACCGACACGGGCGGGGTGTGGTCCGGGGCGTACCCGGCGAGCACCGCCGCGGCCGGGGTCATGATCTCGGTCGGCGTCCGGTAGTTCACCGTCAGCGTCCGGTGCGTCCACCGCTCCGCGAGGTGCGGCCCGAGGACGTCGGCCCACGACGCGGCGCCGGCCGGGGCGCTGCGCTGGGCGAGGTCGCCGACCGCGGTGATCGAGCGGGACGGGCAGCGCCGCAGCAGGACGTGCCAGTCCATCGCGGACAGCTCCTGGGCCTCGTCGACGACGAGGTGGCCGTAGCGCCAGTCCCGGTCGGCGGCCGCGCGCTCGGCCACCGTGCCGGAGGTCCCGGCCACGTGCCGGGCGGCGAGCACGTCCGCGGTGACGAAGTCGGTGGGGCGCAGCTCGTCGGGGTCCTCCCCGGCGAGCTCGCGGTCGGCCGACTCCAGGATGGACAGCACCTCGGAGGCGTAGCGGCCGTCCGGCTCGGCCGGTCCGGCGTGACCGGCCGGGGGTTCCCCGAGCAGCTCGGCCAGCTCGTCGAGCAGCGGCGCGTCCGCGACCGTCCACTCCGCGCCCCGGTCGCGCGCCAGCCCGGACAGGTCGCGCCCGTCGCCGGCCGCGGCCAGGCGCCCGGGTGACCCGTAGAGCTCGGCGAGCGCGCGCTGCGGGGTGAGCACCGGCCAGAGCCGCTCGACCGCGGCGTGGAAGCCGAGGTCGGCCCGCAGGTTGTCGCGCAGCCCCTGGCGCAGCTCGGCGGTCACCTCGGCCGCGCCCGCCGGCTCGATCTCCGGGAGGTCGCCGAGCCCGGCCAGGAGCTCGGCCAGCTCCGGCGGGTCCTCGAGCCGGTGGTCGAGCCGCTCCAGGCCCTGGTCGACGAGCAGGCCGCCGAGCGCGTCGCGGAACGTGGCCCGCGCCCGGTTGTGCGGGAACCCGGTCGCCCGGGCACGGCGGCGTGCCTCGGCGGCCGTCGCGTCGTCGATCTCGACGGTGACGTCCTCCAGCTCGATCGGGATCGGCTCGCCGGGCAGCTCCTGCCGGTCGGCGACGGCCCGGCGCAGCACGTCCACCATCGCCAGGTCGCCCTTGGTGCGGGCCACCTCGGGCGGGTCGACGGCGGTCGCGACGACGCCGTGCGCCAGCCGGCCGGGCGTGGTGAACACGACCGCGGACTCGCCGAGCGCGGGGAGCACGCCGCCGACGTAACGGATGAACCCGGCGCTCGGGCCGACGACCAGCACGCCGCTGCGGGCCAGCCGCTCGCGGTGGGTGTAGAGCAGGTACGCGACGCGGTGCAGCGCGACCGCGGTCTTGCCGGTGCCCGGCCCGCCCTCGATGACCACGGTGCCGGACAGTGGCAGCCGGATGATCTCGTCCTGCTCGGCCTGGATCGTCGTGACGATGTCGCGCATCGTCGACCCGCGCGGGGCCGTCAGCGCCGCGAGCAGGGCCGGGTCGGACGCGGACCCGGCGTCGGTCTCCGCGGCCACCGACTCGTCCAGCACGTCGTCGTGGAACGCGGCGACGCGCTCGTCCGGGGCCGTCCCGGCGATCTCGAAGTGCCGCCTGCGGGTCACGCCGAGCGGTGTCACCGGGGTCGCGCAGTAGAACGGCCGCGCGTCGGGGGCCCGCCAGTCGAGCAGCGCGCTCTCCCCGTCGGCGGGGTCGGTGAGGCCGATCCGTCCGATGTAGCTCGTCGTCCCGCCGGTGTGGTCGAGCCGGCCGAAGCACAGCCCGGACCGGGCGGCCCGGAGCGCGGCGGCCCGGTCCGACCAGCGGTGCACCGCGACGTCGCGCTCCCAGCGGGCGCTGAGCTCCTCGCCGGTGGCGCCACCCAGCACGCCCTGCGTGCGGGCGGTGGCGTCCTCGAGCTCGGCGGTGAGCAGTGCGTGCAACCGGCGGATCTGCCGGGTCTCGGCGGCGGTGTCGTGCTCGGTGTCGTCCGGGAGGGGGCTGGCTGCGCCATTCCGATCCATGTTATGATTAACCTGCGGGAGTACGAATTCATTCTCGGTGCGCACGCTTCAGAATAGCGTTTCCGCACCCGTTCCCGCATATTCGATCCGGCGAATCCCGTTCCGGGCACTACCGTGGCCGCCATGGCACTCCCGACCGCGCAGCGGATCACCGTTCCCGGTACGATGCTCCCCGAGGTCACGCTCTCGGTCCACGACACGGGAGGCCCGGGCAGCCCCGTGATCCTGCTGCACGGCTGGCCGGACCGGGCCACCCTGTGGGAGCACCAGGCCGGCGCGCTCGCCGCGGCCGGCTACCGGGTCGTCGTCCCGGACCTGCGCGGGTTCGGGGACTCGGACCGGCCTCTCGGCGTCGACCACTACCGGATGAAGGTGCTGCGCGGTGACGTCCTCGGCCTGGCCGACGCGCTCGGCATCGAGGAGTTCGCGCTGGCCGGGCACGACTGGGGCGCCGGCCTCGGCTGGACGCTGTCGCTGGCCTCGGAGCGGGTCACCCGGTACGCCGCGTTCTCCGTCGGACACCCGGCCGCGTTCGCGACCGCCGGATTCCGGCAGAAGGCGATGTCCTGGTACATGCTCTGGTTCCAGTTCCCCGGGGTCGCCGAGCAGGTGATCCCCGCGCACGACTGGCAGTTCCTGCGGGCCTGGATGCACGCGACGTTCCCGGAGGGGCACCCGCTGCCCGCCCGCCAGATCGCCGACCTGTCCCGGCCGGGCGCGCTCACCGCGTCGCTGAACTGGTACCGGGCCAATGTGGACCCCGCGACGTTCGTGCCGGTCGAGATCCCGCAGGTCCCGCCGGTCCGGATCCCGGTGATGGGGGTGTGGAGCGACGGCGACATGGCGCTGACCGAGGGGCAGATGCGGCGGTCGTCGGAGTTCGTCGAGGACTTCCGGTTCGAGACCGTCGAGGGCTGCGGGCACTGGATCCCGGAGGAGGCACCGGAGCGGGCCAGCAAGCTCCTGCTGGACTTCCTGGGGGCCTGAGCAGTACCCGGGGCCGGCGGGCGAGGATGGGGCCCGGCCCGCGGCGCGGGCACGTAGGCGAGCGAGACGGAGGATCAGCATGGCGGAGAAGAGCCGGATCGGCGTCACCGGGCTGGCGGTGATGGGCGCGAACCTGGCCCGCAACATGGCCCGCCGCGGGTTCGGGGTGGCGGTGCACAACCGCACCACGGCGAAGACGACCGAGTTCCTGGCCGAGCACGGCCACGAGGGCGCCTTCACCGGCGCCGAGACCCTGCAGGAGTTCGTCGACGCGCTCGAGACACCGCGCAAGATCGTCGTCATGGTCAAGGCCGGCAAGCCGGTGGACGCCGTGATCGACGAGCTGACCCCGCTGCTCGACCCCGGTGACATCATCATCGACGCCGGCAACTCGCACTTCCCGGACACCGACCGCCGCGCCGCCGAGTGCGCCGAGCGGGGCCTGCGGTTCATGGGCGTCGGGGTCTCCGGCGGCGAGGAGGGCGCCCTCAACGGGCCGAGCATCATGCCCGGCGGCCCCCTGGAGGCCTACGGCGAGGTCGAGGAGATCCTCACCGCGATCGCCGCGGACGTCGACGGCACCCCGTGCTGCACCCACGTCGGCCCGGGCGGTGCCGGGCACTACGTGAAGATGGTGCACAACGGCATCGAGTACGCCGACATCCAGCTCATCGCCGAGGCCTACGACCTGCTCACGCACGCCGGCGGGCTGTCCGCCCCGGAGATCGGGAAGATCTTCGAGCAGTGGAACTCCGGCGACCTCGAGTCGTTCCTGATCGAGATCACCGGCATCGTGCTGGCCAAGACCGACGACAGGACGGGGCGACCGCTGGTCGACGTCGTCGTCGACCAGGCCGAGCAGAAGGGCACCGGCCGCTGGACCGCGATCGACGCCCTCGACCTCGGCGTCCCGCTGACCGGGATCACCGAGGCGGTGTTCGCGCGGACCCTGTCGGCGCTGCGCGACGAGCGGGCCGAGGCCGCGCGGACCCTGGCCGGACCCACCCCCGCCCGGGTCGCCGACGTCGACCGGCTCGTCGACGACGTCCGGCAGGCGCTGTACGCCTCGAAGGTCGTCGCCTACGCGCAGGGCTTCGCGCAGATGCGGGCCGCCTCGAACGCGCACGGCTGGGACCTCGACCTCGGCGCGATGGCCCGGATCTGGCGCGGGGGCTGCATCATCCGCGCGCAGTTCCTCAACCGGATCACCGAGGCCTACGCCGAGCACCCGGACCTGGACAACCTGCTGATGGTCCCGTACTTCACCAAGGCCGTCTCCGACGCCCAGGACGCCTGGCGTCGCGTCGTCGTGACCGCGACCGAGCACGGCGTCGCGATCCCGGCGTTCTCGTCGAGCCTGTCCTACTACGACGGCTACCGCCGCGAGCGGGGCCCGGCCAACCTGATCCAGGGGCTGCGCGACTACTTCGGCGCGCACACCTACCGGCGCACCGACGCCGACGGCGCCTTCCACACCCGCTGGTCGCAGGACGGCACCGAGGTCAGCGCGAGCTGACCGGTGACCCGCGGCCGGTGGTCAGCCGGCCGCGACCGTGGCCACCTCGGTGTTCCGGCCGCAGATCACCAGGGCGAGCCGGGTGTCCGGGTGCCGCTCCCGGACCCGGCGGGCGCCCGCGACCAGGCAGCCGGCCGCGGGCTCGGCCCAGACCCCGGCGTGCTCGGCGAGGTCGACCGAGCCGCGGACGGCGTCGCCGTCCGGGACGACGAGCACGTCGTGGACGAGCGCGGAGACGTGGTCGTAGGTCAGCTGTGTCGCCGACGGCGCCGACAGCGTGGTGATCGACGAGGTGATCGTCACCGGGGTCGGCCCGCCGGCGCGCAGGGCCGTCGACATCGTCTCGGCGCCGACGGTCTCCACGCCCCAGACCCGGGCGCCGGGCAGGAGCGCCCGTACCGCCGTCGCGACGCCGGACAGCAGCGCTCCGCCGCCGACCGAGACCAGCACGTCGGTCGGGGGCTCCCCGAGCGCCGCCGCGTCGCGCGCCAGCTCCAGCCCGACGGTGCCCTGCGCGGCGAGGACGACCGGGTCGTCGAACGGGTGCACCAGCGTCGCCCCGGCCGCCCGCAGCTCCTCGGCGAGCGCGAACGCGGCCGGGATGTCCGGCGTGAGCCGGACGTCCGCGCCCGCGGCCCGCGCCGCCGCGACCGAGCCGGCCGGCGCGTTCTCGGGCATGGCGACGACGGCAGCGACCCCCGCCGCCCCCGCCACGTCGGCCACCGCGAGCCCGTGGTTCCCGCCGGAGACGGCGACGAGCCCGGCCGCGCGTTCGGCGTCGGACAGCGTCGCGAGCTTGGCGAGGACGCCGCGCGGCTTGAACGACCCCGCCCGCTGCAGCTGCTCCAGCTTCAGCAGGACCGGGGCGTCGAGCAGCGCGCCCAGCCCGGGGGAGGGGACGGTCGGGGTGCGCACCACCCCGCCCGCGATCCGGCCCGCCGCGGTCTCGATGTCGTCGAGGGTCACCAGGTCGGTCACGGCCCCACGGTAGTGACCGGCGTCAGCCCATGCTCTTCTGCCCGTCGATCGACTCCCGGACGATGTCGGCGTGCCCGCTGTGCTGCGCGGTCTCGCCGATGATGTGCGCGAACGCCTGCCGGGCGCTCCACATCGTGCCCGCCGGGAACCAGGGTGCGGGCGGCAGCGGGTGGCTCAGGTCGAGGTCCACGGTCCGCACGAGCTCGTCGGTGCGGGCCGCGGTCTCCGTGTAGCGCGCGAGCAGGGACTCGAGGGTGTCGGACTCGTCGAGGGCGAAGTCGTCGCGCTCGTCGCCGGCCTCGGCCTGGCGTTCCCAGTCCTCGGCGCCGGCGACGACGCCGGTCAGGATGAAGTCCACCCAGCCCCGCTCGACCCCCTCGACGTGCTTGAGGATCCCGGCGAGGGTCAGCGCGCTCGCGGTGGGGCGGCGCCGGGCGTCCGCCTCCGACAGGTTCGCCACGGTGTGCCGGAGCAGCATCCGGTGCTTGGCGAGGGTCTCGAGAAGGGTGGCGCGCTCGCCGGAGAGCCCGGCGGCGGTGCTGGTCAGCAGGTCGCTCATCGCGTCGGCGGTGGACATGTCCGGTCCCCTCACCCCATCGTCTTCTGGCCGTCGACGGCCTCGCGGATGATGTCCGCGTGGCCGGAGTGCTGGCTGATCTCGGCGAGCATGTGCAGCGCGACCCGCCGGACCGACCAGCTGACGCCCGGCTCGAACCAAGGTGCGACCGGGAGCTCGTGTGCGGCATCCAGGTCGGCGGAGCGCAGGATCTCCTCGGTGCGGGCGGCGACCTGCTCGATCCGGGCCCGCAGCACGTCCAGCGTCTCCTCGTCGGACACCACGAAGCGCGTGTCGACGAACGAGTCCGGGTCGGCCTCGACGGCCGCCCAGTCGACGTCGTCGTAGGGCCCGGCGAACGCCCCGGCCCCCTCGACCGCAAACCGGAACCACTGCTCCTCGGTGTCGGCGACGTGCTTGAGCAGCGACGCGATGGTCAGCGCGCTCACCGTGCTCGTGGTGCGCGCCTGCTCCTCGGTGAGGCCCTCGGCGGTCTGCAGCAGGAAGCCGCGGTGCCGCTCCAGGGACGAGATCAGCTCGGCGCGCTCGCCGGTCGTGGCCTGCTGCGCGGTGCTGGGGGTCGCGTTCATCCGGGTCCGCCTCTCGGTCGTGCGGCCGGGTTCCTCCCGGTCCGACGAGAACGACGCTATTCCCTGATGCGGACAGGTCCGGTCCTCGATCGGGACCGGACCGGACCGATTTCTCGCGCCCTCAGCCGCTGACCGGGACGACGTCGGGCGCACCCAGCCGGGCGGCGTCCGCGGTGGCGTCGTCGGGCATGCGCTGGCTCTCCCGCTCGGCCTCCACCCGCTTGCGGTAGTGGTCGACCTCCCGCTCGATCTGCTCGTCGTTCCAGCCGAGGACCGGGGCGACGAGCTTCGCGGTCTCCACGGCGGCACCCACCCCGCGGTCGAACGTCTCGATCGAGATCCGGGTGCGCCGGGCCAGGATGTCCTCCAGGTGCCGGGCACCCTCGTGGGACGCCGCGTAGACCACCTCGGCCCGCAGGTAGTCCGAGGCACCGGCGAGCGGCTCGGTCAGCGTCGGGTCCTCGTCGGCGAGGTCGAGCACCTCCTGGATCAGCGAGCCGTACCGGCCGAGCAGGTGCTCGATCCGGGCGGGATGCAGGCGGGCGGACGCGGCCAGCCGCGCCGTCGCGTTGCGCAGCGCCGGGTAGCCCTCCGCGCCGAGCAGCGGGACGTCCTCGGTGCACGACGGCGGGACCTTGGCGTCCATACCGTGCGCGGCGGCGTCCACCGCGTCGCGTGCCATCACCCGGTACGTCGTGTACTTGCCGCCCGCGACGACGACCAGGCCGGGCACCGGGGTCGCCACCGCGTGCTCGCGGGACAGCTTCGACGTCGACTCCGACTCCCCGGACAGCAGCGGGCGCAGGCCGGCGTAGACGCCCTCGACGTCGTCGTGCGTGAGCGGCTGCTCCAGCACCGCGTTGACGTGCTCGAGCAGGTAGTCGATGTCCGCGGCGCTGGCCGCCGGGTGGGCCTTGTCCAGGTCCCAGTCGGTGTCGGTGGTGCCGATGATCCAGTGCCGGCCCCAGGGGATGACGAACAGCACCGACTTCTCGGTGCGCAGGATCAGCCCGGAGTCGCCGCGGATCCGGTCGCGCGGCACGACCAGGTGGATGCCCTTGGACGCCCGCACCTTGAACAGCCCGCGCTCGCCGGCCAGGCCCTGGGTCTCGTCGGTCCACACGCCGGTGGCGTTGATGACCTGCTTGGCGCGGACCTCGATCCGCTCGCCGGTCTCCAGGTCCTGGACGGTGGCGCCGACCACCCGGCCGGCGTCCTTGAGCAGCCCGACGACCCGGGCGCGGGTCGCGACGTGCGCCCCGTACGCCGCGGCGGTGCGGGCGATGAACATGGTGTGCCGGGCGTCGTCGACCTGCGCGTCGTAGTACTGCAGCGCGCCGACCAGGGCGTCCTTGCGCAGCGACGGGACGATCCGGCGCGCGCCGCGCCGGGTGAGGTGCCGGTGGTGCGGGACGCCGCGGGACCGCCCGGACAGGAAGCCGAGCGTGTCGTAGAGGGCGACGCCGGCGCCCGCGTAGAGCCGCTCCCAGCCGTGGTGCTGCAGCGGGTAGAGGAACGGCACCGGGCGGACCAGGTGCGGTGCCAGGTGCTGGATCAGCAGGCCGCGCTCGGCGAGCGCCTCGGCGACCAGCCGGAAGTCCAGCATCTCCAGGTAGCGCAGGCCGCCGTGGACCAGCTTGGACGACCGGCTCGACGTGCCGGACGCGAAGTCGCGGGCCTCGACCAGGCCGACCGACAGGCCGCGGGTCGCCGCGTCGAGCGCGGCACCGGCACCGACGACACCGCCGCCGACGACCAGCACGTCCAGCTCGCGGTCGCCCATCGCCTGCAGCGCCACGGTCCGGGCCTCGGGGGAGAGCGCCACCGATTTCATGATCAGACCTTCCGGTTGTACGTCGTGGGCGGGGACCACCCGATCCAACAGCGGGCCGGGCGCCGGTGTGCCGCCCGCGCCCCGTCGGGCGACGGGCGGCACACCGGCGGGTGACGGTCACTCCACGTCGACCCAGTCCAGGGTCCGCTGGACGGCCTTCTTCCACTGCGCGTAGCCCTGCTCGCGCTTCGCCTCGTCCCAGTGCGGCTCCCAGCGCCGCGCCTCGTTCCAGTTCTCCCGCAGCTCGTCGGTCGACTTCCAGAACCCCACCGCCAGCCCGGCCGCGTAGGCGGCGCCGAGCGCGGTCGTCTCGGAGACGACCGGCCGCGACACCGGCACGCCCAGGACGTCGGCCTGGATCTGCATGCAGAGCTCGTTCTGGGTGACGCCACCGTCCACGCGCAGCACGTCGAGGGTCACCCCCGAGTCCTTGGTCATCGCGTCGCTGACGTCGCGGGACTGGTAGCAGATCGCCTCCAGCGTGGCCCGGGCCAGGTGCGCGTTGGTGTTGAACCGGGACAGGCCGACGATCGCACCGCGCGCGTCCGAGCGCCAGTACGGCGCGAACAGCCCGGAGAACGCCGGGACGAAGTAGACCCCGCCGTTGTCCTCGACCTGCCGCGCGAGCGACTCGGACTGGGCGGCACCGGAGATGATCCCGAGCTGGTCACGCAGCCACTGCACGGCCGACCCGGTGACGGCGATCGAGCCCTCGAGGGCGTAGACGACCGGTTCGTCACCGAACTTGTAGCAGACCGTCGTGAGCAGCCCCGACTCCGAGCGGACCAGCTCGGTGCCGGTGTTGAGCAGCATGAAGTTGCCGGTGCCGTAGGTGTTCTTGGCCTCGCCGGGGGCGAAGCACACCTGGCCGACGGTCGCGGCCTGCTGGTCGCCGAGGTCGCCGGTGATGCGGACCTCGCCGCCCAGCGCGCCGGTGGCGAGGGTGCTCCCGAAGGCGTCGGCCGACGACGACGGGGTGATCTCGGGCAGCATCTGCCGCGGGATGCCGAAGAAGCCCAGGAGCTCGTCGTCCCAGTCCAGGGTCTCCAGGTTCATCAGCATGGTGCGGCTGGCGTTGGTCACGTCGGTGACGTGCCGGCCGCCCTGCGGTCCACCCGTGAGGTTCCAGATCACCCAGGTGTCGGTGTTGCCGAAGACCGCGTCACCGTTCTCGGCGGCCTCGCGGACGCCGTCGACGTTGTCGAGGATCCACTGGATCTTGCCGCCGGAGAAGTACGTCGCGGGCGGCAGCCCGGCCTTGCGGCGGATGACCTCGCCCCGGCCGTCCCGCTCCAGCGCGGTGGCGATCCGGTCGGTGCGGGTGTCCTGCCACACGATCGCGTTGTAGTACGGCCGCCCGGTCCGCCGGTTCCAGACGACGGTGGTCTCGCGCTGGTTGGTGACCCCCAGCGCGGCCAGGTCGGCCGCGGACAG
The DNA here is from genome assembly GCF_014267175.1 of Pseudonocardia sp. C8. Lineage (NCBI taxonomy): Bacteria > Bacillati > Actinomycetota > Actinomycetes > Pseudonocardiales > Pseudonocardiaceae > Pseudonocardia > Pseudonocardia sp. C8. Next base: position 1,170,285 of record NZ_JACMTR010000002.1, read on the forward strand.
TCCGGACGAGTTGAGCGCGGACTGCAGGCAGGCGTTGGTGCGCTCGATGATCTCGACGGGGTTGTGCTCGACCCAGCCGGCCTGCGGCAGGATCTGCTCGTGCTCCAGCTGGTGGCGGCCCACCTCGTTCCCGCCGTGATCGAAGATCATGAATCGGGTGCTGGTGGTGCCCTGGTCGATCGCGCCGACGAACTCGGCCATTGAGCTCTCCTAAAGGGGTTCGGGATCGGGGTGGCCGGGCGGTCAGACCCGCCCGATCTCCTGCGGGGCGTCCTCGGCCGGGATGAAGCGGTCGATCAACAGCTTGAACAGCCCACCGCCGACGACGGCCCCGAGGACCGGGGCGACGATCGGCAGCCACCAGTACGGCGTGCCGTCCGGGGTCACCCACGCGGTGTCGTAGCCGGTGATCCAGGACGCGAGCCGCGGGCCGAAGTCACGGGCCGGGTTGATGGCGTAGCCGGCGTTCGACCCCCAGGCCATGCCGATGCCCACGACCAGCAGCCCGATCATGAACGGCGCCAGGTTGGCCAGCGGTCCCTTGTTCCGCGGGTGCACCAGGGCGAAGATCACGAACACGAGGATCGCGGTGCCCACGACCTGGTCCAGGAACGCGGTCGGGATCGACACCGGATCACCGGGCAGGGTCGAGAAGATGTTCTGGGTCTCGGTCAGGTTCGGGTCGACGGACCGGATGAAGTCGGCGTAGGTGACCCGCACGATCAGCGCCGCGACGAGCGCGCCGAGCGTCTGGGCCAGGACGAACGGCCCGACCTTGCGCCACGGGAAGCCCTCGTAGACCGCGAACGCGATCGTGACGGCCGGGTTGATGTGCGCCCCGGAGATCCGTCCGGCCACGTAGACGCCCAGGGTCACGCCGAGGCCCCAGGCCCAGGCGATCGAGTCGTGGTCACCGTTCGACCCGTCCGGCGTGGTGACCACCTGCGCGACGACGCCGCAGCCGAACAGGATCAGGATCATGGTGCCGGCGAACTCGGCGCTCAGCTCGCCGAGCAGCGACGGCGTCCGGGCGGCGGGTGCCGCCTCGGAGCCGGTTTTCTCGGAGCTCGTCATCGAACTCCCTCCTCCTGGTTCCCCCTTGCGGGACCGGACGGCCCCGTCGTGTGCGCGCCGACGCTAGGAGCGGCCCCGGTCCCCGGCAACGGAAGGCATTCGACGATGTCGAACGTTGCGGGTCGTTCGGTCCATGATCGGAATGCGGGGGGCGGTTACGATCGGCCGGTGGCCCGGCAGATCCAGTCCGTCGAGCGGGCGGCCGCGCTGCTGCGGCTGCTCGGTGGCGCCGGACGTCCGCTGGCCCTGGCCGAGCTGGCGTCCGCGCTCGACCTGGCGCGGCCGACCGTGCACGGCATCCTGCGCACGCTGCGGGACGAGGGCCTGGTCGCCCAGGACCCGGGATCCGGGCGCTACCTGCTCGGTGACGGCCTCGACCGGCTCGGCATGCCCTGGGACCGGCACGATCTCCGGGCCCGGGCGATGAACTGGGCCGACGCGCTGGCCGCCGGGACCGGATGTGCCGTCTACCTGGGGGTACCGGCCGCCGACGGCCGCGGCGTGGACGTCGTGCACCACGTGTTCCGCCCCGACGGCAGCCCGCAGACCCTGCGCACCAACACGGTCCAGCCGCTGCACGCCACCGCGTGGGGGCTGTGCCTGCTGGCGTTCGCACCCGCGTCGGTGCGGGTCCCCGAACGCCTGGAGCCCTACACCCGGCGCACGCTGACCGACCCGGCGGCGCTCACCCGGGAGCTCACCGCGACCCGCCGGCGCGGGTGGGCGGCCGACCCCGGCGGCTGGGAGCCGGACGACGGCGGGCTCGCCGTCCCGGTGCGCAGCGGCGGCGGGCTGACCGTGGCCGCGCTGGGCATGGGCGGGCCGATCGAGCAGCTGTTCACCGGCGACGGCCGGGCCCGGCCGGACCCGATGATGCAGCTCGCCAGCGCGGCGGCCGAGATCGCGGCCGGGCTGGAGGGCCTGCCGTGAGCAGCGGCCGGGCCGGAGGCGCCGCCGTGAGCGCGACCGGGCGGGGCGTGCCCCAGTCGGAACGGGTGGTCGCCGCGATCGACCAGGGGACGACGTCGACCCGCTGCCTGCTGTTCACCCGCTCCGGCCGGATGGTCGGCGTCGCCCAGCGCGAGCACCGGCAGTACTTCCCGGCGCCCGGCCGCGCCGAGCACGACGCCGCCGAGATCTGGCGCGCGGTGACCCGGGTGGTCCCGGCGGCGCTGCGCCAGGCCGGGCTGGGCCCGGAGAACGTCGCGGCGCTCGGCATCGCCAACCAGCGCGAGACGACCGTGATCTGGAACCGGCACACCGGCGTCCCGCTGGCACGGGCCATCACCTGGCAGGACACCCGCACCGACGGCATCGTCGCGGGCCTGGCCGCCGACGCCGGGCTGTACACGCAGGTCTCCGGGCTGGGCCCGGCCACCTACTTCGCGGGCCCGCGGCTGCAGTGGCTGCTCGACCACGTGCCGGGCGCGCGGGACGGTGCCGAGCGCGGCGACGTGCTCTTCGGGACGATCGAGACCTGGCTGATCTGGCAGCTCACCGGTGGCCCGAACGGTGGCGTGCACGTCACCGACGTCACCAACGCCAGCCGCACGATGCTGATGGACCTGCGGACCCGGGAGTGGTCGCCGACGCTCTGCGCCGCGCTGCGGGTGCCGCAGGCGATGTTGCCGACCCTCGTGCCCAACGCCCAGGTCTACGGACGCTGCACCGACCTGCTGCCCGGGGTGCCGGTCGCCGGGGCGCTCGGCGACCAGCAGGCCGCGCTCGTCGGGCAGACCTGCTTCGCGCCGGGCGAGGCGAAGTGCACCTACGGGACGGGCGCGTTCCTGTTGAAGAACACCGGGTCCCGGATCGCCGGGTCGGAGGCGGGCCTGATCCCGACCGTCGGGTACCTGTTCGGCGACGAGCCGGTGTACGCGCTCGAGGGCTCGATCGCCGTGACCGGGTCGCTGGTGCGGTGGTTCCGCGACGCCCTCGGGATGATCGCTACGGCACCCCGGATCGAGACGCTCGCGCTGAGCGTGCCGGACAACGGCGGCTGCTACGTGGTGCCGGCGTTCTCCGGGTTGTACGCCCCGCGCTGGAACGCCGACGCGCGCGGCGTGATCGTCGGCCTGACCTCCTACATCCACCGCGGGCACCTGGCCCGCGCGGTGCTGGAGGCGACCGCGTGGCAGACCCGCGAGGTGCTGGACGCGATGAACGCCGACTCCGGCCTCCCGGTCACCCGGCTCAAGGTCGACGGGGGTATGACCGCGAACCACCTGCTCATGCAGTGCCTCGCCGACGTGCTCGACCTGACCGTGGAGCGCCCGCTCGGCTCCGAGGCCGTGTCGCTCGGCGCCGCCTACGCGGCCGGGCTCGCCGTCGGGTACTGGCCGGACCTGGAGGTGCTGCGCCGCAACTGGCACCGGGCGGCCGCCTGGGAACCGGCGATGGATCCGGACGTGCGGGACCGGGAGCACGCCAACTGGCGGCGCGCGGTGGAGCGCAGCATGGGGTGGGCGCGACCCTAGGGGGCGCCTGGGCCCGGCGCTGGGGCGGGTTCGTGCCGGTCGGAGGTCTGACGCCTGTCGATCAGCACGATGTGGCCGGTGGCGGGGCGAAATCGTGCGGGTGAGCCGTGCGGGCAGGCTCGAGCGGCACGTTGTCGTCCGTGGCGGGGCGTATTCGTGCGGGTCGCCTGTGTGCGGGATGTCGATCAGCACGAGCACGCCCCGCCGTTCGACGGCGTCATCGTAGCCCGAATGGGTCACCGACGGTGATGCGATCGTCACCGTCCATGTCCGGTTGGCGGACCGGCGTGGGGCCTTGCTCACGATGTGGGTCATGTGCGAGCGTGCCGGTCCGTTGCGCCCGGTCGCCGTCGTCCGGGCCGGTCGACCCGAGGAGCCGCGCGGATGGGCCCGGAGATCGTCTCGATCGTCGTCCTGGTCGTGATGTTCGTGATCGCGACGACGATGCCCGTGAACCTCGGTGCGCTGGGCCTGGTCGCCGCGGCCGCGGTCGGCGTGGGGATGCTCGGGATGAGCATGGACGAGGTGATCCTCGGCGTCCCGGACGGCGACGAGATCACGGGCGGGTTTCCCGGCGACCTGTTCCTGCTGCTGGTCGGGCTGACCTACCTGTTCGCGCTCGCGACCGCGAACGGCACCGTGGACCTCCTCGTGCACTGGGCGATGCGTGCGGTCCGCGGCCGGCTGGCGCTCGCGCCGTTCGTGTTCTTCGCGATCTCCTGCGGGCTCTCCGCGGTCGGCGCGCTGTTCGCCGTGGCGATCGTGGCGCCGCTCGCGCTGCCGTTCGCCCGCCGGTACGGAGTGAACCTCCTGCTCATGGGGATGATGGTGGTGCACGGCGCGCTCGGCGGGGCGTTCTCGCCGATCACCGTCTACGGCGCCTTCGTCAACTCCACGATGGCCCGGGTCGGGCTGCCCGCGGATCCGCTGGTGCTGTTCGTGACCCCGCTGGTGGTCAACACCGTCATCGCCGTGGTGATCTTCGTTCTGCTCGGGGGACGGTCGCTGCTCGGCCGGTTGGTCGATCCCCGCACCGACGACGGGGACGCGGACGGGGACGCGGACTCCACCGGCGACGAGGCGGGGCCGGCCACCGGCCGGGAGCACGTCGAGCGCGGCATCACCCTGGCCGGGATCGGGCTGATGACCGTCGGCGCCGCGTTCGGCTGGAACGTCGGTGTCGTCGCGCTCGCCGTCGCGATCGTGCTGCGGCTGGTCGCCCCGCGCCGCCCCGACGTCGTCGGCAAGGTCTCCTGGTCCACGGTCCTGCTCATCTGTGGCGTGATCACCTACGTCGGTGTCCTCACCGCCGCCGGCACGATCGACTTCGTCTCGTCGGGCATCACGGCGATCGGGGCACCCGTGCTCGCCGCCCTTCTGCTCTGCTACCTCGGCGGGGTCCTGTCGGCGTTCGCGTCCTCGGTCGCGATCCTCGGAGTCGCGATCCCGCTCGCGGTCCCGTTCCTGCAGCAGGGCGCCGTCTCCGCGGTCGGGATGGTCGCCGCGCTCGCGGTGGCGGCGACCGTCGTCGACGTCAGCCCGTTCTCCACGAACGGAGCCCTGATCCTCGCCAACGCGCCGGCCGGAATCGACCGGGACCGCTTCTACCGGCAGATGCTGGCCTACGCCGGCGTCGTCGTGGCGGCCGGCCCGCTGCTCGCCTGGGGCCTGCTCGTCCTTCCGGCCGTGCGATGAGGCGATAGCGTCGCGACCATGAGCACCACCGACACCGCCGTCGCCGCCGGGCGCCTCGCCCGCGGGCTGGAACCGCTGCACGCCCAGATCTACTTCGCCCCGGAGGCCGAGTCCCGGTTCGCGCGAGCCGGTCTCGAGGAGGGGCACCGGATGACCTACTTCGCGCCGCGCGCCGCGCCGATGGGCGCGGTCGGCCCCTCGGTGGTCAGCGCGACGTTCTACAACTTCTCCCCGCGGCTGGTTGCGGAGTCGATCCCGCGCGCGTGGGAGCTCGCCCCACCCGCCGACCTGGTCGCGGCCCGGTTCGAGGCCGCGGACGCGTCCCTGCGCCGGTTGCTCGGTGACGACGCCGTCGGCTCGGCCGAGATGGCCGAGGCCGCCGCGCTGGCCCGCGCGGCCGCCGAGGCCGTCACCCCGGAGGGACGCCCGCTGGCGGCGGGCCACCTCGACCTCGCCTGGCCGGCCGCGCCGCACCTGGTGCTCTGGCACGCCCTGTCCATCCTGCGGGAGTACCGCGGCGACGGGCACATCGCCCTGCTGATCGAGGCCGGCCTCTCCGGGCTGGAGGCGCTGCTGACCGCGACGGGCACCGGAACCGGGTTCACGATCGCGTTCGCCCTGTCCAGCCGGGGCTGGACGGTCACCGAGTGGAACGACGGCGTCGCCCGGCTCGCCGAGCGCGGCCTGCTGCAGTACGCACCGCCGTCCGACGAGGCCGTGACGCCGGTGCTCACCGAGGCCGGGGCCGCGCTGCGCAAGCGGCTGGAGGACGACACCCACCGGCTCGGGGCGGCACCGTGGTCGGTGCTCGGGACCGAGCGCGCGTCCCGGCTCGGCGAGATCGGCGGCGCATTCGTGCGGACCGCGCTGGCGAACGGGGCGTTCCCGTCCGGGGTGTTCGCGGCCCGGCCCCGCGGCTGACGGACGCCGACCCGGGGGCCGACGGGCCCGCCCGCGGATCCGGCGGAACGTCCCCGGTGTCCGATATGGTGCGGAGCGCGCCCGGTTCCCGGGAGCCGGTGCAGCAGAACGCAGGCGACGAAAGGAGACCGGGTGGCCGAGATCAGCGGGCTCGAATGGGCCGTCATGATCGGCGTCGTGATCGCGCTGCTCGCGCTCGATCTGATCCTTGCCTGGGTGAAGCCGCACAAGGTCCACTTCGGGGAGGCGACCGCCTGGTCGGTCTTCTACGTGCTGGTCGCGGTCGCGTTCGGCGTCGTGTTCGCGATGATGCACGGCTGGGACCTCGGCACCGAGTACTTCACCGGCTACATCGTCGAGAAGAGCCTCTCGGTCGACAACCTGTTCGTCTTCGTGATCATCATGACGACGTTCGCCGTCCCCGAGGAGCACCAGCACAAGGTCCTGACGTTCGGCATCGTCCTCGCCCTGATCATGCGCGCGATCTTCATCGCGGTCGGGGCGGCGCTGCTGAACCTGTTCTCGTTCATGTTCCTGCTGTTCGGACTGCTCCTGCTCTGGACGGCGGTGCAGCTCTACCGGCACAAGGACGAGGAACCCGACGTCGAGGACAACATGGTCGTGAAGGGCGCGCGCCGGCTCTTCCCGGTCACCGAGGAGTACGACCGCGGCCGGCTGTTCACCCGGAAGGACGGCCGCCGGGTCGCGACGCCGATGTTCATCGTGCTCGTCTCGATCGGCGGCATCGACCTGCTGTTCGCGCTCGACTCGATCCCCGCCGTGTTCGGCGTGACCCAGGAGCCCTACATCGTCTTCGCGGCGAACGCGTTCGCGCTGCTCGGCCTGCGGGCGCTGTACTTCCTGGTCAAGGGCCTGCTCGACCGGCTGGTCTACCTGTCCACCGGCCTCGCGATCATCCTCGGCTTCATCGGGGTCAAGCTCGTCCTGCACTGGGCCCACGTGGACCTCTCGCCCGCGGTCCCGGAGATCCCGACCGTGCTGAGCCTGGTCGTGATCGCAGTGGTCCTGACCGTCGTCACCATCGCCAGCCTGATCAAGACCAAGGGCGATCCGTCGCTGACGGCCAAGCCGGGCTCGCTGAAGGCGCGCAAGGAGCACCCCGAGCGGGAGGCGAGCTGACCCTCAGCCCAGCCCCGGGCCCCCGAGCGGGGTCACCTCGATGTAGTCGGGCGGCGCGGCCAGCAGCTCGAGGACGTCGGCCAGCCCGGCCTCGCCGAGGTCCCGGGCCAGCGCCGCCTCGGACGACGCCGTGTCCGACCAGATCTCGGTCACCCACACCGTGTCCGGCTCGTCCGGCGCCCCGTTCACCACGTAGGCCAGGCAGCCCGGCTGGGCCGCCATCCCGTCCGCGACCCGGAGCAGGGCCTTCGCCAGCTCGGGGCCCTGCCCCTGCACCGCCACCATCCGCACGTACCGGCCGACCCGCTCGCTCGTCTCCACGGCCGCGACCGTAGACGCCCGCCCCGCGGGCCCGCGCAGCACCGTGCCCGGCCACCGATCGAGGACCGGAGCTGTCCTCGACGGGCGGCACACTGGGTGCGTGATGGAGACCTCGGCGCGGCTGCTGCGCCTGCTCGGGCTGCTGCAGGTGCCGCGTGACTGGACCGGCCGGGCGCTGGCCGAACGGCTCGACGTCGACGTCCGCACGGTCCGGCGGGACGTCGACAAGCTGCGCACCCTCGGCTACCCGGTGCACTCCACACCGGGCACGACCGGCGGCTACCGGCTGGGCGCCGGAGCGGCGCTGCCACCCCTGCTGCTCGACGACGACGAGGCCGTCGCCGTCGCGGTGGGGCTGCGGACCGCGGCCGGCGGGACCGTATCGGGGATCGAGGAGACCTCGGTCCGCGCGCTCGCGAAGCTGGAGCAGGTCCTCCCGAACCGGTTGCGCCGCCGGGTCGCCGCGCTCGGCACCGCCACCGCCACCCTCGCCGGCCGCGGCCCCACCGTCGACGCCGACGACCTCTCCGCCCTGGCCGCCGCCTGCCGGGACCACGAGCTGGTGCGGTTCGACTACGTCGCGGCCGACGGCGGTGAGAGCCGCCGGATCGCCGAACCCGAGGGCCTGGTGCACACCGGCCGCCGCTGGTACCTGGTCGCCTGGGACACCGGACGCGACGACCGCCGCACGTTCCGGGTGGACCGGATGCGCCTCAAGCTGCCCGCCGGGCCGCGGTTCACCCCGCGGGAACCCCCGGAGGGCGGCGTGGCCGCGTTCGCCCAGCGCGGGATCTCCTCGGGCGCCTACCCGTACCGGGCGCGGATCGTGTTCGACGCGCCGCCCGAGCGGATCGCCGAGCACGTGACGCCGTCGTCGGGGATCGTGACCGACCTCGGCGACGGCCGCTGCGAGCTCGTCGCCGGGGCGTGGACGCTCGAGTCACTGGCGGTGTGGATCAACTTCTTCGACGTCGACTTCCACGTCGTGGAACCGCCGGAGCTCGTCGAGCACCTGGAGGCGCTCGCGGCCCGGCTCACCCGGGCCGCGGCGCGGTCACGGGAGGTCGCCGATCCCGGGGCACCAGGGGTGGCCGGGGCGCACGGCTAACCGGCCGAGCGTGCGTCCCGCTCGCCGGGGGAACCGAACCGGGGGAGCGGCCTGCGGCACAGGAACGTCCGGGCGGGCGGCGGGTTGCGCCACTCGGTGGCGGTCTCGACGACCTCGTCGAAGTGCGCGTCGAGCAGCGCCCGCAGGTCGCGGACCCGGTTCGGCAGCGCCATCCAGGTGACGATCATGCTCATGACCCCGTCCGGCACCAGCCGGCGGGCGATCACCCCCATCACCTTGCTGCGCATGGCCTGCGGGAAGACCGCCCACGGCAGGGTGGACACGAACGCGTCCACCCGGTCGATGCCGGCGTCGTCGAGGATCCGGTCGAGGTCGGCGACGTCGCCCTCGACGACCTCCAGCCAGGGCTTGTGCCGGCGCAGGTGCGCGACCAGCTCGGAGTCGATCTCGATGGCGAGGTAGCGGGCCTGCGGCCCGAGCCGGGACCGGATCGGCTCGGCCAGCACGCCGGGCCCGGCACCGAGTTCGACGACCACGCCGTTCGTGCCGTACGGGACGACCTGGGCCAGCTGCCTGCAGAGTCGCCGTCCGGTGAGGAACGGGGTCGCCAGCTGGTCCATCTTCGAGAAGGACCGTTTGAGGAAGACGGTGTGGTCGGGACGGGACATGAGGACATCGTGGCGGGTCCGGGCGCCCCGGTCATGTCCTGGCGACCGGCATCACCCGTGCGGCACGGACCTCGGTGACCCACGCGGCGACCTGGGCGCGTGAGGAGAAGCCGAGCTTGCTGCGAATGTGATCGACGTGGACCTCCACCGTGCGGTGTGAGATCACCAGCTTCGCGGCGATCGCCTTGTTGCTCAGGCCGTCCGCGATCAGGCCGGCGATCTCGAGCTCCCGCGGGGTCAGCCCGCCCGGGGGCGTGTCGGCAGCGGGGGACACCGCGCCACCGGTGCCCTCCTCGAGGGCGAAGGCAACGGCCTGGTCGAGACGCAGGCGGGCCCCGGACCGGAACTCGGCCTCGAACGACTCCTCGCGCAGGGTGCGGCGGACCCCGTCGAGGCACCGCTCGTGGTGGCGGATCAGGTCACGGATGCCGAACAGCGGAGCACCGACGTGCCTCCAGATCTCGTCGGCGCATCCGAGCAGCCTGGCCGCCCGCCGGTGCTTGAGGTCCGCGTGCGCCGTCCAGGCGAGGGTCTCGATGCAGAAGGCGATGACCATCTGCTCGTTGAAGACCCTCGCCTGCTGGAGGGCGTCGCGCGCCGACACCGCGGCGCTCGCGCCGTCGCCGTGCTCCCATGCCACCAGTCCCATGTCCCAGAGCAGGTACGACTTCAGCCAGCGCTCCCCGTGCTCGTCGCACAGGGCCAGGGCTTCCTCGCACATCTGCGCGGACCGGCTCGCGTGGCCGAGCAGCGCGCTGACCGCGACCAGGTAGAAGGTGGCGTCGAGCACTCCCACCGGGTTGCTGCAGCGCTCGTGCCGGACGAGCCCGCTCTCGAGGCGCGACCTCGCCGTCGACAGCGAGCCCGTCGACATCGCGGCCATGCCGGAGAGCTGCGTGGCCCAGGCCAGCGCCACGCGATCGTCCAGCTCGCTGGCCTGGCGCTGGCACTCGGTGATGAGCGGTTCGGCCGCCGCGACGTCCTGCTGGATGATGCACAGGTAGGCACAGGTCCAGAGGGCCTGGTTCCGGGCGCGGCTGGGCGCCTTCTCGACGTCGAGAAGGCGCTCGAGCCAGCGTCGCCCCTCGCTCGTCAGGCCGGTGGCGAGCCACACGAACCACAGCGCCGCGGCCATCTCCAATCCCGACTCGGCGCGGCCCCGCTCGGCGAGACAGTGGTCGAGCGCGGTCCGGACGTTGCCGTGCTCCTGCCGTGCCCGCAGGAGCAGGTTTTCCTGGTCCGGCCCGAACCAGCCGGCGGCCGCCTGCACGGCCTGCTGCAGGAAGTGCCCGCGGTGCCGGTCACCCACCTCCCGCGCGAGCCCCGCCTCGCGCAGCCGGTCCCGGCCGTACTCACGGATGGTCTCGAGCATCCGGTAGCGGACGTGACCGTGCTCCTCTCCCGCGATCACGATCGACTTGTCGACCAGGGCGCTCAGCGCGTCGAGCAGTGCATGCGGATCGACCTCGTCGTCGGTGCCGACCGCCTCGGCCGCGGCGAGATCGAACCCGCCCGAGAACACCGACAGCCGGGCCCACAGCGCCCGCTCCTCGTCGGAGCACAGCTCGAAGCTCCAGTCGATGAGGGCACGCAGCGTCTGGTGCCGGGGGAGCGCCTCGGGACTGCCCCCCGTGAGCAGGCGGAAGCGGTCCTCGATCCGGTCCGCGATCTCGGCGATGGACAGCGCACGCAGCCGTACCGCGGCGAGCTCGATCGCGAGCGGGAGACCGTCCAGCTGATCGCAGACCTTGAGCACGGGCTCCGCGTCCTCCTCGGTCAACGCGAAGTCGGGCTGGACGGCCTTGGCGCGGGCGACGAAGAGGTTCACCGCCTCGTACTGGATCAGCGAGTCCACGGGCGGGACCTGCCCCGATCCGGGCCGGGACAGGGTCGGCACCTGGTAGATGTGTTCCCCCGTCAGGCCGAGCGGCTGCCGGCTGGTGGCGAGGATCCGCACCTGGGGGGCGGACCGGAGCACGACGCCGGCCAGCTCCGCGCACGCGTTGCGGAGGTGCTCGCAGTTGTCGAGCACCAGCAGCATCCGCTTGTCGGCGAGGTGGTCGGCGAGGGCGGACGCCGGTGGGCGGGCGCCCCAGTCGTGCAGGCCGAGTGTCTGCGCGACGGTCTGGGCGAGCAGGCCGTCGTCCTCGAGCGGGGCCAGTTCGACGAGCCACGCGCCCTCGGGGAAGTCGTGCCGGATCTTGCCGGCCACCTGGAGCGAGAGCCGGGTCTTGCCCGCCCCGCCGACGCCGGTGAGGGTCACCAGCCGCGCTTCGGTGAGCAACCGCGTGACGTCGGTCATCTCCCGGCGCCGGCCCACGAAGCTGGTCAGCTCGGCCGGGAGGTTGCCGGCGTCACGGGGCCGGCCGGTGGCGGTCATGGCCGATTGTAACGGTCACCACACCGGGCTCGACAAGGTAGTGATCTTGCTCGGCCGGGTTCGCCGGCGCAGCCGGGTGCCCTCGACGGCCGCCGGCGCCGACTACGTACCCGGCGATCTAGGTAGTCGCCCAGATCCGCAGCTGTGACCGTTGCCACAGACTCAGTCTCGCACAGCCCAAGGAGTTGCCCTGGAGGTAGTGGCCTATGAAGCAACGAATCGCAGTTCTCGGAGCCGGGCCCAGCGGACTCGCCCAACTGCGGGCCTTCGAGACGGCGCGGCGGCAGGGGCACGAGGTACCCGACCTGGTCTGTTACGAGAAGCAGGGCGATCTCGGCGGGCTGTGGAACTACACCTGGCGCACGGGGCTGGACGAGCACGGCGAGCCGGTGCACGGCAGCATGTACCGCTACCTGTGGTCGAACGGGCCGAAGGAGTGCCTGGAGTTCGCGGACTACTCCTTCGAGGAGCACTTCGGCCGGGCGATTCCCTCCTACCCGCCCCGCGCCGTGCTCCGTGACTACATCATGGGCCGGGTCGACAACCACGATCTGCGCCAGTACATCCGGTTCAACACCCCGGTCCGGTGGGTCTCCTACGACGAGGCCGACCAGCAGTTCACGGTGACCGCGATGGACCACAACGTCGGCCGGATGACCGAGGAGAAGTTCGACTACGTCGTGGTGGCGACCGGCCACTTCTCCACCCCGAACACCCCTTACTTCGAGGGGTTCAACACCTTCCCGGGTCGCGTCCTGCACGCGCACGAGTTCCGGGACGCCTGCGAGTTCACCGGCAAGCGGGTGCTGACGATCGGCAGCAGCTACTCGGCCGAGGACATCGGCTCCCAGTGCTACAAGTACGGGGCCGCCTCGGTCACGTTCAGCTCGCGGTCCGGGCCGATGGGCTTCGACTGGCCGGAGACGATGCACGAGGTGCCGCTGCTGCAGCGGGTGGACGGCAGGACCGCGCATTTCGCGGACGGCAGCAGCGAAGAGGTCGACGCGATCGTGCTGTGCACGGGGTACCTGCACCACTTCCCCTTCCTGCCCGACTCGCTCCGGCTCCAGACGCGCAACCGGCTGTACGCGCCGAACCTGTACAAGGGGATCTTCTTCGAGGGCAACCGCAGGATGGTGTACCTCGGCATGCAGGACCAGTACTTCACGTTCAACATGTTCGACGCGCAGGCCTGGTATGCGCGGGACGTGATCCTCGGCCGGATCACGCTTCCGGACGAGGCCGCGATGGTCGACGACCAGAAGCAGTGGCTGGTTCGCGAAGAGGCACTGGAGACGGCCACCCAGGAGATCGACTTCCAGGCCGCGTACATCCGGGACCTGCTCCGGGAGACCGACTACGAGTTCGCGGTCGAGGAGCAGGGCGAGCTCTTCAAGCAGTGGAAGAAGCACAAGTACGAAGACATCATGGGATACCGCAACAAGAGCTATCCCTCCACGATCACCGGCAACCTCGGCACTCCGCTTCCGGACCACTGGCTGAAGCTCCGTGACGACTCCCTGGAAACGTTCATGACCAGCACCCTTCCCGCCTCGGAGGCCGAGGCCGGCGGTGCCCGATAGCGCTCGGGCCGACCGTTGCGGGACGAGGTCGGCGAGGGCAGCAAGGAGTGGAGAATGCAGCACACCCCTCCGATAGAAGAATTGCGGGCCGACCATCGCAACCGCCAGGTGCGCTGGGGGTTCATCTGGGCACTCTGGTGCGCCGTGCTGTGGGGCGCCTGGTACGTGCCGGGTTACGCCGTCTACTCGGAGCCACCGTTCGTGGACCTGAGCGAGACCGACGGCGACCTGATGCTCGCCGCGACCGTGGTCGCGTTCCTGAACGCCGTCGCGGTGCTCGCGGCGATGTTCGTCTGGGTCGGCGTGCTCGGCAAGACCAAGGACTACGCCCGCACCCTCCGGCACCGGCAGGTGTCGCAGTGGTACCTGCCGGCCGGGGTCGCGGGCGGCCTCGCGATCTTCGGCACCTACGTCGCCGTCGTCTACGTCGGCGCCCAGTTCGCCGCGGTGGCGGGGCTGCTGTACCCGATCGTGGGCGCGTTCGCGGCCCGGGTCTGGTACCACGAGCGCATAACCCCGCAGGCCGCGATCGGCATCATCGTGATCGTCGCGGGCGGGGTGGTCATCTTCGCCCCCGGCCTGATCGGGGAGCTGACCGGCACCGGCACCGCGGGCTGGATCGGCTACGTCGCCGGCGCGATCACGTTCGTCGGCTGGGGTCTCGAAGGTGCCATCGCCGGGCGCGCCCTCGACGTCAGCGACCCCGATGTCGGGCTCACGCTCCGGTTCACCTACGAGGTCGGCCTGTGGCTGGTCGTCGGCGTCCCGGTCAGCACGGTGCTGGCGGGCGGCGCGTTCTGGTCCGCGCTCGGCACCGCGCTGGCCAACCCGGCGGTCTGGCTGATGCTGCTGCTGATGGGGCTGACCTTCGCGTTCTGCTACGTGTCCTGGTACAAGTCGTTCCCGCTGATCGGCGTCGGACGCGGGCAGGCCATCGCCGCGCTGTACGGCCCGCTGGCGCTGCTCTGGCTGTTCCTGTTCACCGCCGAGTGGCCGGGCACCCACTTCGTCATCGGCGCGGCGATCGCGGTCGTCGGCAGCTTCATCCTGTTCACCGAGCGGCGCGGCATCCTCGAGATCGTCCGCGCCGTCCCGGCCCGGCGGACGACGGCGGAGGTCGAGTGATGGCGGAGCTGCACATCAAGGGTTACATCCTGCAACTGATGGCACGCAACGGCGCGATGTGGGACGACGACATCGCCAGGGACGTGCTGGGGCACTACGGGCTCTCCGGTGACTACTGGTACGGGACGGTCCGGGTGACCCTCACCGACCTGTTCTCCGGCGGCCTGCTCGACGAGCTCGACACCACCGTCGATCCGGATCGGACCGGCGGCAAGCCGAAGCTGCTGTTCAAGTTCGCCGTCAACGACTTCGGCCGCGAACGCATGGCGCAGACCGGACTCCTGGAGGCGACACCATGATCGAATTCTTCGCCTGGGGCGAAGCGGGGCTGATCCTGGCGGTGATCCTGCTGATCGGCCTGCCGGCGCTCGCGCTGTACCAGGCCCGCACCTTCGTCAAGCGACTCTGACACCAACGCGCGCATCCGGGGTGCTCCCTGCCCCGGATGCGCGCCCGTGCGTGAAGGGAACGACGGCGATGACAGCCACGACGACAGCCACGACACCGCCCCCGCCGAGACTGCTGTTGCCGGGGCTGCGCCCGGTCGAACCGGGGCTGGAGACGTACTGGGTGCGTCCGGCCGGTGTGACCACGCTGCGGCTCGACGCGGGGGACGAGCTGACCGTGATCGACCGGGCGGGCAGGCAGGCCGCCGAGGTGACCGTGATCGCCGCGAGCGGTGCCGGCGGTGCCGCGCTGGGTATCACGGCGGACGCGCCGGCGACCACGGTGCAGGCGCTGGCGGGCGCGGGGCCGGGCACCGGCGGTGCTGCCGACGAGATCCTCGCCGTGCTCGCCGGGGCCGGCGTCGACCCGGCCCGGGCCCGCGCGGCGCGGCTGTTCGGCGAGTGGTCACCGGCGGGCGCGCGGGAGACGTTCACCGCGGCCGAACCCGCCGATGTGCTCGTCGCCGCGCCCGCGCACACCATGACGGTCGACGACGCCGCCGCCAACCCGCCGTCCGACCTGCTGCTGGAGCTCCGGCGGGCGAACCCGCGCCGCCGGTTCGAGCCGCGGCTGCCGGCGCCGCTGGCCGAGCCGGTCCTGGACATGCGCATCGACGCGGCGACGGCGCGCGGCTACGAGGTCAAGGCCGGGCAGTACATCCAGATCATCGACGTCGAGGGCAGGCAGTGCTCGGACTTCCTGGCGTTCGACGGGCGCCGGCTCGACGCGGGCGTGGAGCGCGGCCTCGACGCGACGACGACGCGCTACTTCATGGGCAACGCGTACCCGCAGCCCGGGTTGTTCGGCAAATTCTACGACCAGGACATGCAGCCGCTCGTGGAGGTGGTGCGCGACACCGTGGGCAGGCACGACACGTTCGGGCTGGCGTGCAACGCGAAGTACTACGAGGACCTGGGCTACCCCGGCCACGTGAACTGCACCGACAACTTCAACGCGCAGCTGGATCCCTACGGCATCGCGGCGCGCAAGGGCTGGCCCGCGCTGAACCTCTTCTACAACACCGCGTTCGACGACAACAACCTGCTGGTGTTCGACGAGCCGTGGTCCCGGCCGGGCGACTACGTGCTCCTGCAGGCGCAGACCGACCTGGTCTGCGCGTCGTCGGCGTGCCCCGACGACGTCGACCCGTCGAACGCGTGGCTGCCCACCGACATCCATGTCCGTGTCTACGACGCGAAACGGAAGTTCTCCATGGCCATCTCCCACCGCGTCACCCCGGAGTCCGAGGCCGTGCTCACCAAGGAGACCGGGTTCGGCGAGCGGACCTCGAAGCTGACCCGGCAGTTCACCGAGTACCGCGGCTACTGGCTGCCGACCAGCTTCGACGGCCACGGGCCGCAGGCGGAGTACTGGGCCTGCCGGGAGCGGGCCGCGGTGATGGACCTGTCGCCGCTGCGCAAGTTCGAGGTGCTCGGCCACGACGCCGAGGCGCTGCTGCAGGCCTGCGTGACCCGCAACATCCGCAAGCTCTCGCACGGGCAGGTCGTGTACTCGGCGATGTGCAACGAGACCGGCGGGATGATCGACGACTGCACGATCTTCCGGCTCGGCGACACCAACTTCCGGTTCGTCGGCGGCGACGAGTACGACGGCGTCTGGCTGCGCCGGCAGGCCGAGCGGCTCGGGCTGGACCAGGTGTGGGTGAAGGACTCCACCGACCAGCTGCACAACATCGCGGTGCAGGGGCCGGCCAGCCGCGACATCCTCCGCGGGATCATCTGGACCCCGCCGAACCAGCCCGCGTTCTCCGACCTGACCTGGTTCCGGTTCGCGATCGGGCGGATCGGCGACCACAACGGCATTCCGCTGATCGTGTCCCGCACCGGCTACTCCGGCGAGCTCGGCTACGAGCTCTGGGTGCACCCCACGGACGCGCCGGCGCTGTGGGACGCCGTGTGGGAGGCCGGCGCGCCGCACGGCATGCTCCCGCTCGGCCTGGACGCGCTGGACATGCTCCGGATCGAGTCCGGGCTGGTGTTCGCCGGATACGACTTCTCCGACCAGACCGACCCCTACGAGGCGGGGATCGGGTTCACCGTGCCGCTCAAGACGAAGGAGGACGACTTCGTCGGCCGCGAGGCACTGCTGGAGCGCAAGGCCCACCCGCAGCGCACGCTCGTCGGGCTGGAGCTGGCGGGCAACGAGCCCGCCGCGCACGGCGACTGCGTCCACGTGGGCCGGTCGCAGGTCGGCGTCGTCACCAGCGCCACCCGCTCGCCGATCCTGCGCACGAACATCGCGCTGTGCCGGATCGCGGTGCAGCACGCCGAGATCGGGACCGAGGTCGAGGTGGGCAAGCTCGACGGCCATTCCAAGCGCATTCCCGCCCGGGTGGTGCGGTTCCCGTTCTACGACCCGGAGAAGCTCCGCCCACGCTCGTGAGCAGTGGGGGACCTGGAAGGAGATGGTGCGCCGTCAGGGACTCGAACCCCGAACCCGCTGGTTAAGAGCCAGCTGCTCTGCCAATTGAGCTAACGGCGCAGTGGTGCCGGTGAAGCAGTACTGCCGGTATTGCGTGCGCCGTCAGGGACTCGAACCCCGAACCCGCTGGTTAAGAGCCAGCTGCTCTGCCAATTGAGCTAACGGCGCATGTGTTCTTGTGCGTTCTGTTCTTGTGCGTTCGCCCGCCCCGGGCGAGAACGACCCCGGAAAACTAGCACGATGCTTTCCGGGATCGATCGCCAGGGGTGGCGACCGGGTGAGTGACGGGACTCGAACCCGCGGCCACCTGGACCACAACCAGGTGCTCTACCAACTGAGCTACACCCACCATGCGACCTCTCCGGCCGGGGCCGGAAGCGCTCGTACAGCATAGCCCCCGGCCTCCCGGGCTCCGCGCGGGGGTCGTTCAGCCCTCCGCGGCACCCCCGGCCTGCGGCTCGGGCGGGGCCGCGACCCCGGCGACGGCGGCCGCCGCGGCCTGGGCCTGCTCGCTGCTCGGCCCGGGCGGGGCCACGAACAGCACCTTGCGGTAGTAGGCGAGCTCGCGGATCGACTCGCGGATGTCGGCGAGCGCGCGGTGGGCCAGCCCCTTCTCCGGCTTGGCGTAGAAGACCCGCGGGAACCAGCGACGGGCCAGCTCCTTCAGCGAGCTGACGTCGATCATCCGGTAGTGCAGGTAGGCGTCCAGCTCCGGCATGTCCCGGGCGATGAACGCGCGGTCGGTCGCGATCGAGTTGCCGGCCAGCGGGGCGGAGCGGGCGTCCGGGACGTGCGCGCGGATGTAGTCGAGCACCATCCGCTCGGCCTCGGGCACGGTGAGGGTCGCCCGGCGGACCTCGTCGGTCAGTCCGGAGCGCTCGTGCATGTCCCGCACGACCTCGGGCATGTGGTCGAGCTTCTCGGCGGGGCAGGCGATCACGACGTCGACACCGTCACCCAGGATGTTCAGGTCACCGTCGGTGACCAGCGCCGCGATCTCGATGAGCGCGTCCTTGCCCAGGTCGAGCCCGGTCATCTCACAGTCGATCCACACCAGCCGGTCGGTCATTCCCGCAGACTATGTGACGCCGGTGCGCCTGGCGCGCGCCTGCGGGGGCGTGCCCTACGCTGCCGCCCGTGGCCGACAACACTCCTGCCCGCACGATCGCCGAGGGGTACGCCACCGACGGCGCCGCGCTGGAACTCGGCACGGTCGTCGTGGACGGCGCCTGCGACCCGGAGGCCCGGGTCCGCATCCCGCTCGCGACGCTGAACCGGCACGGCCTGGTCGCCGGCGCCACCGGTACCGGCAAGACGAAGACGCTGCAGGCGATCGCCGGGCAGCTGTCCGACGCCGGCGTCCCGGTGCTGCTCGCCGACGTCAAGGGCGACCTGTCCGGGATGGCGCGTCCCGGTGAGCAGAGCGAGCGGGTCGACGCGCGGGCGCGCGACACCGGCGACGACTGGACCCCGACGGCGTACCCGGTGCAGTTCCTGTCGCTGGGCGACGGCGGCACCGCCGTGCCGGTCCGGGCGACGCTCACCCAGTTCGGGCCGATCCTGCTCGCCAAGGTCCTGGGGCTCAACGCCACCCAGGAGTCCACCCTGGGGCTGATCTTCCACTGGGCCGACCAGCGCGGGCTGCCGCTGCTGGACACCAAGGACCTGCGCGCGGTCATCCAGCACCTCACCTCCGACGAGGGCAAGGCCGACCTCAAGGGGATCGGCGGCGTGTCGCCGGCGACGGCCGGGGTGATCCTGCGCGCGCTGGTGAACCTGGAGGCCCAGGGCGGGGACACGTTCTTCGGGGAGCCGGAGTTCGACCCGGCCGACCTCATGCGGCAGATCGACGGTAAGGGTGTCGTCACGCTGCTGGAACTCGCCGAGCGCGCGGCGAACCCGGTGCTGTTCTCGACCTTCCTCATGTGGCTGCTCGCCGAGCTCCACGAGGAGCTCCCCGAGGCCGGTGACCTGGACCGGCCGAAGCTGGTCTTCTTCTTCGACGAGGCGCACCTGCTGTTCGCGGACGCGTCGAAGGCGTTCCTCGACCGGATCGAGCAGACCGTGAAGCTGATCCGGTCCAAGGGCGTCGGCGTGTTCTTCTGCACGCAGCTGCCGACCGACGTGCCGAACGAGGTGCTGTCCCAGCTCGGCGCGCGGGTCCAGCACGCGCTGCGGGCGTTCACCCCGGAGGACCAGAAGGCGCTGTCCCGGACGGTCAAGACGTACCCGCGCTCGGAGGTCTACGACCTCGAGTCCGCGCTGACCTCGCTGGGTACCGGCGAGGCGATCGTGACGGTGCTGTCCGAGCGGGGCGCCCCCACGCCGGTGGCCTGGACCCGGCTGCGGGCGCCGCGGTCGTTGATGGCCGCGATCGGCGACGACGCGGTCCGCGCGGAGGCGGCGGCCTCGCCGCTGCAGGCCAAGTACGGCGAGATGGTCGACCGCGACTCGGCCTACGAGCGGCTGACCGGGCGGATCGCGTCCGGTCCGGGTGGGGAGGCGACCCCGGTCGGGGCGCCGCCCGCCGCCGCGGGCACGCCGCCGGCGCAGCCCGCGCCGCCGCAGGACGGCGACGGCGGGTCGGGCTGGTTCTCCAAGGTCGGCGACTTCCTGCAGTCGCCGACCGGCCGGCAGATCACGAACACGGTGACCCGGGAGATCACCCGGAGCCTGTTCGGGACCCGCCGCAGGCGCTGACGCCGCCGACCGCCTCCGGGGTGACCTCGGCCATCAGCGCGACCGCGTCGCCCGCGGCCAGGTCGAGGATCCGCACCGCACCGGACCCGGCCGCCGTCGTCGCCTCGAGGGTGACGAGGCCGGCCCGGCGCTGGAACACGGTCTGCCGGACCCGCCAGCCGATGACGCCGTCGCGGCGCAGCGCCGCCGTGGTCCGGAGCAGGGAACCCTGACGGGCGACGAGGTACTGCGCGTCGAGCCGGTGCCCGAGCGCCCGGTAGCGGTCCAGGCCCAGCGGCACGGCGGTCAGCACGAGCAGGCCCGCGGCGGCGACCGGCCACAGCGGACCGCCCGCGGCGGCGAGCACGGCCGCCGCCGCCGGGAACACCAGGGCGGGGACCACGGCCCGGACCAGCCGGCGGGTGCGTGCGGCCGGCGGGTGCGGGGTGAGCGGCCCCGAGGTGAGGCCCTCCCCGGCCCGGGCCGCGACCGCGGCGATGTGGTGGGCGTGCGCCCGCCGGACCGGCGGGCCGAGCGCCCCGCCGTGTGCCTTCTCGCTCTCCGAGCCGGCCAGTCCGACGGTCAGCGCGCCGGCCTGGGCGCCGCGGCCGAGCGCGCGGACCAGCAGCGGCTCGCCGACCGTCACCCCGCGCAGCCGCTGCTCGGACACCGACAGCGACCGGTGGGTGAGCAGGCCGCGGCGCACCCGCAGCGTGCCGTCGGGCTCGCGGGTCAGCCGGAAGCCCCACCACCGCTCCACGAACAGCGCGATCGAGCCGGCCACCATCAGCAGGAGCAGGGCGACGCCCCCGGCCAGCACCGACGCCCAGATCGGCGCGCCGGCCAGCTCGCCGGTGACGGCGGCGGCGCCGGGGAGGGTGCGCGGGTCGACGCCCGCCTCGTGCAGCAGGTTCCACCCGGCACCGGCCACCGCACCGACCGCGGCCAGCGACCCGGCGGTCAGCGGGGCGTAGCGCAGCGAGTCCCAGTCGAGGCGGTCCAGCTCCTCGCCGGGGCCGGGATCGGCCGGTCCGGTGACGTCGTCCCACCCTGCGGTGCCGGCCGGTCCGCCGGGGGAGCCCGGTCGGTCGGGGGAGTCCGGGCCGGCGGGGGAATCCGGCACGGCCTGCGGGCTCGGGCCGGCGGGCGGGTACGGCACCGGCCGGGACGCCGGACGCGCGAGCAGCTCGCGGCGCAGGCGCTCGGCCTCGGCCGTGGTGACGGCGTCGAGGTCCAGGCCGGACTCCTTGCCGCTCTGCCCGGAGCCGACCTTGACCACGCTCAGGCCGACGAGGCGGTGCAGCAGCGGCGCGGTGAGGTCGACGGTGCGGATCCGGTCCCGCGGGACCGAGCGGCGCTGCCGCTGCAGCAGGCCGCTGTGCAGCTGCACGCGTTCGGGGGTGATCCGGTAGCGGGTGGTCCGCCAGCGGACCACGCCGGCGGCGACGGCGACCACCGCGAGCCCGGCCGCGATCCACACCTGCACGGCGTCGCCCCGGCCCGCGCCGAAGAGCAGCAGGACGATCAGGGCCGGGGCCAGCTTGAGCAGCGCGGTCGCGGGCCCGACCAGCAGCATGAGCGCCGGGAGCCGGCGCCACTCGGCCGCCCCGGCCCCGCCGCCGGGTTCCGCATCGGCGAGGTCGGGGTCGGTCCCGCCGCTGCTCACGTCGCGTCCCCGGGGTGCCGGCCGGTCGTCTCGGTGAGCCGCCGGGCCAGCTCGCGGGCCGCGCCGGCGTCCAGCCCGGCGATGCGGACCGGGCCGCGGGCCGACGCCGTCGTCACCGTGACGGTCGCCAGCCCGAGTGCCTGCTGCAGCGGGCCGTGCTCGGTGTCGACGGTCTGCACCCGCGGGATCGGTGCGATCCGCCACTCCCGCACCAGCCAGCCCGACCGGTGGTAGACGGCCTCCTCGGTGACCTCCCAGCGGTGCAGGCGGTAGCGCAGGGCCGGCACCACCAGCGTGTCGGCCAGCAGCCACAGCACGGTGAGGGTGATCGTGGCGACCAGCAGCCCGCGCCACTCCGGGAGCAACGCCCAGCTGGCACCCTGTGCGACCAGCAGCACGATCGGCACCGGCAGCGCGCGCAGCCGCCACCACCAGATCGCGCGTGGGTCCACCTGGTGCGCCGGCGGGCGCAGCGGCAGCGGCAGGGCGCTGCCCGGACCGGCAGTGCCGTCGGCCGGGTCGCCGCTCCTGAGAGGGCCGGTGGCGGTCATGTCCCCACTGTGCCGAATCGGACCCGTCCCGGGTGGGCGGCCGCGCCGCCGGTGGCCGAAAGGTGGGTGCCGTGCCCGCCGCGGATGCGTCACACCGGCCCCGTCGCGCCGCGGGCCCGCCGTAAGGTCGCGTCCGTGACCCGTCCCCGCCTGGTCGCCCTGGACATCGACGGCACCGTCGTGCACGGCAGGCGGCCGCCGACCCCGGCCGTGCTCGACGCGATCGCCGCGGCCTCCGCGCACGCGGAGGTGATGCTCTGCACCGGCCGCACGGTGATCGGGGCCGCCGCCGCCCTCGACCAGGTCGGGCTGCGCCGGGGTGTCACGCTCACCTCGAACGGCGCCGTCGAGATGGACACGGCGTCGCGCGCGGTGCGGTCGGTGGCCCGGTTCGACGTCCGCGCGGGGCTGGCCCGGCTGCGGGCGACGTTCCCGGGCGCGGTGTTCGCCGGCGAGCACGTCGGTGTGGGGCAGCGGGTGAGCGGGCCGTTCCCCGACGGCGTCCTCGCCGGCACCGTCACCGAGGTCGGGCTGGACGGCGTGGCCGACCGGCCCACCCCGAAGCTCATCATGTACTGGCCTGGCCGGACGCCGGCCGAGACCGCCGCGCGCGCCGCCCGCCTGCGGTTCGATGACGCCACCATGACCCTCGACCACGAGCTGCCGTGGGTGACGCTGGTGCCGGCCGGGGTGTCGAAGGCGTCCGGGCTGGCCCGGGTGGCGCAGCGGCTCGGCGTCGACCGGTCCGAGGTGCTCGCCGTCGGCGACGGCGACAACGACCGCGAGATGCTGCGCTGGGCGGGGCACGGCGTCGCGATGGGGCAGGCGCCGCCCGAGGTGCACGCCGACGCCGACTCGAGCACCGGCACGGTCGCCGAGGACGGGCTGGCAGCCGCCCTGCGCCGCTGGTTCTAGCCGACCGGCCCGACCGGTCGCGCCGATCCGGCCAGCTCGACCGGGACGCCGGCGACCAGCGGCACCGTGGCGTCCGGGAACGCCCCGCAGGACGGCGGGCGCGGCGGCAGCCCGGTGCCGGCGCGCACGTCGACCGTCCACACCCGGCCGTCGGTGGCACGCACGGCCACCGCGCCGGGTCCGTCGGCCGCGTCCACCTGCAGCGCCGTGGCGTCACCGATCCCGGTGTGCTCGCGGACGGCCAGCTCGGCGAGCTGCTGCGCCGGTTCCAGCCCCGCGTGCCCGCGGCACGCCCACGGGTCCACGTTCCCGCCGGCCGCCGCCTTGAGCGCGGCCAGCGCGCTGCCGGTGTCGAGCCGGCCGTAGGCGTACCCGGTGGGCAGCACCAGCGCGGTCGGTGCGAACCGGTGCCCACCGAGGTGGGTGCACTCCCACACGTCGGCGCCCTCGGCGTCCAGCTCGGCGGCCAGCGCGCGGCCCCGCACGGCGCAGCAGACGTCCCGGCGGCCGTGCGCGCAGACCAGCAGCACCGGGTCGGTGACCGGCTCGCCGGCGTCCGGGTCCAGGCAGACCGTGACGAGCTCGTCGGTGCTGCAGACGGTCCGTGCCCGCACCCGGGACGCGCCGGGGGCCAGGTCGGCGAGGTAGACGGTGCGGGCACCGTCGCAGTCGCGGCCCGCGCGCCCGGGCCGCCGGATCAGCAGCAGCCGGACGTCGGCGCGGCGCAGCCGCTCGAACAGCTCCGTGACGTCGGGGTCGGGATGGTCGGCGACCGTGCGCGGCCACGCCCCGACGTGCTCGACGGCGACGACCCGGCGGGCGGCCGGCGCGGTCCCGGCCAGGGGCTCCCGGGCGGCCTCGCTCAGCGCCGCGCAGCCGGTGCGCGGTCGTGCGTCCGCGGCCGGGCGGCCGCCCGGAGCAGCGGAAACCGTCATCGGACCAGTGTAGGCAAGGATGGCCTAAGTTCAAGCCGGGGTCCCTGGTCGCGGTCAGGTTCGCCCGGGCAGGTCCTTCCGGAGCACCTTTCCGGTCTGGTTGCGTGGCAGCTCGTCGAGGAAGTGCACGTCCCGGGGGACGGCGAACTTCGCCAGATCGGACCGCACCCGGTCACGGATCGTGTCCGCGTCGAGGTCCGCGCCCGGCTCCAGAACCACCCAGGCGGCGAGGCGCTGGCCGTAGTCGGCGTCGTCCACGCCGAGCACGCAGGCCTCGCGGACGCCGTCCAGCCCGGCGACGAGGTCCTCGACCGGACCGGGGTGCACGTTCTCCCCGCCCGAGACGATCATGTCGTCGGCCCGTCCGGTGAGGAACAGCCTGCCCTGCTCGTCGAGGTGCCCGACATCGCCGGTGCCCAGCAGCCCGTCGCGTTCCTCGAGCCCGGACTCCCCACCGGTGTAGCCCTCGAACGGCAGGTCGTTGCCGACGAACACCCGTCCCTCGACACCCGGCCCGGCCGGCCGGTCGTCGTCGTCCAGGACCACCAGGGTGGTCCCGGCGGGGGCGCGGCCCGCGGTGCCGGGGGCGTCGCGCAGGTCGGCCGGGCCGGCGATCGAGACCCAGGAGACCTCGGTGGAGCCGTAGAGGTTGTAGAGGCAGTCGCCGAAGCGGTCCATGAACGCGGTCGCCTGCCCGGCCGGCAGCGCCGAGCCGGACACGGCCACGATCCGGGGTGCGTGGCCCGCGGGCCATCCCGGGGCGCCGGACTCGAGCACCCGCTGCAGCATCACGGGCACCGCGAACACCGTGGTGCACCACCGTTCGGCCACCGCGTCCAGGAAGCCCTCGGGGGTGAACCTGCGGCGCAGCACGACCGTCGCGCCGTGCAGCGCGGCGAGCAGCAGCCCGGCGTTGCCCCAGGTGTGGAACAGCGGCGCGGCGATGTGCACCGGCTCGGCGGCGCGCAGCGGGATCGCCGAGAGGATCGACGCCGCCGGGGCGAGGGTGGACGGGTGCGGCCGCTTGGCACCCTTCGGTGTGCCGGTGGTGCCGGAGGTCAGCACGATCTGCTTGGAGGGTTCCGGCCGGAACGGCAGCTCGCCCGGTCCGCCCCGCACGATCATGGCGCCGAGGTCGTCCACGGCGCGGTCCCCGGCGGGCCGCGGACGGTCCGGTGTGGAGGTCAGCACGACCCGCGGGCCCTCCGGCACGAGGTCGAGGAACTCCGGGTCGGCGACGATCGTGTGCAGCCCCTGCTGGGCCTGCACCCCGCGCAGCTGCTCGGCCGACAGCCCGGTGTTGACCAGGACGACGTCGGCGCCCGCCTTCCCGGCGGCGATCATCGCCGCGATCGGGGCGGCCGAGTTGCGGCACAGGATGCCGACCGGGGCACCCGGCCCTGCCCCGGAGTCGAGCAGCGCCAGCGCGAGCCGGTCGGTGCGCTCGTCGAGCTCGGCGTAGGTGGTGACGCCGTCGTCGTCGACCACCGCCAGCCGGTACGGGTGCCGGGCAGCGCCGACCGCGTAGGCGGCGGGGATGCTGTGGCCGTAGCGCAGCAGGGCGCGGCCCATGCCGACGAGCTTGCCCGGGCCGACCGGCCGCACGACCCCGGAGCGGGCCAGGGCGACGGTGGCGCGGGCGGTGCCGCTGCCCAGCTCGTACGCCGTGCGTGCGGTGCCGGTCAGGGTCTGGAGCAGCGGGGAGGCGGCCATGCGCGGCAGTCTTGCAGGGGTCTCCGGAGCGTCGCCGGATGCGGTGCGGTGATCTGTGTCGGGTCTCACTGCGTCCGTCCTTCGGGTGGGGCCGCCCGCTCGGGTGCCGGACCGGCCGGCGGGGAGGGGGACCCGTCGGCCGGCCCGGTGGCCCGGCCGCGGGCATGCGGCCGGGTCCCGGGCGCCGTCACCTCCGCCGGGGGCGCGTGCCCACGGCGGGTGACGACGACACGGCGCACGGTACTACCCGCCGGTAGGGGCTCAGCGGGCCCGCCAGTACCCCGTCGCGTAGACCGCGCGCCGGTCGAACCCGCGGTCGCTCAGCAGGTGGCCCCGCAGCTCCTTGACCGCGGCCGACTCGCCCGACAGCCAGGCCTGGCCGCGTCCCTCCGGCAGCGTGAGCGCCTTCACCGCCGCGACCAGCGGCGTCCCGGCCGGGGCGTCGCCCCGGTGCACCCAGTCGACCTGCGCGTGCCCGGGCAGGTCCTGCTCCTCGCCGGCGTCGGCGACCTCCACGACCGCGCGGACCGGGACGTCCGGGAGCGCGGCGGCGAGCGTCTCCAGCACCGTGGCGACCGCGGGCAGCGCCGACTCGTCGCCGATCACCAGCTGGAACGACGCGGCGGGGTCCGGTTCCCACCGGCCGCCCGGTTCGGACACGCCCACCCAGTCCCCGGGCCGCGCGTCCACCGCCCACGCCGCGGCGGGCCCGTCGCCGGCGTGCACGACGAAGTCGACGTCCAGCTCGCCGTGCGCGCCGGCGTCCGGGGCGAACCGGCGCACGGTGTAGGTCCGGATCGCCGGGCGGGGCTCACCGGCCGGCCAGACCGGACCGCCGGTGGACGCGCGCGGGATCGCCGGGCGGTCCTGGCCCTCGACCGGGAAGAACATCTTGATCCGGCGGTCGGGGCCGTGCCCGGGGAACCCGGCCAGCTCCTCGCCGGTCAGGGTCACCCGGATCATCGCCGGCGTGATCCGCTCGGTGCGGGCCACCTGCAGCAGGCGGGGCGCGGTCGTGCTCATGGCGGTGGAGTCTCCCGGACGCCCCGGTCAGGGCCGACCGCGGAGTCCGGCCAGCCCGGTCCAGACGACCTCCATCAGGTAGTCGGTCGCCTGCTCGGCGGTGATGCGCTCGTCCTGCCCGCGCCACACGGCGAGCCGTTCCGCGGCACCGACGATCACCTGTGCCCAGCCGGTCAGCCGCGCGGGGTCCGCCTCCGGCACCTGGGCGGCCAGCAGCCCGGCGATGAAGTCGGTCTGCTGCGCGCGGATCTCCTCCAGCGCGTCGTCGGCCACCCCGGCCTCGGAGCAGAACAGCTGCCAGGCCGGCGCGCGGCGGTCCAGGTAGACGAAGAACGCGAGCGTGCCGCCGCGCAGCATCGACTCGGGGTTGTCGGCGGCGGTCGCGGCCTCGGCCACGGCCTCCAGCAGCTCGGCCCGGGCCCGCGCGATCGCGGCGAGCAGCAGGCCCTCCTTGGAGCCGAAGTGCGTGTAGAGCACCGGCTTGGTGACCCCGACGCGCTCGGCGACGGCGTCCATCGACGCGCCCGCGTACCCGCGCTCGCCGAACACGGCGACGGCGGCGTCCACGATCTGGCGTTCCCGCTCCGCCCGGGGCACGCGGCGCCGGGGGCCGGGAGCGGTCTGCGTGGTCACGGCACGAACCGTACCCAGATGAAGTTACTCGTGGTAGGTTACCGTCGGTAACACCGAGCGAGCCGGAGGAACGCATGGCCGAGCAGGTCGACACGCTGATCGTCGGGAGCGGGTTCGCCGGGCTGGGTGCCGCCGTCCGCCTGGACGAGGCCGGGCGCCGGGACTGGCTGATGCTGGAGAAGGCCGACACCCTCGGCGGCACCTGGCGCGACAACGTCTACCCGGGCTGCGCCTGCGACGTGGAGTCCCACCTGTACTCGTTCTCCTTCTTCCCGAACGACGAGTGGACCCGCACCTTCGCCCGGCAGTCCGAGATCCGGTCCTACCTGGAGGACGTCGCCGACCACTTCCGGCTGCGGGACCGCATCCGGTTCGGCGCCCACGTCACCGGCGCCGAGTGGGACGGCGCGGCCTGGGACGTGACGCTCGCCGACGGCAGCGCGCTGCGTGCCCGCTACGTCGTGTTCGGCACCGGCGCCCTGCACGAGCCGGCCGTCCCCGAGATCGAGGGCCTCGAACGGTTCGCCGGAGCCGCGTTCCACTCCGCGCAGTGGGACCACACGGTGGACCTGCGCGGCAAGCGGGTCGCCGTGATCGGGACCGGTGCCTCGGCCATCCAGTTCGTGCCGGCCGTCGCGCCCGAGACCGCGCACCTCACGCTGTTCCAGCGCACCGCGCCGTGGGTGCTGCCCAAGCCGGACCGCCCGATCCGCGAGCGCACCCGGCGCGCGTTCCGCCGCGTCCCCGGCCTTCGCCGGGCATACCGCACCGCGCTCTACTGGCGGCACGAGGCGCTGGTCGTCGGCTTCCTGCACCCGAAGATCATGTCGGTGGTCGAGCGGGCGGCCCGGCTCTACCTGCGGCGCGCCTTCGCCGGTGACCCGGAGCTGCGCCGCGCGGTGACACCCGACTTCACCATCGGCTGCAAGCGCATCCTGATGAGCAACGACTACTACCCGGCGCTGCGGCGCGACGACGTCACCGTCGAGACGGCCGGGATCGCCCGGATCACCGAACGGGGTGTGGTCACCACCGACGGGGTCGAGCACCCGTGCGACGTGATCGTGTTCGGCACCGGGTTCCGGGTCGGCGACGGCATGAGCCGGATGGCGATCACCGGCCGGGACGGCGTCAAGCTGGCCGACGCCTGGCGGGACGGCCCGCAGGCCTACCACGGGACGACGGTCGCCGGGTTCCCGAACCTGTTCACGCTCGTCGGGCCGAACACGGGCCTCGGGCACAGCTCGATGGTCCTCATGATCGAGTCGCAGCTGAACTACGTGCTCGACGCGATGGCGCTCGTCGACCGCAACCGCGCCGTCGCGATCGACACCCGCGCCGACGCCCAGGACGCGCACAACGCCGAGCTGCAGGAACGGCTCGGCTCGGCGGTCTGGGGCGCCGGCGGCTGCGCCTCGTGGTACCTCGACGAGAACGGCCGGAACCGCACCCTGTGGCCCGGTTACACGTTCACCTTCCGCAACCGGACCCGCCGCGCCGACCCGGCCGCGCACGAGCTCGTCGCGTAGCTAGCGTCTCGCGGGTGGACGTCTACGCGCTTCCGATGACCACCCGCTTCCGCGGGATCACCACGCGGGAGGGCCTGCTGCTGCACGGCCCGGCCGGGTGGGGGGAGTTCTGCCCGTTCACCGAGTACGACGACCGCGAGGCCGTCGCGTGGCTGGCCGCCGCCCGGGAGGCGGCGGGGCAGGGCTGGCCGGAGCCGGTGCGCGACCGGGTCCCGGTCAACTGCACCGTGCCCGCGGTCGGGCCGGAGCACGCGCAGCGGATCGTGCGGGCCTCGGGCTGCACCACGGCGAAGGTGAAGGTCGCGGAGCGGGGCGGGCGGCCCGGCGATGACGAGGAGCGGGTCGCCGCCGTCCGGGACGCGCTCGGCCCGGCCGGCCGGATCCGGGTCGACGCCAACGCGGCCTGGTCCGCCGACGAGGCGGTCGCCGCGATCGGGCGGCTGGCGGACGCGGCCGGCGGGCTGGAGTACGCCGAGCAGCCGTGCGCGTCGGTCGAGGACCTGGCCCGGGTCCGGCGCGCGGTGGACGTGCCGGTCGCCGCCGACGAGTCGATCCGCCGCGCCGAGGACCCGCTGCGGGTGGTGCGCGCGGAGGCCGCCGACGTCGTCGTGCTGAAGGTGGCGCCGCTCGGCGGGGTGCGCCGGGCCCTGCGGATCGCCGGGGAGTGCGGGCTGCCGGTCGTCGTGTCGTCGGCGGTGGAGTCGAGCGTGGGCCTGGCCGCGGGGCTGGCGCTGGCCGGGGCGCTGCCGGAGCTGCACCACGCCTGCGGGCTCGGGACGGCGTCGCTGCTGGCCGCCGACGTCGTCGCCGACCCCCTCGTGCCCCGCGACGGGTGGTTGCCGGTCCCGCGGCGGGCCCCGGAACCCGTCCGGCGCGGCGAGGTGGCCGCACCCGCGGACCGGGCGAGCTGGTGGCGGGCCCGCCACGACCGGGTCGCGGCCCTGCTCGACCGGTCCTGCTAGCGGACCGCCCGCCACACCGTCGCGGTCGTCGCCAGCAGGACCAGCGTGCCGACCGACTCCACGACGAGCGTGGTCGGCGCCAGCTGGTAGTCCAGGCTGGACCGGATGCCGAACAGCCCGACGGTCAGCGCGAGCACCAGCGACAGCAGCGTGCCCGCCATGAAC
The DNA here is from genome assembly GCF_014267175.1 of Pseudonocardia sp. C8. Lineage (NCBI taxonomy): Bacteria > Bacillati > Actinomycetota > Actinomycetes > Pseudonocardiales > Pseudonocardiaceae > Pseudonocardia > Pseudonocardia sp. C8. Next base: position 1,200,398 of record NZ_JACMTR010000002.1, read on the forward strand.
AGCAGGGCCAGCACGCACGCCAGCAGCAGGAGCCGCCGTCGCAGCACGAGCACGGCGACCGCCAGCACCGCGCCGCCGATCGCGTTCAGGATGAACAGCACCCCGAGGACGCCCCCGGTGCCGTTCAGGGCGAGGTAGAGGTGGATGCCGCCCATCGCGAGCAGGAACAGCGCGCTGAGCGCCTGCCCGAGCATCGGTGAGCGCTGCACGTGGCGATCGGTGGTCCGCGACATGACCGTGCCTCCCGGCGCGCGGCGGCCGACCGTCCCGGGCGCCGCCCGGTGAGTGCACCACATCCGGGGCGGCGACGGCGTCCCGAAATCTGACGAATCGCCGCCGGGTCAGGTCCGGCGGGGCAGCAACGCGACCGCGTACAGCACGAGGATCGCGCAGTACAGCGACGCCGGCACCGCGGAGGCCGGGACGCCGGAGCCCGACCACAGCCCGGGCCACTCCATCCCGATCAGCGGCAGCGCGAGCAGCGGCGCGGCGAGCGCGGTGTCCCGCCGGGCCAGCAGCACCAGGACCCCGGGCATGAGCAGGGTCAGGTAGTTGTGCCAGCTCACCGGGGAGAGCAGCAGGGCCGCGGCGGCCACCGCCCACAGCCCGGTGCCCCCGCCGTCGCCGTCGCGGTGTGCCCGCCACAGCGCGACGCTCACCGCCAGCAGGCCGAGGACCACGCCGGCGGCGAACCCGCCCGGCACGACCGCGACCGGGGAACCCGAACCGCTGTCGGTGGTGAGCCGGGCGAGGGTGGCGGGCAGGGAGGCGTTGTCGGCGTAGGTCTGCGCCGGGCGCCGGAGCAACGACGCCGCCCACGTGGCGAGCGCCGCCGGGCCGGTGACGAGGGCGCCCGCCCCGGTCGCGACCACGGCGGTGAGCGCACCGGCCGCCGTCCCCGGGAGGCGTCCCTGCAGGGCCGGGACCAGCAGGACCGGAGCGAGGCTGGGTTTGAGCGCCACCACCAGGCCCAGCGCGACGCCCTCGGCGACCGGCCGGGTGGCCCGGGCCGCCAGCCAGGCGGCGACCAGCCCCGCCGTCAGGACCGGGTACACCTGGCCGAGCCCGAGCGTGCCGAGCACCGGCGACGAGACCAGCAGCGCGACCGTCGCCGGGACCGCGAGCCGGGGCTCCAGCCGGCAGGCGACCGCCACGGCGGCGAGCGAGCCCGCCAGCAGCACCGCGCCGAGCAGGACGGTGAGCCGGTAGGCCTCCAGCGGGGCGAGCAGCGCCAGCGGCACGCAGAGCACGACGAACAGCGGCGGGTTGAGGTTCGGGTCCCGGGCACCGGTGGCGTAGGGGTCGGTGCCGTCGAGCAGCGCGCGTGCCGAGCGGCGGAACGTGTCGAGGTCGGAGTGGATCGCGAACTCGTCCGAGGCGAGCCGGGCGAGCGCGAAGCTGCCGCGGTCGACGTAGAGCGTCGCGGCGGTCGCCACCGCGGCGACGGCGACCGCGTACGCCGTCGCCCGGCCCGCGCGCGCCGTGGCCGATGTGGACGGCACGGGACCTCCGGGGGACGGCGGGCGGGCCGTCGACGGTAGCGCGCCCTCGACACCGGCGGGCCCGCGCCTCGCCCCGGCGTCGGCCGTGCCGTGGGCGAACGCTCACCGAACCCGGAGACGCTCGCGGGATGGAGTGAGCGTCTCCGGGTTTCGTGAGCGTTTGCGTGGCGCGCGCCGCGCGGAGGGGTGCAGGGGTGCCGATCTCGCGCCCATCGCCCGGCGGCCTGCACACCGCGCCCGTCGCCCGATCCGGCTCAGCGGCTGACCGGGCGGGCGGTGTTGCCCGGTGCCCGGCACCTCGCCCGCGCCGGCCGGCCGGGCGCGTCCCGCACGATCGCGGCGCGGCCTAGGCTCGGTGACGTGGGCGTGATCGTGGCCGGGGCAGGCATCGCCGGGGTCGCCTGCGCCGCCGAGCTGGCGTCCCGGGGCGTCGACGTGACGGTGCGGGAGCGGGCGTGCGGTGTCGGCGGCCGGCTCGCGGTGCACCGGCACGCGGGCCGGCCGGCCGACATCGGCGCCGCCTACCTCACCGTGTCCGACGAGGACTTCGCCGCCCGGGTCCGGTGCTGGCGGGACGCCGGCCTCCTTCGCGAGTGGACCGACACCCTGGCGGCCTACGAGGGCGACGCCCGCGGCCCGGACAGCCCGGGGCCGATGCGGTGGGCAGCGCCGGGCGGGCTGTGGTCGCTGGTCGCCGATGCGGCCCGGGGACTGGACGTCCGGACCGGGCACCCGGTCACCGCGGTCCGGCCCGGGCCGGGCGGGCGCCCGGTCGTCGACGGCGAGCCGTGCGACGCGGCCGTCCTCGCGATGCCGGACCCGCAGGCCGCCCGGCTGCTCGACCCGGACACCGCGGCCGGTGCCGCCGTCGCCGGTCGGGTGTGGAACCCGGTGCTCGCACTGACCCTCGGGTTCGCTCGCCGCGACTGGCCGGCCCTGCCCGCCGCGTTCGTCAACGACCACCCGGTGCTGGCCCTGGTCGCCGACGACGGGGACCGCCGCGGCGACGGCGCGCCGGTGCTCGTCGCCCACTCGACCGCCGCGTTCGCCCGCGCCCACGACACCGCGCCGGAACGAGCCGTGCCGGAGCTCACCCGCGCGGTGCGGGCACTGCTCGGGATCGTTGCGGATCCGGAGTGGACGTACGTGCACCGGTGGCCGCACGCCGCGCCCGCCACGGCCCGGGAGGCCGCGTTCCACCTCGACGACGACGGCGTCGGGTTGGCCGGGGACGGCTGGGGCCGCCCGCGGGTGCAGACGGCGTGGCTGTCCGGCCTGCGCCTGGGGCGCGCCGTGGCCGCGCGCCTCGGCCACTGACCGCCGGGGACGCCCGGTCGTTGCCGCCCCGCCCCGGTCGTCGCTGCCGCGCCCCGGTCGTTGCCGCCCCGCCCCGGTCGTCGCTGCCGCGCGCCGGTCGTCGCCACCCTGCCCGGCCGTCGCCCCCGGGACCCGCCGAGATGCAGATGAGCGCGAATTGTCGATCCTGGGCTCAAGGGGTGGTCGCAACATCCGGTGGGACGGGTCGTGAGAGTAGCCGGGCCATGGCCTCGGCGGGGCTGTCCCAGCCGAGTGTCTTGCGGGGACGGGCGTTGAGCTCGGCGGCGACGGCGGCGAGGTGTTCGGCGGAGTGTCGGGACAGGTCGGTTCCCTTCGGGAAGTACTGGCGCAGCAGCCCGTTGGTGTTCTCGTTGCTGCCGCGCTGCCAGGGACTGTGCGGGTCACAGAAGTAGATCGGCAGGCCGGTGGCGATGCTGATCTCGCCGTGGCGGGCCATCTCGATGCCCTGGTCCCAGGTCAACGACCGGCGCAACATTTCCGGCAGGGAGCAGATGGCGGGGATCATGGCGTCGCGCAGTTCCTCGGCGCCGTGGCGGCCGGGCAGGTGCAGTAGCAGCACGAACCGGGTGCTGCGTTCGACCAGGGTCCCGATCGCCGTCGCCCCGTCACCACCGATGATCAGGTCGCCTTCCCAGTGTCCGGGCACGGCGCGGTCGTCGGCCTCGGCCGGCCGCTCGGAGATCATGATCTTGTCGGGGATCCGGCGTTCCCGGCGTTGGTCGGGCAGCCGGCGGGGCCGGCGCAGTGCCCGGCCGGTGCGCAGGCAGCGGGTCAGTTCCCGGCGGAGTTCACCGCGGCCCTGGACGTAGAGTTCCTGGTAGATCGTCTCGTGGGACACCCACATCTCCGGCTGCTCGGGGTAGCTGCGCCGTAGTGTGCTGCTGATCTGTTCCGGGCTCCACCGCGCCTTCAACCCGGCCTTGACCTCGGCCAGCAGCGGCGGGTGGGTGAGTTTGCGGGGCTTGGGGCGCCGCGCTCGCTGTTCGGCCTTGGCCTGGGCCAGCGAGGGCCGGTAACGCAGCCGCTCGTGCTGGGGCTTGTCCCGGCCACGGTTGGTGCCCGGTACCGGGCCCGGCCGCCGACGCTGGCCGTCTGGTGCCGGTTCCCGCCGGGGGCGACCCCGGGCATGGTTGCGGGCCAGCTCCCGGCCGACCGTGGACCGGTGGCGTCCGATCTCGTGGGCGATCTTGGCGCGGGACCACCCCTTCGACCAGCCATCCGCGATCTCTTCGCGTTCGGCCAGCGACAGGTAACGGCCCGCAGGCGGACCGTCGAGATCATCCGGGATCATCCCGCCAGACTGCGCGACCCACCCGCGGGCACCGGTCGGTGACACGCCGACCGCGGCGGCCGCTTCCTCGAGCGTCGCTCCGCCGAGCCGAGCCAGCCAGAACGCCCGCACACGATCACGGGGCAACCGCGGAGGACCAGACACCACAACACCTCATCTACAAGCAGTGTTGCGACCGCTCCTTGAATCCGCCGATCTTCGGCGAACCGTCAGCTGCATCTCGGCGGGATTTTCCGGGTTGGCCGGGCCGGCCGCTGCGCCGGATCGGGGCGTGCCTGGCGATCCGCGCCCGGCCCGACCCGCCCTGCTCCTGACCGGGGTACCCCTGGCCGGGTACCGGGGTGCCCCTGGCCGGGTACCGGGTTGCCGCATACCGTCGCGGGCATGGCCGAACCCGCACCCGAGTCCGCCGGAGACCTGATCGACGGGCGACCCGCCGTCGTCGAACCGGAGGGGCGGCCGTTCGGCGGCTCCACCGCCCCCGCCGCGCTGGACGGTGCCGGCCCCGACGCCGCGGGCCGCGCGCTGCTGGCCGAGCTGTCCGCCGTCCTCGACGCCGAGCAGGTCCTCACCGACCCGGACACCGTCCGCCCGTACGTGCACGACGAGGCGGAGTGGGCCGAGTACGGCACCCCGCTGTGCGTCGTGCGGGCCCGGAGCACCGCCGACGTCGCCGCCACCGTCGCCGCGTGCGCGCAGGCCCGGGTACCGGTCGTCGCGCGCGGGGCGGGGACCGGGCTCTCCGGCGGGGCCAACGCCGTCGACGGGTGCGTGCTGCTCTCCCTCGAGCGGATGGCCGCGATCAAGGAGATCTCGCCGGGGGAGCGGCTCGCCGTCGTCGAGCCGGGTGTCGTCAACGACGACCTCCGCGCGGCCTGCGCCGAGCGGGGCCTCTGGTACCCGCCGGACCCGGCGTCGGCGCCCTGGTCGACGATCGGCGGCAACGTCGCCACCAACGCGGGCGGGCTGTGCTGCGTGAAGTACGGCGTCACCCGCGACTACGTGCTCGCCCTCGAGGTCGTCACCGCCACCGGCGAGGTCGTGCGGGTGGGGCGGCGCACCGCCAAGGGCGTCGTCGGCTACGACCTCGCCGGGCTCATGGTCGGCTCGGAGGGGACCCTCGGCGTCATCACCGAGATCACCGTCAAGCTGCGCCCGGCCCGCCCGGCCGCGCCGCGCACCGTCGTCGGGTTCTTCGAGACGCTGGCCGACTGCGGGGCCGCGGTCGCCGCGGTCACCGAGCAGGGGCTGCAGCCCGCGGTGTTCGAGCTGGTCGACCGGGAGGTGCTCGGCGCGGTGAACGCCTGGCGCAACGCCGGGCTCCCCGAGGACGCCGCCGCGCTGCTGCTCGCCCAGACCGACCTGCCCGAACCCGCCGCCGAGGCCGAGGCGGACGCGATCCTCGCGGCCTTCACCGAGCACGGTGCCACCGAGGCGATGGCGTCCACGGACGCCACCGAGGCCGAGGCGCTGTTCGCGGCCCGCCGGATGGCCTACCCGGCGCTCGAACAGCTCGGCATGGGGATGCTGACCGAGGACGTGTGCGTCCCGCGCCCACGGATGGCCGAGATGCTGGCCCGGATCGAGGACATCGGCCGCCGCCGGGACGTCCGGATCGCGACCGTCGCCCACGCCGGCGACGGCAACCTGCACCCGCTCATGCTCACCCCGCACGACGACGCCGCCGCGCGGGACCGCACGAAGGCGGCGTTCGACGAGATCATCGCCGCCGCCGTCGAGCTCGGCGGGACCGTCACCGGGGAGCACGGCGTCGGGCTGCTCAAGCGCGACGGCATGGAGCGCGAGCTCGGGCCGCAGGTGCTGGCGCTGCAGCGAGCGGTCAAGTCGGCCCTCGACCCGGACGGGATCCTCAACCCGGGCAAGGCGGTGTAGCCCGCGGCGCGTTTCGCCCGGATGGAGCCGAGTGAACGACCCGTCACCGGGGAACCACCGGTCACATGAGCCTCGACACGACCCCCACGCGGACCGATCCGACCGGCACGGAACTCACCTATCGCGGCCCCGCCCACACCGGGGCCCCGCGGCTGACCGGACTGTCCGGTGTGGACGACGCCCGGCCGGTCACCGAGGCCGAGATCCACGAGCACGAGCGCTTCGACACCGCCGACCTGCGGCTGCTCGCCTCCGGCATCGAGCTCGCCGTCGAGCGGGTCACCCCGGACCGGGCGTCCCCGGCGCAGGCGACCGCCGCGTGGGTGCTGCGCCTGCCCGACGGCGACCCCGGCGAGGAGATCCGGGTGCCGCTGCCGGGCCCGGACGTCGAGGGTGTCGACCCCGACACCGTCCCGGACCAGATCGACGCGCTCGTCCGGCGGGTCCGCGGTGACGCCGAGCTGCACCCGGTGGGCCGGGTCCACGTCGTCCGGTCGGTGACCGGCCTGCACGGCGACTCCGGCCGCCTGCTCGCGACGCTGCAGCGCGACCAGGTGCAGCTGTCCACGTTCGGCGACTCGACCACGGTGGAGGGCTGGAGCGAGGCCGTGGTGCGGCCCGGCACCGTCGGCACCGACCTGCTCCAGCGGATCGACGAGGCGCTGCGCGGCACCGGCCTCACCCGCGGCCCGGGGCAGGCCGGGCGCCGGCTCGCGGAACTGCTCGCGGAGAACGGACCGGCCGAGCCGCCGCGCGAGCGGGGGCGCAAGGGCAGCGCCGGACGGCTCGTGCTCGACTACCTCGGCCGGCAGGTCGACGCCCTCACCGAGCGGGAACGTGACCTGCGCGCCGACCGGCCCGACGCCGTGCACCAGATGCGGGTCGCGGCCCGCCGGATCCGCTCCGCGCTGCGCACGTTCGGCCCGCTGTTCGAGGGGCCGCGGGGGCCGCACCTGGTCGCCGAGCTGCGCTGGCTGGGTCGTGCCCTGGCCGGTGAGCGGGATGCCGAGGTGCAGGAGGAACGGCTGACCACCCGGCTGCGGGCGCTGGAACCGGAGCTGGTGCTCGGGCCGGTGCAGGCCGCCGTCACCAGGCACTTCGCCCGCACCCGGGCCGAGACCGGCGCCGTGGTGTTGGAGGTCGTCGACAGCGAGCGCTACGCCGCGCTGCAGGGCGGGTTGCGCCGGCTGCTGGCTGACCCGCCGCTGTCGGCCCGGGCCGGGAAACCGGCCGACAAGGTGCTGCCCGGGATGGTCGGGCGCACCGCCCGCAAGCTGGAGCGCCGGATGGAACGCGCGCTGGCCGACCTCGACGGCGGCGAGGAAGCCCCGACCTCCATGCACGACGCCCGCAAGACCGGCAAGCAGCTGCGCTACGCCACCGAGGTGGTCCGGCCGGCCGCCGGTGCCGATGCCCGCCGCTTCGCGAAGCGGCTCAAGAAGGTCCAGCGCCTGCTGGGGGACCACCAGGACGCCGTCGTCTCCCGGGAGACGCTGCGCACCTTCGGTGCCCGGGCCGGCGCCGACGACGAGAACGGGTTCACCTTCGGCGTTCTCCACGGGCGCGACACGGCGGCGATGCTCGAGCTGGAGCACCGCCTTCCCGACGTGTGGCAGCAGGTGTGGACGAAGAAGGCCCGGCGCTGGATGCATAGCTAGTCTGCGGGATGTGAGAGACGCCGTCGCCGACCTGCGCCGGATCGCGTTCCTGCTGGAGCGGGCGCACGAGTCCACCTACCGGGTCCGGGCGTTCCGGTCCGCGGCGGCCGCGCTGCGCGGGCGGGACGCCGACGAGCTGGCCCGCCTGCAGGCCGCCGGGGCGCTCACGGATCTGCGCGGCGTCGGCGAGGTCACCGCGCGCTGCATCGGCGAGTCGCTGTCCGGCGAGGAGCCGGTGTACCTGCGCCGCCTCGAGGACGCCGTGGCCCGGGCCGACGCCGACGGCATCCCGCTGGCCGAGGCGGCGCTACGGCTGCGGGAGTGGCTGCGCGGTGACTGCCACAGCCACACCGACGCCTCCGACGGCGGCTCCCCGCTGACCGAGATGGCGGAGACCGCGATCGGGCTCGGGCACGACTACCTCGTCGTCACCGACCACTCGCCGCGGCTCACCGTCGCCAACGGGTTGTCCGCCGACCGGCTCCGCCGCCAGATCGAACAGGTGGCGGCGCTGAACGAGCGCATCGCCGCGGCCGGGTCGGCATTCCGGGTGCTCACCGGGATCGAGGTCGACATCCTGGACGACGGCGCCCTCGACCAGGAGCCCGACCTGCTCGCCGAACTCGACCTCGTCGTCGCCAGCGTGCACTCCAAGCTGCGGATGCCGCGTGACGAGATGACCGAGCGGATGCTGACCGCCATCGCGAACCCGCACGTCGACGTGCTCGGGCACTGCACCGGCCGGATGGTCACGGGCCGCCGCAAGCGTCCCGGGTCCGAGTTCGACGCGGCCGCGGTGTTCGAGGCCTGCGCCGCACACGGGGTCGCCGTGGAGATCAACTCACGGCCGGAGCGGCTCGACCCGCCGAAGCGGCTGCTGCGGCTGGCGGTCGAGGCGGGCTGCGAGTTCACGATCGACACCGACGCGCACGCGCCCGGGCAGCTCGACTGGCTCGACCACGGCTGCGCCCGCGCGACCGCCTGCGGGGTGCCGCCGGAGCGGATCCGCAACACCCGCGACGTGGCCGGGCTGCTCGGGGCGGGCTGAGCTCGCCCGTCGGTCCGGCATCGTCGTGGGGGACGGCCGGTCGCAGCGCGGGCCGGGTGCCGCCGCGGTCGTCAGTGCGCTGATCGATGGCCGGGGAGGCCCGGAGGTCGGTCGAGGTGCGCGTACGCGCCGTGCTCGGCGCGGAAGTGTGCTGATCGACTGGGGGTGATCCCCGTGCCGGGGTCGAGATGCGCGTTCGTGCCGTCGGTGCGGCGGAAGGGTGCTGATCGACGGGTGGTGTCGGGTCGAGGTGCACGGTGTTGCCGTGGGTGGGGCGGATGCGTGCGGGTCGATCGGGGTCGGCCGGTCGATGTGCGCGCTATCGCCCCGGCCGGGGCGGGAGAGTGCTGGTCGACCACGATGCGCCGCCGACGGCGGGTCACAGCACGGGCAGCCGCCGCGGCCGCCGTGCTGGGCGGTGTGAGTGGTGATGCCGGAGTCAACGCAGCTCGAAGTCGTCGAAGTCGAAGCCGGGGGAGACGACGCAGCTGACCAGGACGGGTCCGTCGCCCAGGGGTGATGCCCGCTGCCAGACCCCGGCGGGCACCTCGCGCTGGGGGAGGGTCCGCATCCCACCGGGCTCGGGTGGCCCGAGGAGCAGCACGGTCCCGGGGCCGGGTTCCTCGCCGTCGCCGCCGAGGACCAGCTCGACCTCACCGAGGTGCCGGCACCAGATCTCCGCCGAGCGGACGCGGTGCCAGCGGCCCGGGGCGTCGAGCAGGTAGAGGATCGCGGTCGCGGACGGTCGCGGCCCGTGCGGCGTGTCGACCGTCACCGGGGACGTCCACGTGCGGCGGAACCACCCGCCCTCCGGGTGCGGTGCGAGGTCCAGTGCGGCGGCGAGCTCGGGACGCGACACACCCCCAGCCTGGCACCTGAACGCCGCACAGGTTCTGGTCGCCCCGCATGGGCTCGGACCTGTGCGGTGGTGCCACATCTTGTGCGGCGGTGCGCGACCGTGTGCGAGCGAGGCCCCGATCGGGGGTGGCCCGGACGGGTGCTTCCGCTGGCCTCGGTCACCGAGTGCTCGTCTGATGGGACTGTCGTGACACAAGGGAACGGGAGTGACCCATGGTGCGTACGAGGAAGCGAGCCCTGCGGAGCACGGTGGCGGTGCTGGCCGCGCTCACCGCGGCCCTGGCGGTGACCTCGGGGACGACAGTGAGCGCTCCGGTGGTGCTCACCTCGTCCGCGACGGCGGTCTCAGGCCCCGCCGCCGACCCCGCGCCCGCCACCGACCCCGCGCCCACACCCGCCCCGCCGTCGTCGCACTGCACCTCCACCGCCGCCGAGAAGTTCGGCTGGGGCGCCCCGGCCCGGCACTCGACGTTCGGCGGCACTGCCGTCCCGCCGGACTGGCACCCGTACGGCCCCGAGCCGGGTCACAACAAGAAGGGCACCCGCACCCCGGACGCGGTGACCGTCGCCGACGGCGCCATGACGATCCGGGGCGACCGGGACGGCACGACCGGCGCGGTGAGCTGGCATCCCGGGCAGAAGTACGGCCGCTGGGAGGCCTGCGTGCGGTCCGAGGCGGCCCGGGGAGGGCTCAACGCGCTGCTGCTGCTCTGGCCGGTGGCCGAGGACTTCCCGGTCGGCGGCGAGGTCGACTGGATGGAGATCCTGTCCGCCGACCGGCAGGAGACGGCGTTCTTCCTGCACTACGGCCCGGACAACGACCAGGATCACGGCTCGGTGCAGCACGACTCGACCCGGTGGTCGGCGTACGCGCTGGAGTGGACGCCGGAGAAGATCACCGCCTACGTCGACGGCAAGGAGTGGTACACGAACACCGAGACCGACCACTTCCCGCCGCGACCGATGAACATGACCATGCAGCTCGACTACTTCGGCAATGCCGGCGGCCCGACCGCCATGCACATGGACTGGGCGAGCCAGTGGGCGCTGCCGGAGAGCGAGCCGGCGACGCTGAGCCTGCCGCCGGGCGCGCCGGCGACCGGGCAGCCCCGCGACTACCCGCAGCGGGCGCCACGGGCGCTGACCCCGGCCGAGCAGCAGGCGCAGGACGCGATGCTCGCCGGCCCCCGGTGATCGACCGTCCGGCACGGAATCCGGCCGGATGTGTCCGGGATCCGTGCCGATGCGTCGATCACTGCGCGGTGCGCACGAGGAGTCTCAGGACGTGGTGGCGTCGAGCTCGGCGCGTGTCGGCGGGTTCGCGCCGTGCCGGGAGCAGGTGATCGCGGCGGCGGCGACGGCCTCGGCGAGCACGCCGTCGAGCGGCTCGCGTTCGATCCGGTACAGGTCCTCGCGGGCGGCCGCGCCGAGGAACCCGCGCCGGTGCAGCCCCGCCAGCATCGCCGCGGAGAAGCTGTCCCCGGCGCCGACGGTGTCCACCACGTCGATCTTCTTCCCGGGCAGGACGGTGTGCAGGCCGGACGCGGTGCCGGCCAGCACGCCGTTCGCCCCGAGCGTCACGACGACGACCGCCGGGCCCAGCTCCAGCCACTCGCCGACGACGTCGCCGGGCTCCCGGCCGGGGTGCAGCCAGGCCAGGTCCTCCTCGCTGACCTTGACGACGTCGGCCAGCCCGAGCAGCTCGTGCACGCCGGGCAGCTCCTCGTCCGGGGTGCCCATGAGCATCGGCCGGAAGTTCGGGTCGTAGCTGACCGTCGCGGTGTCCACAGCGGACGCCAGCAGCTCCCGCAGCGCCTCGTGCCCCGGTGGGGTGGTCAGCGCCAGCGATCCGGAGTGGACGGCCACGACCGGGCCGGCGTCGCCGTCGTCGAGGGCCCCGGCGAGCTCCTCGTCGGTCCACTGCCAGTCCGCGGTGCCGCCGATCCGGAAGTCGTAGGACGCCTGCCCGTCCGGGGCCAGCTCGACGATCGCCAGCGACGACGGCTCCTCGGCCGCCACCGCACGCGAGAGGTCGACACCGTTGTCCGCGAGATGGCGGCGCAGCTTCCGGCCCAGCAGGTCGTCGGCCAGCCGGGCGAGCATGCGGGCCGGGACGTCGAGGCGGGCGAGCCCGACGGCGACGTTCGCGGGGCTGCCGCCGGGCGCGAACTCCCAGTAGCCCTGCGCGGGCGCGGGGACGATGTCGACCAGGGCCTCGCCGGCGACGGCGACCACCCCGCGTGGCGGGCGTCCGGCGGTGGTGTCGGGCATAGGGGGAACTCTGCCACGGCCGGGGGGCGTGGTACTCATGTCGGGTGCCCCGGAAGATCCCGGTCGTGGTGCTGGCCGGGTTCCTCGGAGCCGGCAAGACGACCCTCCTCAACCACCTCCTCGCCGCCGGCGGGGACGCGCGGATCGGCGTGGTCGTCAACGACTTCGGCTCGGTGGGCATCGACGCGATGCGGCTGGCCGGGCAGGCCGGCGGCGTCGTCGGGCTCGGGAACGGCTGCCTGTGCTGCGAGGTCGGCGAGGGCGGGGTTTCGCAGGTCCTGGAGACGCTGACCCGGCGCCGCGACGAGATCGACGTCGTCGTGATCGAGGCCAGCGGGATCGCCGAGCCCGGCACGCTCGTGCAGCTGGTACTCGACGCGCTGGGGCAGCACCTGAGCTTCGGCGGGCTGGTCGAGGTGGTCGACGCCGCCGAGTACGAGGCCACCCGCCGGCGGCACCCGCAGCTGGACCGGCACGTCGGGCTGGCCGACCTCGTCGTCCTGAACAAGATCGACCGGGTGGGGACGGGCACGCTCTGGCGGGTGCGCAGGTTGTGCCGCGAGGCGAACCCGCGGGCGCCGATCGTCCCGGTGCGGGACGGCGCGGTAGACCCGGCACTGCTGTTCGACATCGAGATCGTCCCCGGCCGCCAGCTCATGCTCGGCGAGCAGGTCCGCGAGGCCGGCGACGACCACGAGACCCACCTGCACACCGGCTACCAGAGCGTCACGTTCCTCTGCGACGAGCCGCTCGACGCCGCCCGGCTCCGCGAGCTGCTCGACGCCCGCCCGGCCGGCCTGTACCGGATCAAGGGCTCGGTCCGGTTCGCGGCCGCCCCCGGCCGGGAACGCTGGGACCTGCACACCGTCGGCCGGTACGTCCGGTTCCGGCGCACCCGGTGGGACGCCGGCGAGCCGCGGCGCACCACGCTCGTCCTGATCGGCACCGGCCTCGACGAGGCCGCCCTGGAGCGGGCCCTGCGGGGCTGCGTCGCGGGCGACGGCGACCGCCGCGACCCCGACGCGCTGCTCCCGGTCGCCCGCTACGCGGTCTGACCCGGTCCGGCCCGGTCAGACCCAGGTCAGGTCCGGGCCGGTCGCCGGCTCGGTCAGCGACTGCACGGCCTCCGCGGCCCACTCCTCGCCACCGGCGACGGCCGTCCACAGCAGACCGCCGAGGGTGCGGGTCGGGTCGATCCGGCCGGACTGCCAGGACCGGCTCGCGGCCAGCCGCTCGGCGCGGGCGCACAGCTGCCCGGCGGCCGACGACCGGTCGGTGACGTCGACGGCGAACCGGGCGTGCCCGAACCGGCGGCGGTAGGCCCGCACCGGATCGGTCACCGCGTGGATCACCGAGAGGACGGCGACGGCGGCGGTGAACGCGAGCGCCAGCGTGCCGAGGAAGATCAGCAGCGACCAGCCCCACAGGTTGTCACCCACGGTGACGGCGACCACGGCCGACGTGAGGACCGCCGTCCCGGTCATCAGCCCGGCGGGGAGCCGGGTGTAGACGAGGTCGCCCGCGTCGTCGATCACGTAACGGGTTCCGGCGATCAGAGCAGGGTCGTAGACGCGGTAGCCGTGCTTGGTGCGCACGAGGGTCGGGAGCCGGTCGGTGCGGGCACCGGTGGTGACGTCGTTCATGGTCGTGCTCGATCTCTGAGGGAAGCTGCTGCTCGCGGCCCACCGGATGGCCGTCGCGCCCGGGACGTCGTCCACGATGCCCGCGGTCGTTACGACTTCACAACGTCGATCCCGCGCGGCGTACCTGTGTTGTTGATCACCCCGGGCTCGCGGGTGCCGGACCGGTCTCCCCGGGTGGCCACGGGTCCCCCCACGCGGCGTCGCGGGCGGCCCGGAACAGCTCTTTGCGACTGCGTGGTACGGGGGTGTCGCGTAGTCCTCCGTCCGCCGAACAGACACGGAGGGTGACGAGACCCTTCCGGCTCCCGGGGTGGCGGACGATCCGGCCGGGCGCCCGGTCCGGGTGCTCCCGCACCGCGACGACGTAGGAGAACTTCTCGTCCTCGTGGCCGAGCGTGCCGGCCTTGAGTGCCCGGTGCCGCGAGCTGCGAGGCACCCGTGCCGCGAAGTGGCACCAGTCGTCGCCGGTCACCGGGCAGGCGCCGTCGTGCGGGCAGGGCGCGGCGATCCGCATCCCGGCCGCCAGCAGCTGCGAGCGGGCGGCCAGCACCCGGGCGTACCCGGCGGGCGTCCCCGGCTCGACGACGACCACCATCCGCGCCGCGCGGGCCGCCGCGCCGGTCAGCGCCTCCCGGACCGGCTCCGGCAGCTCGCCGAGCAGGTAGCAGGCGGTGACCAGGTCGGTCTCCGGCAGCGTGGTGCCCGTGCCGAACACCGCGGCCTCCCACCGGGCGGCCCGCACCGCCGGTACCGGTGCCGCCTCGGCGAGCCGCCTGCCGAGCGCCCGGGCCGGGGCCGCGGCCTCGAGCACGGTGGCCTGCCGCAGCGACGGCCACACCTGGGCGGCCGCCCACACGGCCGCCCCGGTCCCGCCGCCGAGATCGACCTGGGTCGCCGGGTCGTCGACCCGGCCCGCCACCCGCTCCAGGACGTCGACGACGGCCGCGTACGTGGCCGGCATCCGGTACGCCGCGTAGGCGGCGGCGTCGTCGGCGGTGCGCAGGATCGGCGACGACGGCACGGTGCCGCTGCGGTAGTCCCGGATCAGCCGGTCCACCACCGGGGCGAGCCGCCCGGCCGGGACCGGGTCCAGCACGTCGTCCAGTGCCGCGGCGAGGCCGGCCGCGAGATCGGTGTCCGGGGCTGTCACACCGGACATTGCACCAGGCCGGGGTGCGCGGCCCGCGGCCCGCTCAGCGGCCGGCGAGCAGCGGGTCGTCCAGCGCGTCCAGCAGCGGGGCCTGCAGCCGCGCCCACGGCGACAGGCCCGAGGCCGGGTCCTCGGCGGCGGCGCGGAACCGCCCCCAGCTCCACCACTGCACGTCCTCGACCTCGTCCGGGCGCGGATCGGGCCGCCCGGCGAGCCGCGCCACGAACACCGGGCACAGCTCGTTCTCCTCGACCCCGTCCTGCGAGGCCCGGTAGGAGAAGTCCGGCAGCACCAGCCGCAGCTCGGTGGCCCGGACGCCGAGCTCGTCGGCCAGCCGGCGGCGCACGGCGTCCGCCATCTCCTCGCCCGGAGCGGGATGCCCGCAGCAGGTGTTCGTCCAGACCAGCGGGAACGCGGTCTTGGTGCGGGCGCGGCGGGTGACCAGCAGGCGGCCGCCGTCGTCGACGCCGTAGCAGGAGAACGCCAGGTGCCGGGGGGTCGTCGCACCGTGCACGGTCGCCTTGTCGGCGACGCCGACCGGATTGCCGTCGTCGTCCAGCAGCACGACCTGTTCCATGCCTCCCTGTCTACCGGACGGCACCCGCCGCGGCCCGCCTGCGGGCGCGGATCACGCCGGCCGGCAGGTGCGCGGCGACCAGGGCGAGCGCGGCGGGGGAGACGGTGCCCCGGGCCAGCCCCAGCCGGACCGCGCAGTCGAAGACGGTCCGGTGCGCGCCGGCGGCGCCGATCGCGGCGTCCAGGAACGCCGGCCGGGCCGAGAGCCGGGCGAGCGCGCCGACGTGCCGGTGGTGCCGGCCGAAGGCGCGTTCCATCGCCGCCCGGTGGGCGGCACCCGCGGCGGCACCCCGCAGCGCGTTGCGGCCGGCCAGGATGCCGGACGCGACGGCGTCGAAGATCCCCTCGCCGGTCAGCGGGTTGACCTTGGCCGCCGCGTCCCCGGCGAGCAGCACCCGGCCGTCGGGCTGGAACCGGGGCGTCGTCGACAGCGGCAGGTGGTGGGCCCGCAGCGTGGCCGGATCGGGTTCCTGGCCGGGCAGCAGCACCGCGAGCCGGTCGAGGAGCTCCGCGCGGGATCCGGTGCCCCGCTTGTCGAACACCCCGTAGCCGACGTTCGCGCCGCCCCCCGCGACCGGGAACGACCAGGCGTAGGCGGGCCAGGCGTCCCCGGCGTACTCGATGGTGAGCGTGCCCGGCTCCGCGGCCACCGGGGCGTACCCGCGGATCGCGACGGCCGTGCCCGCAGGCGGGGCGGGCGGCGCGCCGAGCGCGCGGCGCACCACGGAGTGCGCCCCGTCCGCGCCGACCACCGCGCGGGCGGCGATCGTGCCGTCGACGACGACCCGGCCGGGCTCGACCGACAGCGTGCGCACCCGGTGGGCCCGCAGCTCGGCACCGGCTGCGACGGCGGCGTCGACCAGCGCCGCGTCCAGCACCCGCCGGATGATCACCCGGTTCGGCCGGGGCGCGGTCCGGTGCACGACCCGCCCGGTGGGGGTGCGCAGCCGCAGCCGGGGCGCCACCGGACCGAGGTCGCGGATCCCGGTGACGCCGAGGTCGTCGAGCAGGTCGAACACCTCCGCCGCCACCCCGTCGCCGCAGGTCTTGTCCCGCGGGAACGTGTGCGCGTCGAGCAGCAGCACGGCCGCGCCGGGCCGCAGCCGCAGCACGTTCAGCGCTGCCGAGGCCCCGGCCGGACCGGCCCCGACCACGACGACGTCGTACACGAACATGGGACCTATTCTGCGTTCGCCGGCCGCGGACGCCGCTCACCCGCCGCGAAACCCGGTCGCCGCCGGACGGCGACTCGTGTTCACTCGTGGCTACCGCACGGTATTCCCGCCGCGGTCCCGCACGCTCCCGACCGGGCTGCGCCGACTCCGCGGGGGAGCACACGACAGGAGGATCCCGCTGTGACGACCGAGCCGACCACCGGCGACGCCCCCGGGACGGAACGGCTCCCACCCGGCGCGCCGCTGATCATCTCGTTGCTGGTCGGTTCCGCCTTCGTCATGATCCTCAACGAGACGATCATGAGTGTGGCGTTGCCGGCCCTGATCGCCGACCTCCGGGTCAGCGCGGCCACCGTGCAGTGGCTGACCAGCGGCTTCCTGCTGACGATGGCCGTGGTCATCCCGATCACCGGCTACCTGCTGCAGCGGTTCCGGCCGCGCTCGGTGTACCTGGCGTCGATGAGCCTGTTCAGCGCGGGCACCCTGCTCTCCGCGCTCGCCCCGGCGTTCCCGGTGCTGCTGGCGGGCCGGGTGGTGCAGGCCTGCGGCACCGCCGTGATGGTCCCGCTGCTGATGACGACGATCCTGCGGCTGGTCCCGGCGTCGCGCCGCGGGCAGACCATGGGCACGATCTCGATCGTCATCGCGGTCGCGCCCGCGGTCGGCCCGACGCTGTCCGGGGTGATCCTCTCCGCGCTGGGCTGGCGCTGGATGTTCTGGCTGGTGCTGCCGATCGCGCTGCTCGCACTGGCCGCCGGCGCGGTCTGGCTGAAGGTGACCGCCGAGACGTCGAAGGCGCCGCTGGACGTGCTGTCCGTGCTGATCTCGGCGGTCGCGTTCTCCGGGATCGTCTACGGCCTCTCCGCGATCGGGGAGTCCGCGGCGGCCGGCGGGCGCGGTGGCGTCCCGCCCTGGGTGCCGCTGGTCATCGGCGCGGTCGCGCTCGCCGTGTTCGTGCACCGGCAGCTCCGGCTGCAGCGGACCGGCGCGCCCCTGCTCGACCTGCGGCCGTTCGCGATCCGCCGGTACACCCTGGCGCTGGTCCTGGTGGCCACCGGGTTCATGTCCCTGTTCGGGGCGATCATCCTGCTGCCGCTCTACATCCAGGACGTGCTCGGCGACAGCGCGTTCGTCGCCGGCCTGGTGGTGCTGCCCGGCGGCCTGGTGATGGGCCTGATGGGGCCGGTCGTCGGCCGCGCCTACGACCGGCTCGGCGTGCGGCCGCTCGTGATCCCGGGGGCCCTGCTGCTGGCAGTGGTGATGTGGGGCTTCACCGCCCTCGGCGCGACGTCGCCGATCTGGCTGGTCGCGGTGCTGCACGTGGGCCTCTCCGCGGCGCTGGCGCTCATGTTCACCCCGCTGATGACCGACGCGCTCGGCGCGCTGCCCGGGGACCTGTACTCGCACGGCAGCGCGATCCTCACCACGCTGCAGCAGGTCGCCGGGGCCGCCGGCACCGCGCTGTTCATCACGGTCATGACGCTGTTCTCGGCCCGGGCCGGGGTGGACGAGGCCGGGGTGCACGCCGCATTCCTGGTCGCGGCTGTCGTCTCGCTGGTCGTGGTGGCGGTCGCGTTCCTCACCGGCGGGCGGAAGGACGCCGCGGAGCCGGCGGAGCGCACGCACGTCTGACGGGCCGGGATTCCCGGCAGGGGGACACGGCCGGTGGCGGGTGGCGTCGAAGGGACCTGCACACTGTTCCCGTGCACCTCGTCTCCCGGTTCGTGAGTCGGCGCCACGTCGACCTGCGCCGCCAGGCGAGCGCGCTCTGTCCCGGCGCCTGACCGCACCGTGAGGACCCGCTGCCGCAGCGGTACGTCCGCGTGCCGGCGTGCACCGCCCCCGTCCACGCCCGGGCTGCCGGCCTGGGCCGCCGCGCCCGTGGGTCCTGATGAGCGTCGAGCCCGGGCGCCACGGTCGCCCGAACCCCCACCGCGTGGTCCCCGCCGGCGCCCTCACCCGTCCCCGATCTCGTCAGGAGAGACCATGTCCGTCGTCGACGAGCGCGAACCCGGCCGGCTGGCCCGGGTGCTGCGCGAGATCCCCGCCACCGAGCGGGCGGCCTTCGGGCCGCAGGACCGGGCCGCGAAACCCCCGCAGTGGACGGTCGTCGCGGTCGGCCTCGTGCTGGCCGCGCTGTTCCTGGCCGGGGTGAGCACGGTCGCCCCGGCCACCATGGTCGGCACCGCCGCGCTGGGGCTGGCCCTCGGGTTCACCCTGTTCCACTCCCGCTTCGGCTTCACCTCCGGCTGGCGCCAGCTCGTGGCCGTCGGACAGGGCGCCGCGATCCGGGCCCACATGGTCATGCTGGGGACGGCGTCCGTGCTGTTCGCGGTGATCCTCGCGTCCGGGACGGCGCTGGCCGGGGAACCGCGCGGGTACACCTCGCCGATCGGCATCGGACTCGTCGTCGGCGCGTTCCTGTTCGGGCTGGGGATGCAGGTCGGCGGGTCGTGCGCGTCCGGGACGCTGTTCGCCGTCGGCAGCGGGCAGAGCGCGATCGTGCTGACCCTGTTCGGGTTCGTCGTCGGCTCGATGTTCGCGGTGCTCACCCACACCTTCTGGACGCGGACGGTGCCGCAGGGCCCGAGCGTCAACCTGGCCCAGGTACTCGGCTACCCGGGTGCGCTGGCCGCGACGCTGCTCGTGCTCGCCGCGATCACCGTCGTGACCTGGGTGGTCGCCCGGCGGCGCACCCCGCCGCCGGTGGAGCGGCCGCCGTCGGCCCGCGGCGCCGCCCGGGTGCTGCAAGGGTCCTGGCCGATGTGGGCCGGCGCGATCGTGCTGGCCGTGCTGAACGCCGCGGTCCTGTTCGTCTCGGCCGCACCGTGGGGCGTCACCTCGGCGTTCGCGCTGTGGGGGTCGAAGTTCCTGGAGCTCCTCGGCGTGGACGTGGCGAGCTGGGCGTACTGGCAGGTCCCGGCGAACGCGAAGTCCCTCGCCGGCCCGGTGCTCGCCGACCGGATCTCCAACCTGGACATCGGGATCATGATCGGCGCGCTGGTCGCGTCCGCGCTGGGTGGCGCGTTCGTGCTGCACCGGCGGATCCCGTGGAAGCTCGCGCTCGGCGCCGTGCTCGGCGGCATCGCCATGGGCTACGGCGCGCGGCTGGCGGGCGGCTGCAACATCGGCGCCTACTTCTCGGGCATCGCGTCGTTCAGCCTGCACGGATGGATCTGGGCCGTCGTCGCGCTCGGCGGCACGTGGGTCGGGCTGCGGCTGCGGCCGCTGTTCGGCCTGAGCAACCCGAAACCGGCCGACTCGCTCTGCTGAGGGCTCCGGCACGTGCTGCCGCACCCCTCCCCGGCGTGTCGCACCCGTCGGGTGGGGTGCGGCACGCCGGGACGGGGTGCAGCGGCGGGGCAGTGCGGTGATGCGGCCGGCCGTGCTCGGACGCCACCCCTCCGATGACTTGCGTCATGTGTAACCGGTGGTAACGTTACTGGCGGTTACAGTAACTGACGTCGTCGTCTGCGAGGAGCCGACATGACCGCCACCGTTCCGGAGCCCCAGACCGAGACGCTCGACGAGCGGCAGGACTCCGCCGAGCGCCTGCTGCGGTCGTCTGCCGAGCTGTCGTTCGACCCGGCGACCCAGGTCGACTGGGAGACCCCGCTCGACCGCAGCTACCACGGCATGAGCCCCGAGTGGAGCAGCCTCTACGGCACCGCGTACTGGGACGAGCTGACCGAGGAGCAGCGCACCGAGCTGACCCGCCAGGAGTCGGCGTCGGTCGCCTCGACCGGGATCTGGTTCGAGATGATCCTGCAGCAGCTCGTGCTGCGGGACTTCTACGCGAAGGACCCGACCGACCCGTCGTTCCAGTGGGCGCTGACCGAGATCGCCGACGAGTGCCGGCACTCGATCATGTTCGCCCGGGGCTCGGCCAAGCTCGGCGCCCCGGCCTACATCCCGAAGCGCTGGGTCGTGAACCTCGGCCGGCTCTGCGCGCTGACCTACTCCGGCGAGGCGGCGTACGCGTCGATCCTGGTCGCCGAGGAGGTCCTCGACGTGATGCAGCGGGACTGGATGCGCGACGAGCGCGTCGTCCCGTTCGTGCGGACGATCAACAACATCCACGTGGTCGAGGAGTCGCGGCACATGAAGTTCGCCCGGGAGGAGACCCGGGAGCGGCTCAAGGGCGTCGGCCGGCTGCGCCGCCAGTACCAGGCGTTCGCCGTCGCCGCGGCCGCGTACTTCATCGTCACGAGCATGTGGAACGAGAAGATCTACGAGAACGCGGGCCTCGACACCGAGCGCGCGCTGCGCGAGGCGAAGGCCAACGAGCACCACAAGGCGCAGCTGCGCTCGTCCTGTGCCGGGCTGATGGAGTTCCTGTCGTCCTGCGGCCTGCTGACCCGGCCGGCGCTGTGGTTCTACCGCCGCGCGAACCTCGTCTGAGCCCCGGGAGCCGGCCGTGCCCTTCGCGATCACCCAGACCTGCTGCACCGACGCGTCCTGCGTCGCCGCGTGCCCGGTCAACTGCATCCACCCGACGCCCGGCGAGCCGGACTTCGGGACGACCGACATGCTCTACATCGATCCGCGGGCGTGCATCGACTGCGGGGCCTGCGCGGATGCGTGCCCGGTCGACGCGGTGTTCCCGGTGGAGCGTCTGAGTGCCTCGCTGGCCGGCTACGCCGAGGTCAACGCCGCCTACTACGAGGGCAAGCCGGTCGCCGGGAAGCTCGAGGGGGGCGACTCGCCGCTGTTCCACGACTGGCAGCCCGCGACGTTCACCCGGTCGCTGCCCGCGGACATGGCGCCGCTGGACGTCGCCGTCGTCGGGACCGGGCCGGCCGGGATGTACGCGGCGCAGGACCTGCTGCTGCACACCCCGTCGCGGGTGACGTTGGTGGACCGGCTGGAGACCCCGGGGGGTCTGGTCCGCTACGGCGTCGCGCCCGACCACCCGTCGACCAAGGGGATCGGCGAGTCGTTCGCCCGCTTCCACACCCACCCGCGGGTCCGGATGCGGCTCGGGACCGAGGTCGGGCGGGACGTCACGGCCGACGAGCTCGCCGACCAGCACGACGCCGTGGTCTGGGCGGTCGGCGCGCCCGCGTCGAAGGACCTCGGCCTGGAGGGGGAGGGGCTGCCCGGCAGCATCGCCGCGGACACCGTCGTCGGCTGGTACAACGGCCACCCCGATGTCCCGCGGGACGCCGTCGACACCCGCCGGGACCGGGTCGTCGTGATCGGGACCGGCAACGTCGCGCTGGACGTCGCGCGGGTGCTGACCGCGTCGCCGGACGACCTGGCCGGCACCCCGATCGACCCGCACGCCCTCGCGGCGCTGCGCTCCGGCGCGGTCCGGGACGTCGTCCTGCTCGGCCGGCGCGGCCCCGAGTCGGTCGCCGCGACGGCGCCGGAACTGCGGGAGCTGCTCGGCCGGACCGGGGTGGACGTGGTCGTCGACGAGCACGACCCGCGGGTCACGGAGTCCCTCGACGGGCCGGCCGCCTCCGAGGCGCACGGCCTGCTGCAACGGGCCCGCCGCGAGAAGATCGACTGGTCGGTGCCGGCCGGGGCGCCGCGCGTGGTGTTCCGCTTCCACTCCGCCCCCGACCGGATCGCCGGCACGGTCCGCGTGCAGGGCGTGCACACCGCCGAGGGCGCCGAGATCCCGGCCGGCCTGGTGGTGCGGGCGGTCGGGCACCGCGGCCGTCCGGTCCCGGGGCTGCCGTTCGACGACGACCGGGGCGTCGTCCCGCACGACGCCGGCCGGGTCCGGGAGCGGCCCGGGCACTACGTCGTCGGCTGGATCAAGCGTGGGCCCTCCGGCGGCATCGGGACCAACCGCACCTGCGCGGCCGAGACGGTCGGCTCGCTGCTGGACGACGCCGTCGCCGGTCGCCTGCCGGCCCGGAGCCGGCAGGCCTCTCCGCTGCGGGCCGCGGTGCGGAAGCTGCGCGTGCGCGGCGGCTGACCTCACACCCCTTCGCGTTGCCGGACCCCCGTCGTAACAGGTGTGAGCCCTGGCGAACGGGTGTGAGGCTGCGCCGTCGCTGCTCGGTCAGCGCCCGAGGTCGAGCAGGGACAGCGCGCCACGCAGCACGTCGTCGATCCGGGCCGCCGGGATCGTCCGCCGCCACCCGGGCAGCGTGCCGCGCACGGTGATCCGGTCCGGGGCGAGCTCCACGCCGTGCAGGTGCAGCTGTGGCGGCAGGCCCGCCAGCTCGACCTGCCCGGACCGGATCGCGCGCAGCCGGGTGCGGTCGACCATCGCCCGCATCCCGCGGGAGGGCTCGACCCGGCGCCCGCCGACCGTCAGCGCGGCGACCGTCCAGGACAGGGTGTGCCCGTCGACGGCCACCGCGAGCTCCGCCGCCCCGAGCCCGGGACGGTCCCGCAGCCGTACCCGGGGGACGCCGTCCGGGTCGATCGTGGCCACCACCGCCGGAGCGTGCTCGCGCAGCCGGCCCGCCACCCAGTCCGGGTCCAGCACGGCCGCGATGTCCACCGGCCCCGTGACCAGCTCCGGGGCCAGCGCCGGCCGCAGCCGGACCTCGGAGGCCCGCACCGTGAGCTCCCGCAACCGCAGCGAGGGCCGGACGACGGCGCGCGCGGTGAGCCGGACGTCGTCGAGCCGGCCGGTGGTCAGGGCCCGCGTCCCGAGCGCGGACGCCTCGACGGCGGTCGGGACCAGCCGGACCTCCGCATCGTGGCTGCGCAGCGTCGTCTCGCGGCCGACGTAGCGGACGCGGACGGCCTCGACGAGCGCGCGCAGCAGCAGGGCGGACCCGGGGCCGGTGCCGGACGCGAGCAGCACGGCGCTCTCCAGTACCCCGGGCCCCTCGGGAACCGCGACGGGGTCCGGTCCGGCCATGCGGCTCCTTTCCCGTTCCCGGACGCCGGCCGTCGTGTCCTGCTCTCGACGGCGCTCGCGCACCCGGAGGTCCCGGGGCGCCGGTCCGCACGGGGAGTCGTCTCCCACGCGGGACCGTGCCCAGCGTCGCAGCAGCTCCCCGGCCGTCGCGAACCCGTGGTAACCCCCTGCGCCGACGTGCCGGCCGGCGTCGGCGGGCGGGTGGTGTCATCGAGCACGTCGTCACGACGCCCGGAAGTCACCTCGTTCGACGAGCAACGCCACGACACACCCGGTGACGAGTCCCCAGAACGGACCACCGATGTTGAGCACCGTGACGCCGGACGCGGTGACGACGAAGGTGACCAGCGCGCTGAAGGTGAAACGGTGACCGAACGCGGCGACGAAGGCCGCCTGCAGCACCTTGAGCATGGCGAGCCCGCCGAGCGTGGCGACGAACGCGGGCGGAGTCGCGAGCATGAGCGTCGTGAAGAGCGGAGCCAGCGCGCCGAACGCCATCGCCAGCAGCCCGCAGGCGATCCCGGCGGTGTACTGCCGTTCCCGCTCACCGGACACCGTCAGCAGCGCGTTGGTGGGGCCGGTCAGGCACGTCGAGACCGCTCCCGCGCCGGCGGCCAGCACCGACCAGGCTCCGCACAGCACCGTCGCGACGTTCACCGGGACGTCGTGTCCGGCGGCACGCAGAACGGCCACTCCCTGGCCGTTCTGGACGACGATGACGGTGATCGCCAGCGGAACGACGAGCTCGACCATCGCCTGCCAGGACCAGGTGGGTACCGCGAGGACCGGCGCCGCGAAGAGGCTCGCGCCGTCGGGCTCGTAGCGGAACGAGCCGGTCACCGCCACCGCGACGATCCCGGCCACGAGCGCGCCGACGACCGGCGGGACCCGGCGCGCGGCGGCGCCCCATGCGGTCAGCACCAGGAACACCACGACCATCGGCACCGCGATCGCGACGTCGTCGGTGACCGCACGGGCCAGGCCGGTCCCGAAACCCAGGAACACGCCGGCGACCATGCCCATGACGACGGGCATCGGGATCGCCGCCATCGCGGCCCGGATCCAGCCGGTGAGCCCGAGCACCAGGACGAGCACGCCCGTGACCACGTAGGCGCCGACGACCTCGGCCGGAGCGAGGTGGGAGAGGGCCGGGCCGATCAGGACCGTGCCCGGGATGGTCCACAGGAACGCCAGCGGCTGCCGGTAGACCCAGCTGACGACGACGGTGAGCACGCCGTTGAGGAAGAAGACACCGAAGATCCACGAGGCGATCTGGCGCTGGTCCAGACCGCCCTGGACACCGACGGCGAGGATCACCGCGACCGGGCCGGTCGCGGCGAAGATCAGGCCGACCAGACCGTTCACGAGGTACTGCGGACCGCTGTCGCGCAGGACCCCGCGGGGACCGTGGACCGCCGGCGGGCGCTCGAACCGGGCCTTCGCGTCCGGACGATCCGTCGTCGTCATGGGCACCTTCCGTGGGGCAGCTGGGTTCGATCAGTTCGCAGCAGCGGTCGAAGCGTCCTGGCGCTCGCCTCGTCGGGGCACGCCACGATGGGTCCCCGGCACCAGCCACGTCAGGACGACGCCGGCAACCGCGAGGGCCGCCAGGACGTAGAAGATCGAATCGAGCGCGAGTCCCGAGGCCACCATGAGCCCGCCGACGAGCGGGCCGCCGACCCCGCCGAGCCGTCCGAACCCGGCGCACCAGGCGACGCCCGCGCTCCGCACGTTCGTCCGGTAGTAGGTCGCGACGAATCCGTAGATCAGGATCTGGGTACCGCTGGTGCCCAGGCCGACGACGGCGACGAAGGCCAGCAGGACCGCCAGCGGCAGGTCGACGGTCATCAGGGCGATGGCGACCGCACCGATGCCGAAGCTGGCGGCGACGATCTTCTTGGGGCCGAAGCGGTCGGCGAGCCGGCTGGCGAGCAGGGCCCCCACGACCGCGCCGCCGTTGAGGACGAGCAGGAAGCTGAGCGAGCCGGACGTCGAGAAGCCGGCACGACCCATGAGCTCCGGGAGCCAGGTGTTGAGCGCGTAGACCAGCACCAGGCCGACCGCGCTCATCAGGCCCAGCAGGACGGTCGGGACCAGGTAGTCACGGAACAGGCCACCGAAGCCTGGCCGGCCGTCGGTCGCGGGGGCCGTCGCCGGTGACGGCCGGGACGCGATCTCCGCGAGGGGGATGCCGCAGCGCAGCGCGGCCTGCTCGGCTTCGGCGACCCGCCCGCGGGACATCAGCCAGGCGGGGGACTCGGGCATCCGGACCAGCGCGAGCGGCAGCAGCGTGACCAGGGGAATACCACCGATGAGCAGCATCCCGCGCCACCCGATGACCGGGAGGAGCAGGATGGCCAGCAGTGCCGCGACGAGGCTCCCCAGGGGGACCCCGGAGTAGGTGACGGCGTTGCAGAGGTTCTTCCGTCCGGGGGGCGCGAACTCCGCGACCAGGGCTCCGGTGGTGGCGACCAGGGCACCCACGCCGAGCCCGGTGAGGAACCGCAGGATTCCGAACGTGCCGGCGGTGCCGGTGAACGCGGTGGCGATCATCCCGACCGAGAACCACGCGTACGCCGTCAGCATGACCTTCCGTCTGCCGACGATGTCGGCCACGCTGCCGGCCATCAGCGCTCCGACCAGCACCCCGACCAGGGCGTAGCTGCCCAGGGCTCCGGCCTGTGCCGGATCGACCGGCCCGAGCTGGCTCGGGTCGCGCAGGAAGACCGGCACCAGTGTGCCGTACACGACGAGGTCGTAGCCGTCGAAGATCAGGCCCACGAGCGCGAGACCGACGATCCACGTGATCGTCCGTCTTCGCAGATCGGGGTCTCCCTCGGTCTGCCGTGACTGCCCGGATGACGTCATTGTCCGCTCCTCTGTGTGTCCGGAAGGCACGGCCGGCGCAGTGGTCCACCGGCCTCATGGATCTCGGGGTCCGCCGCCCGGGGGCGGCTCCGCTCGGATTCGATTCCAGAACGGGATCGGCACACATCCTGCACATCACCGAAAAACGAAGTCAAGGACGCAGAATGTGCTGACAGAGACATTGCCGATCCCAGTGCATGCACCATTGGTCCGCACGGACCTCGACAAATACCTAGCGCCGACCTGGGCATCATCGAGCTGCTGGATGTCTGGATCGAGCAGAACTCGGTCTTGGTTGCCACGGGTCGCGGGATGCACCGCCTGTAAGAGCGCCTCATGGCAATGACGCCGATGGCGAATACGGCTCCGAGCAGCTCAGGAAGAGCGACCTGACGGGTGGTGGTCACCGACCGTCCCGAGCACGGCGGCGACGAACCACCGAGACCGCGCCCATCGAAGGCACGGTGATCCGGGTGCCCGGACGCGGGCTCGTCGTTCAGCCGCAGACGACGTCGTCGGCCGGGATCCGGACCGTCACCCCGCCGTCATGGGTCACGAGGCTGCTCGCGCGGCGGCACCTGGTGGTCGTCCGGTCCCGTAGGTGTTCCCGGCCGGCGCGGGCACGCTGGTCGCCACCCGGCTCGACACCGCCGGGGTTTCCGCACGGGAGATCGCGAACCACCCGGGCGGAGAAGGCGTCGACGACGCAGGACGGCTACATGTCCTGCACAGCCCGCGGGCGAACGCGCCGCTGCTCTCGATGAGTTCCGTCCGGACGAAAGCGCGGACGGAACCAGCCGGGCCTCTGGCCCGGTGTTCCGGCGCCCCCGGCAGGACTCGAACCTGCGACCTAGAGATTAGAAGGCTCTTGCTCTATCCAGCTGAGCTACGGAGGCCGACGCGGCCCCCACGGTAGCGACACCCGCAAGCGGGCCCCCACCCGCCACGGGGCCCCGCACGGCCTGCGGGCACCATCCATACGGTTGAAGCGGACGGCGAACGGACCTCGCCTGCGACCCCGGCGAACCGTGCCGTCCATACTGTCCCCATGGTTCTGGGACTGCGATCCGCGATCAGGTCGGATGTGGGTCGTCGCCGGACGTCGAACCAGGACGCCGGCGCGACGACCGGCCGCCTCCTGATCGTCGCCGACGGCATGGGTGGCCACGCCCACGGCGAGATCGCGAGCGCGATGACGGTGTCGGCCTTCACCGAGATGGAGGCCCGGCTGCCCCAGGACCTCACCGACGTCGACCTCGCCGCCGAGCTGAGCGCGACCCTGGACGACGTGACCGAGCGGCTGACCCGGCGAGCCGGCGAGGAGCCGGACACCCGGGGGATGGGGACGACGGTCGTGTCCCTGCTGCTGACCGGTGAACAGTTCGCGCTGGCGCACATCGGGGACTCGCGGATCTACCGCCTCCGGGACGGCGACCTCACCCAGCTCACCCACGACCACACGATGGTCCAGCAGCTGGTCGACGAAGGGCAGATCACCGCCGAGGAGGCCGCCCACCATCCGCGCCGCTCGGTGCTGATGCGGGCGCTGAGTACCGACCACGCACCGGAACCCGACCTCGACCGGATCGACATCCTCGAGGGGGACCGCTACCTCCTGTGCTCGGACGGCGTCACCGCGGTCCTCGACGACGAGGTGCTGCGGCAGGAGCTGAGCAGCGGGGCCGAACCGGAGGAGATCGTCGAGCGGCTGGTCGCGCTCGCGAACGAGGGCGGCGGCCCCGACAACATCACGGCGATCGTCGCGGACGTCGTGGACCCGCCGGACGAGGCGTCGCTGGGCCTGCGTACGGCCGGTGCCGCCGAGGAGTTCAGTACCTCGAACTGACCGGGTCAGCGGCGGGCCACGATCCGGCGCAGCCGTACCGACCGTGCCGCGGACCGGTGTGCGGCCAGGGCCGAGCGCGTCTCCGCCGGCAGGTCGGGCGGGTAGACGCCGGCCTCGCACAACGCGCCCACGTCCCGGACCCGGTCGCTCCCCGGGACGTCGTCCAGGGTGAAGTCGAGCCGGTCATCGGCCAGGACCGCGAAGTCCGCGGACGAGGCCAGCCACCCGGGATGCTCCACGCCCGACCGATGACGCCACGCGTCCCGCACCGCCCGCCGTAGCTCACCACCGCGCCATCCGAACGACGCCGGCGCCGGGACCAGGAGCGACAGCAACCCGTGCGGGGCGAGCACCCGCCGCAGCTCCGCGAAGAGCCCCTCCATGTCCGGCAGCAGCGGAAGGACGAGGGGGACGGCGACCCGATCGACCGACCTCGTTCGCACGGGGAGCGCGAGGGGCGACGCCCGCAGGTAGCCGGGCGAGCCACCACCGGCCTCCACCGCGATCCCGTCGCGGACGACGGTTGCCCGCACCCGGCTGCGGGCGCCCGGTGCCCGGCACCACCGGGCCGCCGTCAGGCCACCGTCGGCGCGGAGCCGGTGCAGCACGGGAGCGAGGACGTCACCGTCGGTCGGCACGCCCGGCAGTCTGACGCAGTGCGGGCGCCGAAGCCGGGTACCCACGACGAGCGGCCGTTCCCGGCCGATGATCGTCCCGTCCGCGGCCGGGGCATCGCGCCAGACGGTCGGCGGGCCGCACGTCGGCCGTTCGTCGCGGCCCGTGGCCACGACGGGCGGTCGAAAAAAATCTTGAAAAAACCTGGCGCGCAGGCAGACGCGGGACGAACGACAACCGGTGCGGCTCCCAGCGGCCCGGATCCGCCGCGCCCCTTGCGTGATCCGCGCTGGTCAGCCACCATCCACGAGAAGCACGTCGGCGCGACCGTTCGTCGCGCGGCCGGGGTGGATGCGTCCGCGGCCCGGCGCGGCTCGGAGACGAGTTCGCGCAGGTCAGATGGCGTTTTCGACCCCGGTTTGACGTGCTCGGAGAGCGTGCCGTAACTTATTCCCTGTCAGCGAGAGAGCCGGACAGAACGGGCCCTGAGGGGGTCGGTCAGCAGGCCCCGCTGGTGGGCTCCCCCCTGGCTGCATCGGTTGGTTTCGGTGTGGTTATGGTGGTGGGGTCGAGGTGATCCGTCTGCTGGATCCGCGTCCGTGTGTGGGTGTGGTGATGGCCGGTGCGGGTGTCTTTTGAGAACTCAACAGTGTGTCGAGCTATATATGTTTGGCGTTTTTGTGCCAGATTGTTTGTTCGGTTGCGGCCCGACCCCCGTCGGGTGTTTGTGACCGGTTTTTTGTCAGGGTTTTTGTTGGAGAGTTTGATCCTGGCTCAGGACGAACGCTGGCGGCGTGCTTAACACATGCAAGTCGAGCGGTAAGGCCTCTTCGGGGGTACACGAGCGGCGAACGGGTGAGTAACACGTGGGTGACCTGCCCTCCACTCTGGGATAAGCCCGGGAAACTGGGTCTAATACCGGATAGGACGCACTGTCGCATGGTGGTGTGTGGAAAGTTTTTTCGGTGGGGGATGGGCCCGCGGCCTATCAGCTTGTTGGTGGGGTGATGGCCTACCAAGGCGGTGACGGGTAGCCGGCCTGAGAGGGCGACCGGCCACACTGGGACTGAGACACGGCCCAGACTCCTACGGGAGGCAGCAGTGGGGAATATTGCGCAATGGGCGGAAGCCTGACGCAGCGACGCCGCGTGGGGGATGACGGCCTTCGGGTTGTAAACCTCTTTCGCCAGGGACGAAGCTTTTGTGACGGTACCTGGAGAAGAAGCACCGGCCAACTACGTGCCAGCAGCCGCGGTAACACGTAGGGTGCGAGCGTTGTCCGGAATTATTGGGCGTAAAGAGCTCGTAGGCGGTGTGTCGCGTCGGCCGTGAAAACCTGGGGCTTAACTCTGGGCGTGCGGTCGATACGGGCATCACTTGAGTTCGGCAGGGGAGACTGGAATTCCTGGTGTAGCGGTGAAATGCGCAGATATCAGGAGGAACACCGGTGGCGAAGGCGGGTCTCTGGGCCGATACTGACGCTGAGGAGCGAAAGCGTGGGGAGCGAACAGGATTAGATACCCTGGTAGTCCACGCCGTAAACGTTGGGCGCTAGGTGTGGGGACCATTCCACGGTTTCTGTGCCGCAGCTAACGCATTAAGCGCCCCGCCTGGGGAGTACGGCCGCAAGGCTAAAACTCAAAGGAATTGACGGGGGCCCGCACAAGCGGCGGAGCATGTGGATTAATTCGATGCAACGCGAAGAACCTTACCTGGGTTTGACATGCACAGGATCGCGGCAGAGATGTCGTTTCCCTTGTGGCCTGTGTGCAGGTGGTGCATGGCTGTCGTCAGCTCGTGTCGTGAGATGTTGGGTTAAGTCCCGCAACGAGCGCAACCCTTGTTCCATGTTGCCAGCGGTTCGGCCGGGGACTCATGGGAGACTGCCGGGGTCAACTCGGAGGAAGGTGGGGATGACGTCAAGTCATCATGCCCCTTATGTCCAGGGCTTCACACATGCTACAATGGCCCGTACAGAGGGTTGCGAGACCGTGAGGTGGAGCGAATCCCTTAAAGTGGGTCTCAGTTCGGATCGGGGTCTGCAACTCGACCCCGTGAAGTTGGAGTCGCTAGTAATCGCAGATCAGCAACGCTGCGGTGAATACGTTCCCGGGCCTTGTACACACCGCCCGTCACGTCACGAAAGTTGGTAACACCCGAAGCCGGCGGCCCAACCCTTGTGGGAGGGAGTCGTCGAAGGTGGGACTGGCGATTGGGACGAAGTCGTAACAAGGTAGCCGTACCGGAAGGTGCGGCTGGATCACCTCCTTTCTAAGGAGCCTCACTGTGGTGGGGCGCCGGTGGCTGCCTGTGTGGTGGCTGCTGGTTGCTTAGCTGATTCGCACCGTCAGCCCCGAGTGTGGGTTGGGTGTGACTGGGTGGAACACAAATGAGACGTCAGGCTTGGTTCGGCACGCTGTTGGGTCCTGAGAGGACACCCTGGTTAGGGGTTCGTCTCTGGCCGCCTCGTTCGGGGGCTTCGCTAACGCGACCGGTGTGGTTGTGGTGGTTGCCTTTGGGTGGGTGTGGTTGTGGGTTGAGTGTTGCATAGTGGATGCGAGCATCTTGTTGTGGTCAAGTTGTTGAGAGCACATGGTGGATGCCTGGGCATCAGGAGCCGATGAAGGACGTGGGAGGCCGCGATAGTCCTCGGGGAGTTGTCAACCGAGCTGTGATCCGAGGGTGTCCGAATGGGGGAACCCAGCACCCGTCATGGGGTGTTACCCGTGCCTGAATTCATAGGGTGCGTGGAGGGAACGTGGGGAAGTGAAACATCTCAGTACCCACAGGAAGAGAAAACAATATGTGATTCCGTGAGTAGTGGCGAGCGAAAGCGGAGGAGGCTAAACCGTGTCCGTGTCAAGCCGGCAGGCGTTGCGGGTGCGGGGTTGTGAGACGTGTCGTTCGTCCTCTGCCGGGGGCGGGACGGTGTGGGTCGGTGTTAGCGGAACGTCTCTGGGATGGGCGGCCGTAGTGGGTGAGAGCCCCGTACGCGAAAACATTCGATTCTGCTGTGGGCGTGTTCTCGAGTAGCAGCGAGCTCGTGGAATTTGCTGTGAATCTGGCGGGACCACCCGTCAAGCCTGAATACTACCTGGTGACCGATAGCGGACGAGTACCGTGAGGGAAAGGTGAAAAGTACCCCGGGAGGGGAGTGAAAGAGTACCTGAAACCGTGTGCTTACAAGCCGTCAGAGCCTTGTGGGGTGATGGCGTGCCTTTTGAAGAATGAGCCTGCGAGTTATGCTTCGTGGCGAGGTTAACCCGTGGTGGGGTAGCCGTAGCGAAAGCGAGTCCGAATAGGGCGTGTGAGTCGCGGGGTGTAGACCCGAAGCGGAGTGATCTACCCATGGCCAGGGTGAAGCGTCGGTAAGACGTCGTGGAGGCCCGAACCCACCAGGGTTGAAAACCTGGGGGATGAGTTGTGGGTAGGGGTGAAAGGCCAATCAAACTTCGTGATAGCTGGTTCTCCCCGAAATGCATTTAGGTGCAGCGTCGTGTGTTTCTCGCCGGAGGTAGAGCACTGGATGGCCTAGGGGGCCGACAAGCTTACCGAAGTCAGCCAAACTCCGAATGCCGGTGAGTGAGAGCGCGGCAGTGAGACTGCGGGGGATAAGCTTCGTGGTCGAGAGGGAAACAGCCCAGATCACCGGCTAAGGCCCCTAAGCGTGCGCTAAGTGGGAAAGGATGTGGGATCGCCGAGACAACCAGGAGGTTGGCTTAGAAGCAGCCATCCTTGAAAGAGTGCGTAATAGCTCACTGGTCAAGTGGTCCTGCGCCGACAATGTAGCGGGGCTCAAGCGTACCGCCGAAGCCGTGGCAATGACACTGTTTGGTGTTGTTGGGTAGGGGAGCGTCCTGCGTCTGGTGAAGCCCGGGAGTGATTTACGGGTGGAGGGTGTGGGAGTGAGAATGCAGGCATGAGTAGCGAATGCAGAGTGAGAATCTCTGCCGCCGGATGACCAAGGGTTCCTGGGCCAGGTTGTTCCGCCCAGGGTGAGCCGGGACCTAAGGCGAGGCCGTCAGGCGTAGTCGATGGACAACGGGTTGATATTCCCGTGCTCGTGATAGTGCGTCCATGCCGAGGCTGGTGATGCTAACCATCCGATCCCACCTCGGTTCCTTCGGGAGCCGTGTTTGTGGGGGAGCGTGGGGTCCGATCTGGTAGTAGGCAAGTGATGGGGTGACGCAGGAGGGTAGCTCCGCCACGCGGTGGTTGTCGTGGTGTAAGCCTGTAGCCTGATCTTCCAGGTAAATCCGGAGGGTCGTGACGGGTGAGAGGTGATGCGTAGCCGTTGAGGTGAAGAGGGTGATCCCATGCTGTCGAGAAAAGCCTCTAGCGAGTGCTGTTGCGGCCCGTACCCGAAACCGACACAGGTGGTCAGGTAGAGAATACCGAGGCGATCGAGCGAACTGTGGTTAAGGAATTCGGCAAAATGCCCCCGTAACTTCGGGAGAAGGGGGGCCACCTGCCTTGAAGCCACGTGCTGGCTAGGGGTGGGTGGTCGCAGAGACCAGGCCCAAGCGACTGTTTACTAAAAACACAGGTCCGTGCGAAGTCGCAAGACGATGTATACGGACTGACGCCTGCCCGGTGCTGGAACGTTAAGAGGACCCGTTAGCCTCTTTGGGGGCGAAGCGGAGAATTTAAGCGCCAGTAAACGGCGGTGGTAACTATAACCATCCTAAGGTAGCGAAATTCCTTGTCGGGTAAGTTCCGACCTGCACGAATGGCGTAACGACTTGGGCGCTGTCTCGACCACAGACTCGGCGAAATTGCATTACGAGTAAAGATGCTCGTTACGCGCGGCAGGACGGAAAGACCCCGGGACCTTTACTATAGCTTGGTATTGGTGCTCGGTTCGGCTTGTGTAGGATAGGTGGGAGACTGGGAAGCGGTCACGCCAGTGGTCGTGGAGTCGTTGTTGAAATACCACTCTGGTCGAATTGGGTGTCTGAACCTCGGGCCATGATCTGGTTCAGGGACAGTGCCTGGTGGGTAGTTTAACTGGGGCGGTTGCCTCCTAAAGGGTAACGGAGGCGCCCAAAGGTTCCCTCAGCCTGGTTGGTAATCAGGTGTTGAGTGTAAGTGCACAAGGGAGCTTGACTGTGAGACTGACGGGTCGAGCAGGGACGAAAGTCGGGACTAGTGATCCGGCACCTCCTGGTGGAAGGGGTGTCGCTCAACGGATAAAAGGTACCCCGGGGATAACAGGCTGATCTTGCCCAAGAGTCCATATCGACGGCATGGTTTGGCACCTCGATGTCGGCTCGTCGCATCCTGGGGCTGGAGTAGGTCCCAAGGGTTGGGCTGTTCGCCCATTAAAGCGGTACGCGAGCTGGGTTTAGAACGTCGTGAGACAGTTCGGTCCCTATCCGCCGCGCGCGTTGGAGACTTGAGGAAGGCTGTCCCTAGTACGAGAGGACCGGGACGGACGAACCTCTGGTGTGCCAGTTGTCCCGCCAGGGGCACGGCTGGTTGGCTATGTTCGGGAGGGATAACCGCTGAAGGCATCTAAGCGGGAAGCCTGTTCCAAGATGAGGTCTCCCACCACCTTTGAGTGGGTAAGGCTCCCAGGAGATGACTGGGTTGATAGGCCGGAGATGGAAGCCTTGTGAGGGGTGGAGTTGACCGGTACTAATAGGCCGAGGGCTTGCCATGACGTGTTGTTCGCATCCACTGTGTGACCCTGAGT
Organism: Pseudonocardia sp. C8; assembly: GCF_014267175.1. Taxonomy (NCBI): domain Bacteria; kingdom Bacillati; phylum Actinomycetota; class Actinomycetes; order Pseudonocardiales; family Pseudonocardiaceae; genus Pseudonocardia; species Pseudonocardia sp. C8. The sequence continues at coordinate 1,234,654 of NZ_JACMTR010000002.1, forward strand.
CCACAACCGTGCCCGTGGGGTGGTTGTGTGGGTTGGGCCCTGCGGGGTTTCTTGTGGGGTTTATTTTTGGATAGTGTTGTCGGTGGTTATGGCGGTAGGGGAACGCCCGGTCTCATTCCGAACCCGGTAGCTAAGCCTTCCAGCGCCGATGGTACTGCACTCGTCAGGGTGTGGGAGAGTAGGTCGCCGCCGACATTCAACTTCAGAAGGGAGCGCCCCGGAACCGGTGATCGGTTCCGGGGCGCTTTTTCGTGTGTCCAGGACCGGGCCGGCCAGCGGCTGCCCCTCCGGCCGCCGCCCACCGCCCGGAGCCGAGGGCGGTGCCCAGCGGCCCTGATATGCGTGGGGGGTGTGTAGGTGGTCGGGTCGTGCGTGACCGCCGCCCGCTACCACAGCCCACCGACGCCGGGCCGCTCAAAGCCCGTCCCGGCAACCGGTTCTCCACAAGTGCGTGCCCTGTCCACAGCCACGACGGAGGGTTCCCCGGAAAGCGGCACGAGGCGTGATGCTCGACGGGCACCACCACCCGCACCGAGCGAGCCCCGGGAGGATCCCGTGTCCGTCAACCAGATCACCATCACCGGCAACGTGACCCGCAAGCCGACTCTCCGCTACAGCCCGAACGGGTACGCGGTCACCGACCTCTTCGTGGCGGTGAACTTCCGCCGACGCGACCACAACAGCAACGAGTGGCGTGACGTCTCGACGACGTACTACACCGTCGTGTGCTGGCGGAACCTCGCCGAACACGTCGCACAAAGCCTGGACAAGGGACATCCGGTCGTGGTGGTCGGCCGGCTCTACGTCGACGAGTGGACCGACCGCGACGGGATGCTGCGCAAGAGCCCGAAGATCGACCCGACGAGCGTGGCATTCGATCTCCGCTACGCGTCCGTACTCGCGCCGGTGCGGCTGCCCGTCGCAGCCCCCGAACGGGACACCGGGGCGATGCGTGCCGAGGACCCGGCCACGGAGCGGCCGCAGGCCGACGACGACGCCCCGTTCGGCGGTGAGCCGTCCGAGGACCTCGACATGCGGCAGTCCGTCGGGGCCGTACCGGGCTCCGAGGGCTGAGGACGAGCGAACTACCATCGTGTTCGTGGCGGATCTGATTTACACGATGCGGAACGTGCGCAAGGCGCACGGCGACAAGGTGATCCTGGAGAACGCGTCGATCAGCTTCCTGCCGGGGGCGAAGATCGGCGTGGTCGGCCCGAACGGCGCCGGGAAGTCGACCGTCCTGAAGATCATGGCCGGGCTGGAGAAGCCGAACAACGGTGACGCGTTCCTGAAGCCCGGAGCGACGGTCGGCATCCTGCAGCAGGAGCCACCGCTCAACGAGGAGAAGACCGTCCTCGGCAACGTCGAGGAAGGCCTCGGCGAGGTCAAGGTCAAGCTCGACCGGTACAACGCCATCGCCGAGGAGATGGCGACGAACTACACCGACGAGCTGATGGAGGAGATGGGCAAGCTCCAGGAGGAGCTCGACCACGCCGACGCGTGGGAGATCGACTCGCAGCTGGAGCAGGCGATGGACGCCCTGCGCTGCCCCCCGGGCGACGCCGAGGTCCGCCACCTCTCCGGTGGCGAGCGGCGGCGGGTGGCGCTGTGCAAGCTGCTCCTCTCCCAGCCGGACCTGCTGCTCCTCGACGAGCCGACCAACCACCTCGACGCCGAGAGCGTCCTGTGGCTCGAGCAGTTCCTCGCGAACTACTCCGGCGCGGTCCTCGCGGTCACCCACGACCGCTACTTCCTCGACAACGTCGCCGGTTGGATCCTGGAGCTGGACCGGGGCCGGACCTTCCCGTACGAGGGCAACTACTCCACCTACCTGGAGAAGAAGGCCGAGCGGCTCGCCGTCCAGGGCAAGAAGGACGCGAAGCTGCAGAAGCGCCTCAAGGAGGAGCTGGCCTGGGTCCGCTCGAACCCGAAGGCCCGCCAGGCCAAGAGCCGTTCCCGGCTGGACCGGTACGACGAGATGGCGGCCGAGGCCGACCGGCACCGCAAGCTGGACTTCGAGGAGATCCAGATCCCGCCGGGGCCGCGACTGGGCAACCAGGTCGTCGAGGTCTCCCACCTCGACAAGGGCTTCGACGGCCGGCAGCTCATCAAGGACCTGTCGTTCACGCTGCCGCGGAACGGCATCGTCGGCGTCATCGGCCCGAACGGCGTCGGCAAGACGACCCTGTTCAAGACGATCGTCGGCCTGGAGGAACCGGACTCGGGCGAGGTCAAGGTCGGTGAGACGGTGAAGCTGTCGTACGTCGACCAGAACCGGGGCGGGATCGACCCGGCGAAGACGGTGTTCGAGGTCGTCTCGGACGGGCTGGACCACATCCAGGTCGGCAACGTCGAGATGCCCTCCCGGGCCTACGTCGCGGCGTTCGGCTTCAAGGGACCCGACCAGCAGAAGCCGGCGGGCGTCCTCTCCGGGGGTGAGCGGAACCGGCTGAACCTGGCGCTCACCCTCAAGCTCGGGGGCAACCTGATCCTGCTCGACGAGCCGACCAACGACCTGGACGTGGAGACGCTCGGGTCCCTGGAGAACGCGCTCGAGCAGTTCCCCGGCTGCGCGGTCGTCATCTCCCACGACCGCTGGTTCCTCGACCGGGTGTGCACCCACATCCTCGCCTGGGAGGGCACCGACGAGAACCCGGCAGCCTGGTTCTGGTTCGAGGGCAACTTCGAGTCCTACGAGAAGAACAAGATCGAGCGGCTCGGCGCGGAGGCGGCGCGACCCCACCGGGTCACACACCGTAAGCTCACCCGCGACTGAGCACCACTCCGCCGGACCGCGCCCAGACGGTCCGATCTGGATACTGCGGACGCGACGACGCGGCACGGGACAACCGGGCCGGTGGTGTCACGGGAGGCTATGTGACGTCCGACCTGGGTCACCGCGCCGGAAGCGCGACGACGGCCGAACTGAGGACAGCGGCGGCGCTGCGGTGGCAGCGGCCGCTGCTGACCGCGGAACTGGCCGAGCACGCGTCCGCGCGGGCAGTCGCAGACGGTGACGATCTCTGCTGGTTGCTCGCGGCCGGATGGCTCATCGACGGGCACGCCGCCGGCGGTGACGCCCGGGACGTCGCCACGGCCGTCCTGGGCGGTCTCACCGGGACGGGGCAGCCCGACGACGCGGTGCCGGCCGTACCGCGCCGTCCACCGGGGCCCGCCGTGCTCGGCCGGCCCGAGGCGGCTCGGCTCCGGGTCGAGCTGGCGGCGATCGCCCAGGCTGACGGCGAGCTGGACACCGCCCGGGCACTCGTGGCCGACCTGCCGGACGACGCACCCGGCGAGGAACCGGGACTGCTGCGGCTGGACCGCCTCGCCGTCGAGGTCCGGTGTGCGCTCGCCGCGGGCGACGACCCGGGCCGGCCCACCCGCGAGCTGGAGGCCTGGGCATCGGAGCTCCGGGGTGACACGGCGGCGTTCGCGGACCTCGTGGTCGGGTCGGTCCACCGGGCCCGCCGGGAACACGGTGCAGCCGTCGAGCGCGCGCTGCACGGGCTGGCCGAACTCGGCTGGACCCCCGACCGTCCGGATGCGCGGCCGCTGTCCGCGCACCTGGCCGCGGCCCTCCTGAGCCAGTGGATCACGGCCCTGCTCGACGGCGGCCGGTCCCCGGCCGAGGCCGTCCGCGCGGCCTCCGCGCAGCATGCCGCGGTCGACGCCGGCCGCCAGGGCGTGCTGCTGCGGTTGACGTTGACCCGCGCCGAGGCCGGCCGAGTCGATCGCGCGGCCCGGGCGCTGGCCGATGCGGCCGCAAGTGCCGAGGCCGCCGGCGTGCCCGCCCTGGTCGCCGCCTGCCGCACCGCCCAGTCCGAGCTGCACGAGGGCGCCGGCCGGTACCGCGAGGCGCTCGAGGCGATGCGGGCGGCGGTTGCGGCCGACCAGCGCGACCGGGACCGGGGCCGGCGTTTCCGGCACGCCGTCGCGGCGATGAACGAAACCGTCGGTGCCGGGATGTGGACCTCGCCCGGCCCCGGTTCCACGCCGGTGCCCGCGCCCGTCGAGCGGCGCGCGTCCGGGCACACGGCGGAGGCCCCCGCGCGACGACGTCCCGAGCGCGGCAGCCACCGGCGGACGGCAGCGGTGACAGCCGGCCGGGAGCCCGCGACCACCACCGACACCGGCCGACCGGACCGGAGCGCCGCCGGACCGGGCCAGGGCGCGGAGAACGCCGCCGCCATCGCCGGGGGCGAGGCCGCCGGAACGGCGGACGGCGCTGCCGTGCACGCCGAACCGGCCGGGCACGCGGAGACCGGTCGCGACGGGAACGGACGTGCCGGCGCGGCGCGGACAGCACGAAGGGGAACGGCTCGGGCTGCTGTGGCTGCCGCCGACGGTCCGGGATTCGGCACCGTCAACCCGAGCAGCACCGGACGCGAGCTCGCGATCGACCCCGACGATCCGCTGGGTGTCTCGGCGATGCTGGCCGGAGCCTCGGACGACGCCGCGACGATGCCAGGCGGCGACAGCGGCCCGGCCCACCCGGCCGGCCGATCCTGGTCGGTGCCGTCCGCTGCGACGCGCAGCGGATCTCCGCTCGCCGATGCCCTCATCGCGGAGCTCCGCAACGGCGACCGGGCGCGAGTGCAACTGCCGTCGACCGGCGGCACGCGTACCGCGGACGAGCGCCCCCGCACTGATCGCCGCCTCCCCGGTGCCGGTGCACCGCAGCCGGAACGGGCCGAGCCGACGATCGTCGTCGAGGTCCTCGACGGGGCCGGGGCGCCGGTGCACGGCGACGCCGTGACCACGGCGCTGGAGGAGATCGCGCTCCGCTCGCGGCGGTTGGTGCCGCCGACCGGATCCGCCGAACCCGGCGCCGCCTCGGTGCGTGTCACGCTGCCCGGCGCCGACCGGGTGACCGTCCTGCTCTGGGCGCGCTCGCTGGCCGCGCACCTCGCCGAGCGGCTGCACCGTGGCGGTCTCCCGGACGGGGCCGCGCTGCGGCTGCGTGCCACCGGAACCCAGGGGGACGCGGGAGACGAGATCGTCCGTGAGCTGACCGGACCGGACGCGCCGCCCCCGGGACAGGCCGACGAGCCGGCCCCCGCTGCGGGCGGACGTGCCCACGAGCCGGTCCGGACGGCCCCGCAGGACGAGCCCGCCGCCCCGGAGACTCCGGACGCCGTCGCGGCCGGCCGGTGCGATGAGGAGCAGGCGCGCCGGACGCCCGTCGCGGGACCGGCGATGGCCGTGACACCGGACCTGTCGGTCGCCGTGGCCGGGACTCGCGCCGGGCGACGGCGAGCCGCGGACGGCGAGGTGTCACCCGTGCTCGCGGCGGCCATCTCCGCCCGTCCGGCGAGGGGAGGCCGGCGGCGGGCGGACGAGGTCCGGCGCACGGACGGCTCGGCGTCCGCGCAGGAGCCCACGCTCGCCCCGGGCGCCGACAGCCCGGCCCCGGTCGGCCCGGCCATCGACACCACCGCGGCCGACACCATGGCGGCTGGTACCGCGGTCAGCGGCGCGGCGGCCGCCGATGCTGCGGCCACCGACACCGCGGCGACCGGGGCCGCGGTCACCGACAGTGCGGCCGCCGACAGTGCGGCCGCCGACAGCGCGCCCGCCGACACCGCGCCCGCCGACACCGCGCCCGCCGACACCGCGCCCGCCGACACCGCGCCCGCCGACACCGCGCCCGCCGACACCGCGCCCGCCGACACCGCGGCCACCGACAGTGCGGCGACCGGGGCCGCCCCGACCGGCGCCGCGGCGGCGGACATCTCGGCCACCGACACCCCGGTCGCGCATGCAGGCAGCGCCGGAACCCCGGCCACGGACCCACCGTCACCGGCCCGCCGCTCCGTGCCGGACGGGCCGGCCCCGGACGAGGCGATTCCTGCTGTGCCGGCGGCCGGCGGGCCGGCCGCGGACCTGCCCGCCGACGATGCTGCGGCCGTGGCGGTGACCGGCGCCGACACGCCGGACGCCGCGTCCGACCGCCGGCTCGCGGAGGCCGTCCGCGCCCATCTCGACCTGTCCGGGGCGCCCGGAGCGAACGCCGGTGACGGGATGAACGGGCGTGAGGGGCGGCCGGTGATGTGGTCGTCGGTGTCCGCGGGCGCCGGCCCGGCCGCACTGCCCAAGCGGAACGGGCGGTCCCGCGCGGGTCACGGCGGGCAGGACGGTGCCGGGGCCGCCGTCGGGTCCGCTGCCGGGACGTCAGCGGCGGACGGGTGGGCCGTGCGGTCGTCCGGTGCCGGTGTGGACCTGCGCACCGGTACGGCTGCGGCCCCGGACCGGGCGTCCGGGGACCGGGCTGCCCGGGCCGGGACGACGGAGGGCGGCCCCGGGACGGGCCCGGACCGCGGCGCGAACCGCGCCTCGAGCGCCGGCGGTTCCCCACCCGACGAGGCCGCCGCCGCGGCCGGCGGCTCGGCTGCGCCCGGGGACACCGCCGCGTCCGCCGATCGGCCGGCTGCCGGTGAGCCGGATGCGATCCCCGAGGACATGGGGCTCGCCGACCTGCTCGCGGGCGCGCTCGCCGCGTACCGCGAGATCTGACGCCGCCCACCGAACAGGGCCGGAACGGTCGCCGGGCGGCCCGGGACCGTCGTCCCCGGAGGATAGGGTGACGCCGTCAGCACAGGCGCGGGCCGGAGTGGGACGTGAGCAGCGGTACGACGGGCAACACCAGGAACACAGCCGACTCCGAGGCACGGGCGGAGGGACATCCGCGGCCGGGCAGCGGCGCCGGCGCGGACCTCGTCCGCTTCTACGCCCGGCACACACCGGAGACCGACGACCCCGGCGGTGTGGAGCTGCCCGGTCCGGCCTCCGTCGTCGACGCCCACCTCGAGCTCGGTGCGCGCCGCCGGCCCGGGAACGCGGTCGTCCGGGTCGACTCCGGTCCCGGTGAGGCGACGACGGTCGACATCGTCACCGACGACATGCCCTACCTCGTCGAGTCGGTGCTCGCCGGTGTCGGCCGGGCCGGCGGGACCGCCCGCCGGGTCGTGCACCCCATCCTGGTCGTCCACCGGGACGCCCAGGGTGTCCTCAGCGGAGTCGACACCACCGCCGACCCGACCGAACCCGGTGACGGGCTGGCCGAGTCGTGGATGCACCTCGACGTCGTCTCGGCGGGCCCGCTCGACCCGGACGCGTTGCGTGCCGAGCTGGAACGGACCCTCTCCGACGTCCGGGAGGTCATCGACGACACGGCGGCGATGACCGCGCGGGCCCGCGAACTGGCCGACGAGCTGGCCACGGTGGGGACGACCGGCACCCGCGACGCCGAGGACGACGCCCGCCCGGCCGAGGTCGCCGAGCTCCTCCGCTGGCTCGTCGACGAGCACTTCATCTTCATCGGCTACCGCCACTACGTGCGGCGCGACGGGCGCCTGCAGCCGGACACGACCACCGGGCTGGGGATGCTCCGCCCGGACGATGCCGGCGCGAACCTGTTCCTCCCGGACGAGGGCCGGCTCGGCACGGAGGACCCGGCCGGGCTCCTGCTGATCACCCGCGCGAGCGAGCGCAGCCGGGTCCTGCGGGCGGTGCACCCGTACTACGTGGGCATCCGCACCCGCGACGCGGACGGAACGGTCACCGGCGAGCACCGCTTCCTCGGCATGCTCTCCGTCCCGGCCCGGCACGAGTCCGTGCTGGACATTCCGGTCGTCGCCCGCCGCATCCGGGGCGCGATCCGCCGTGCCGGCTTCCCGCCGGACTCCTACTCGGGCCAGCAGATGCTCGAGGTGTTCTCGGTGCTGCCCCGCTCGGAGCTGTTCTCCTCCTCCGAGCAGCGCCTGCACGACACCGGCGTCGGTGTGCTGGAGGCCAGCGCCCGGCGCTCGGTCCGGCTGTTCGTGCACGCCGACCCGTACCGGCGTTTCCTGTCCTGCCTGGTCTACCTGCCGCGGGACCGCTACACGACCGCCACCCGCCTGCGGGTCACCGAGATCCTGCGCACCCGGCTCGGCGGCACCGACACCACCTACACCGCGCAGGTCGGCGACGCCGAGCTGGCGATGCTGCACCTGACCATCTCCACCGACCCGGCCGCGGAACCGGTGGCCTACGACCTCGCCGCGTTGCAGGACGAGGTCGCGGAGGCCACCCGCAGCTGGGACGACCGGCTCGTCGCCGCGCTCGGCGACGCCGGGCCCGCGGCGCGGCCGATGCTCGCCGGCATCCCCGAGTCGTACAAGGCGGGCGTCGTGCCGGAGCGTGCGGTCGAGGACCTGCGCCGGCTGATGGCGCTGGGCGGTGAGGCCGCGGGCCCGTTCGACCTGCGGCTGTACCGCACGGTCGAGGGGGAGATCCGGTTCGCCCTCTACCTGGGCGACTCGCCGGCCACCCTGACCCAGGTCCTGCCGCTGCTGCAGCAGCTCGACGTCGACGTCGTCGACGAGCGGCCCTACGAGTTCACCCGCCCCGACGGGCGCCGGTGCTGGCTCTACGATTTCGGGGTGCGGGCGCCGCACGCGCCCGGGACGACGCCGGCGGTCCCGACGGTCACCGTCGAGGACGCGGGTGTCCGGTTCGAGGAGGCCTTCGCCGCCGCCTGGCGCGGGGACGCCGAGTCCGACCGGTTCTCCGCGCTGGTGCTGCGGGCCGGGCTGCACTGGCGGGAGGCGGCCGTCCTGCGGGCGTACAGCCGCTACACCCGCCAGCTCGGCGGGCTGTTCACGCTGCAGTACACGGCGAACGTGCTCGTCGCGCACCCGGAGGTCGCGCAGGGCCTGATGACGCTGTTCCGGGCGCGGTTCGACCCGGCGACGGCCGACGCCGCCGAGCGCGAGGCCGCACACAAGCGCGCGCTGGAGAACGTCACGATGCTGATCGACCAGGTCAGCGGCCTGGACGCGGACCGGATCCTGCGTGGCTTGCTCGCCGTGATCGAGGGGACGCTGCGCACCAACTGGTTCCGCGGCCGGTCGTTCTTCTCGTTCAAGCTGGACCCGGCCGCGGTGCCGGACATGCCGCAGCCGCGGCCCCGGTTCGAGATCTTCGTGTACTCGCCCCAGGTGGAGGGGGTGCACCTGCGGTTCGGTGCGGTCGCGCGGGGCGGGCTGCGGTACTCCGACCGGCAGCAGGACTACCGGACCGAGGTGCTGGGCCTGGTGAAGGCCCAGGCGGTGAAGAACGCCGTGATCGTCCCGGTGGGGGCGAAGGGCGGGTTCATCGTGCGGCGGACCGGGGCGGACGCCGGGCACGTCCGGGAGTGCTACCGGACGTTCATCTCCGGGCTGCTCGACGTCACCGACAACCTGCGGAGGCTGCCGGACGGCGGCACCGAGACGGTGCCGCCTCCGGACGTCGTGCGGCACGACGGCGACGACTCCTACCTGGTCGTGGCCGCCGACAAGGGCACGGCGACGTTCTCCGATCTCGCGAACTCCGTCTCCGCGGAGTACGGCTTCTGGCTCGGTGACGCGTTCGCCTCGGGCGGCTCGGTCGGCTACGACCACAAGGCGATGGGGATCACCGCGCGCGGGGCGTGGGAGTCGGTGAAGCGGCATTTCCGGGAGCTGGACCTGGACACCCAGCGCCAGGAGTTCACCGTGGTCGGGGTCGGGGACATGTCGGGGGACGTGTTCGGCAACGGGATGCTGCTCTCGGAGCACATCCGGCTGGTGGCCGCGTTCGACCACCGGCACGTGTTCGTCGATCCGGACCCGGACGCCGCGCGGTCGTACGCGGAGCGGCGGCGGCTGTTCGAGCTGCCGCGCTCGTCCTGGGCCGACTACGACCGGTCGCTGATCAGCCCCGGCGGCGGGGTGTGGCCGCGGACGGCGAAGTCGGTGCCGGTCGGGCCGGAGATGCGGGCCGCGCTGGGCCTCGGCGACGACGTCACGCGGATGTCGCCGCCGGAGCTGATCCACGCGATCCTGCTCGCGCCCGCCGACCTGCTGTGGAACGGCGGGATCGGCACCTACGTCAAGGCCTCCACCGAGACCAACGCCGAGGTCGGGGACAAGGCCAACGACGCGATCCGGGTGAACGGGTCCGAGCTGCGGGTCCGTGTCGTCGGGGAGGGCGGCAACCTCGGCCTGACCCAGCGCGGCCGGATCGAGTACGCCCGTGCCGGCGGGCGGATCAACACCGACGCGATCGACAACTCGGCCGGTGTGGACTGCTCCGACCACGAGGTCAACATCAAGATCCTGCTGGACCGCCCGGTCGCCGAGGGTGCCCTGGACCGCGAGACCCGCGACGAGCTGCTGGCGTCGATGACCGACGACGTCGCCGCGCTGGTGCTCGCCGACAACGTCGCGCAGAACGCGGTGCTCGGGGTCGCCCGCGCGCACGCCCCTGGGATGGTGAGCGTGCACGGGCGGATGGTCACCGACCTCGTGGAGCGGACCGGTCTGGACCGGGAGCTGGAGGTGCTGCCCAGCGAGGCCGCGTTCGACGGGCTGGCTGCGGACGGGGTGGGGCTGACCAGCCCGGAACTGGCCACGCTGCTCGCGCACACCAAGCTCGACCTGACCGCCCGGCTCCTCGAGAGCGACCTGCCGGACCGGCCGGCGTTCGCGCCGGTCCTGCCGGAGTACTTCCCGGAGCCGCTGCGCGAGCGGTTCGACCACGCCGTCCGCACCCACCCGCTCCGCCGGGAGATCATCGGCACCCGGCTGGTCAACCAGATGGTCGACGGTGCCGGGATCAGCTACGCGTTCCGGCTCGGCGAGGAGCTCGCCGCGGGGCCCGACGACGTCGTCCGCGCCTACGCCGTCACGACCCACGTGTTCGAGCTGCCGGCCCTGTGGGAGGCGGTGCGGACGGCTGACGTGCCGGTCAGCGTCGCCGACGCGGTCGTGCTCGAGTCGCGCCGGCTGCTCGACCGGGTGTCGCGCTGGTTCCTCACCAACCGGCCGCAGCCGCTCGCGGTGGGCGCCGAGATCAGCCGGTTCGCGGCGCCGATCGCGGAGCTGCGCGCGCAGCTGCCCGAGCTGCTGCAGGGCCGCGAGCTGGACGCCGTGCGGGAGCGGGCGGCGACCCTGCGGGCGTCCGGGGTGCCGGAGGACCTCGTCGAACCGGCCGCGCTGTCGTTGTACGCCTACGGCCTGCTCGACGTCGTCGAGCTCGTCGAGCTGTCCGACCGCGAGAAGGAGCCGCGCCCGACCGCCGAGGTGGCCCGGCTGTACTACGCGATCTCCGAGCACCTCGGTGTCGACCAGGCGCTGACCGCGGTCAGCCGGCTCGACCGCGGCGACCGGTGGCATTCCCTGGCCCGGCTCGCGCTGCGTGACGACCTCTACGGCTCGCTGCGGTCGATCACGCTCGACGCGCTGCGGGAGACCCCGCCGGGCACCGGTGTCGAGGAGTCGATCGCGGCGTGGGAGCAGGCGAACGCGTCCAAGCTGTCCCGGGCCCGCACCGCGCTGGAGGAGATCGGGGCGTCGGCGTCGCTGGACCTGGCCACGCTGTCGGTGATATCGCGCCAGCTACGTGGCCTCGCCCGGTAGCGGTCGGGAACACTCGCCACCATGGCACCGTTCGTCACGATGGTCCCGCTCCGGTGGACCGACCAGGACGCCTACCGGCACGTCAACCACGCCCGGATCGTCACGCTGATCGAGGAGGCGCGGGTCGCGCTGGCCTTCACCGGTGCGGGGCAGGAAGGGCTGGACGGGTTCGCGTCCGGGCTGCTGGTCGCGGGGCTGCACGTCGAGTACAAGCGGCAGCTGGCCTGGCGGGCGGAACCGCTCCGGGTGGAGATCACCGTGCGGAACCTGCGGGCGGCCTCGTTCACGCTCGACTACGTCCTGCGGGACGGTCCCGGGCCCGACGACCCGGTCGCGGTCACCGCGTGGACGACGATGGCGCTCTACGACCTCGAGGAGCAACGCGTGCGACGGCTCACCGACGACGAGCGGGACTACCTGAAGCGGCACCTGGGAGACGGGTCGTGACCCTCCGGCTCGCCGACCCGACCGAGCGGGACGACCTCGGCGCGTTCACCGCGCGCGTCGTCCGGCTCGACCAGTCGGCGACGATCCGGCTGACTTCCGACGCCGGCCGGGTGACCGCGTGGGCACGCACCCCGTTCGACGTGCTGGTCACCCGGTCCGTGGCCGGGTCGCTGGACGGCGGCGCACCGGTGACGGCGCACGCGTCGTCGCTGCTGACGGCGCTCGCGGTGGACCGGGCCGAGGCGATCGACACCGGGCCGGCGGCGACGTGGCTGGAGGAGCTGCCGCCGTCGGAGGGATGGACGCGGGTCGACGACGTGCCCGCCGACGAGCTCGACGGCCTCGCCGACCGGGGGCTGGCGCTGGCGCGTGAGCACGCGGGCCCGCTGGGGCCGCCGGCGTCGCTGCTGGACCAGACGGTGCTGACGGTGTCGCCCCCGGAGTCCGGACGGCCGGTGACCGTCCCGATGCGCGTGCTGTTCGCGATGTCCGGGATGGGGTTCCTGGGGTCCGGGCCGTCCGGTGCCACCGGGCCGCGGGTGCGGGTGTCGGCGTCCGGGTCGTGGGTGCGTCTCGACGCGCGCTACGGGGCCGTGGTGCGGCGCCGGGTGCTGTCGCTGCCCCTCACCGTGACCGGGTGATCAGGTCAGGTTCAGGACGCTGACCTGGCCGTCACCGGTGACCCAGCCGGTGCGGCCGTCCGGGGACACCGCGACGTCGGTCGGGTTCCCGGCGACGTCGACCGTGCTGGTGACCTGCCAGGTCGCCGTGTCGACCACCTGCAGGCCCTGACCCGTGGTGACGTAGAGGTGGCGGCCGTCGGCGGCGAACGCCAGGCCCGTCGGGCCGCCGGGGGCCTCGACGGTGGCGATCTCGCGGCCGTCGGCCGGGTTGACCACGGTGACCGTGTCGGAGTCCGGTCCGGCCACGGCCACCTTCTGCTCCGGAACGGCGGCGGGGGTGGCCGCGACGGCCTCGGCGTCGCCGGAGACCGGGTAGCTGCCGAGGACACCGAGGCTGTTCGGGTCGAGCACGGTCAGCTGGTCGTCGCCCCGGGCGGCGAGGTACACGCGGTCGGCGGCCTCGTTCGCGGCAGCCGCGTACGGGTCGCCGGGGACCGGCACGGAACGGGTGACGACCCCGGCGTACGGATCCAGCTCGTCGACGACCCCGGTGGCCCGCGAGGGCAGGTAGAGGAACCGCCCGTCGGGGGCGGCGATCGCGCCGGCCGGGTCCCCGGCGACCGGCACGGTGTTCAGCACGGTGGCCCCGGGGACGTCGACGACGGCGACCTGGCCGCCGGTGCCGTCGGACATGCTGACGAACGCGCGGCTCCCGTCCGGGGAGGCGGTGACGCCCTGCGGCGCGGCCGGGAGCGGGACCTCGGCGGTGACGGCGTCGGACGCCCCGTCCAGGACCAGCAGCCGGTTCGCGTCGCGCACCGCGACGAGCGCGGGGCCGCGGGACGACGGCGCGGTCGCGACCGCCGACGAACCGGCCGGGACGGTCGCGCGCACCGTGGGCTCGGCGAGGCTCGCCCCGGCCGGCGCGGCGACCGGGCGGGGCCCGAAGCCCGGAGCGGCCGCACCCGGCCGGTCCGCGGTCGCGCCCTCGTCCTGCGGGACCGGCGACAGCATCGCCCATAGGGTCAGCGTGCCGAGCAGCACGATCGCCAGGGCGATCGCCAGGCCGGCCGGTGAGACGCCGCGCCGGCCGTTGCGCGGCTTCGCCGACATGATCGCGTCACGGCGCGGCGTGACCGGCTTGGCCTCGGGGTCCGGCGCGTCGGCGCCCGGCTCGGCGGGGTCGTCGGAGACGTGGCCGTCGCGGCCGGAAGCGGCTCGGGCCGCGGCCACCGACACGGCACCCACCGACGCCGCCGCGGCGGCGTTGCGGCCGGTCGCGTCGGAGTGGCCGGAGTCGCTCCGCGTGTCGTCGTCCTCGCCGTCCGGGCCGGGGGCGGCCGGGCGGGCGGGGACCGGGGCCGTGCCCTCGACGGCGTTCGGGCGTGGCCGGGGGCGGCCGTCGTCGCCGACCGGGCGCAGGTTGTCGTCGCCCACCGGGCTCGTCTCGCCCACCGGACGCAGTGTCACGGTCCGCTCGGCGGCCGACTGCTCCGTGCCGGCGTCCGCGGGACGGGCCCGCGGGGTGGGGCGTGGCGGGATCCGGGTGGTGGCGTGCTCGTCTGGCGGAGCCCACGGGTCCACACCGGAGCGGTGGTCACCGGTGGCCTCGGCGCCGTCCCGGGGGTGGTGCGGCGGGGGCCCGTCGGTGCGGTGTGGGGTGCCGTGGTGGTTCCGCGCGGTGCTGTGCTGGTCCGGCGCGGGGCCGGGGCGACCGTGCAGGTCCGACGCGGGGTCGTCGGGACCGTGTGGGGAGCCGGGACGGCCCGGCGCGAGGCCGTGGGGGCCGTGTGCGGTGCCGCGATGGTCCGGGGCGGGGCCGCGGTGCTCGGCCGTGGTGCCGCGGTGCTCGGGTGTGGTGCCGTTGCGGCCGGGCTCCGTGCCGGCCCCGGCGGCGGGGCCGGGCGACGGGACACCGGGCGGCGTGGACGTGGCGCGGATCCCCGGGACCGGCGTGCGGGGGCCCGGCGCGCCGGTCGGCGCAGGGAACTCCGGGGCTGCTGCCGGACCGGGTACATCCGGGCCGGTCCCGTCGTGCCGGGCCTGGTCGCCGGCGGGGGACGCCGTGGACCGGGCTCCGGCCGCGCCGTCGGGACGGGGCCGCGGGCTGAGGGAGCCGGCTTCGCCGTCGCGGAGTGCCCGGTCGTCGCCGGCGCGCCGGTCGTCGCGACCGCTCCGGTCGTCACCGGTGGCCTCGTCGGCGCGGTGGCTCCGGTCGTCACCGATGGGTTCGTCCGGGCGGTGGCTCCGGTCGTCGCCGACGGGGTCGTCGGGGCTGTGGTTCCGGGCGCCACCGGCGGGTTCGTCCACGCGGCCGGCCGGGGCCCAGGCCTCGGCGCCGCGGCCCGGCAGCTCACCGAACCCGCGTGCGGTGCCGGTGTCGGAGGGCGTGGCGAACAGGTCGTTCCCGGACAACCCGGCCATCGCCGGCCCGCTCGGTGCCCCGCCCATCGGCGGCCGTGGTGCGGGGCCAGGCTCCGGCTCGGCCGGGGCGGGGCGCCGGCGTCCGGGCATCGTCGGCCGGCCTCCCGCACCCGGTGTGTCCGGTCGCGGCTCCGGATCGGGCCGGCGGTCGGCCGCCCCGGACGTCGCGGACGGGTAGTGCCCGAGCAGCGCGCCCGGGGGGAGGATGTCGGTCTCCGGGCCGTCCGAGGCCGGATGGGCCGAACGCAGCGGCCACCGCTTGGCGGACACGGGCTCGTCGGCGTCCCCGGAGGTGGTGCTCCGGGCGGACGAACCGGTCTCCCGGGTGTCGGGGGCGCCCTCGTCGAGCGGGCGGGGCGGTGGCGCGATCGGCGGCACCACCGTCGGCGCCGGCTCGGTCACCGGGACGCCGTCCGCGCCGGCCCGTCCTCCTCCCATCCGGGGACGGCCGGTTGCGGGGGTCTCGGTCGGGTCGCCGGGGGTGTCCGGCGCGAACGACGGCGGCGGCGCGAACTTCTCGGCCGGGGTGTGCAGGGGATCGGCGGTCGGATCGTCGTCCGTGGGCAGGGGCCCGATCCCCAGCGGGTCGTCACCGAGGTCCCCGAGGTCGGCGTAGGTGTCGTCGGCGGGGGTGCCGAGCCCGGGCGGGCCGTCACCGGTGCCGGGGATATCCGAGCCCGAGCCCGAGCCAGCGCCGGTGGGCACGGGGGTGGGCCGTGGCGAGGGTGCCGGTCGGTCGCCGGAGCCCGTGCCGGGATCACCGGCCACGGGTGCGGAGGAGCCGCGCGACCGGACGAGGTCGGCGAAACCGGCTCCGGGCGACCGGGCCGGCTCGGTCGCGGACGGTGCCGCCGAGCCGGTGCCGACGTCGCCGCCGGTGCCACTGGAGTCGGTGCCGCCGGTACCAATGCCGGCGGAGTCGGTGCCAACGGTGCCGGTGCCAACCGTGCCGGTGCTGCTGGAGTTGGCGCTGCTGGAGTTGGTGCTGCCGGTGTCGGCGCCGCGGGTGCCGGTGCTGCCGCCGGTGCCTGTGTTGCCGGCGGTGCCGGTGACGCCGGGGTTGGCGCTACCGGAGATGGTGCTGCCGGAGTCGGTGTCGGATGCCCCGCCGCCTCCGGTCGGCGCGGATGGCCGTGCGGTGCTCGCGATGCCGGGCGTCGTGGTGGCCGGGGAAGGGTCAGCGGCGGGAGCGGCGTCGTCGGCCCCGGTGACACCCGGCCCGCGGCCGGCGGCGGTGGGGGCGGTGCGCTCCGTGCCGGCCCCGTCCCTGCCGCTGCTGGCGGAGCCGGCGAGGGGGGTGGCGGTGGACGCGGTTCCGCTGAACGCGGTGCCGGAAGTCGGGGAGCCGGTCGGCGTCACACCGGGCGTGCCGGAGCCACCGGACCGGCCAGGGTCGGCGGGGGAGCCACCGGACCCGCCGGCGTCGGCGGGAGCCGCCCCGGCGCCGTCCGCGTCCGCGGAACCCGACCGCATGACCAGCTCGACCAGCGATCCGGGGACCACGGGAACGCGGCCCGTCCGGATCGCCTCGCCGAGCCCGTCCGGGTCCGCTTCCGCGTCCGCGGGGTCGGAGTCGTGCGGCGGGGGCGTGCCGTCGCGGCCCCGGTGACCGGGCGCCGACGTCATGCGTTCTGTGACGATCGGGTGCACATAACGATCTGATTATCGCGACCGGCGCCCGGCGCCCGGACCCCGGGTCGGTCCACGGTGGCCCCGGGACGCCCCTCCCGCGCCGTCGGTCCTGGTCCGGCCGCTGTCACGACCCGAGCCGAGATCACCGAACGGGAGTACCCCGATCGAGGTGAGCGAGATCGGCGGGATCTGCCCGATCGTCGTCCGGTCCGGGTCGTCGTCGCGCTCGGTCCCGGGACGGCGGCCCGGACCGAGCAGCAGGGTGCCGGTGGTCGTGGTGCCGTGGTCGTCGTCCCCGGGCTGCTCTCCGTCGTCGTCGTCCTCGGTGGATGCCGACGAGTCCGCATCCGACGACGGGCCCGCATCGGTGAGGGAGGCCCCGGTCTCCGGGGACGCGCTCGTGCGGTCGCCGGCGGTCGTCCCGGACGACCAGACCAGCGACGTGCCCCCGGACGCGGAGGCCGGTGCCGCGGTGCTGCCGAACAGGGCGTCGTCGAGGCTTGCCGCGACCGGCTCCCGGTCCAGCTCGGTGGACAGGGTCTCGCGGACACGGGTCAGCTCACCCCGGACCTCGTCGCGCAGGGCCGCCAGCCGGTCGATGTCGCGGGTGACGGCGGTCCGCCGCTCCTCGACGCCGCGTTCTGCCTCGCGCCGCAGAGCCGCGGCCTCGTCCCGGGCGGCGGAGAGGATCTCCTCGGCGTCCGTGCGCGCCTCGGCGAGGAGGGCGTCGGCCTTCTCCCGGGCCTCGCTCACCCGCTCGTCGGCGGCCCGCTCGCGCTCGGCGACCTCGCCCTCGCGCCGGCCGATGACGTCCTCGCGCTCGTCGAGCGCGGCGCTGCGGGAGGTGAACTCGCGGTCCAGCGTCGCGGCGCGGCCGAGCAGCGCCTCCTCCGTGCAAGTGCGCCGCTCCTCGGCCTCCTCGCGGGCCCGGGCCACGATCTCCGCGGCCTCGGTGGACGCCCGTTCCCGCAGCTCGGTGGCCTCCTCCTCGGCGGCCTGCAGCACCCGCTCCACGCGCCGGCCGATCCCGTCCTCCGTGCTGCGGCGTTCGGAGCCGGACGCGTCCGCCGCAGCGAGCCGCTCATGGAGGTGCCGGATCTGCGCGCGGGCGTCGGAGAGTGCCCGCTCGGCGGACTCGGCGCGCCGGATCTCCTCGTGGATCCGGTGGTCGAGGTCGGCCAGCCGGGCGTCCACCTGGCTGCGGTCGTAGCCGCGGAGCACGACGGTGAACCAGGCCTCGCCGCCCGGGTCGTCGTGCTCGGTGGGCTCCGGGTCGGTGGTGGCGCGGTGCGAGTGCCGTGACGAGCCGGACGACGGGTCACGGCGCTGCGGACCGGGCGTGGGACCGGACGGTGACGGCAGTGCGCTCACGATGTACCCCCAGACGGGTGACTACTCGCCGCCAGGCTGCTGAGGCGGCGTCCGGTCCAACGAGTCCGGACGCGTTCGGTCACGACCGCCGTGACTTTTGCCCGGATCGGCGGTTATCGCCGCCCGTGTGGCGGTCGGGGACGGCCATTTCAGCTACTCAGCGTAATGGCGATGCGACCGGGCGGGGTCGGAACTCAGAACTCGGAGTTCTGCATGCTCATCGCGGCGTACTGCAGGTAGTTCCACAGCTGCTCGCGGTGCTCGGGCGACAGGTTCTCCTCGTCGACGGCGATCCGCATGCAGCGCAGCCACGCGTCCCGCTCGATGGGGCCGATCCTGAACGGGACGTGCCGCATCCGCAGCCGGGGGTGCCCGCGCTGGTCGGAGTAGGTGCGCGGGCCACCCCAGTACTGCTCGAGGAACATCCGCAGCCGGTCCTCGGCCGGGCCGAGGTCCTCCTCGGGGTACAGCGGGCGCAGCACGTCGTCCCGCGCGACCTCCTCGTAGAACCGGTGGACGATCCGGCGGAAGACCGGAGCGCCGCCCACCTCGGCGTAGAAGTTCTGCGGTGCACTCACGTCGCCATCGTCTCAGTTCTGCTTCGCGGAGCCACCGTTCAGGGCGCCTCCCGGGTAGAGCATCGGACGGGGGACGCCGTGGTCGTCGAAGGCGTCGGTGATCGCGCCGTTGAGGGCGCGCTGCACCGCCCACTGGCGGCCCGGGCTGACCTTGGCGGTGATCCGCAGCGTCACGCCCTCCGGGCCGATCCGGTCCGCTCCCAGCACCTCGGGGGCCTCGAGGATGTCGGCGGCGATGTCGTCCTGCGCGGCCCGCTCGGTGGCGGTCCGGCCGGCCAGCTCGGTGGCCTCCTCGACGTCCGCGCTGTGCGCGATCGGCAGGTCGACGACGGCGACCGCGAAGCCCTGGCTCATGTTGCCGACGCGCAGGATCTCGCCGTTGCGGACGTACCAGACCGTGCCCTTCAGGTCCCGGATCGTCGTGATCCGCAGGCCGACCGCCTCGACGGTGCCGATGGCCTCGCCGACATCGACGATGTCGCCGACCCCGTACTGGTCCTCGAGCAGCATGAACATGCCGGACAGGAAGTCGCGCACCAGGTTCTGCGCGCCGAAACCGATGGCCAGGCCGAGCACGCCGGCACCGGCCAGCAGCGGGCCGAGCGGGTAGCCCAGCTCGCTCATCACCATCATCACCGCGACCAGCAGCACGACCGCGGACACGATCGACCGCAGGACCGAACCGATGGTCCGGGCCCGCTGGAGCCGCCGCTGCGACCCGGGTGGGTTGCCCGCGGCGTCGCCCCCGCGGTCCGAGCGGCGCAGCCGCCGGGCCCGGCCGACGAGCGCCGTGAACCGGCCGTTGGTCGCGCCGTCGACCATCCGCGCGATCGCCCGGTGCGCCAGCCAGCGGAACAGGATGGCGATCACGACGATCGTCGTGATCGAGATCGTCTTGCCGATGATGAGATCGGCGTGCCGGGCCATGAAGTCGCTGCTGGTCAGGCGGTGGACGGTCGCGCACCAGGAGCCGGAGTCCTCGACGCAGGCGGGCACGAGTCCGGCGATCTCGACGGGTGCGGGCGGGATGATCGTCACGCGTCCTCCTCGGGGGCGGTGAGGGCTGCGTTCTCGTCGATGAGAGCGGTCGTGGGCAGGCGGAACGCCGCGGGGCGGGGGAGCGGGGCGGCGACCGGCACGTCCGTCGAGACTACGTCACCCGTTCCGGTGATCGGTGCACCCCAGGTGTGCCGGGACGTCGTGGTGTCCGGGCAGGTCGGGGGCCGGTTCCGGGGCTCCGCGCACGGTGCGGATCGGCACCACGCCGGACCAGGCGCGATCGGCGAGCACGTCGGCCTCGTCGTCGACCGGTGGTCCGGTGCGGCGCTTCACACTTGCCTCGGTGAGGTCCAGGGCGAACACGGCGGTCGCGGCGAGCTCGCGCCGGTCGGGGCGGCGCGCGTGGTCCCACGCACCCGGGGTGAGGTGCTCGACGATCGCGCGGAGCGCCTGCCACCGCTCGTCGGGGTCGGTGACCTTCCGGGCCACACCGTGGACGACGGCGCTGCGGTAGTTCATGGAGAAGTGCATGACCGAGCGGGCGTGCACGATCCCGTCGAGGTGGGTGACGGTCACGCAGCACGGCAGGGTGTCCCCGGCGAGGTAGCGCGCACCGGTGGATCCGTGCAGGTAGAGGGTGTCGCCGGCACGGCCGTAGGCGGTCGGGAGGACGACCGGGGCGCCGTCGCGCACGAAGCCGAGGTGGCAGACGAGACCCTCGTCGAGGACGGCGTGCAGCTCGGCGCGGTCGGTCGCCGCCCGGCCGCGGTTCCGGCCGAGCGTGCTCCGTGCCGTGGGGGAGAGCGTGGTGGGAGAGAGCGTCACGGACCGAGCCTGACGCGGCGAGTGGCATCCTGGAACGGCCAATCACAAGCGAATCGAGAAGGCCGATGGATGTGCCGCCCCTGACGGTCGACCGTGACTCCGGCGTGCCGCTCGCGGTCCAGATCGCGGACGGCCTGCGCGGCGCCGCGGCCGGCGGGGCGCTGCGGCCCGGCGACCGGCTGCCCTCGACCCGCTCCCTGGCCACGGCGCTGGGCGTGAGCCGGACCGTGACGGCCGCCGCCTACGACCAGCTGCTCGCCGAGGGCTGGGCCGAGGGCCGGGTCGGCGCGGGCACGTACGTCACCGCCGTCCCGACGGCCCCGCCCGTCCCGACCGCCCTGCCCGTCCGGACGGACCCGCCGGTCCCGACCGCCCCGCCCGCCGGGCCGGCCCGGCGGATCCCGGCCCGTGCCGGCCGGGCGCCGGCGTCGCCCGGTGTCGATCCCGCCGCCGGTCCGGCCGGGAAGCCCACAGGGCCCGGTGGTGGAGCGCCGTACCCGCTCGATCCCGGCCGTCCCTGCGTGGCGGCCCTCGACCGGGGGATGTGGCGGCGGGCCTGGCGGGCGGCCGCCGAGCCGGACCCGGACGACGCACCCCGCCCGGACGGCCTGCCCGAGTTCCACGCCGCCGTCACCGAGCACCTGCTGCGCCACCGCGGACTCGTCCCGGCCGCCGTGCTCGGGACCGCCGGCAGCTCGGCCGCCGTCGCCGAGCTCGCGCGGCTGCTGCCCGCCGGGGCGACGGTCGCCGTCGAGGACCCCGGCTACCGGCGCGCGGTGAGCGCGCTGCGCGCGGCCGGGCTGCGGATCGCCCCGGTGCCCGTCGACGACGACGGGCTGGTCGTCGACGCGATCCCGGCCGGGTGCGTGGCCGTCTACACCACCCCGGCCCACCAGTTCCCGACCGCGGTCCGGATGGCCGCCGCCCGGCGGATCGCCCTGCTCGACCGGGCCCGGGACGAGAACCTGCTGGTGATCGAGGACGACTACGACGGCGAGCTCCGCTACGACGTCGCCCCGCTGCCGCTGCTGGCGGCGCTCGCGCCGGAGCACGTCGTGCACCTCGGCACGGCCAGCAAGATCGTCAGCCCGACGCTGGGCGCCGGGTGGGTCGTCGCCCCGGAGCCGGTGCTGGCGGCCTGGCGGGACCTGCGTGCGCGGACCGGGACCCGGCCGGCGCCGGCCGGTCAGCGGG
Organism: Pseudonocardia sp. C8; assembly: GCF_014267175.1. Classification (NCBI taxonomy): domain Bacteria; kingdom Bacillati; phylum Actinomycetota; class Actinomycetes; order Pseudonocardiales; family Pseudonocardiaceae; genus Pseudonocardia; species Pseudonocardia sp. C8. Next base: position 1,256,173 of record NZ_JACMTR010000002.1, read on the forward strand.
TGTTCACCGCGCTCGCCGCGCACGGCGACCTGTCCCGGCACCTGCGACGCCTGCGGCGCGAGCTGCGCGCACGCCGCGACCTCGTGCTCGCCGCGGCCCGGGACGCCGGGTGGAGCGCGCACGGCGACCCGGCCGGGGCCCACCTGGTGCTGCGCGGACCGTCCGAGCACGAGCGGGTGGCGCTGGCCCGGGACCGCGGCGTCGACGTCCGCGGGCTCGCCGGCTACCACGAGGGCGAGCCCCGGACGTCCGGCCTGGTCGTGGGGTACGCCGCCGGCACGCGGACCGACCTGGTGGAGGCGCTGACCCGGCTCACCCGGTGATCCCGGCTGCGCAGGGCCTCGGTGGCGGCGCCTACCCTCGTGCCCCATGAGTTCCGACCGGGTCCGGGTGGCCGTCGTCTTCGGTGGCCGCAGTTCCGAGCACGCGATCTCGTGCGTCTCCGCGGGCAGCGTGCTGACCCACCTCGACCCGGAGCGGTTCGAGGTGATCCCGGTGGGGATCACCCGCGACGGCGCGTGGGTGACCGGGCCGTCCGACCCGCGCCGGCTGGCGATCTCCGGCCGCGAGCTGCCCGAGGTCGACCGGGACTCCGACGCGCTGGTCCTGCCCGGGGAGCCCGGGCGCGGCCTGGTCCGGCTGACCGGTGACTCCGTGGGGGAGGTCCTCGCCCAGGTCGACGTCGTCTTCCCGATCCTGCACGGCCCGTTCGGCGAGGACGGCACGATCCAGGGCCTGCTGGAGATGGCCGGCGTGCCGTACGTCGGCGCCGGCGTGCTGGCGTCCGCGGTCGGGATGGACAAGGAGTTCGCCAAGAAGCTGCTGCGCGCCGATGGCCTGGACGTGGCCGACGGCGTCGTGCTGCGGCCCGGCACCGAGATCGGGTTCGCCGACCGGGAACGGCTCGGGCTGCCGCTGTTCGTCAAGCCGGCCCGTGCCGGGTCGTCGATGGGCGTGACCCGGGTGACCGACCCGGCCACGCTGGACGCCGCGATCGCCGCCGCCCGAGAGCACGACCCGAAGGTGCTGGTGGAGGCCGCCGTCCCGGGCCGGGAGATCGAGTGTGCGGTGCTCGAGTTCCCGGACGGCAGCGTCCGTGCCAGCCTGCCGGCGGAGCTGCGCTACACGGGCGAGTTCTACGACTTCGAGTCCAAGTACCTCGACGTGTCCGAGCTGGACATCCCGGCCAAGCTCGACGACGAGATCACCGACTCGGTGCGCTGGAAGGCGATCACCGCGTTCCGGGCGCTGGACGTGCAGGGCCTGGCCCGGGTGGACTTCTTCGTCACCGATGACGGCCAGGTCACCGTCAACGAGGTTAACACGATGCCCGGGTTCACGCCGAGCTCGGCGTTCCCGAAGATGTGGGCGGTCACCGGGCTGGACTACGGCGAGCTGCTCACGACCCTGGTGGAGACCGCACTCGCCCGCGGGACGGGTTTGCGGTAGGCCCTGCGGGCTCGTGAGTGGTTATCAGGGTCAGGACCCTGATCACCACTCACGAGCGCGCCAGCGCCTGTGAGATCGCGTCCGACACGGCCTGCAGCGGTCCCGGGCCGACCCCGGGCGGCGCGGTCAGCTCCAGGAAGATCCCCCGGTCGACGGCGGAGTAGGTGCGGGACGGCACGCCCTCGGGGGCCGGCAGCGGTAGCCAGGTCACCCCGTTCACCACGATCAGCGACGCCGTCGGGACCAGCTCGGCGGGCCGCTCCGTGCCGCACCGCAGCACCACCGGTTCCGGTTCGGCGACCCAGGCCCGCGCTCCGGGTACGGCCGGGTCCAGCTCACGGGACGGCAGCGACCCTGCCCCGCCGGGCAGCTCCGCGGGCAGCGCGGCCAGCACGGCGTCGCACCGGGGGTCGGCCGCCTGCGGAGCGGCCCGCGCGGGGAGGGCGAGGGGCCCGGTGTCCGGCCCGGCCGTGGCCCGGCCGTAGACCCCCAGCCCGGCCACGACGAGCGCGAGGAGCACCGGCAGCGCGATCGCCACCGCCACCGGCGGTGAGATGCGAGACCGTGCCCTCGCCACGGCTCAGCTCAGCTTGACGACGGGGCAGGTCAGCGTCCGGGTGATCCCGTTGACGTTCTGCACCCGCGCGACGACCAGCCGGCCGAGCTCGTCGACGTCGTCGGCCTCGGCGCGCACGATCACGTCGTACGGCCCGGTGACGTCCTCCGCCGAGATGACCCCCGGCAGGCCCCCGATCTCGGAGGCGACGGCGGCCGCCTTGCCGACCTCCGTCTGGACGAGGATGTATGCCTGCACCACGGCGTGCCCCTTTCCGGTACGTGCCGCCCTGCCGGATGGTTGGCGGCAGGAATGTCGGACGCAGAACTTACCGGAGGCAGCCCCCGTGTCCCCATCCGCGATCACGCCCGAGGGCGGTTCCGAGTCGAGCGTCTCACTCCGCGAGGTCGGCGAGTTCCGCCTGATCGACCGGGTCACCACGGACCGTGTCCAGCCGGACACGACCGTGCTGGGCCCGGGGGACGACTCGGCGATCGTCGCCGCGGCCGACGGCCGTGTGGTGGCGTGCACCGACGTTCTCGTCGAGGGGGTGCACTTCCGGCTCGACTGGTCCTCACCCGAGCAGGTCGGCCGCAAGGCGGCCGCAGCCAACCTCGCCGACGTGGCGGCGATGGGCGCCGTACCCACGTCGCTGCTGGTCGGCCTGGCCTGCCCGTCGTCGACACCGGCGAACCAGCTCGAGCAGCTCGCCGACGGACTGTGGGCCGAGGCTTCGTCGGTCGGGGCGGGACTGGTCGGCGGGGACCTGACGTCCGGGCCGGTGATCGTCGTGTCGGTGACCGCACTCGGGTCGCTGCAGGGCCGCGCACCGGTGCTGCGCTCCGGGGCGCGCCCGGGGGACCGGGTGGCCGTCTGCGGGCGGCTGGGCTGGTCGGCGGCCGGGCTGGCGGTGCTCGGCCGCGGTTTCCGCTCACCGGCCGCGCTGGTGAACGCGCACCGGGTGCCGGAGCCGCCGTACGCCGCCGGGCCGGCGGCCGCGGACGCCGGCGCCACCGCGATGATCGACGTCTCCGACGGGCTGCTGGCCGACCTGGGGCACCTGGCGCGGGCGTCCGGGGTGGCGGTGCGGCTGCGGTCGCGGTCGTTCACGGTGCCGGCGCGGCTGGCCGAGATCGGGTCCGCGCTGGGCCTGGACCCGCTGCGCTGGATGCTCACCGGCGGCGAGGACCACGCGCTGGCGGCGACCTTCCCCGAAGGTGCGGAGCTGCCGCCGGACTGGGTGGAGATCGGGGCGGTGGAGGCCCCGGACGACGCGGGCCGGGCCGTCACGGTGGACGGCCGGCCCTACGAGGGCGACCAGGGCTGGGTCCACTTCGCGAAATCATGATTCCACTGCGGGCTTGCGACCGCGCCAGGACGGGTGACAGGGTCTCTCCTGATCATGCTGTTCGTCACCTTCGTCCGGATGGCTTGCGTGCAGAGGGGAAGTCACTGTGGACAACCTGGGCGTGCTCAGCCTGCTCGCGCTCGCACCGATCCTCGTCGTCGCGATCCTGCTGGTCGGCCTGCGCTGGCCGGCGAAGTACGCGATGCCGCTCGGGTTCGTCGCCGCCGCACTGATCGGCGCGCTGGTGTGGGGGATGGACACCACGACGATCGTCGCGGCATCGGTCGAGGGCATGCTCATCGCGATCGGCCTGCTGTACATCATCTTCGGCGCGTTGTTGCTGCTGCAGACGCTCACCCAGAGCGGCGCGCTGGCCACCATCCGCGCCGGGTTCACCAGCATCAGCCCGGACCGGCGGATTCAGGCGATCATCATCGGCTGGCTGTTCGGGTCGTTCATCGAGGGCGCGTCCGGGTTCGGCACGCCGGCCGCCGTCGTCGCCCCGCTGCTGCTCGCGCTGGGCTTCCCGGCGCTCGCGGCAGTGCTGGTCGGCATGGTCATCCAGTCCACCCCGGTGAGTTTCGGTGCCGCCGGGACCCCGGTGCTGACCGGGCTCGGGCAGGGTCTGGCCGGCTCCGGCGAGGTCGAGGCACGGATCGGGGGGCTCGGGCTGGACGCCGCGGGTTACCTCTCGACGATCGGCGTCGAGGTCGCGCTGCTGCACGCCGTCGCCGGAACGCTGATCCCGCTGTTCCTGGTCTGCCTGCTCACCCGCTTCTTCGGTGAGAACCGCAGCTTTGCCGAGGGGCTGGCCGTCGCGCCGTTCGCGCTCTACGCGGCGTTCGCCATGACGGTGCCCTACGTCCTGGTGGCGGCGCTGCTCGGTCCGGAGTTCCCGGCGCTGCTCGGCGGCCTGATCGGCCTCGCACTGGTGATGTTCACCTCCAGCCGCGGTTTCCTGATGCCGCAGCAGATCTGGGACTTCCCCCCACGCGAGCGCTGGCTGGATCGCTGGACCGGCACCCTCGAGGCGGACACGAGCGTCGCCGGCGCGCGGATGAGCATCTTGCTGGCCTGGTCGCCGTACGTCGTCGTCGCGCTGGTCCTGGTGCTCACCCGGACCGTGGAGCCGCTGAAGGACTGGCTGTCCGACGTGACCGTGGGGCCGAGCGACATCCTCGGGACCGGGATCTCCGAGGAGCTGCAGCCGCTCTACTCGCCGGGCGCGGTCTTCCTGCTGGTCTGCCTGGTGACCTACGTCCTGCACCGGATGGGCGGGCGGCAGATCGCGACCGCGTGGAAGGTCTCCGCAGGCCAGCTCGCCGGAGCCGCGGTGGCCCTCCTGTTCGCGGTCCCGCTGGTCCGGATCCTGATCAACTCGGGACCGGACCACAACGACACCGGGCTGGCGTCGATGCCGCTGACCCTCGCCGAGGGGGCCGCGGCGATCAGTGGGCCGGCGTGGCCGATCCTCGGACCGTGGATCGGGGCGCTGGGCGCGTTCGTCGCCGGATCGAACACGATCTCCAACCTGACGTTCGCGCTGTTCCAGTTCGCCACGGCGGAGAACATCGGGGTCGATCCGGAGACGGTGGTTGCCGCCCAGGCCGTCGGCGGCGCGGCCGGCAACATGATCACCGTGCACAACGTCGTCGCCGCGTCCGCCACGGTCGGCCTGCTCGGCAGGGAGGGCGACGTCATCCGGATGACGATCGTTCCGATGACGTACTACTGCCTGCTCACCGGTGGGCTCGCGTTCGTGCTGATCTACGGCGTCGGCTTCAACCTCGGGACGGTGCTGCTGCTCCTGGTGCTCGTCACGCTCGCCGCGATCGTGGTCGGGCTCACGAGGTCCTCCGGGCGACTGCCGGCCGAACGGTCCTGATCACACGCCGCGGACCGGGGTGTCAGGCGCCGCGGCGCCAGAACAGCAGGGCCCGGCGCAGCCGGTCGCGCAGCCGCGGGTGGCCGGGCACCGAGCGCTGCGGGGCGGGGAACTGCCGGAACTCCGCCGGTGCGGGGACGAGGTTGGCGGCGGGGAGGGTCGGCGGGTCCATCGCGACCAGGGTCTGCGGGAAGTGGCGCGAGGACGGGGCGGGGCCGGGGGTCGGGGTCTTCTCCTCCACGGCCGATCCATCGCCGTGCGTGGTCGATCCGTTACCGGTGGACTGCTGCTGCACTCCGGCCTCCTCACAGCCTCCGCGCGTTGCGGGCGCGGGTCGTCGCGGATCGCGCCCGCGCGCCGCCGTCCGGGTGGGCGGGTGACGACCGCCGGAGGTGCCGCCGGCGCGCCGGGCCTCGTACGGACGGACGGGTGCGCGGGCGACAGTGCCTGCACGAACCAGGGTAGTAGAAGATCGAGATCGCCGCCGCCGCGCATGTCGATCACCCGGTCGGCCGACGGCCGGGCCGGATCCGGTTACGGTACGTACCGACAGGGCGGACGACGGGTGAACCGGAGCGGTGGTGTCGGGGCTGGTGACGGTGGTGGCGGGGGCCGCCCTGGTGGGGGTGGTCGCCACGGGGGTGCTGCTCGTCCTGGCGCTCCGGCGGATCGCGCGGCTGGAGCGGGCGCACAGCGCCCTCAAGTGGGACCTCGTCGCGCTGCGGGCCGAGGCGGGGGCACGGCAGCGCGGGACCGGCGACCCGGCGCCGGCCACCCCGGGCGCGTCCGGCCACGACCGTCCCTCCGGTCCGGCCCGCCGCCCGACCGGTGCGACCGCCTGGCGGCGCGCCCACCGCCGCACGCACCCCGCGCGCCGTCGCCCGCGCTGAGGGCGTCGCCGGATCGGCCGTGCCGTCCCCGAGCCGCGCCGTGCTGCGCCGCGCGAACCGGTCCGTGCCCGGAACATCCCCGCCGAGACGCGGGCCACGGCGAAGTGTCGATCGTCGTCGAACCCTGCACTGCATCTCGGCGAGACCGGACCGGACGCGGGACGCCCCGGGACGGCTACCGGTGCGGGACCGCCGCACCCCGGATGGAGGCGTCCAGCACCTGCACCGGGTGCAGCAGCGGGATGTCGCGGAAACCGCCGTCGGGCAGGTACTTCCCGATCTGCAGCAGGCAGCCCGGGTTGGCCGTGACGACGACGTCCGGGCGCGCCTCCCGGATCTTCCCGGCCTTCCGCTCGCCGAGCTCCGCCGCGGCCTCCGGCTTGATCATGTTGTAGATGCCGGCCGAACCGCAGCACAGCGCCGCCTCGGCGATGTCGACGAGCTCGAGCTCCGGGATGCTGCGCAGCACCTCCCGCGGCTCGTCCCGGACGCCCTGGGCGTGCCCGAGGTGGCAGGCGTCGTGGTAGGCGACCCGCCCGCGGACGGGCGTGCGGGGCGCCCGCGGGCCGCCGTCCTCGGACTCGGGCCGCCCGTAGAGCTCGGCGAGCACCTCGTGCACGTCGCGGCAGGCGGCGGAGAACGCGCGGGCCCGCTCGGCCCACTCCGGGTCGTCGGCGAGCAGGTGGCCGTAGTCCTTCATGGACGACCCGCAGCCCGCGACGTTGGTGACGATCGCGTCGACGCCGAGGTTCTCGAAGCGGGCGATGGTGCGCCGGGCCCGGTCCAGCGCGGACTCCTCCCGCCCGGCGTGCACCTCCAGCGCACCGCAGCACTGCTGGTCGCGGGGCACGAGCACGTCACAGCCCTCGGCGGCGAGCACCCGCACGGTCGCCTCGTTGACCCGGTGGAAGAACACGTCCTGCACGCAGCCGGTGAGCAGCGCGACCCGGGCCCGCCGCGGCCCGACGGCCGGGGTGTGCACCGGGAGCCGCGCGAACGCCTCGCGCACCGACACCGGCGGCAGCAGCGACTCCATCGCGGCCAGCCGCCCGGGAAGCTTCCCGGCGAGCGCGCGGATCGCCGGGACGGTCCGCAGCTTCTGGTACAGGGCGCCGGGCAGCGCGGCGACCCGCAGCCTGCGCTTGTAGGGGAACAGCGCGAAGATCGCGTCCCGGAACAGGGCGTCCGCCCGGGACCGGGGCACGTTCCGCTCGATCTGCGGGCGGACGGCTTCCAGCAGCTTGTCGTACTGCACCCCGGACGGGCACGACGTCACGCAGGCCATGCAGCCCAGGCAGTTGTCGATGTGCTCGGTGAACGGGCCGTCCAGGGAGATGTCCCCCTTCTCGGCCAGGTCCATCAGCAGGATCCGGCCGCGCGGGGAGTCCATCTCCTCGCCCCACAGCGTGTAGGTCGGGCAGGTGGGCAGGCAGAAGCCGCAGTGCACGCAGTCGTCGAGCAGTTCGCGCTGCGGCGGGTGGACGCCGTCGAACGCGCTCGGTGCCTGCTGCGGGATCTTCGATTCGGCGGAGCCGGCGGGAGTGGTCACGCGTGCCTCACATCCAGGGGTCGAAGCGGCCGGGGGCGAACCGGGCGTCGGGGTCGAGCCGCGTCTTGACGGCCCTCAGCAGGGCCAGGGACGAGGGGGCCGGTCCCCAGGCGGGCACCTCCGCCGACGCGGGCCGGTCCCGCAGCACGCTCGTGCCGCCTGCGGCCGCGACGGTGTCGTGCACCTCGGGGACCGCGGTGGCGGGAACGGTCACGGTGGCGACCCCGGTGGCCAGGCCCGCGGTGACCGCGGTCGCCGGCAGCCGCCCGATCAGCGGCGCGAGCGTGCGCGGCGCGCACCCGATCCGGACGACCGCGGCGTCGGGCGCGGCGCCGGAGCCGGCGGTCAGTGCCGCGTGCGCGTCCCAGGCGGCGGCGCCGTCCACCTCGCGGGCGCCGTCGCCGAGCAGCTCGACCAGCCGCGCCACCCGGGCGGGGAGGGTCCGCTCGCCGCCCTCCAGCCGGACCAGCAGGCGCCCGGGCTCGCCGGAGAGCCACTCGACCGCGATCGGTTCCAGCGGGCTCGCCATCAGCCGCAGCACGTGCTCCGCGGCCCGGTCCACCGGCCCGTCGACGGCGACGCAGGTGGTCGCCCTCGGCGCCGGGTGCAGCCGCAGCACGACCTCCACCAGCGGGCCGAACGTGCCGTAGGAGCCGTGCATCAGCTTGGCCACGTCGTACCCCGCCACGTTCTTGATCACGTGGCCACCGCTGCGGACCATCGTGCCGTCGGCGAGCACGGTCGTCGCGCCGATCACCAGGTCCCGCATGCCGCCGTAGACCAGTGCGGAGGGGCCGGCGTCGGCCGTCGCGACGAGACCACCGACGGTGGCGCCGCGGGCGACCCGGGCCGCGTCGAGGGCGAGCCGCTGGCCGTGGGCGGCGAGCTCGTCCTGCAGCGCGCGCAGCGGGGTGCCGGCGTGCACCGACACCGTCATGTCCCCGGGGTTGTGGGCGATCACCCCGGACAGGCCGGACAGGTCGAGGGTGGCGTCGACCCCGGCCGGGCGGCCCGCCCAGTGCCGGGCGGTGCCGGCACCGGTGATCGCGAGCCGGCCGGGGGTGTCCAGGACGGCGTCGCGGACCTCCTTCGGTGTCGTCGGGCGCAGGGTGGTGGGGGCGGCGCGGGTCATGGTTCGGGCCCTTCGTGGCGCGGTGGGACGGGTCGGGCTACAGGCGCTCGATCAGGCCGGCCTCCTCCAGGGGGTGCGGGCGGTAGTGCCCGGGCTTCTCGCCGCACAGCCGCGGTGTGGGCAGCAGCTTGCCCGGGTTGCAGATCCGGTCCGGGTCGAACGCGGAGCGGAGCCGGTCCATCACGGCGAGGTCCTCCTCACCGAACATCTTCGGCATCGAGCAGGCCTTGTCGGTGCCGATGCCGTGCTCGCCGGACAGTGAGCCGCCCATCTCGACGCACAGCTCGGCGATCGCCGACGACAGCTCCTCGGCGCGCTCGGTCTCCCCGGCGGCGGCCGAGAACAGCACCAGCGGGTGCAGGTTGCCGTCGCCGGCGTGGAAGACGTTCGCGACCCGCAGGCCGGCCTCGCTGCCCATCTGCTCGATCCGCTCGAGCACCTCGGCCAGCCGGGTCCGGGGCACGACGCCGTCCTGCACGATGTAGTCCGGCGAGATCCGGCCGACCGCGGCGAACGCGGCCTTCCGGCCCCGCCAGATCTTCGCCCGTTCCGCGGGGGAGCCGGCGACGTGCAGCCGGGTGCAGCCGTGCCGGTCGCAGATCTCCTTGACCTGGGCGAACTGCTCGTCGCACTCCTCGACGGTGCCGTCGAGCTCGACGACCAGCGCCGCGGGCGTGTCGAGCGAGTACCCGGCGCCGGTGGCGCCCTCGGCGGCCTCGATGGCCAGCGCGTCCATCATCTCGACCGCGGCCGGCACGATCCCGGCGGCGACGATGTCCGACACGACCTGACCGCCGGCGGCCACCGACGGGAAGTCCGCGAGCAGGGTCCGCATGACCTCCGGCGTGCGCAGGAGCCGCACGGTGACCTTCGTGACGACGCCGAGGGTGCCCTCCGAGCCGAGGAACACCCCGCGCAGGTCCGGGCCCTGCTGCTCGGCGGAGTCCGAGCCCAGGGTGACCAGCGAGCCGTCCGGCAGGACGACCTCCACGGAGAGCACGTGGTTGGTGGTGAAGCCGTACTTGAGGCAGTGCGCGCCGCCGGAGTTCTCCGCGACGTTCCCGCCGATCGTGCACACCTGCTGCGACGACGGGTCGGGCGCGAAGTAGAGACCGTGCGGCGCGGCCGCCGCGGTGATCTCCAGGTTGGTCACGCCCGGCTCCAGCACGGCCCGCCGGTTCTCCGGGTCGACCTCGAGCACCCGGTTCAGCCGGTTCAGCCCGATGACGACGCCGTCCGCCACCGGCAGCGCGCCGCCGGAGAGCCCCGTCCCGGCCCCGCGGGCGACGAACGGGATCCGGTGCCGGGCGCAGATCCGCACGCAGCCCGCGACGTCGTCGGCGGTGCGGGGCAGCAGCACGAGCTCGGGGACGACCCGGTTGCCGGTCAGCCCGTCGCACTCGTAGGTGCGGGTACGGACCGGGTCGTCGATGACGTCCTGGTCACCCAGCAGGGCCACGAACTCGGCACGGATCGGTGCGTCCAGGGGCATCGGTGCACTCCCTCTGCTCGGTCTGCGGCAGCATGACGGCGCTCACGCGAGCCTACGTCGGCTCGACGCCGGGCAGGGTGAGACACTACTTTCATGATGCGGAATAACTAATCCACTGATAGAAAACCTCAATCACGGCACCAAACTCAGAGAAGGTGGTCTCACATGGCCGACAGCTCCGGGCTGCAGGTCGACCCGCACCTGAAGTCGTTCGTCGAGGACGAGCTCCTGTCCGACGTGGATCTGGCCGCCGAGGACTTCTGGGCGACCCTGGCGAGGTTGCAGGAGCGGTTCGCGCCGAAGATCGCCACGCTGCTGGCGAAGCGTGACGAGCTCCAGGCCGCCATCGACGCGTGGCACCGGGAGCACGGGCCGGGCTCGGTGGAGGACTACGAGAAGTTCCTCGCCGATCTCGGCTACCTGCTCCCGGACGCCTCGCCCACGATCGACGTCGACCGGGTCGACCCGGAGATCGCCGAGGTCGCCGGCCCGCAGCTCGTCGTGCCCGCGACCGTCCCGCGCTACGCGCTCAACGCCGCGAACGCCCGCTGGGGCTCGCTGTTCGACGCCTACTACGGCACCGACGCGCTCCCGCGGGACTACGAGCTCGCCCGCGGCTACGACGAGCGCCGCGGCGCCCAGGTCATCGCCGGGGCCGACGAGCTGCTCGACGAGCTGTTCCCGCTCGCGCGCGGGTCGCACGGCGACGTCACCGCCTACCGGGCCGGTACCGACGGGCTCGTCGCGGACACCACGAACGGCACCGTCGGGCTGGCCGACCCCGCGCAGTACGCCGGTTTCCGGCCGATCGACGCCGACGGCCGGGGCGCGGTGCTGCTCACCCGCAACGGGATGCACCTGGAGATCTCGATCGACCCGACCACGCCGGTCGGGCGGCAGCACCACGCCGGGGTCACCGACATCGTGCTCGAGGCCGCGATCAGCACGATCATCGACCTGGAGGACTCGGTCGCGACCGTCGACGGCGAGGACAAGACCGTCGGCTACCGCACCTGGCTCGGGCTGCTGAAGGGCGACCTGACCAGCGAGTTCGAGAAGGGCGGCACGACCGTCACCCGGCGGGTCAACCCGGACCGGACCTACACCGCGCCGGACGGCTCCGAGCTGACCCTGCCCGGCCGCTCGCTGATGCTGGTCCGCAACTGCGGCCACCACATGACGACCAGCGCCGTGCGGACCGCCGACGGCCAGGAGGTCGCCGAGGGCGTCCTCGACCTGCTGGTCACGGCCGTCGCCGGGCTGTACGACCTGCAGCACAAGGGCCCGCACACGAACTCGCGGGCCGGCAGCGTCTACATCGTCAAGCCGAAGCAGCACGGCCCGGAGGAGGTCGCGCTCACCGTCGAGATGTTCGGTGCCGTCGAGGAGGTCCTCGGCCTGGAGCCGAACACCCTCAAGGTCGGCATCATGGACGAGGAGAAGCGCACCTCCGTCAACCTCGGCGCCTGCATCGCCGAGGCCGCCCAGCGGGTGATCTTCGTCAACACCGGCTTCCTGGACCGGACCGGCGACGAGATCCACACCTGCTTCCAGGCCGGCCCGGTGCTGCGCAAGGGCGACATGCGCGGCACCACCTGGCTGCAGACCTACGAGGACCGCAACGTCGACGTCGCGCTCGCGGCCGGGTTCTCGCACCGCGCCCAGATCGGCAAGGGCATGTGGGCCAAGCCCGCCGCGATGGCCGAGATGCTCGAGCAGAAGATCGGTCACCCGCAGGCGGGCGCGAACTGCGCCTGGGTGCCCTCGCCGACCGCGGCCACCCTGCACGCCCTGCACTACCTGCGGGCCGACGTGCACGAGGCGCAGTCCGGGCTCGGCTCGCGGGGGATCGCCGACCGGCGCGGCCTGCTGGTGCTCCCGCTCGGCGACCCCTCGGCGCTGTCCGCCGAGGAGATCACCCACGAGCTGGAGACGAACGCGCAGTCGATCCTCGGCTACGTCGTACGCTGGGTCGGGATGGGCATCGGCTGCTCGACCGTGCCCGACCTGGAGGGCGTGGGGCTGATGGAGGACCGCGCCACCCTGCGGATCTCCGCCCAGCTGGTCGCGAACTGGATGGCCCACGGCGTGGTCGACGAGCGAGCAGTCCGGGACACGTTCGCCCGGATGGCAGCGGTGGTCGACGACCAGAACGCCGGCGAGCCCGGCTACTCGCCCATGGCGAAGGACCTCGAGGGCAGCGAGTCCTTCCAGGCCGCGCTGGAGCTGGTGTTCACCGGCGCGACCGAGCCCAACGGCTACACCGAGCGGACGCTGACCCGCTGGCGTCAGCGCGCCAAGGCCGGCGCCTGACGGCCACCGCGCAAGAGTCGACGACGACGCCCCCGGAACCCGGTTCCGGGGGCGTCCGTCGTGTGGAGGAGGAACGTGTGAAGGCCTGGGTCCGCCCGGCGGCGGCGCTGTTCGGCGTCGGCTTCGGCGCCAACCAGTTCAGCCCGCTGATGGTCATGTACCGCGAGCAGGGGCACTACTCGGCCACGGTGGTCGCCGCGTTCTTCGGCGTCTACGTGCTCGGCCTCGCGCCCGGGCTGCTCGTCGGCGGGCCGGCGTCGGACCGCTGGGGCCGGCGGCGGGTGCTGCTCCCGGCCACGGCGCTGGCGATCCCGGCGAGCCTGGTGCTGGCGCTCGGGGCCGTCGCCGAACCCCTGCTGTACGCCGGGCGGCTGCTGATCGGCGCGAGCATGGGCGTCGCGATGGCCGTGGCGACCACCTGGGTCAAGGAGCTGTCCGACGACGGCGGCGGGGCCCGCCGGGCCGCGCTCTCCCTCACCCTCGGCTTCGGTGCCGGTCCGCTGCTCGGCGGCCTGCTCGCGCAGTACGCGCCCTGGCCGATGGAGCTGCCGTACGCCGTGCACGTCCTGATCATGGTGCCCGTGGTGTGGGGACTGCGGCGGGGCGCGGAGACCGTGCGGCCGGGCCGCACCCGTCCGCTGTGGCGGGACCTGCGCGTGCCCGCGGCGGCACACCCGCGCTTCCTGAGGCTGGTGGTGCCCGCCGCGCCGTGGGTGTTCGGTGCGGCCGCGCTGTCCTACGCGGTGCAGCCGGCCCTGCTCACCGGCGCGTCCGGGGCGCACGGCCTGCTCGTCGCCACCGCGATCACCGTGGTGAGCCTGGCCGTGGGGTTCGCCGCCCAGTCGGCCGCCCGCACGATCGACCGGCGCTCGGCGCACGCGAGCGGCCGGATCGGGCTCGGCCTGGTGATCGCCGGGACGCTGGTGGCCGCCGGTGTCGCCGCGACGGCGTCGATCCCGCTGGCGTTCGGCGGGGCGGTGCTGCTGGGCGGCGGCTACGGGTTCGTGCTCCTCGCCGGGCTGCAGGAGGTGCAGCGCATCGCCGACCCGGAACACCTGGCCGGGCTGACCGCGGTCTTCTACTCGATCACCTATGCCGGGTTCCTGCTTCCGGTGGTGCTGTCGGCGCTGACCCCGCTGGCCGGGTACCCCGTGCTGCTCGTGGCGGTCGCCGCGGTGGAGACGGTGTGCCTGGTGCTGGTGTGGGCCGGGGCGCGCGGGCTCCGGGACGCGCGCCGGCCGGCGGTGCCGGTGGGCGCCGGTTCGTGACCCGTGCCCGGCGTTCCGGCAAGCCCCTGGACGGGTGAGCCCCGGTACGGTGTCGGGCGAAACGTCCGGTTGCGACGATAGGATGGTGCCGGCGTCGTCGCCGTGTCCCGGCCGGTGATCGGCCCGCGACCGCCCTCGCCGCTCCCCGGACCGCCCCGTGAGGCGAGTGACCAGCCGTCCGAACGACCCCAGGAGGTTCGGTGCTCGCCGTCGTCGCGGCCCATCTCGGCTTGGCGCTCTGCCTACCCGCACTCGCCCGCTACGACCGGCGGCTCGCCTTCGGCGCGGGTGCCGCCCTGCTGGCTGCGACCCTGGTCTGGGCGCTGACGCAGTGGTCCGAGGCGCTGGGTCCCGGCGTCACCGAGGTCGTCGCGTGGGCCCCCGAGCTCGGGCTGTCGCTGAGCCTGCGGATGGACGCGCTCGCCCTGGCGATGATCGTCCTGGTGTCCGGGGTCGGTGCCCTGATCATGGTGTACGCGGCCTGGTACTTCGGGCCGCGGTCGCGGGACGCGCCGCGGTCCGCCGCCCTGCTCGTGACGTTCGCCGGGACGATGCTCGGCCTGGTCCTGGCCGACGACCTGCTCACCCTGTACGTGTTCTGGGAGCTGACGTCGCTGGCGTCGTTCCTGCTGGTCGGGCAGGGCGGCCGGTACCGGGAGAACCGGCGGGCCGCGGTCCAGGCCCTGGTCGTCACCGTGTCCGGCGGGCTGGCGATGCTGCTGGGGATCGTGCTGCTCGGCGGGCTCTCCGGGACCTACGCGATCCCGGAGATCACCGCCGCCGCGCACGCCGGCACCCTCGCACCGGACCGGCCGCTCGCGCTCGCGGCCGCGCTCGGGCTGATCCTGCTGGGGGCGCTGACCAAGTCGGCGCAGGTGCCGTTCCACCCCTGGCTGCCGTACGCGATGGCGGCCCCGACGCCGATCTCGGCGTACCTGCACGCCGCCTCGATGGTGAAGGCGGGGGTCGTGCTGGTGGCCCGGCTCGGCCCGGCGTTCGCGGCGTTCGGTGTGTGGTGGGTGCCGGTGACGGTGCTGGGGTGCGTGACGATGGTCCTCGGCGGGTGGCGGGCACTGCGCCAGACCGACCTCAAGCGGCTGCTCGCGTTCGGGACGGTCAGCCAGCTCGGCTTCCTGATGGTGCTCTTCGGCACCGGGTCCCGGGTCGCGGCGCTGGCCGGGATCGCGATGCTGCTGGCGCACGGGCTGTTCAAGGCCCCGCTGTTCATGGTGGTCGGCGCCATCGACAAGGCGTGCGGCACCCGGGACCTGCGCGAGCTGTGCGGGCTCGGGCGTCGCCGGCGTGGCCTGGCCGTGCTGTCGACGCTGGCCGCGCTGTCCATGGCCGGCCTGCCGCCGATGCTCGGTTTCGTGGGCAAGGAGGCCGCCTACGAGGCGTTCCTGCTCGAAGGCGGTGTCCGCGGCGGGCTGGTCCTGGCCGTCCTGGTCGGTGGCTCGCTGCTGACGGCGGCCTACACCGCACGGTTCCTGTGGGGCGCGTTCTCGACCAAGGGATCGCAGCCCACCGGTGGCGACCCGGTGCCGCCCGGCCTGTCCGGCCCGGCCTGGCTGTGCGCGCTGGCCGGCCTGGCCGCCGGGTTCGCCGCGCCCACGGTGCAGGAGCTGGCCGCGGCGTACGCCCGCCCGTTGCCGGCACTCGGCGACCCGGGTGCCGCGCAGTACACCCTCGCACTCTGGCACGGCGTCGGGCCGGCGCTGCTGCTCTCGGTGGTCGCCGTCGCCGGCGGCCTGCTGCTGCACCGCTCCGGGATCCCGGGGAGCCTGCACGTCCGGTTCCCCGCGCCGTCCGCGCAGCGCGGCTACGAGGCGGTCGTGACCGGTCTGGAACGGACGGCCATCGCCGTCACCGGTCGGCTGCAGATCGGGTCGCTTCCGGTGTACCTGGGCTGCATCCTGGCCGTCCTGGTCGCGCTGCCCGGCACGATGCTGCTGGTGGGGGGCGCGATGCCCGGGAACCAGCAGCTCTTCCACTCGGTCATGCAGGTCCCGGTCGGGCTGATGGTCGTCGTCGCCGCGCTCGCGCTGACCCGGGCCCGGCGCCGGTTCACCGCGGTGCTGCTGGTCGGCGCGGTCGGCTACGGCATCGGCGGGCTGTTCGTCATCGACGGTGCCCCGGACCTCGCGCTCGCCCAGTTCCTGGTGGAGACGCTCACGCTGGTCGCGTTCGTGTTCGTGCTGCGGCGGCTGCCCGCGCACTTCGCCGAGCCGGACGCCGGCCGCCGGGTCCGCGCTCCGAAGGTGGTGACGGCCGCGTGCGGCGGCCTGCTCGTCGCCGGGATGGCGGTGGTGCTGTCCGGGGCCCGGACGCTGCCGCCGTCGACCACCGCACCGTTCGTCGCGAACGCACCCGAGGCCGGGGCCACCAACCTCATCAGCGCGATCCTGGTCGACTTCCGGGCGCTGGACACCATCGGGGAGATCACCGTCCTGCTCATCTGCGCCGCCGGTACCGCCGGCCTCGTGCTCGCCACCCGCTACGACCGGAGGACCGACGACGCCCGGACCGGCGAGACCGTCGTGAACAGCGGTGCCGGTGTGCCGGAGCACGAGAAGGAGGTGCTGGGATGACCGCGCGCGACACCTCGGCGGACCGGGCCTCGGGCCCGCCCCCGGAGGCGCCACCGGAGCGGCCGCCGCCCGGTGGATCCGGCCGGTGGGACCAGCCGAGCGCCGGGTGGATGCTGCCCGGCACCACCCCGGACTCCCGCGGGCGCACCCTGGTGCTCGAGGCGGCCGCCCGGCTGCTGTTCCCGACCGTGCTCGTGTTCTCGCTGTACCTGCTGCTCGAGGGGCACTACGGGCCGGGCGGCGGCTTCTCCGGGGGGCTGGTCGCCGGGCTGGCGTTCGTGCTCCGGCACATCGCCGGCAGCGAGGACCCCGGCGCTCCGTTCGGGATCCGCCCGCCGGTGATCGCCGGGACCGGGCTGGTCATCGCCGTCCTCACCGCGCTCGCCCCGGTGGTGGCCGGAGACCCGGTGCTGTCCTCGACGAAGTGGTACCTCCCGCTCGGGCCGTTCGGCCAGGTCGACGTCGTGAGCAGCCTGATCCTCGACGTCGGGGTCTACCTGCTCATCATCGGCGTGGTGCTGGACCTGCTGCGCTCGCTGGGCTCGGGCATCGCCCGGGACGCCCGCGCGGCCGGCGAGCACCTCCCGCCCGGGACCGCGGGAGGTGACCGGTGAGCGCGACGATCAACATCAGCATGGCGCTGGTCCTCGCCGTGCTCTACTCCGTCGGGTTCTACCTGCTCATGCAGCGGTCGCTGATGCGGGTGCTGATGGGCATCGTCGTGCTCGGGCACGGCGCGAACCTGCTGCTCCAGCTGGCGGGTGGTCCACCCGGCCGGGCGCCGATCATGGACGCCGTCCTGCCGGAGGAGATCACCGACCCGCTGCCGCAGGCGCTCGCGCTGACCGCCATCGTGATCACTTTCGCGTTGACCACCTACCTGCTGGCGCTGGGCTACCGGTCCTGGGTGCTCGTCGGGCACGACGAGGTGCAGGACGACGTCGAGGACCGCCGCATCGCCGCCCGCACCCCGGACGGCGCGATGGAGGAGGGCACCGCGGAGGAGACCGACGCCGGGCCCGAGGACACCGCCGACTCGCACGAGCTCGAGGAGGCCCGCCGGTGACGCCGCTGCAGGTGTGCGTGACGCTGCCGGTGTTGCTGCCGATGCTCGGTGCGGCGACCAGCGTGATCGTCGGCCGGCACGCCTCGCTGCAGCGCGTGGTCGGCGTCGTGACCCTCGCCGCGGCCTGCGTGGTCGCCGCCGTCCTGCTGGTCGCCGCGGACGCGCACGGCCCGGTCGTCGCCGAGCTCGGTGGGTGGTCGGCCCCGACGGGCATCGTGCTGGTCGCCGACCGGGCGTCGGCGCTGCTGCTGCTCATCTCGACGCTGGTCACCCTCGCGGTGCTGGTGTACGCGATCGACCAGCGGATCTCCGACTACGGCCGGGAGACGGCCAGCACCACCTTCCACCCGATCTTCCTGCTGCTGTCCGCCGGCGTCTCGCTGGCCTACCTGACCGGGGACCTGTTCACCCTGTTCGTCGCGTTCGAGATCATGCTGGCGTCCAGCTACGTGCTGATCACGCGGCGGACCTCGGCGTCCCGGATCCGGTCCGGCATGACGTACGTGATCGTCTCGCTGATGTCGTCGCTGCTGTTCCTCACCGCGGTCGCGCTGGTGTACGCGGCGACCGGCACGGTCAACCTGGCCGACCTCGCCGGCCGGGTCGAGTTGCTGCCGGACGGGCTGAAGACGGTCCTCGCGCTGGTCCTCGTCGTGGTGTTCGGGATCAAGGCCGCGATCGTCCCGCTGCACTTCTGGCTGCCCGACAGCTATCCCAACGCCCCCGCACCGGTCACCGCCCTGTTCGCCGGCCTGCTGACCAAGGTCGGGATCTACGCGCTGCTGCGCACCCAGACGCTCGTCTTCCCCCAGGACCATCCCTCGACGCTGCTGCTGGTGATCGCCGCCGTCACCATGGTCGTCGGCGCGCTGGGTGCCGTCGCGCAGGACGACCTCAACCGCCTGCTGTCGTTCCTGCTGGTCAGCCACATCGGGTTCATGCTGTTCGGGCTGGCGGTCTACACCCCGTCCGGGATCGCGGGGACGGCGCTCTACGTCGTCCACCACATCACGGTGCAGGCCACGCTGTTCCTGGTCAGCGGGTTGATCACGCGGCGGACCGGGACGGTGTCGATCGCCCAGATGGGCGGGCTCGCGCAGACCGCGCCGCACCTGGCGGTGCTGTTCGCGATCCCGGCGATCACGCTGGCCGGGCTGCCGCCGACCTCGGGTTTCGTCGCGAAGCTCGCGCTGCTGCGGGCCGGTGCGGACGCGGGGACGGCGGCCTCGGTCGTCACCGGGGTCGTCGTGCTGGCCAGCCTGCTCACGCTGTACGCGGTGACCCGGGTGTGGGTGCGGGTGTTCTGGGGCGCCCCGAAGGAACCCCTGGTCGACGACGACCCGAACGACGAGCTGGTCGTCGGGACCGCCCGCAGCGCGCGCGGCATGTACGTCGGTGCCGCGTCGCTGGTGGTGGTCAGCCTCGTCATCGCGCTGTTCGCCGGGCCGCTGTCGGCGGTCACCTCGCGGGCCGGGGCCGACCTGCAGGACCGGGGCCCGTACCGGAGCGCGGTGCTCGGCCCGGACGAGGTGCCCGGTGGATCCGGGCCGGAGCCGGTCGCGACGGTCCCTGATGGACGCGGGACTGCGCCGGTCGCGGCGGTCCCCGATGGACCCGGGACTGCGCCGGTCGCGGCGGTCCCCGGGGGTTCCGTGGCCGGCGCGCGCGAGGGGGCGGGCCCGTGAGCGAGGACCGCACGACCCGCGACCCCGCGCGGGGCGGCCCCGGTCCCGCCGGCGACGGCGAGGTGGGCCGGCCCGGGGCGGACGTGCAGCCGGCGGGAGCGGGCCCCGGCTCGCCGGACGCGGGCGTGGACGCATCGGGGGCGTCTGCCGCCCCACCGGGGGCGACCGCCGACTCACCCGAGGGGCGCCACGACCAGCAGGTGTCGGGCGCCGAGACCGGTGAGGACGGTAAACCGGCCGGTGACGGCCGTCCGGAGCCGCCCCGGCTGCGCGGCCACCTGCTGCGCCGCGTCCCGCAGGTGCTGGCGCTGGCGCTCGTGTGGGTACTGCTGTGGGCCACCCTCACCCCGGCGACGATCGTCGGCGGCCTGCTCGTCGGGTTGCTGGTGACGGCGCTGTTCCCGCTGCCGCTGCTGCCGGAGCGGCTCCCGTTGCGCCCGCTGAAGGTGCTTCGGCTGGTCGGCTTCCTGCTGCAGGACCTCGTCGTCTCGGGCGTGCGGGTGAGCATGGTGACGCTGGTGCACGGGCCGCGGGCCCGGTCCGGGATCGTCGCCCTGCCGCTGTGCACCGGCTCGGACCGCACGGTCACGACGCTCGTCGCGGCGTGCGCGCTGACCCCCGGCAGCTTCGTCCTGCAGATCGACCGCGAGCGGCGGCGCTGGTACGTGTACGCGCTCGGGCTGCACCGGCCGGGCGCCGTCGAGCGGGTGCGCCGGGACATGATGACGCTGCAGCGCCGCGTGGTCGACGCGCTCGGCAGCGAGGCCGACATCCGGAGCTGCCGGGACGCCGTGGCCGCGGTCGCCGCGGGCCGCGACGGATCCGAGGGGAGTGGGACACCGTGACCGCCGTGTACGCCGTGGTGCTGGCCATGCTGACCACGGCGGCGCTGCTGACCCTGGCGCGGCTGCTGAGGGGCCCGACCACGCTGGACCGGATCGCCGCGCTGGACGTCTTCGTGGTGCTCATCGTGGCCGCGGCCGCGGTGTACGCCGCGATCTACTCGGACGGGTCGAACATCCCGCTGCTGGCGGCCGTCGCCCTGATCGCGCTCGTCGGCTCGGCGACGGCGGCCCGGCTCGTCGAGCGATGGGAGCGGCACCGCTGATGGCGATCTCCGACGTGCTGTCCGCAGCGCTGCTGCTCGCCGGCGGGCTGTCCTGCCTGCTGGGCGCGCTCGGCCTGGTCCGGCTGCCCGACCTACCGGCCCGGCTGCAGGCGACGACGAAGCCGCAGACCCTCGGGCTGATGCTGATCCTGCTGGGCGTCGCGATCCGGCTGGAGTTCGTGAACTCGGCGACGCTGGTGCTCGTGATGCTGTTCCAGGTGCTGACCGCTCCGGTGATCTCCCAGGTGGTCGGACGGTCGGCGTACCGCAGCGGCGCGATCGACCGGGACTCGCTGGTGGTCGACGACCTGGCGGCGTGGACGGAGGCCGACGGCGACGACACTTCCCACGGGCGGACCGCTCGTGACGAGGGCGGTGTGCGGCCCGACCGGTAGCGCGACGAACGGTCCGCTCGTGACGTCCCCGAAGTGGCGCGCGGGGGCGGTGCGCCGGGCGGGGGAGGGACGCTCGTACCCTCCCGGTGTGCCTGTGTACGCGCTCGGTGACGCCGAACCGGACATCCATCCGACCGCCTACGTCCACCCGGACGCCGTCGTGATCGGCAACGTGACGCTCGGCCCGGAGTCGACGGTCTGGCCGACCGCCGTGCTGCGCGGCGACGACGGCCGCATCGAGGTCGGCGCCCGCACGAGCATCCAGGACGGCTCGATCATCCACACCACCCTGCGCCGGGCGACGGTGATCGGCGACGAGGTGACGGTCGGGCACAACGTGCACATCGAGGCGGCGACGATCGCCGACCGGGCGCTGATCTCGTCCGGCTCGGTGGTGCTCAACGGCTCGGAGATCGGGGAGGGCGCGGTCGTCGCTGCCGGCGCGGTCGTGTCGCCGAACGCCGAGGTTCCGGCGTACCGGATGGCGCTCGGTGTCCCCGCCCGGGTGCGGGAGGGCTACGAGGTCCCCGCCGACCGGTGGAAGCACTCCGTGGAGTCCTACGTGGACCGCGGGCGGCGGTTCCGTGCACAGCTGCGGAAGCTGGAGGGCTGATGGCCGCGAAACCGCTGCACGAGGTCGTCGAGGCCGGCTGGGCGCAGGCCCTGGAACCGGTCGCCGACACCGTGACCCGGATGGGCGAGTTCCTGCGGGCCGAGCTCGCCGCCGGGCGTCGCTACCTGCCCGCCGGGGCGAACGTGCTCCGCGCGTTCCAGCAGCCGTTCGAGTCGGTCCGGGTGCTGATCGTCGGGCAGGACCCGTACCCGACGCCCGGGCACGCGGTGGGGCTCTCGTTCTCGGTCGCGCCGGAGACCCGGCCGCTGCCGCGCTCGCTGCAGAACATCTTCCGCGAGTACAGCGAGGACCTCGGGCACCCGGCGCCGTCGACCGGGGACCTGTCGCCGTGGACCGAGCAGGGCGTGCTGCTGCTCAACCGGTGTCTCACCGTCGCCCCGGGCGAGCCCGGCTCGCACCGCAACAAGGGCTGGGAGGAGGTCACCGAGCAGGCCATCCGGGCGCTCGTCGCCCGGGACGCCGAGCCGATGGTCGCGATCCTCTGGGGCCGCGACGCACGCAACCTCGCCCCGCTGCTGACCGACGTGCCGCTCATCGAGTCGGCGCACCCGTCCCCGATGTCGGCCGACCGCGGGTTCTTCGGGTCGCGGCCGTTCAGCCGGGCGAACGACCTGCTGGAGGAGATCGGCGGGGAGCCCGTTGACTGGAAGCTGCCCTGAGCGGAGCTTGCGGAGCGAGCATCGGCGCTGAGCGGAGCTTGCGGAGCGAACATCGGCGCTGAGCGGAGCTTGCGGAGCGAACATCGGCGCTGAACCGGGCGGCCACGCTGGCTAGGCTGGCCTGTGTGACCGACCCGGACTCGATCCGCATCTCCGACGCCGACCGGGAGGCCGCCGCCCGCCGGCTGCACGACGCGCTCGGCGAGGGCCGGATCACCCTTGTCGAGCTCGAGGAGCGGTTGGACGCCGTCTACGCCGCCCGGACGGCCGCGGAGCTGCGCCCGCCACTGTCCGACCTGCCGGGCGGGCTCCCGCCCTCGGTGACGGCCGCGGCAGGGGCACCGGTGGACCCGGCGGAGCGCGTGCACCTGCGGACCGGGGCCGGCACGGTCAAGCGCACCGGGGACTGGCAGGTGCCCGCGGCGCTGCGGCTCACGACGAGCATGGGCACCATCCACCTGGACCTCTCCGAGGTACGCCGGCTGCCGCCGCGGATCGACGTCGAGGTGTCGACGGGCATGGGCGAGATCGTGCTCGTGCTGCCCGAGGGTGGCAGCGCCGAGGTCGACGGCGTGCGGGGCTCCTGGGGCGAGGTGAAGACGAAGGTCCCCGCCGCGCCCGGTGGCACCGGACCGCACCTCGTCGTGCACGGCAAGGTGGGCATGGGGTCGCTCACCGTGCGGGCCTCTCGGAAGGGCTGGTGGAAGGCCGTCCTGGGGTAGGCGCCAGGACGACATCGTCGCCAGCGGCCTCGAGGTCGTGCAAATCTGCGGCCGTGGGCTGACCGGAACCGACCAGCCGTGGGCTCCCAGGCACCGGCCGTCCGGCGCGGCATGCCGGTCACCATGCCTGAGCCCGGCTCCGGAACATGCAGGAGCTCGGTACCGCCTCCCTCGGACAGAGCGGCAGAACAGGGTCAGAACGGTGGCGGCTCGTCGTCCGGCTTCCGTTTCGGTTTCGGTTTCGGTGGTGGTGGCAGGGGCGGGTTGGTCGCCGGGCGTTGCAGCAGCGGTGTGTCGTGTTTCCGCAGGTCCCCGTCGACTTCGGCGGCGCTCTGCTCGCCCGGCTGCTCGTGCTCCTGCGACTCGGGCGCGGTCGGCTCGGGGTCGGGGAGGTCGGGGCGGACGGGTTCGCCGCGGGTGCGGTAGGTGCGCCCCAAGGGGCTCTTCCAGCAGAACCGGCCGGGTTCGGGTTGGGTCAGGGTCCAGCCGCGGTCCTTGTCGGCGTGGTGGCGGCCGCAGGCGGGCCCGATGTTGGCCGGCACGGTCGGTCCGCCGTGGTCGTGGTCGGTGGTGTGGTCGAGCTCGGAGCGTCGGGCCGGGCGGGTGCAGCCGGGGCCGATGCAGGTGCGGTCGCGGACGTGGATGTGGGTGGCCAGTGGTCCGCGGGCGAACCGGGCGGTGGGATCGGCGTCGAGTCGGGTGCGCCGGGTGTCGCGGTCGGCCCAGGCGCGGGCGATCTCGGCCAGCAGTGGGTGCCAATCGGCCAGCCCGGGGTCGGCGGCATAGCGGTCGAGTTCGTCGAGGCTGATGTGGAGCTCGACGACGCCGCCGCGCACCGGCGGCGCGCCCGACGGGGCGCCGGGCGGGTTCTCCCGGTTCGGTGTGCCGGGCGGGTTCGGGCCGTTCGGGGCACGGGTGCGGGGGCGGCGGCGCAGGGGGCCGGCCAGCAGGAGGTAGCCGTCGGGGTCGGTGATGGCGAAGATCCAGCGGGCGCCGCGGCGTTGGGTGGTGGCGGCGGTGCGGGCGGTGTGGGCGGTGATCGGGCCGAGGCCGGGGATGTCGCCGGGGCGGTCGTCGCGGCCGGCCAGGGTGCCGAGTCCGACGCGGAGTTCGATGCCTTCGCGGGTGGCGACCCGGTCGTGCGCCCACCGGTCCTGGGCCGGCTGCTCGGCCGCGAGCGGGTCCCCGGCCGGGCCGGTCGACGGCCCGCCCGCAGAAATCGACCCGGTCCCAGGGCTGGTTCTGGTGGCGGAGCCGGTGCCGGTGGCGGGGCCGGGTCCGGTGTCACGTTCGGTGGGATCACGATCAGCAGAGTCGCCGGAACCGGAGTCGGAGCCGGCGGCCGAGTGGACGTCCGCTTCGGAGTAGCCGTCGGAGTCGACGTCCGAGTCGATCTCGGCGGCCGAGTCGACGTCCGCCTCGGTGTCGGACCCGGTGTCGGGCCCGGTGTCAGCGGCCCCGAAGCCGGACTCGCCCGCGCCGACCTCGCCGTCGTCAGTGTCGGCCGTGTCGGTGTCGCCGGTGGTGGTGTCGGTGGGCTGGTCTTCGGGGCGTGGGGAGGCCAGGAGCCGGTCGATGATCTCGGCCTCGGTCAGGCCGTGGAAGGCGCCGTCGAGCATCCCCAGATACAGATCGGTGCTGATCTGGGCCAGGGTGCCGGGGTGTCCGGCCCGCCGGCAGGCGGCGGCCAGCCGGTCCAGGCGGGCGGCCGCGGCGGCGGCCTCGTCGGCGGGCAGCCCGGTGCCGGTCAGGGTGGCGGTGCCGGTGTGCGGGTCCAGGTAGAGCACCAGGCCGCGGGCCTGCACGGCACGCTGGTAGCGGCGCCGCCGCAGGGCCGGGTTCAGGTGCAGCAGGGCCCGGTAGAGCCGGTCGCGCAGCTGGGCGGTGGTCCACCCCGGCGCCTGGGGCAGGAACCGGTCGCACAGCTTCCGGGCCTGCTCGGCGGTGAGGTCCCCGGTGCCGGGGTCGAGGTAGTCGACCAGCACCCGGGCCTTGGCCAGGTCGATCCGACCCTCCTCGAGGGCGGTGAACACCCACGGCAGCCGCTGGCACAGGGTGGTGGCGAACCCGAGCTCGCGTTCGGCGCGGGCCCGGGTCCAGGTCAGCCCGGCGGCGATCTCCCCGGCGGCCCACTCGAACTGGTCTTCCGACCGCACAACGGCCTCGGCCCGAGAGGCGGTGTTCTCGGGCAGGTCGGCCAGCGCGGCCGCGTGGCTGATCTCCACCAGCCCGGCGTAGAACCCGGCGTGTTCGTGGGCGAGCTGGCGGTCGCGGGCCTGCAGCACCTCGACCAGGCGGTCGTTGGGCAGCTTCTCCCACGCCAGTTCGGCCAGGGTGGCGGCGAGCTCCGGGCCGGGCGGCAATCCTGCTGCCCGGTCGATCAGCTCCACCACCTCGGCCATGAATCGAACATACGTACGACCACCGACAGAACGGGCCGCCGGCGGCCATGCTCCGCAAGTTCACCCGGATGGCCCATCAATCCCACCGCTGGCCGGCGCGTCCAGCCAGGCGACGCGGAACGGCTCCAGGGCTGCATCGCGCACCTCGAGCCGCAGCCCCGCTGTCGGCGGTCCGCACGCGACATCCCCACGCCTGCCCTCGTGCATGGCGGCCGGTGTCGCCACGGCGCCGGCGTCGATGGGCGCTGCGCGCGCCTCAGGAACGGCAGCTCGTGCGCCGCACCGAGGCCCGGGACTCCGGCGCTGGCTCGGGCCTTCGAACGCGAGCCGCGCCAGCACACGGCGCGCTCATGGCAGGGGCCATGCGTCCCCCCCCGGGGAGGCCTCCGCGTCCTGCGGTCACCGGCCGGGCAGGAACTCCTGCAGCTTGGACTTCACGCCGGTCTTGAGCACGTCCCAGGCCTCCGGGTCGCCGCGCAGCAGCGCCTCCGCGGTGCTCTCCATCTGGTCCAGGCTGGCGTGCGGCGGGATCGGCGGCACCGCCGCGTCGGTGACGAACTCGACGACGCACGGGCGGTCGGCGGCGATCGCCCGCTGCCAGGCGCTCCCGATCTGGTCCGGCTCGGTGACCTTGATCCCGGCCAGGCCGATGCTCTCGGCGAAGCCCGCGTAGGGGAAGTCGGGGATGTGCTGGGCGAACGGCACGTCCGGCGAACCCGCCATCGCGCGCAGCTCCCAGGTCACCTGGTTGAGGTCCCGGTTGTTGAGCACGCCGACGATCACTCTCGGGTCGGACCACTCGCGGTAGTACTTCGCGATCGTGATCAGCTCATTGATCCCGTTCATCTGCATCGCGCCGTCGCCGACCAGGGCGAACACCGGCCGGTCGGGGTGCGCGAACTTGGCACCGGTCGCGTACGGCAGGCCCGGGCCCATCGTCGCCAGGGTCCCGGACAGCGTGGCCCGCATCCCGCGCCGGATCCGCAGGTGACGGGCGTACCAGTTGGCCGCCGACCCGGAGTCGGAGGTGAGCACGGCGTCGTCCGGGAGCAGCGGGGACAGGTCGTGGAACACCCGCTCCGGATTGATCGGGTCGGCGGTGACCTCGGCGCGCCGGGCGAGGACGTCCCACCAGCGGGCCACGTTCGACTCGACGGTCTCCCGCCAGGACCGGTCGGTCTTGCGGTCCAGCATGGGCAGCAGGGCACGCAGCGTGCCGGCCGCGTCGCCCTGCAGGTTCACCTCGAACGGGTACCGCAACCCGATCATGGTGGGGTCGATGTCGATCTGCACGGCCCGGGCCTGGTCGTACTCCGGCAGGAACTGGCTGTAGGGGAAGCTGGAGCCGATCATGAGCAGGGTGTCGCAGTCGCGCATGAGCTCGTAGGACGGCCGGGTGCCGAGCAAGCCGTTCGAGCCGGTCACGTAGGGCAGGTCGTCGGGCAGCACGTCCTTGCCGAGCAGCGCCTTGCTGACCCCCGCGCCGAGGACGTCGGCCACCTCGGCGACCTCGTCCGCGGCGCCCCGGGCGCCCTGCCCGACCATGATCGCGACCTTGCTCCCGGCGTTGAGCACGTCCGCGGCCCGGCGCAGGTCGGCCTCCTGCGGCACGGGCCGCCCCGTCGAGAGCCCCAGGCTGGAGGGGATCATCTTGAACGCGTGCGTGGGCGGGGAGTAGTCGGCCTCCTGCAGGTCGGCCGGGATGATGATCGCGGTGACCGTGCGGCGGGACAGCGCCACCCGCATCGCCCGGTCGATCAGGTTCGGCAGCTGCTCGGGGACCATCGCGGTCTGCACGTAGTCGGCGGCGACGTCCTTGTACAGCGAGTGCAGGTCGACCTCCTGCTGCATGGAGCCACCCATCGCCGACCGGTTGGTCTGGCCGACGATCGCGACGACCGGCACGTGGTCGAGCTTGGCGTCGTAGAGCCCGTTCAGCAGGTGGATGGCCCCGGGGCCGGAGGTGGCCGCGCACACGCCGACCTTCCCGGACAGCTTGGCGTAGCCGACCGCCTCGAAGGCGGCCAGCTCCTCGTGCCGGGACTGGACGAACCGCGGGGCCTCGTCGCCGGCCCGGGCCCAGGCCGCGACCAGGCCGTTGATGCCGTCGCCGGCGTAGCTGAACACGTGCTCGACATCCCACTCGCGCAGTCGGCGCAGCAGGTGGTCCGCAACGTTCCGTGCCATGCGTCCACTCCTCATCGGTGACGCAGGGCTCGAGGTGGCGGGTGAGGGCCTCGAGCCACGGCACCACCGTCCGTCGGTCGTCCGGGCCGGCGGCGGGCCGCTCCCGGAGGGCCCACCACTTCCTGCGCGTCTGCCCGGCGAAGGCGGGTCGCACACCTTCCGGAGCCGATCCCGGCCGGCCGTTCACCGATCCGGGCGCGGAACAGTGCCCGGGCGGGAGGGTCCGGACACGACGAAGGCCCGGTCCCTGCCGGGATCCGGGCCTCCGGTGGTTCGGGTCTCGCTGCCCGCACCGCGTCAGACGCGGGCGACCTTCCCGGCCTTCAGGCACGAGGTGCAGGCGTTGATCCGGCGGCGGTTCCCGCCGTTGATCGCGGCCCGCACGGTCTGGATGTTCGGGTTCCAGCGGCGGTGGGTGCGGCGGTGCGAGTGCGAGACGGACATGCCGAAGCCCGGACCCTTGCCACAGACGTCGCAGACGGCAGCCACGTCGGACACTCCTCGAGGTTGGCGAACAATTCATGAAGCCCGGGCGTGCCGGGGCTCGGCCGTCAAGTCTAGCGAGCCGCGCGCCGGTACCTCCGCGGGGGCCCGCCACGCAGCTCCGCACGACCCGCCCGACCTAGGCTGGCGGGGTGGCCCCGCCGTTCGACCCTGCGCTGCTGCGCCGCTGGATCGACACCGCCGCCGAGCGGCTCGCCGCCGGCCGGGCCGAGATCGACCGGATCAACGTGTTCCCGGTCGCCGACCACGACACCGGGTCGAACCTGCTGCTCACGGTCCGCGCGGCCGCGGCGGCGCGGCTGGACGGCGGCCCGGTCCGGGCGGCCGCGGCGCTCGCCGCCGCGGCGGTGCGCGGGGCCCGCGGCAACTCCGGGCTCATCCTGTCGCAACTGTTCCGCGGGCTGGCCGAGGAGCTCGCGGCGGACGCCGACGCCGCCGCGACCCGGGGGCCGGGCGAGGTGCTGGCGGGAGCGCTGCGCCGTGCCGCAGCACTCGCCTCGGCCGCGGTCACGGAGCCGCGGGCGGGCACCGCGCTCACGGTGCTCGAGGCCGCCGCCCACGCTCTGGCCGAGCGGGTTTCCCGGCGCGACGGCGGCCCCCGTTCCGGCGAGGGGGACGGGCGCGCAGGGGGCGGCGCGCTGGCCGGGATCGCGCGGGTCGCCGCCGACGCCGCCCGCGAGGTGCTCGCCCGCGGTGCGGGGCGCCCGGCCGAGCTGGTCCGGGCCGGGGTGGTCGACGCCGGCGGGTGCGGCCTCGTCGTCGTCCTCGACGCGCTGGTCGCGGCCGCCGGAGGCACTCCCGGTCCGCCCCCGCCGGTCCGGATCGGCGAGCCCACCGACCCGGACCCCGGTTCCTCGCCGTGCGTGCCGCAGCCGGTCTACGAGGTCACCTACTGGTTGGCCGACCCCGGGCCGGACGCCCTGGACCGGCTGCGGGCCCGGCTGCGCGGGCTCGGCGACTCGGTCGGCGTCGCCGGGGACGGGGCGGGCGGCCACCGGATCCACGTGCACACCACGGAGGCGGGGCCGGCCGTCGAGGCGGGGCTGGCGGTGGGCCGGCCGTCGTCCATCCGGATCGAGGCACTGCCCCCGGCGGCACCGACCCGGGCCCGCGCGGTCCTGTTGATGATCGAGAGCAGCGGTGCGGGGGCACTGGCCCGTGACGCGGGCGGCGACGTCCTCGTCGCCGACCCGGACCCGGCCCTCGACGAGGTGCTCGCCGCGATCCGCGCCACCGGGGCCGCGCACGTCACCGTCCTGCCGTGCGCGACGCAGCGCCGCACGCTCGCCGAGACCGCGGCGGACCGGGTCCGCGGCGAGGGGATCGAGGTCGTGGTCGTCCCGTCGTCCTCGGTGCTGCAGGGCCTGGCCGCGCTGGCCGTGCACGACCCGGACCGGCGGGCGTCCGACGACGTCGTCGCCATGGCCGAGGCCGCCGCCGGGACCCGCACCGGGGGCCTGGCCGTCGCCGAGACCGAGGCGCTCACCTGGGCCGGCCCGTGCCGGCCGGGAGAGGTCCTGGGCCTGTCCGACGGCGAGGTGGTGCTGATCGCCCCCGACCTCGCTGTCGGTGCCCTGTGGTTGGCTCACCGCATGCTCACTGCGGGTGGGGAACTCGTGACCGTGCTGCTCGGCTCGGCCGCCGACGACGCATTGGGCGAGCAGCTCGCCGACGACCTGCGGCGGACCCATCCGGAGGTCGACGTGCTGGTGCACCGGGGGGAGCAGGGCGACTACCCGCTGGTGCTGGGGGTGGAGTAGGTGGACTGGGACCTCGACAGCAGGCTCGACGGGCCGGCCGGGAAGAGGGCGGCGGACGCGCTGGCCCACCTCGGGCTGGAGACGGTCGGCGACCTGCTGCGGCACTACCCGCGGCGCTACGTCGACCGCGGCCGCCTGACCGACATCGCCGGACTGGTCGCCGGGGAGCACGCCACCGTCGTGGCGATGGTCGAGAAGGCGGACCTGCGCTACATGCGCAACCGGCCCCGGCAGCAGATGCTGAAGATCGTCATCCGGGACGAGAAGGGCGGTCAGCTGGAGTGCACCTTCTTCCACGGCCGGAAGCTGGAGCACCTCCTCAGACCCGGCGTGGTCGGCGTGTTCTCCGGCAAGGTCGGGATGTTCGCCAAGAAGCTGCAGCTCACCCACCCGCAGTTCGAGGAGATCGACGAGAACGACTCGCTGCGACCCTTCCTGTCGGTCTACCCGGCGAACGCGAAGGTGACCTCGCAGGCCGTGGCGCGGTCGGTCCGCCAGGTCCTCGACCAGGTCGACGACCCGACCGACCCGCTGCCCGAGGCGCTCCGGGAGCGGGAGGACCTGCCCGATCTGGGCCGGGCCCTGCGCCGCATCCACGTCCCCGAGACCGAGGCCGACATCCACGCGGCCCGGCACCGCCTCGTCTGGGACGAGGCGCTCGGGGTCCAGCTGGCGCTCGCCCTGCGCCGGCACGACGCGGCCGCCCGCCCGGCCCCGCCCTGCCCACGGGTCCCCGGCGGGCTGCTCGACGCGTTCGACTCCGACCTTCCGTTCCCGCTCACCGAGGGCCAGGAGGCCGTCGGTGCGGAGATCGCCGCCGACCTCGCGGGCGAGCACCCGATGAACCGGCTCGTGCAGGGCGACGTCGGTGCCGGCAAGACGATCGTCGCGCTGCGGGCGATGCTGCAGGTCGTCGACGCCGGCAAGCAGGCCGCGATGCTCGCCCCGACCGAGGTCCTCGCCGCCCAGCACGCCCGCTCGCTGCGCGCCATGCTCGGCGCGCTCGGCCGGGCCGGGGAGCTCGACGCCGACGAGGGCGCCACCTCGGTCACCCTGCTGACCGGGTCGATGGGGGCGAAGGCCAAGCGGCAGGCGCTGCTCGACGCCCAGTCCGGGGCGGCCGGCATCGTCGTCGGCACCCACGCCCTGATCCAGGACACGGTGGGGTTCGCCGATCTCGGCCTGGTCGTCGTCGACGAGCAGCACCGGTTCGGGGTCGAGCAGCGCGACGCGCTGCGGGCCCGCGGCGCGAGCGCCCCGCACATGCTGGTGATGACCGCGACCCCGATCCCGCGGACGGTGGCGATGACCGTCTACGGCGATCTCGCCGTGTCCGAGCTGAAGGGGCTGCCGCGCGGCCGGTCCCCGGTGACGACGACCGTCGTCCCGCTGGCCGAGCACCCGTCCTGGATCAAACGGGTGTGGCAGCGGATCCGCGAGGAGGTCGAGCGCGGCCACCAGTGCTACATCGTGTGCCCGCGGGTCGGTGACGCCGACAAGGACGACCCGGAACTGGCGGGACCGCCCCCCGAGAACGGGGAGCCGGACCGGCGGCCGCCGCTGGCCGTCCTCGACATCGCCCCGATGATCACCGAGAAGCTGGCGGGCCTGCGGGTCGGGATCCTGCACGGCAAGCTCCCGCCGGACGAGAAGGACGCGGTGATGCGCGCCTTCGAGGGCGGCGAGCTCGACGTCCTGGTCGCGACCACGGTGATCGAGGTGGGCGTCGACGTGCCGAACGCGACCGGGATCGTGCTGCTCGACGCCGACCGGTTCGGCCTGTCCCAGCTGCACCAGCTCCGCGGCCGGGTCGGCCGGGGCAGGGCGCCCGGGCTGTGCCTGCTGGTCACCGAGATGCCGGCGGCCACCGCCGCCCGCCAGCGGCTGGACGCGGTCGCCTCCACCACCGACGGTTTCGAGCTGGCCCGGCTCGACCTGGAGCTGCGCCGGGAGGGCGACGTGCTCGGCGCCAGCCAGTCCGGGGTCCGCTCCGGGCTGAAGCTGCTGTCGTTGCTGCGGCACGGAGACGTGATCGCCAAGGCGCAGCTGTACGCCCGGGACCTGGTGGACCACGACCCGGAGCTGCGGGAGCACCCGCGGCTGCGCGACCTGGTGGGGGAGACGCTCGGCGACGAGGAGCGGGCGGCCTTCCTCGACAAGGCCTGACGGGGATCAGGAACCGGGCAGCGCGCCGCGGGCCCGCGCGTCCAGCTGGGCCCGCGCCGGGCGGGGCAGGTGGACGACGCCGGCCCGGTCCAGCCGGTCCAGCTCGCTGCGGGCCCGGGCGTACGCGGCCAGCCGCTCCGGCTCGGAGTCCGAGTCCCGGGCGGTGGTCAGGAGCTTCACGACCCGCTCCACGGTGCGGCGTTCCTCCGGGTCGAGCCCGGACAGCCGGATCCGGTCGGCCGCCTCGACGGCCGCCCGCCAGGCCCGGCGGGCCTGCTCGACGGCGCGGACGTACGACGCGCCGTACGGCTCGCCCGGATAGCCGTCGGTGTCGAGCGCCTGCGCGGCGGCGAAGGCGTCGACGAACCGCGCGGTGGGGCCGACCGAGACGTCGGACAGCGCCGGGCGGTGCAGCACCGCGAGCGGGTCGGTCTCGTGCGCGGCGAACTCACCGCGGACGCGCTGGAAGTCGGCGCGGGCGCGGCGCCAGGACTGCTCGGCGGTCACCGCCGCCGTCGGCCCGGCCGCCTCGCCGGAACCGGACGCCGCCGACCGGCGCACCGCGCCCTGCACCGCCCGGAAGGTCCCGACCGCGACCAGGCCGAGGAGCAGGATCGCCAGGATCTGCGCGATCACGACCATCACCATGCCCACCGCCGTCCCCGCGAGGAGCACCACACCGGACACCACGACGACGACCCCGACCGGGTGCCGTGGCCGGCCGCCGTGCGGCAGCCGGTGGTGACGGCGGGCGGCGTGCCGCTCCGCCCGGTGCCCGGCCGGCCCGTGCCACGGGCCGGGGTGGCCGTGCCGCCCGGATGTGCGCCGTGTCATGACTCCTTGCTACCGGAATCGGGGCGGCCGCGGTGCGGTCCGACCGGGTGGCTCTGTGCGCAGGAGCGTCCCGACAGGTGGTCGGCCTGTGGTCCCGGGGCGTCCCACGTGTCAGGATCACCCGCCCGGTCTGCGGAAACCCCGCGGAACCGGGACTGGAGTCATCGAATCTGGACGAGGAGACAGATGTTCCGCAAGGTACTGGTGGCCAACCGGGGCGAGATCGCGATCCGGGCGTTCCGGGCGGCCTTCGAGCTGGGGATCTCCACCGTCGCGGTGTTTCCCTACGAGGACCGCAACTCGCTCCACCGGGCGAAGGCCGACGAGTCGTACCAGATCGGTGAGCCGGGGCATCCGGTGCGCGCCTACCTGTCGGTCGAC
Organism: Pseudonocardia sp. C8; assembly: GCF_014267175.1. Classification (NCBI taxonomy): domain Bacteria; kingdom Bacillati; phylum Actinomycetota; class Actinomycetes; order Pseudonocardiales; family Pseudonocardiaceae; genus Pseudonocardia; species Pseudonocardia sp. C8. Next base: position 1,289,146 of record NZ_JACMTR010000002.1, read on the forward strand.
GAGGTGATCAAGGCGGCGAAGAAGGCGGGGGCCGACGCCGTCTACCCGGGTTACGGGTTCATGTCGGAGAACCCGGACCTGGCGCGGGCGTGCCGCGAGGAGGGGATCACGTTCGTCGGGCCGCCGACCGAGGTGCTGCACCTGACCGGGAACAAGTTCCGCGCGGTCGCGGCCGCCCGGGAGGCCGGGGTGCCGGTGCTGGAGTCGTCGGACCCGTCGTCGGACGTCGACGAGCTGCTGGCCGCGGCCGAGCACATCCGGTTCCCGGTGTTCGTCAAGGCCGTGGCCGGCGGCGGCGGGCGCGGGATGCGCCGGGTCTCCGAGCCGGGCGCGCTGCGGGACGCGATCGAGGCCGCGATGCGCGAGGCCGAGTCGGCGTTCGGGGACCCGACGGTGTTCCTGGAGCAGGCCGTGGTGAACCCGCGGCACATCGAGGTGCAGATCCTCGCCGACGGCGAGGGCAACGTCGTGCACCTGTTCGAGCGGGACTGCTCGGTGCAGCGGCGGCACCAGAAGGTCGTCGAGATCGCGCCGGCACCCAACCTGGACCCGGAGATCCGGGACCGGATCTGCGCCGACGCCGTGGCCTTCGCCCGCACGATCGGCTACGTCAACGCGGGTACCGTCGAGTTCCTGCTCGACGAGCGCGGCCAGCACCACTTCATCGAGATGAACCCGCGGATCCAGGTCGAGCACACGGTGACCGAGCAGGTCACCGATCGGGACCTGGTGATCGCCCAGCTGCGGATCGCGTCCGGGATGACGCTGCCCGAGCTGCGGCTGACCCAGGACGACATCACGCTGACCGGGACCGCGATGCAGACCCGCATCACCACCGAGGACCCGGCCAACGAGTTCCGCCCGGACGTCGGGACGATCTCGGTGTACCGCTCGCCGGGCGGGCCCGGGGTACGCCTGGACGGCGGGACCGTGCACGTCGGCGCCGAGGTCAGCGCGCACTTCGACTCGATGCTGGTGAAGCTGACCTGCCACGGGCACGACTTCGCCAACGCCGCGCGCCGGGCCCGGCGGGCGATCGCGGAGTTCCGGATCCGTGGCGTCGCCACGAACCTGCCGTTCCTCGCCGCGGTGCTGGAGGACCCGGACTTCAAGGCCGGGAAGGTCACCACCGGGTTCATCGAGGAGCGCCCGCACCTGCTGCGGGCCCGGCCGTCGGCCGACCGCGGCTCCCGGATCCTGCAGTACCTGGGCGAGATCACGGTCAACCAGCCCAACGGCCCGCGGCCGGTGGTCGTCGAGCCCGCGGAGAAGCTGCCGGCCGTCGACCTGGAGGCGCCGGTGCCGGACGGGTCGGCGCAGCTGCTGCGCTCGCTCGGACCCGAGGGTTTCGCGCGGCGGCTGCGCGAGCAGACCCCGGTCGCGGTGACCGACACCACGTTCCGTGACGCGCACCAGTCGCTGCTGGCCACCCGGGTGCGGACCCGGGACATCGTCGCGGCGGCGCCGGTGGTGGCGCGCACGGTGCCGCAGCTGCTGTCGATGGAGTGCTGGGGCGGGGCGACCTACGACGTCGCGCTGCGGTTCCTGGCCGAGGACCCGTGGGAGCGGCTGGCCGCGATCAAGGACGCGGCGCCGAACATCTGCACGCAGATGCTGCTGCGCGGCCGCAACACGGTCGGTTACACGCCGTACCCGACCGAGGTGACCGACGCGTTCGTCGCCGAGGCCGCGCAGACCGGGATGGACATCTTCCGGATCTTCGACGCGCTCAACGACGTGTCCCAGATGCGCCCGGCGATCGACGCCGTGCGCGCGACCGGGACGGCGGTGGCCGAGGTCGCGCTGTGCTACACCGCCGACCTGTCCGACCCGGCCGAGGACATCTACACCCTGGACTACTACCTGCGGCTGGCCGAGCAGATCGTCGACGCCGGCGCGCACGTGCTGGCGATCAAGGACATGGCCGGGCTGCTGCGCCCGCCGGCCGCCCGCCGGCTGGTCACGGCGCTGCGGGAGCGGTTCGACCTGCCGGTGCACCTGCACACCCACGACACCGCGGGCGGGCAGCTCGCCACCCTGATGGCGGCGATCGACGCCGGGGTGGACGCCGTCGACGGCGCGGTCGCCTCGATGGCCGGCACCACCAGCCAGCCGTCGCTGTCGGCGCTGGTCGCAGCCACCGACCACACCGAGCGGGCGACCGGGCTGTCGCTGGCCGCGGTCGGGGACCTGGAGCCGTACTGGGAGGCGGTCCGCAAGGTCTACGCGCCGTTCGAGTCCGGGCTCGCGTCCCCGACCGGGCGGGTGTACCACCACGAGATCCCCGGCGGGCAGCTGTCGAACCTGCGCCAGCAGGCGATCGCGCTCGGGCTCGGTGACCGGTTCGAGCTGATCGAGGACTGCTACGCCGCCGCGGACCGGATGCTGGGCCGGCTGGTCAAGGTCACGCCGTCGTCGAAGGTCGTCGGGGACCTGGCCCTGCACCTGGTCGGGGCCGGGGTCGAGCCCGCCGACTTCGAGAAGGACCCGGCCGGCTTCGACATCCCGGACTCGGTGATCGGGTTCCTGCGCGGCGAGCTCGGCGCCCCGCCGGCCGGGTGGCCGGAGCCGTTCCGGACCCGGGCGCTGGAGGGCCGCAACCCGCGCGCCGAGCGGGCCGAGCTGTCCGCCGAGGACCGCGACGGCCTCGCCGACGACCGGCGCCGGACGCTGAACCGGCTGCTGTTCCCCGGGCCCACCGCCGAGTTCGACGCCCACCGCGAGCACTACGGCAACACCTCGGTGCTGTCGTCGAAGGACTTCTTCTACGGCCTCGAGGAGGACCTCGAGCACAACGTCGTGCTCGAGCCCGGGGTCACGCTGCTGATCGAGCTGGAGGCGATCTCCGAGCCCGACGAGCGCGGCTACCGCACCCTGCTCACCACCCTCAACGGGCAGCTCCGGCCCGTGTCGGTGCGCGACCAGTCGATTGCCACCGAGGTCAAGGCCGCGGAGAAGGCCGAACGCGGCAACGACGCCCACGTCGCCGCCCCGTTCGCCGGTGTGGTCACCCTGCAGGTCGCCGAGGGCGACACCGTCGAGGCCGGGCAGACCGTGGCCACCATCGAGGCCATGAAGATGGAGGCCTCGATCACCGCCCACCGGGCCGGCACCGTGAAGCGGCTCGCGATCGGCGACGTCCAGCAGGTGGAAGGTGGCGACCTGCTCGTCGAGCTCGACTGACGGCTACTGCCTCGTCCGCCTCGCCCGTCACCGACTCATGGACCTGAGGTCCCGTCCCACGGGACCACAGGTCCATGAGCCGGGGTCCGGACGACCCGATGGCCGCACGGGGGATCATGGGTCCGTGACGAGGGTGATCGCGGGCCGGGCCGGGGGCCGCCGGCTCACCGTGCCGGCATCGGGCACCCGGCCCACCTCGGACCGGGTCCGTGAGGCGCTGTTCTCCGCACTCGACCACGACCCCGGGCTCGACGGCCGCGCCGTGCTCGACGTCTGCGCCGGCTCCGGGGCGCTCGGCCTGGAGGCGCTGTCCCGGGGCGCCGCCGACGCCGTGTTCGTCGAGTCCGACCGGCGCGCGGCCGGGGTGCTGCGGCGCAACGTCGCCGAGGTCGGGCTCGGCGGCCGGGTGATCGCCGGGAAGGCGGGGACCGTCCTGGCCGGGCCGGCGCCGCGCGCGTTCGACGTCGTTCTCGTCGACCCGCCCTACGCCGTCACCGACGACGAGGTCGCCGGCTGGCTGACCGCCGCCGCCGGGAACGGGTGGCTCGCGTCCGGCGCGGAGGTCGTGGTGGAGCGGGCCCGGTCGTCGGGGGAGTTCGGCTGGCCCGGCGGCTTCGCGCCCGGCCGGTCCCGGCGCTACGGCGACACCGTCCTGCACCACGCCCGGTACGCCACCTGACCCGCCGTGCCGCTGCTCCCGCCGGCACCGGTAGAGCGGTACCTGGCCACCGATCCCGCGGCGCCGCACAGGTTCGCTGCACGCCGCACAAGACCGAACCTGTGCGGCGCCAGCCGAACCTGTGCGGCGGCCCGCGAGGAGCCCGCCGGAACCGGTGCGGGGTGCGGCAGGGGAGCGAGCGCCTCGGTCGGATGATCACCGGCTGGTAGGTTCCGCCGCATGTCCGACGTGCGTCGCGCGGTGTGCCCCGGTTCCTACGACCCGCCGACGGTCGGCCACCTCGACGTCATCGTGCGCACGGCCGCGCTGTTCGACGAGGTCTTCGTCGCGATCCTGGTGAACCCGCGCAAGCAGGGCCTGTTCGCGATCGAGGAGCGGGTCGAGATGCTGAAGGAGATCACCGCCGACCTGCCGGGCGTGCAGGTCGAGTCGTTCTCCGGGCTCGTCGTCGACTACTGCCGCGACCGGGGGGCCCAGGCGCTGGTCAAGGGCCTGCGCGGGGCCACGGACTACGACTACGAGCTCCCGATGGCGCACATGAACCGGCACCTCACCGGTGTTGAGACGCTGTTCCTGCCGGGCGCGCCCGGCCAGGTGTACGTGTCCAGCTCGCTGGTCAAGGAGGTCGCCCGCGGGGGCGGGGACGTGACCCCGTTCCTGCCGGCCAGCGTCCACGCGCGGCTGGTCGAGCGGCTGCGGCTGAACCCACCCGTGTGAGGGTCACCCGCTCGGAACTTGACACGCGGGCGCGGCGGGTAATAACGCCCCCCGGCGGGGTCCGGGTGCGATGATCCCCGGCGTGTACCGGGTCTTCGAGTCACTGGACGCGCTGGTGACGATCGTCGAGGAGGCGCGCAGCGTCCCGATGACGTCCAACTGCGTCGTCCCGCGCGGCGACGTGCTGGAGCTCCTCGACGACGTCCGCGAGGCGATCCCCGGGGAGATGGACGACGCCCAGGACGTCCTCGACCGCCGCGACGAGGTCGTCTCCGAGGCCGAGCGGGAGGCCGAGGAGACCCGGACCGCCGCGAACTCCGAGGCCGAGGAGACGCTGCAGAACGCCCGCACCGAGGCCGAGCGGCTCGTCGCCGAGGCCCAGGAGGAGGCGTCCCGCACGCTCGCCGAGGCCCGGCACGAGGCCGAGCGCGCCGTCGCCGACGGCCGCCGCCAGTACGCCGAGCTCACCGACCGGGCCCGGGACGAGGCCGAGCGCATGACCCACGCCGGGCGGGCCGCGCACGACCGCCTCATCGCCGACGGCCAGAACGAGCAGGCCCGGCTCGTCGCCGAGACCGACGTCGTCCGGGCCTCGCACGCCGAGGCCGGCCGCATCGTCGACGCCGCACACACCGAGGCCGAGCGGCTGCGGCGGGAGTGCGACGAGTACGTCGACACCACACTCGGCGAGCTCGAGGCCACGCTCAACAACGCCCTCGGCGTCGTCGGGCGGGGCCGCAGCCAGCTCTGGCGCGGCCAGTACGGCGGCGGCTACGAGACCGGTGGCTACCCGGCCGGCGGGCGCTCCGGCACCGGGATGGACCTGATCGACTAGAGCCTCGTCAAGCCGCCGAGTTCGTGCCGGACGTTGCTTGACGGGGCACCAGCTACTGGCCCTGCGCCGCCGCCCAGTCGGCGACCCGGCGCTCGCTCTCCTCCGGTGAGAGGTCCTCGACCCGCGTCATGACCGCCCAGCGGATGCCGTACGGGTCGACGACCGAGGCGAACCGGTCCCCGGACACGAACGTCGTGGGCCGTTCGCGGATCGTCGACCCGGCCTCGGCCAGCACGGCGACGGCGGCGTCGACGTCGGGCACGTAGACCGCCAGCGACATGCTCACCGGGTGATCGCCCGGCTCGGCCGCGGCCAGCCCGAAATCGGGCATCGGGTCGCTGACGGTGAACCGGCCCGGCGGCAGCTCCAGCTCGGCGTGCGCGACCAGCCCGCCCATCTCGGTGACCGAGACGGTCCGGGCGCCCAGCGCCGCGGAGTAGAGTGCGATCGCCTCGCGGGCCGGCGAGGCGACCAGGTGCGGGGTCAGCGACGTGCTGACGTGCGGGCGGCCGTCGGTGGTGTGCGCGCCGGTGAGTGCGGTGATGGTGTCGGTCATGGGACCAGCCTCGCGACCGGCACCGCGGAACTCTTGAACATTCCCGACAGCTCGGCGGGCAGGGGAGGACCGGGGTGGTCGAGTCACGCGGGCACCTGAACCCGGGCGCGCCGGAGGTGTCGCTGTCCCGGTTCCCGATGGGGCTCGACGACCTCGTCCGCTGGGTGTGGGTCGCGCGCTGGGACGTGCCGCCCGGCCGGACGGTCACCCAGCGGGTCCTGCAGTACCCGACGTTCAACCTGGTCACGGGCCCGGACGGGGCGAACCTGTACGGGCCGCGGACGGTCGTCGGGACCCGCGACCTGACCGGGCGGTCCTGGGTGGCCGGGGTGCTGCTGCGCCCGGCCGCGACCCCGCTGCTCACCACGACCCCGCCGGTTGCGCTGCACGCCGGCGAGGAACCGTTCCCGGGCGCCCCGGTGGCCGCGGTGACGGCCGCCGTGCACGACTCCGCCGACCCGGACCGCGCGGTCGCGGCCGTGCTGCGGGACTGGCTGCGCCCGTACGCGGAGCGGGTCACCGACGCCGGCCTGCTGGTCAACCGGGTGTGCGCGCTCGCCGAGGAGCGTGACGACGTCCTCCGCGCCGACCAGCTCGCCGAGGAGGCCGGGGTGACACCCCGGACGCTGGAGCGCATGGTCCGCGCCCACGTCGGCGTCACCCCGCTGTGGCTGATCGAGTGCCGCCGCCTGCAGCACGCCGCCACCGTGCTGCGCGAGGACCCGGGCACCGACCTCGCGGCCCTGGCCGCCGGGCTCGGCTATGCCGACCAGGCGCATTTCACCCGCCGCTACCGCGCCGTCGTCGGCGAGACGCCCGGCGCGACCCGGCGGGCGGCCCGCGCGGACACCGGCTGAGCGCGGGTCTTCCGGCGGCCCCGGCCGCTGTGGTCCGATACGTCCGTGACCTGCCGCGGCGCGTGACCGCCGTACTACCCTCCGCTCATGGCGCGCCGGACCGAGCCCGACCCGACCACCTGGTGGGAGCGCTACGGGCACCGGCTGGAAGGACCGCCCGTGACGACCCGACCGGCCGACCAGCCGGAGCAGCCACCGCCCCCGGCGGCTCCGGACCTCCGCGAGGACGAGGTGCTCCGTCCCCGGGCCGACCGGCCCCGTTCCGGCTGGCGGCGCCTGCTGCACGACCTCACCGGCGGCCGCGTCAACCCCGGGCCCAGCGACGCCGACGAGCGGCGCGCGGAGCTGCTGGAACGGGTGCGCACCCCGCTGCACGGGGCGCACCGGGTCGCGGTGATGTCGGTGAAGGGCGGGGTCGGGAAGACGACGGTGGCCGCCGGCCTGGGCATGACGCTGTCCGAGCACCGCGGTGACCGGGCCGTCGTGCTCGACGCCAACCCGGACGCCGGCACGCTCGCCGACCGGCTCACCGGCGACGCCCGGGTCACCGTCCGCGAGCTGCTCGACGACCTGGAGCAGGTCGCCACCTGGACCGACGTCTCCCGGTACACCAGCCTCGCCGGGCGCCTACAGGTGCTCGCTTCCGAGCAGGACCCGGCCTCGGGCGACGCGTTCCGCCGCGATGAGTACGAGCGCGTCTGCGACCTGCTCGGCCGGTACTTCAACATCATCGTCACCGACTCCGGCACCGGCCTGGTGCACTCGGCGATGGAGGGCACCCTGGCCAGGGCCGACTCGGTCGTCGTGGTGGGCGCCCCGACCGTCGACGGCGCCGGGCGGGCCAGCAAGACCCTGGACTGGCTGGTCGCCCACGGGCACGCCGGACTGGCGCGGGACGCGGTCGTCGTCCTGTCCTGCGACCGGCACAGCCGCGAGATCGACGCCGGCCGGATCCTCGAGCACTTCCGCACCCGGGTCCGGGGCGTCGTCGAGATCCCGCACGACCCGCACCTGGCCACCGGCGGCCGGATCGACCCGGCCCGGCTGCAGCCGGCCACGACCGACGCGTTCCTCGAACTGGCCGCCCTGGTGGCGGACGCGTTCGACGTGCGCCGCGGTGGCTGAGCCGGGAGGCGTACCCTGGTCCCGGTCATGAGCACGCAACGCACGTCCGCCCGGCCCGACGAGAACCCGTGGATCTTCAGCACCCGTGAGCTGGGCCGCCGGCCGGGCGCCCAGCGCACCGTCGCCCGGACCGTGCCCGCCCCCGAGGGGGACGAGGTGATCGGGCTGAGCGGCGTGATCGCCGTCCCCGGTGGTTCGGACATCGACCTCGACCTGTCCCTGGAGTCGGTCACCGAGGGCGTCTACGTCTCGGGGACCGCGGCCGCGCGGCTCGAGGGCGAGTGCTCCCGCTGCCTCGACCCGATCACCGACGACATCGAGATCCGGGTCGGGGAGCTGTTCGCCTACCCGGACTCGGTGACCGAGGAGACCACCGACGCCGACGAGATCCCGCGGCTGGTCGACGAGCGGTTCGACCTCACCCAGACCGTGCGGGACGCCGTCGTCACCGATCTCCCGATGGCGCCGCTGTGCACGCCGGACTGCCCCGGCCTGTGCAGCGGGTGCGGCGAGAGGTGGGCCGATCTCCCGTCCGATCACGGGCATGAGACACTGGATCCTCGTTGGGCGGCGCTCAAGGAGCGCCTGCCCTCCACCGACTGAGCGCCCGGTTCCCTGGCGGGGCCCGCTTCCGGTGGACAGACCTGATCGTTCGAAGTACGAGGAGTGTCATCATGGCCGTTCCCAAGCGCCGGATGTCGCGGTCCAACACGCGTGCGCGCCGGTCGCAGTGGAAGGCCACTGCGCCGAACCTGGTCGCCTGCTCGAACCGCGCCTGCCGCGAGCCGAAGCTGCAGCACGTCGCCTGCCCGACCTGCGGGCAGTACGACGGCCGGCAGGTCACCAGCCCGGCCTGATCCCGACGTGGGCGAGAAGAGCGTGACCGGTCCGGTGACGGACCGGTCTCCTCTGCTGTCCGCACTCGGTGTGGAGCTGGACGACGACCTCCTGACCCTGGCGCTGACCCACCGCTCGTACGCGTACGAGAACGGTGGGCTGCCCACCAACGAGCGCCTGGAGTTCCTCGGCGACTCGGTGCTCTCGATCGTCGTCACCGAGCGGCTGTACCGGGACCACCCGGACCTCCCCGAGGGCCAGCTCGCGAAGCTGCGCGCCAGCGTCGTCAACATGCACGCGCTGGCCGGGGTCGCGGCCGCGCTGCCGGCACCCGGCGGCGCCCCGGAGGGGCTCGGCGCCTACCTCTACCTGGGCCGCGGTGAGGAGCTGACCGGCGGTCGCACGAAGGCCAGCATCCTGGCCGACGCCACCGAGGCCCTCCTGGGCGCGGTGTACCTGCAGCACGGCCTGGAGCCGTCCCGGGAGCTGATCCACCGGCTGTTCGCGGACCTGCTGCGGTCCGCGCCGCTGCTCGGCGCCGGCCTGGACTGGAAGACCAGCCTGCAGGAGCTCACCGCCGCCGGCGGGCACGGCGTGCCCGAGTACCGGATCGACGAGGAGGGCCCGGACCACCTGAAGGTGTTCACCGCGACCGCCGTCGTCGGCGGCCGGGACCTCGGCAGCGGCGCCGGGCGCACCAAGAAGGAGGCCGAGCAGAAGGCCGCCGAGATCGCCTGGCGGGTCCTGTCGGCCGAGCAGAACACCGGCTCCTCCCTCTAGACGGTCCCGGTGCCCGAACTGCCCGAGGTGGAGGTCGTCCGCCGCGGCCTCGCCGACCACGTCGTCGACCGGCGGGTCGCCGCCGTGGAGGTGCGCCACCCGCGCGCGATCCGCCGGCACGTCACCGGCCCGGACGACTTCGCCGCCCGCCTGACCGGCCGGGTCCTGCGCGCCGTGTCCCGGCGCGGCAAGTACCTGTGGCTGGAGCTCGACGCGGCCGAGGCCGGCGATGACGCCCTGCTCGCGCACCTCGGCATGTCCGGCCAGATGCTCGTCGAGGACCCGGCACAGCCGGACGAGAAGCACCTGCGGGTACGGATCCGGTTCGACGACGACGGCCCCGAGCTGCGGTTCGTCGACCAGCGCACGTTCGGCGGGCTGTCGGTCCACCCGCTGGCCCCGGCCGCGGGCGGCGGGCTGGTGCCCGAACCGGTCGCCCACATCGCCCGCGACCCGATGGACCCGGAGTTCTCCGCGGCCGGCACGGTCGCGGCGCTGCGCCGCCGCCGGACCGAGCTCAAGCGGGCGCTGCTGGACCAGACGGTCGTCTCCGGGATCGGCAACATCTACGCCGACGAGGCCCTCTGGCGGGCCCGGCTGCACGGTGCCCGCCCGACCGCGACGCTCACCCGCGCGCAGGGGCACGCCGTCCTCGACGCGGCCACCACCGTCATGACCGAGGCGCTCGCCCAGGGCGGGACGTCGTTCGACGCCCTCTACGTCAACGTCAACGGGGCGTCGGGGTACTTCGACCGGTCGCTGGCCGTGTACGGGCGCGCGGACCGGGCCTGCGGCCGCTGCGGCACCCCGATCCGGCGGGACCGGTTCATGAACCGGTCGTCGTTCACCTGCCCGCGCTGCCAGCCGGCGCCCCGGCTCACAACCAGTCGTTCATCTTGAACGCCACGTAGAGCACGCCGGCCGCGAGGAGCATCAGCCCGACCGCCATCGGATACCCGACCGTCCAGTGCAGCTCGGGCATGTGGTCGAAGTTCATGCCGTAGACGGCGGCGATCAGGCTGGGCGCGAAGATGATCGCCGCCCAGGACGACACCCGCTTCATCTGCTCGTTCTGCTGGTAGCCCGCCTCGGTCAGCCGGGTCATCTCGTCGTTCTGCCGCTGCGCGACCAGGGTCGAGTTGACGGTGAGGATGTTGCCGAGCAGGTCGCGGAAGCCCTCGACGCGTTCCTGGACCCGGGTGGCGTGGTCGATGACGTCGCGCATCGCCCGGCGCAGCTCCAGGTCCGGGCTCTCCCCGGTCTTGGCGAACCGGTTGCGCAGCTCGACGAAGATCTCCTGGAGCGGTTCCACCGCCCGCTGGAACGCGATCACCTCGCGGATCAGCTGGTAGATCCGCCGGGACACGGTCGGGTCGCCGTGGAAGACCTGCTCCTCGATCTCGTCGATGTCGTCCTGCAGGCCGTCCAGGACCGGGAAGTAGTCGTCCACGACCCGGTCGAGGACCGCGTACAGCACCGCCATCGGCCCGTGCGCCAGCAGCTCCGGGTCGTTCTCGAGGCGCCCGCGGACCTCGTGCAGGTCCGGTTCGACGGCGTGCCGCACGGTGATCACGAAGTCCGGGCCGAGGAACAGGTGGACCTCGCCGAGCTCGACGACCTCATCGCGGTCGACGTAGCGGGCCGGCCGGAGGACGACGAACTCGGTGTCGCCGTAGCGCTCCAACTTCGGCCGCTGGTGGGCGTTGACGGTGTCCTCGACGGCGAGCGAGTGCAGGTCGAACTCCTTGGCGAGCTCGTGGATCTCGCTGACGTCGGGCCGCAGCGTCCCGATCCAGCAGAAGCTGCCCGGCGCGGTCGTGCCGGTGCCGTTGCCGCGGCAGCGGTGCAGCTCCGCGAGCGCCCCGCCGACGGAGTCGGGGGCAGCGGCGCGGCGGCCGTCGACGTACACCGCATTGTCGATCACCGACATGCCCGTGCCTCCCGGTCCGCGGCCGTCCACCCGGTCGTCCGCAGCGTAACCGCCCGGACGGCGGGCGACCGGCACGGCCGGTAACGTGCCCGGACTGTGAACGGCAGCACCGATTCGACCGTCCGGCTGACCGCCTGGGTGCAGGGGCGGGTGCAGGGAGTCGGTTTCCGCTGGTGGACGCGGGCGCGCGCGCTGGAGCTCGGGCTCGTCGGGCAGGCCCGCAACCTGCCCGACGGCCGGGTCGCGGTGACCGCGGAGGGTGACCGCGGCGCCTGCGAACGCCTCCTCGGGCTGTTGAAGGGCGGAGCCACTCCGGGGAACGTGACCACGGTCACGGAGAGCTGGAGCGAGGCGACGGGGACGTTCTCCGGCTTCGCCGAGGCGTGACACGGACGGGTGGACCGGCGAGTTCTTGTCGGTGCCGGGGTCTACAACGGTGCCCACCACTCGCAAGGAGGTCCCATGACCGTCCAGATGAACCCCTACCTGACCTTCGACAACAACGCGCGCCCTGCGATGGAGTTCTACCGCTCCGTGCTCGGCGGCGAGCTGACCATCATGACGTTCGGCGACATGGGGGCCGAGGGCCCGGTCCCGCCGCCGGACGGCGTGATGCACGCCAACCTGGAGACCCCCGACGGGTTCGTCCTCATGGCGTCCGACGGCGACTCGGAGCGTCCCGTCGGATCCGCCGCCGCGGGGGTGTCGATCAGCCTGTCCGGTGACGACCTCGGCAAGCTCGAGGGCTGGTTCCACGCACTCGCCGACGGCGGCACGATCGACGTGCCGTTCGAGAAGCAGATGTGGGGCGACATCTTCGGCCAGGTCACCGACCGGTTCGGCGTGCGCTGGCTGGTGGACTCGGCGGCGCCCGCGGCCTGAGACGGTGGGGCGGGTCGTCCCGGGAGGCGGCGGCCCGCCCCGATATCCTGGCGGGCCCCGGCCTGCTGGAGTACCTGCCCGTGCACCTCAAGACGCTGACGATGAAGGGCTTCAAGTCCTTCGCCTCGGCCACCACGCTCCGCCTGGAGCCGGGCATCACCTGCGTGGTCGGGCCGAACGGGTCCGGCAAGTCCAACGTCGTCGACGCGATCAGCTGGGTGCTCGGGGAGCAGGGCGCCAAGGCGCTGCGCGGCGGCAAGATGGAGGACGTGATCTTCGCCGGCACGTCCGGCCGGGCGCCGCTGGGCCGCGCCGAGGTCACGCTCACGATCGACAACTCCGACGGGGCACTGCCGATCGACTACTCCGAGGTCTCGGTGACCCGGCGGATGTTCCGGGACGGCGCCGGCGAGTACGAGATCAACGGTTCGCGGGCCCGGCTGCTCGACGTCCAGGAGCTGCTCTCCGACTCCGGCATCGGCCGGGAGATGCACGTGATCGTCGGGCAGGGGCAGCTGGACTCGGTCCTGCAGTCCAAGCCGGAGGACCGCCGCTCCTACATCGAGGAGGCCGCGGGCGTCCTCAAGCACCGCAAGCGCAAGGAGAAGGCGCTGCGGAAGCTCGACGCGATGCAGGCCAACCTGACCCGCCTGACCGACCTCACCGCCGAGCTGCGCCGCCAGCTCAAGCCGCTGGGCCGGCAGGCCGAGATCGCCCGCAAGGCCCAGGCGGTGCAGACCGAGCTCCGGGACGCCAGGCTCCGGATCGCCGCCGACGACCTCGTCACGCTGCAGGACGAGATCAGCCGCGAGGAGGCGTCCCAGGAGCAGGCCCGGCGCCGGCGCGCCGAGGTCGAGGAGCAGCTGGAGGTGGCGCGGGAGCGCCAGCAGGAGCTGGAGACCGCGCTCGCCGCGGACGCGCCGCGCCTGCAGGCCGCCCAGGACACCTGGTACCAGCTGTCCGCGCTGGCCGAGCGGCTGCGCGGCACCGTCCGGCTGGCCGAGGAGCGGGTCCGGCACCTGACGTCGTCGGAGGCCGCCGAGCGGACCCCCGGCCGGGACCCGGACGAGACCGAGGCCGAGGCGGACGCGATCGCCGAGCAGGAGGAGGAGCTCGTCGCCGCGGTCGCGGAGGCCCGCCGCAGGCTCGACGAGGTCGTCCAGGAGAAGGCCGAGCGGGAACGCACCCTGGCCGCCGCCGAGCGCGAGCACCTCGCCGCCGTGCGGGCGATCGCCGACCGGAAGGCGGGCATCGCCACCCTCGCCGGCAAGGCCGACGCGCTCCGCTCCGGGGTCGCCGCGACCGCCGAGGAGATCGAGCGGCTGTCCGAGGCGCTCGCGGAGGCGTCCGCGCGGACCGAGGAGGCCGAGGCGCAGCTGGAGGCCGCCCGGGACGGGCTCGGTCCGGAGTCGTCCGGCGAGGGCGAGGACGCGCTCGCCGAGCGGGTCGAGCAGGCCGAGGCCGCCCACCGGGCCGCGCAGGAGCGGGTCGCCGAGCTGGCCAGGGCCGAGCGGGACGCCGAGCAGCGCCGCGCGCACTGGCGGGCCCGGGTGGACGCCCTGCAGGTCGGCCTGGTCCGGCGGGACGGCACGGGGGCGCTGCTGGACACCGCCGACCCGGTGGCCGGCGTGCTGGGCGCGGTCGCCGAGCTCGTCGAGGTCGAGCCGTCCGGGCGGACCGCCGTCGCGGCCGCGCTCGGGGAGGTCGCCGAGGGGGTCGCGGTGACCTCGGTGCCGTCGGCGGCCGCCGCGCTGCAGGCCCTGCGGTCCGGTGACGCCGGCCGGGCCGCCCTGCTGGTCGCGTCCGGCCCGGACGGCGCGGAGGCGGAGGTGAGCGGACCGGCGGTCCCGCTCCCGGTACCGGACGGCGCGCCGCCCGCCGGGCGCTGGGCCGCGTCGCTGGTCACCGCCCCGGCCGGGCTCGCGGGCGCGCTGGGGGCGCTGCTGGGGGACGTCGTCGTCGTCGACGACCTCGACGCGGCGGCCGCCGCCCTGGACGCCCGGCCCGACCTCACCGCCGTCACCACCGAGGGGGACCTGCTCACCGCGCACACCGCACGCGGCGGCGCCGGGGCCGGCGAGGGGGCGTTGGAGCTGCAGGCCGCCGTCGACGACGCGGTCGCCGAGCGGGACGCCGTCGATGCCGAGCTGGAGTCGCTGCGCCCCACCTGCGAGGGCGCCCGCGCCGAGGAGGAGGCCCGGAACGCGGACCTGGTGGCCGCGCGGGCCGCCGCCGCCGAGGCCGACAAGCAGCGGGCGGCCGCGGCCGCCCAGCTGGGCCGCCTGGAGCAGGTCGTGACGTCCGCGCGTGCCGAGGCGCAGCGGTTGCGGGAGCGCCGCGACGCCGTCGAGACCCGCCGGTCCGAGTCGCTGATCGAGCTGGAGGCCGCCGAGCACCAGCTCTCGCTCGCCGAGGACGCCCCGGCCGAGGACGAGCCCGACACCGAGCTGCGCGACGAGGCCGCCGAGCGGGTCGAGGCGGTCCGCTCCGAAGAGGTCGAGTGCCGGCTGGCGCTGCGGACGGCCGAGGAGCGGGCCCGAGCGATCGCCGGCAAGGCCGAGTCGCTGCGGCGGCAGGCGCACTCCGAGCGGCAGGCCCGCGCCCGGGCCGCCGCAGCGGCCGCGGAGCGGGAGCGGGCCCTGGAGATCGCGCAGCTCGTCGTCGAGGCGGGCGGCACGGCGTCCGAGCGGATCGAGGTCTCCCTGGCCGCCGCGGCCGCCGAGCGCGACGAGGTCCAGGCCGCCCGGGCCGAGCGGGAACGCGCCCACCACGAGGCCCGCGACGCGACGACCTCGCTGACCGTGCAGCTCGAGAAGCTCACCGACGCCGTCCACCGCGACGAGATGGTGCGCCAGCAGACCCGGATGCGGCTCGAGCAGCTGACCGAGAAGATCCTCGCCGACCACGGCATCGGCGTCGACGACCTCGTCGCCGAGTACGGGCCGGACGTGCCCGTGCCGCCGTCGGAGTCCGAGATCGCCGAGTACGAGGCAGCGAAGGAACGCGGCGAGCAGGTGTCCGCCCCGCCCGCCGTCCCGTTCGACCGGGCCACCCAGCAGCGCCGGCTCAAGCGGGCCGAGAAGGACCTCTCGCTGCTCGGCAAGGTCAATCCTCTGGCGCTCGAGGAGTTCGCGGCGCTCGAGGAGCGCTACCGGTTCCTGTCCACCCAGCTGGAGGACCTCAAGAACACCCGGCGCGACCTGCTCACGGTGGTCCGCGAGGTCGACGACAAGATCCTCGAGGTCTTCACGACCGCCTACAACGACGTCGCCCGCGAGTTCGAGACCGTGTTCGCGACGCTGTTTCCCGGCGGCGACGGCCGGCTGGTCCTCACCGACCCCGACGACATGCTCACCACCGGGATCGAGGTGGAGGCCCGCCCGCCGGGCAAGAAGGTGAAGCGGCTCTCGCTGCTCTCCGGTGGTGAGCGGTCCCTGACCGCGATGGCGCTGCTGGTCGCGATCTTCCGCGCCCGGCCGTCGCCGTTCTACGTGCTCGACGAGATCGAGGCGGCCCTCGACGACGTCAACCTCCGCAGGCTCATCTCGCTGATGGAGGAGCTGCGCTCGACCAGCCAGCTGATCGTCATCACCCACCAGAAGCCGACCATGGAGGTCGCCGACGCCCTCTACGGCGTCTCCATGCGCGGGGACGGCATCACGCAGGTGATCTCGCAGCGGTTGCGGCCGGCGTCGTAGCGCTCGCCCGGTGTGCCTCGCCGGTGGGGTGCACGCCGACGGGGCCGCACGGAGTCGTCGTCCTTCGTGGGGCGGAATCGTACGTGTCGAGGTCGGCGGGCTCGGTGATCAGCGCGGAAACGTCCTTCGTGGGGCGGAATCGTGCGTCTCGGGGCTGGGTGGCGCGGTGATCAGCGCGAAGGTGCCCGTGGTGGGGCGGAATCGTGCGTGTCGGGGTCGGCGGGCTCGGTGATCAGCGCGGAAACGTCCTTCGTGGGGCGGAATCGTGCGTCTCGGGGCGGCGCGGCGCGGTGATCAGCGCGAAGATGCCCGTGGCGGGGCGGAATCGTGCGTGTCGGGGTCGGCGGGCTCGGTGATCAGCGCGGTTTCGTCCGTGGCGGGGCGGAAGGGTGCGTGTCGAGGCGGGGTGGCCTTGGTGATCAGCACGTTTCTGCCGGTCGCAGGGTGCGCTCGTGCGCGTCGACCGCGGGCCGGCCGGGTGAGCGGCACGGATTCGCCCGTCGTCGGGCGGAAGCGTGCGAGTCACCGTCGGCACGAACCCGGCCCGGGGCGGTTCGTGCCTCTCCACGTGGCACGGCTCGGCGATCGGGGCAGCCCGCACCCGGTCGTCGGCTCCGCGGTGACCCGTGCCCGGGGAACCTCGTCCTCGCCCTACTCGGCACGGCGCTCCCGGACAGGGCGGGCCCAGGTGCGCTCCCGGCGGCGGGCTCCTCGCCGGGCGTGGCAGGGTTGGTCGGGTGAGCACGCAGACCATCTGGATCGTCGTCGCGGTCGTCGTGGCCGTGCTGCTGATCGCCCTCGTCGCCGGGGTGGTGATCGCCCGCAAGCGGCGGATCAGCCTGCGCGACGCCGAGCAGCAGCGTGAGATCGAGGCCGAGAAGGAGCCTCCGAAGAAGGGCGGCACCTACCAGGCCGGCGGCGGGTTCAACTTCGCCGCCGGCACGGCGGCCCCGCCCGAGCGTCCGCGCGCCCCCGGCGACACCGGCGGTGACGCGGGGACCGCCCCGGCCGAACCGGCGGCCCGGCCCGAGACGGGCCCTGCGCCGGTCGACGAGAGCCCGACCGCCGACGACGTGCGGACCCCGCCCGGCGGAACGCCGATCGTCGGCGGCGCCACCGAGGCCCGCACCCCGCCCGGGGGCATCCCGGTCAGCACCGCGCCCCCGGTCACCGGGGCGGCGCCGAGCAGCCCCACGGTCCCCACCGAGCGCCGCGAACCGGACGGGACGGTCACCGGCACCCCGGACGACGGCCGGGTCATCGACACCGCCGAGGCCAGCAAGGACCCGGCGACCCAGCAGCTCGCCCGCCCGGACGCCGACACGACCCAGCAGCTCGACACCACCGACGGCGGCGCCACCCAGCAGCTCCCGGCCGGGACGGGCGGTGCCACGGCCGCTCCGCCGGACCGCGGCACACCGTCCACCGGTACTGCAACCACCGGCACCGCACCGGCCACCGAGCGCGGGGCGGCACCCGCCGGGACGACGCCGACCGACACCGCCCCCTCCACGGACACCCGGACCGCGCCGTCGGCCGGCACCACGGCGGCGGGGACTGCCGCGGCCGCGGGTGCGGCGGCTGCTGCCGGTGCGACTGCCCCGACGAGGACCGAGCGGCCGTCCGACACCACGGCGCCGACGAGGACCGGGCAACCGACGGACACCACCGCACCGACCGAGACCGAGCGGCCGGCGGGCACGACCGGGACCGCGCCGACGGAGACGACCGCGCCGCCGGGGACCACCGCGCCGACGGAGACGACCGCGCCGAGGGGGACCACCGCGCCGACCGAGACCGACCGGCCGGCCGGTTCGACCGGGACCGCGGCGCCGGCGACGTCCCCGACGGCCGCGGCACCGCCGGACACCACCGGGACCACGGCACCGTCCGAGACCGCGCCCCTCGCCCCCGGCGCCCCCGCCGAGGAGATCGCCCCCGCCGAGGGCCGGATCGGACGCCTCCGCGGGCGCCTGTCCCGCTCCCGGTCCGGCTTCGGCCAGAGCCTGCTCGGCCTGCTCGGCGCCGGTGATCTGGACGAGGAGTCCTGGGAGGACGTCGAGGCCACCCTCCTGCAGGCCGACCTCGGCCCCGAGATGACCGTCGAGATCACCGAGAAGCTGCGCGAGCAGCTCGCGGCCCGCGGCGTCCGCACCGCCCAGGAGGTCCGCCAGACCCTCCACGACGTGCTGGTCGAGGCCCTCGACACCGGACAGGACCGCTCCGTGCACGCCCTCCCGCACGACGGCCGCCCCGCCGTCCTGCTGATCGTCGGCGTCAACGGCACCGGCAAGACCACCACGACCGGCAAGCTCGCCCGGGTGCTGGTCGCGGGCGGCCACCGGGTGACCCTCGGTGCCGCCGACACCTTCCGCGCCGCCGCCGCCGAGCAGCTGGTGACCTGGGGTGAACGGTCCGGCGCCGGCGTCGTCCGCGGGCCCGAGGGCTCGGACCCGGCCTCGGTGGCGTTCGACGCCGTCAAGACCGGGACGGCCGACGGCGTCGACGCCGTCCTGCTCGACACCGCCGGCCGGCTGCACACCAAGACCGGCCTGATGGACGAGCTGGGCAAGGTCAAGCGGGTCGTCGAGAAGCAGGCCCGGGTCGATGAGGTGCTGCTCGTGCTCGACGCCACCACCGGCCAGAACGGGCTCGTCCAGGCGCGGGTGTTCGGGGAGGTCGTCGACGTCACCGGGATCGCGCTGACCAAGCTCGACGGCACCGCCAAGGGCGGGATCGTGTTCCGGGTGCAGCGCGAGCTCGGCGTCCCGGTGAAGCTCGTCGGCCTCGGCGAGGGACCGGACGACCTGGCACCGTTCGAGCCGAAGGCGTTCGTGGACGCCCTGCTCGACTGAGCACTCCGCCCCCACCCACCGCCGACCCTTCACCCACTCATGGAGCTTAGTCCCGTGCCACAGGACTAAAGCTCCATGAGTGGCACCGGGGGACAGGGGGAGCGAAGGCGCGAGGGAGCGGGGGCGCGGGGGCGCGGGGGCGCTGCTGTCCGGTGCGGTTACGCAACCGTCATGCGAACCGGCGGCCTGTTAACCCCGGCGAAACGGACCGGCGCCGGGTGCGAAACACGAGGTCACCATTCTTCCTCCCCAAGTCGGACACCCGACGGACGTGGGAGGGAATAGACGTGCCACAGGAAGCCCTGAACGGCGGCGATACCGCCTGGATCCTGGCGAGCGCCGCGCTCGTACTGCTGATGACTCCCGGGGTGGCGCTGTTCTACGGCGGCCAGGCCCGGTCCAAGAGCGTCCTGAACATGATGATGATGTGTTTCAGCGCGCTCGGCCTCGTCGGGGTGCTCTGGATCCTCGTCGGCTACTCGATGGCCTTCGGCCCGGACCTGGGCGGGGGCCTGCTCGGCAACCCGTTCGCCTACTTCGGTCTCACCGCGATCCTGGCGAACGACCAGGCCACCGAGACGTTGCCGCAGCTGGCGTTCGTCAGCTTCCAGGCGATGTTCGCGATCCTCACGGTCGCGCTGATCGCCGGTGCGGCCGCCGACCGCATGAGGTTCGGCGCCTGGATGCTGTTCTCGGGCCTGTGGGCCACCCTGGTCTACTTCCCGATCGCGCACTGGGTGTTCGACCTGGAGCAGGGCTGGATCGCCACGACCCTGGGCGCGCTCGACTTCGCCGGCGGCACCGCCGTCCACATCAACGCCGGTGTCGCCGCGCTGGTGCTCTGCATCGTCCTCGGCAAGCGCCGCGGCTGGCCGCGCGAGGCGATGCGCCCGCACAACCTCACGATGGTCATGCTCGGCGCCGGGCTGCTGTGGTTCGGCTGGTTCGGCTTCAACGCCGGCTCGTCCGGTAAGGCCGACTGGGCCGCCGCCTACGCGTTCACCAACACGATCGCCGCCACCGCCGCCGCCATCCTCGGCTGGCTGGTCGTCGAGCGGATCCGGTACGGCAAGGCGACCTCGCTGGGCGCCGCGTCGGGCATCGTCGCCGGCCTGGTGGCGATCACCCCGGCCTGTGCCGCGGTCTCCCCGCTCGGGGCGCTGGCCATCGGCCTCCTCGCCGGCGTGCTGTGCGCCTACGCGGTCGGCTGGAAGTTCCGGCTGGGCTACGACGACTCGTTCGACGTCGTCGGCGTCCACCTGGTCGCCGGGCTCTGGGGCACGCTGGCGATCGGCCTGTTCGCCACCGACGTCGCGCCCGACGAGACCAACGGCCTGTTCTACGGCGGCGGGCTGGCCCAGCTCGGCATCCAGGCGGTCGCCGCGCTCGCCACCGTCGTCTACTGCGGCGTGGTCACCGCGATCATCGCCCTGATCGTCAAGTTCACCCTCGGCCTGCGGGTCGACGACGAGGCCGAGCAGACCGGCATCGACGAGGCCGAGCACGCCGAGACCGGGTACGAGTTCTCCGGCCTGCGCGGCGGCAGCGGCCTCGGCTCCGCGCCGAAGCCCTCGGTCGCGGCACCGACCACCCCGGCCAAGCAGGAGGCCTGATCCATGAAGCTCGTGACCGCCATCGTCAAGCCGTTCGTCCTGGAGGACGTCAAGGGCGCGCTGGAGCAGATCGGCGTGCTCGGTCTGACCATCAGCGAGGTCCAGGGCTACGGCCGCCAGAAGGGCCACACCGAGGTCTACCGCGGCGCCGAGTACGCGGTCGACTTCGTGCCGAAGGTGCGGGTCGAGGTCGTCGTCGACGACGCGCTGCAGGACAAGGTCGTCGACGCGGTCGTCGAGGCCGCCCGCACCGGGAAGATCGGCGACGGGAAGGTCTGGGTGACCCCCGTCGAGACCGTCGTCCGGGTCCGCACCGGCGAACGCGGCACCGACGCCATCTAGTCGACTGCCACGGCGGGCCCGTCACCTCCGGGGGCGGGCCCGCCGGCCGTCCGGAGTCGTGACCGGACGATCCGGCCCGCCTCCGGGCCGCACCAGGGTGGAACGAGCGGGAAGCGGGTGGCGCGGGGCATGACGGTCCTCGGGTCGGGCGAAGCGGCGGACCTGGTCAGGGCGCGGGCGGTCCTCCTGGAGTCCAACGGCCGGAACCATCACGGGCCGGAGGCGTTGCGGACGGCGCTGGCCGACCTGCACGACTTCTGGCTCTCCTCGCGGTGTGCCGGCCTCGGCGTCACCGGTGACGGCAGCGGGGTCGCCCTGGTCGCGGTCGGGGCGCTCGGCCGCCGGGAGCTGTGCCCGTACTCCGATCTCGACCTGGTCCTCGTCCACGACGGCCGCGCCGGCGTCGACACCGTCGCCGAGCAGCTCTGGTACCCGCTGTGGGACGCCGGCATCGGGCTGGACCACGCCGTCCGCACCCCCGGCCAGGCCGTCCAGGTCGCCGCCACCGACCTGCGGGCCGCGTTCGGCCTGCTGGAGGTCCGGCACATCGCCGGCGACCCGGCGCTGTCGGCGACGGTCCGCGACACCCTCCGGCAGGCCTGGCGGGCCGGGATCCGCAACCGGTTCGACGAGATCGTCGAGAGCGCCACCGAGCGGTGGCGGCGCAACGGCGACGTCGCGCACCGGATCGAACCGGACCTCAAGAACGGGCACGGCGGCCTGCGCGACATCCAGCTGATCGACGCGCTGGCCACCGCCCAGCTCCTCGACCGGCCCTCGGGGGAGGTCACGGCGGCCCGGTCGCTGCTGCTCGACGTCCGCACCGAGCTGCACCGGCGCTCAGGGCGGGCCCGGGACGTGCTGCGCGCCCAGGACGCCGACGAGATCGCGGCGACCGTCGGGTTCCCGGACGTCGGTGACCGCTTCGACCTGGCCCGCGCCCTGTCCGGTGCGGCCCGCGCGGTCGCGTACGCCGCCGAGGTCGGGCTGCGCCAGGCCCGCGCCGCGCTGCCCCGGCGCGGGCTGGCCGCTCTGCGCCGCCCACCGGTCCGGCGGCCGCTGGACTCCGGGGTCGTCGAGCACGCCGGAGAGGTCGGCCTCGCCCGGGACGCCTCCGCCGCCAAGGACCCCGCCCTCGTCCTGCGGGTGGCCGCGACCGCCGCCCGCACCGGCCTGCCGATCTCCGCCGGCACCCTCGCCCGGCTCGCCGACACCGCCCCCGAGCTCCGCGCGCCGTGGCCGCGGGCCGCGCTCACCGAGCTGCTCGCGCTGCTCGGCACCGGCCGGCCGAGCGTCGACGTGATCGAGGCGCTCGACCGCACCGGGCTGTGGGGACGGCTGCTCCCGGAGTGGGGCGCGGTGCGCGACCTGCCGCCGCGGGACCGCATGCACGTCTGGACCGTCGACCGGCACCTCGCCGAGGTGTGCGCGCAGGCGGCCCGGCTGACCACCCGCGTCTCGCGCCCGGACCTGTTGCTGCTCGGGGCGCTGCTGCACGACATCGGCAAGGGCCGCGACGGTGACCACTCGCTGGTGGGGGAGTCGCTGGCCCGCCAGATCGGGACCCGGATCGGCCTGCGCGACGACGACGTCGTCCTGCTGGCCGCGACCGTCCGGCACCACCTGCTGCTGCCGCACACCGCGACCCGGCGCGACCCGGAGGACCCGGCGACCGTCGCCCGGGTGCTGGACACCCTGCGCGAGGCGGCCAGCGGCGACGACGGCGCCGTCGCGACCCTGGTGGAGGTGCTGGACGCGCTCGCCGAGGCCGACTCGCTGGGCACCGGGCCCGGGGTGTGGAGCCCGTGGCGGCGGACCCTGATCCAGGGCCTGTCCGGACGCTGCCTGTCCGCGCTGGACGGCCGGCCGTTCGTCGAGCCGGGTCCGCCGGACCCGGCGGACAAGGAGATGATCGAGGCGGTCGCCGAGGACGGCGCGCCGCAGGTCCGGTTCTCCCGCGGCGACGACGTCGCGACCCTCGCCGTCGCCCTGCCGGACGCGCGCGGCGCCCTGTCCGCGGTCGCCGGGGTGGTGGCCCTGCACTCGCTGCAGGTGCACGCCGCGGACCTCGTCACCTCCGACGGGGTCGACGTGGTGACGCTCGCGGTCACCCCCCGCTTCGGGGGCCTGCCCGACCCGGCCCTCCTCCGCACCGACCTGGTCCGGGTGCTGGGCGGGTCGCTGCGGCTCGGCGAGGCACTGGCCCGCAAGGAACGCGACTACGCACCCTCGACGCCGGAGGTGGAGCGGACCGCGCCGCCCCGGGTGCTCTGGTTCGACGACGAGGCCACCGGCGCGGTCGTGCTCGAGCTGCGCGGCACCGACCGGATCGGGCTGCTCCACCACGTCACGGCCGCGCTGGAGCGCGCGGGGGTGGACCTGGTGTGGGCCCGGGTCGAGACGCTGGGGTCCTCGGTCGTCGACTCGTTCGGGATCGCCGGGACACCGGACCGGGCGGCCCGCACGGCGATCGAGCGGGCGGTGCTGGGCGTCGCGGCCGGGCGGCCTGCGGTCGGCCGCTGAGCGGGGCGGGTCCGCCGCGGCATCGCGGCCCGGCCGGGCACGACGTGGCCAGGAACGAATCCCGGCGCCCGGCCGTTCCCCCGCACATGACCACCGCGCGCGCCGCCGTGCCGTACGACGTGCCGTCCCGGGGCGTGCCGCCCGGGGACGCCGCGCCGGATCCGCGCGTGGCGCCGGCCGGTGAACCGGTGCGGTTCGCGAGCACCGCGCCGCCCGGGGAGGTGCCGGCGGGTGAACCGGTGCCGCTCGCGAGCACCGCGCCGGCAGAGCTCGCGACGACCGCGCCTGCCACGGACGTGCCGGCCGGCGCCCCTCGAGCCGAGCCCGGCGGTGCAGGCCCGCTCGTCGTTCGCCTGCCCGGACGGACGGTGCTGCTGGTGGCGGGGCTGCCCGGCGCGGGCAAGTCGACCCTGCTGGCCGCGCTCACCGCGCCGCCGGGGGCCACCGTCCTCGACTCCGGCACCGCCCGGGCCGTCGTCGCCCGCCGGCTCCCCGCCGGGACGCCGTACCCGGCCTACCGCTGGCTCACCCACCTGGTGCACCGCGCCGGCGTCGTCCGGGCGTGTCTCGGACCGTCGGAGACGGTCGTCGTCCACCTGCCGGCGACCGCGCCACGGGTCCGGGCGGTGGTCCGGGCGCTCGCCCGGCTGACCGGCCGGGCACCGCACCTGCTGTGGCTGGACGTGCCCCCGGAGCAGGCACTGGCCGGGCAGCACGCGCGCGGCCGCGTCATCCGGAGCCGCACGTTCGCCGTGCACGCGGGGCGGGCCGCGCGGACCACCGCACTGCTCCGTGCGGGCGACGAACCGGGCTGGACGTCGGTCCGGACGACGGACCGCTCCGGCGCCCGCCGCGGTCTCGTACTCGCCAAGTAGGCTGGTAAGGGTGTTCGACTCCCTCTCCGAGCGGCTCGGATCCACGCTGCGGGATCTCCGCGGCAAGGGCCGGCTCTCCGACGCCGACATCGACGCCACCGCGCGCGAGATCCGGATCGCGCTGCTGGAGGCGGACGTCGCCCTCCCGGTGGTCCGCGGGTTCATCGCGCGGATCAAGGAGCGGGCCAAGGGTGCGGAGGTCTCGCAGGCCCTGAACCCGGCCCAGCAGGTCGTCAAGATCGTCAACGAGGAGCTCGTGGCGATCCTCGGCGGCGAGACCCGGCGGCTGAACTTCGCCAAGGAACCGCCGACGGTGATCATGCTCGCCGGCCTTCAGGGGTCCGGCAAGACGACGCTCGCCGGCAAGCTGGCCCGCTGGCTCTCCGGCCAGGGCCACACCCCGCTGCTGGTGGCCTGCGACCTGCAGCGGCCCAACGCCGTCAACCAGCTGCAGATCGTCGGCGAGCGGGCCGGGGTGCCGACGTTCGCGCCGCACCCGGGCGCGACCGGTTCCGGCGAGCTGCCGGAGGGTCCCGGCGACCCGGTCGGCGTCGCCCGCGACGGCGTCGCGCACGCCCGCGAGAAGCACCACGACGTCGTCGTCGTCGACACCGCGGGCCGCCTCGGCGTCGACGAGGAGCTGATGCGGCAGGCGTCCGACATCCGGACCGCGGTGCAGCCCGACGAGGTCCTGTTCGTCGTCGACGCCATGATCGGTCAGGACGCCGTCACCACCGCCGAGGCGTTCCGCGACGGGGTCGGTTTCACCGGTGTCGTGCTCACCAAGCTCGACGGCGACGCCCGCGGCGGCGCGGCGCTGTCGGTCCGCGAGGTGACCGGGCAGCCGATCCTGTTCGCGTCCAACGGGGAGAAGCTCGAGGACTTCGACGTCTTCCACCCGGACCGGATGTCCTCGCGCATCCTCGGGATGGGCGACCTGCTCACCCTCATCGAGCAGGCCGAGCAGGTCTTCGACGCCGAGCAGTCCGCGGCCGCCGCGGAGAAGATCGGTTCCGGCGAGCTGACCCTGGAGGACTTCCTCCAGCAGATGCTGCAGCTGCGCAAGATGGGGCCGATCGGCAACATCCTGAACATGCTCCCGGGTGCCAACCAGGGACAGATGAAGGCGGCGCTGGACCAGGTCGACGACCGGCAGATCGACAAGCTGCAGGCGATCATCCGCGGGATGACCCCCGCCGAGCGGGACGACCCGAAGATCATCAACGCGTCCCGCCGGCAGCGCATCGCGAACGGCTCCGGCGTCACCGTCGCCGATGTGAACGACCTGGTCAACCGGTTCTTCGAGGCCCGCAAGATGATGAAGCAGATGGCCGGGCAGTTCGGCCTCGGCGGCGGCGGGCGCAAGGCGACCAAGAAGGTCCCGAAGAACCCGCGCAAGGCCCGCCAGGCCAAGAAGAACCGGCGGAGCGGCAACCCCGCCAACCGGGCCGCGCAGGCCGGCAAGCCGGACCTGTCGAACCTCCCACCGAGCCTGCGGGAGCTGCCGCCCGGCCTGGCCGGGATGGACCAGCTCCCGCCCGGTTTCGACCCCTCCAGGCTGAACTTCGGCAAGAAGGAGTGACGTAGCCTCCCCCCATGCCGGATCTTCCTGCCGCGGGGTGGCGGCTGCGTGGAACGCTGCTGGGTGCGGACGGCGCCGCGAGCGCCGACCTGTACGTCGACGGCACCGGGCGGATCAGCCCGGAGCCGCTGCCCGGCGCCGAGGACCTCGTGACCGAGGGCTGGATCGTGCCCGGCCTGGTCGACGCGCACTGCCACATCGGGCTCGGGCCCGACGGCCCGGTCACCGACGTGCTGGAGGAGTGCGCGGCCCAGGCCCGCATCGACCGTGACGCCGGGACCCTGCTCATCCGGGACTGCGGCTCCCCGGTCGACACCTCGCCGCTGCAGGAGCGCGCGGACCTGCCGGAGATCATCCGGGCGGGCCGGCACCTGGCGCGGCCCAAGCGCTACATCCCCGGCCTGGCCGTCGAGCTGGACGACCCGCGGCTGCTCGTCGACGAGGTCCGCACCCAGGCCGCCCGCGGTGACGGCTGGGTGAAGCTCGTCGGCGACTGGATCGACCGCGGCCTCGGCGACGGCGCGGACCTGGCGCCGCTGTGGCCGGACGACGTCCTGGCCGACGCGATCGCCGCCGCGCACGACGCCGGTGCCCGGGTCACCGCGCACGTCTTCGGTACCGAGGCGCTGCCCGGCCTGATCCGGGCCGGGATCGACTGCATCGAGCACGGGCCGGGGCTCACCGACGACCTGATCGACGAGATGGCCTCCCGGGGGACCGCCCTGGTCCCGACCCTGATCAACGTCCAGACGTTCCCCTCGATCGCGGACAGGGCGACGAAGTACCCGCGCTACGCCGGCCACATGCGGGACCTGCACGACCACGCCTGGGAGACCGTCGGGAAGGCGATCGAGGCCGGTGTGGCCGTCTACGCCGGGACCGACGCCGGCGGCGGCATCCGGCACGGCCGGATCGCCGACGAGATCGCCGAGCTGGCCCGGGCCGGGCACCCCGACCCGATCGGGGCCGCGAGCTGGGCGGCCCGGTCCTGGCTCGGCCGCCCGGCCGGCCCGGCCGCCGGGGTGTCCGCCGACCTCGTCGTCTACGACCGTGATCCGCGTGACGACCTCGGCGTGCTGCGGCATCCGTCGGTGGTTCTGATCCGCGGACGTCGGGTATCTGTGGGGGCATGAGCTCTCCCTCCGGGCCGTGGCCGGGACCCACCGGGGCGCCGACCGGCCCGGACGACGCCCCCGCGGCCGTCGCACAGCCGGGGGGATGGCCGCCGGACCCCGGCCGGCCGCGTGGGCCGTTCGGGCTCACCCCCTCGCCGACCCCCCGGGTGCGCTGGGGGCTGTGGGCGTTCGGAGTCGTCGAGCTCGTCTTCCTCGGGTCGTCGGCCGTGCTCGGGCTCACGGTGGGCGTCGACTCCGCCCCCGAGGTGCTGCTGGCGATCGCGGTCCCGACGCTGCTGGCCGCCCTGACCAGCATCCTGTGGACGACCTGGCGGGGCGACGGGCCGGCCGCCGACCTGGGGCTGCGGTTCCGGTGGGAGGACGTCGGCGTCGGCCTGCTCGTCGGCGTGACCGGGCTGTTCGTCACCGTGCCCGCCGCGGTCGGCTACCTCTACCTGGTCGGGCCCGACCTGAGCACGTCGATCGGGGTCGCGTTCGAGGGGATCCGCGCGAGCTGGCCGGTCGCGCTGGCGGTCATGTTCGGCGTGGTGGTGGTCGCCCCGGTCTGCGAGGAGGTCGTCTACCGCGGGCTGCTCTGGAACGCGGTCGCGAAGTGGATCTCCCGGCCGTGGCTGGTGTACCTGGTGACCACGGCGGTGTTCGCGCTGGCGCACCTCGAGCTGCTGCGGGCGCCGCTGCTGTTCGTCGTGGCGCTCCCGCTGGGTGTGGCACGGCTGCTGACCGGCCGGCTCACCGCGAGCATCGTGGCGCACGCGGTCAACAACTTCCTGCCCGGCCTGGCGCTCGCCCTCATGCTGGTCGGGGCCCTGCCCGCGATGTGAACACCGTCTGGCAGAATGGTGAGCCGGGTCCGTGGCCGGCCCTCTATCCTGCCGCGGCCGATGACCTTCGAGTGAGCGAGCCCGTACCCCACGCGAGCGCCAGCTGACTCATCGCAGCACGACACGACATTCGCGAGGAGCACCACAGCGTGGCCGTCAAGATCAAGCTGATGCGTCTGGGCAAGATCCGCCAGCCGTACTACCGCGTCGTCGTCGCGGACTCCCGTACGCGCCGCAACGGCCGGGCCATCGAGACCATCGGCAAGTACCACCCGAAGAGCGAGCCGAGCCTGATCGAGATCGACTCGGAGCGCGCGCAGTACTGGCTGGGCGTCGGCGCGCAGCCGACCGAGTCGGTGCAGAGCCTGCTCGAGGTCACCGGCGACTGGCAGAAGTTCAAGGGCCTGCCGGGCACCGAGGGCACCCTGAAGCCGCAGCCGGAGAAGGTCGACAAGCTGGCCCGGTTCCAGCAGGCGCTGGCCGAGGCGAACGACGAGCCGAGCACCGCGGCCACCACGCCCAAGAAGAAGGGCGGCGGATCGCCGGAGCGCGTGGGCAAGACCGCCGACGCCGCGCCGGCCGGGGCCGCGACCACGAGCGACGACGTCGTCGACGCCACCAAGGACGCCGACGAGCCTGCCACCGAGTCGACCGAGTCGTGACGGCCGACGTGCTCGTTCCCGCGGAGGCCGCATCATGACCGTGTTGGCGGACGCGCTCGAGCACCTCGTGCGCGGCATCGTCGACCACCCCGATGACGTGCGGGTGGACCTCGTCACCGGGCGACGCGGCCGGATCCTCGAGGTCCGCGTGCACCCGGACGACCTGGGCAAGGTGATCGGCCGCAGCGGCCGCACCGCCACCGCCCTGCGCAACGTCATCGGCGGCGTGGGTGGCCGCGGGGTGCGGGTCGACGTGGTCGACACCGACCGGTGACCAGCCGCGCCACCCGCGTGACCAGCAGCTCCGACGACGCCGGCCGGGACCTTTCCGAGGTCCTGGTCGGCGTCGTCGTGCGTGTGCACGGGCTGCGCGGCGAGGTCGTCGTCGAGCCCCGTACCGACTCCCCGCAGGAGCGTTTCGCGCCCGGTGCGGTCCTGCGCGGCCGCCGCAGCCGCGGCGCCGGACCGGGGCCGCTGACCGTGCGCGGCGCCCGGGCGCACTCGGGGCGGTGGCTGGTGCTGTTCGACGGCGTCACCGACCGGGACGCGGCCGAGGAGCTCCGCGGCGTGCAGCTGGTCGTGCCGACCGCAGAGCTGGCCGAGCCCGAGGACGCCGACGAGTTCCACGTCCACGAGCTCACCGGGCTGCGCGCCGAGCTGGCCGACGGGTCCGTCGCCGGCACCGTCACCGACGTCGTCCACGGACCGGGCGGGTCACTGCTGGTCGTCCGGCGCCCGGCCGGGCACGACGCACTGGTGCCGTTCGTCGGGGCGATCGTCCCGACCGTCGATCTGGCGGGCGGACGCGTCGTCCTCGACCCGCCCGAGGGCCTGCTCGACCCCGAGTCCGACTGACTCCCTCCCTGTGTGTCAACTTCTGTTGACACGGCCGCGGTGTCAACCTATGTTGACACCATGAGCGATGCGACGGCGGTGGCCGCGGCGGCGTCCAGCAAGGACCCGGCCGTGGGTCTGCGGGCGGTGGCGGCCCTGCGCGAGCTGCAGGAGTCCCTGGAGGAGCTCCAGGTGGCCAGCGCCCGCGACCAGGGCTGGTCCTGGCAGCAGATCGCCGACGCGCTGCAGATCAGCCGGCAGGCGGTGCACAAGAAGTACCGCCGGCTCGGCCTGTAGAGGGGAGTCGGACGTGTTCGAGAGGTTCACCGACCCGGCCCGGCGTGCCGTGGTGATCGCCCAGGAGGAGGCCAGGGAACGGCGATCCGCCCGGATCGGCCCGGAGCACCTGCTGCTCGGGATCCTGCGCTGCCCGGGGACGCCGGGCGAGGAGCTGCTGCGGGCGGCCGGTGTGGGCGTCGACGAGGTCGACCGCGGGCTCGCGGGCCTCCGGCCGGCCGACGCCGACGCCCTCGCGACGCTGGGGATCGATCTCGACGAGGTCCGCCGGGCGGCCGAGGAGTCCTTCGGCCCGGGCGCGCTGGACCGCACGGGGGGACGGCGCGGGCGCTGGTTCGCCGGGCACATCCCGTTCGAGAAGGCGTCGAAGAAGGCCCTGGAGCTCGCGTTGCGCGAGGCGATCCGGCTGGGTGACCGGACCATCGGCACCGAGCACCTCCTGCTGGGGCTGCTGCACCCGGAGCACGCCGCGTCGCGCATCCTGGGTGCCTACGGCGTCACGCTCGACGGCGTGCGGCGGGCGGTCGCCGAGCGGGGGCGGCGCGCGGGCTGAACCGTTCCTGCGACGATCCGGGAGTGCGGATCGACGTCGTCACCATCTTCCCGGCCTACCTCGCCCCGCTGCGCGAAGCACTGCTCGGGCGGGCGATCGAGCGCGGGCTGCTCGACGTGGCGGTGCACGACCTGCGGCAGTGGACCCACGACGTGCACCACGCCGTCGACGACGCCCCGTACGGCGGCGGTCCGGGCATGGTCATGCGCCCGCAGGTGTGGGGGGAGGCGCTCGACGAGGTCCTCGCACTCGACGGGGCCCCCGGACGCCTGGTCGTCCCGACCCCGGCCGGGCGACCGTTCACCCAGGCCACGGCCCGTGCCTGGGCGGGGGAGGAACGCCTGGTCTTCGCCTGCGGCCGGTACGAGGGCATCGACGAGCGGGTGCTGCTCGACGTCCGTGGGCGCGGGATCGCGGTCGACGAGGTGTCCATCGGCGACTACGTCCTCGTCGGGGGCGAGGTCGCCGTGCTCGTGATGGTCGAGGCCGTCGCCCGGCTGCTGCCCGGGGTGCTCGGGAACCCGCGCTCGGCCGAGGAGGACTCGTTCTCCGACGGGCTCCTGGAAGGACCGTCCTACACCCGGCCCGAGACGTGGCGCGGGCTGTCCGTGCCCGAGGTCCTGCGCAGCGGCAACCACGCCGCGATCGAGCGGTGGCGGCGGGACCGGGCCCTCGAACGGACCCGCGAACGCCGGCCGGACCTGCTGGCGGCGCTCCCGGACGGCGCGCTCGACGCCGCCGACCGCGCGGTGCTGGCCGCCGGGCGCACGGACGGCGGGGGCGGCGACGGGGCCTGAGGGGCCGCGCCCTCGTAGCCCCACCGGACCGTGTGGGCCTGACCGACACTGAACGGGCCGCAAGTGTTTGGGTCCCGCCCGCAGGCGCACTCGGCCCGTCTGGCACTATGGACCAGTTGCCAGCGCCGTGTGCGGTGCCCGGCGACGGCCGCGTGCGCCGGTCGGTGAGACCAGGCGCGGCGCGGGCCGCGCCGGAGCCCGCCACCCGGACGAGCGTCCCACCGCCGAGGTACGGACGGCCCGGGTGGCCCGGGAGGAGACCCCGGAACGACCCGGGGCGGCACCGCACGACCCGCACGAACGACACACGAGGACGGACCGTCGACATGAACACCCTGGACGCCCTGGACGCGCAGGTCCTGCGCTCCGACATCCCGAACTTCCGGCCCGGGGACACGCTCAAGGTGCACGTGAAGGTCATCGAGGGCAACCGCACCCGCACCCAGGTCTTCCAGGGTGTGGTCATCCGCCGCCAGGGCTCCGGCGCCCGGGAGACCTTCACCGTCCGCAAGATCTCGTTCGGCGTCGGTGTCGAGCGGACTTTCCCGGTGCACACGCCGAACATCGACAAGATCGAGGTCGCCACCCGCGGCGACGTCCGGCGGGCGAAGCTGTACTACCTCCGCGACCTGCGCGGCAAGGCCGCGAAGATCAAGGAGCGTCGGGAGACCCCGTCCGCGTCCTGACCGTCACCCCGTCGTGACGGCCCGGTGACGTAATCTCGACGCGTGGCCTACCCCGAGCTCCCCGATGACCGCCGGGCCCGCCCCCGGCGGTATCGCGGCGGCGATGCCCCCGATGGCACCGGCCGGCGGCGGGCCCCCGAGAACCCGCCTGCCGCGGCCCCGGAGCCCGGGGTCGACGACCAGGACTGGCTCCTCGGTGCCGCGCTGCAGCACGGGGTGCCGGTGCGTGACGACGTCGACGGGACGGCCGAGCCCGAGCCGCGGAGCCTGCGGACCCGGCACGCGCCGTATCCGGACGGCGAACCGGTCGCCGGCCGCCGGTACCGCAACGGCTTCGACGAGCTGACCGGCGAGCAGCCCGGCCGGCACGGAGCCCGGCGCAACGGTCACGGCAACGGCGACCCCGCCGGCGGCCGGCACGGGAGCGGTGCGCACAGCCGCCCGGACGAGGAGCCCGACTCGCTGCGCGCCCGCTATGCCGACCGGCTGCGCGACGCGCGGCCCTACGAGGCCGACGCGACACCGGGCCGCGGCCGCCGCGCGGCCGCGGCGTGGCCGCCCCCCGGGCGTCCGGGCGGCCACCGCCACGACCCCGCCGGGAGCCCGCCGCCGGCCGAGGACTCCGGCCGCCACGCCGGCGCCTCCGGGAACGGCTCCGGCCGGCACGGTGCCCGCGCCGGTGATCCCGGACCGTTCGACGGCCACCTCTACGGTGCGCCCGGCCCGTCCGGGCACGGTCCCTACGGCGGGCCCGACTCGCCCCCGGGCCTCGCCCGGCCCCGCGATCATTCCGGCCGGCCCGACGTCCCCGGCGGCCAGGGCGCCGACCTGCGACGTCCTCTCGACGCCGGGCGGCCTCGCCGCGCGCGCGGTCCCGAACAGCCCCGCGGGCAGCGCGACCCCGAGCTGCCTCGCCGTGCCGTCGAGCCGAACCAGCCTGGTGGGTTCGGCCCGGAACGGCCCGGTCGTGCGCTCGCCCCCGAGCAGCCCGGCCGCGCGCTCGACCCGGAGCAGCCCCACGGTCCGCGCGACGCCGATCGGTACCGCGGTCCGCGTGATTCCGGGCCGCCGGCCCCGACGTTCGCCCCCGGCCCGCCCGCCGCGGGTCCCGCACCCGCCGCGGCACCGCCCGTCCCCGGCGACGGTCGCCCGCGCCGCGGCGACCGCCCGGTCGCCGACGGGGTGGCCCCGGACGGCGTCCCGTACCGCCCGCGCGGCCCGCGGCCTCCGCTCGACGGTGCCCCGGCCGCGTTCGACGCCCCGCGCCACCCCCGCCCACCGCAGGTCCCGTCCGACGGTGGGCGGGCGTTCGACGGCCCCGGTCCGCAGCACCCGGAGGGGGCGTTCGATGCTGCTCCCACCGCGTTCGGTACGCCCGCACACCCCGGGGGGCCGCAGGCACCGCCCGCGGAGCGCTCCCGTGCAGCCGGACCCGCCCCGGACGGCGCGCCACGCGCACCCGGCCCGACGGAGGCCACGGTCGGCGCCCCCGGTGTCGCACCGCCGGGACCGGCCGTGGAACCCCGCGGTCGCCCGCCGGCCCCGGGCGGCGACGCCGCCCCCGACGAGGCCCCGGCCGGTGCCGGGACCGTCGACCGCCGGCGACGGCGCCGCGCCGGCACACCGCCGGCGGTGGAGCCCCCGGGCCCGGACGACGTCCTCGAGGCCCCGCCGGACGAGGAGCTCGAGGCCGACCAGGACCCCGCCGACGACCGGCCGGACCCGCGCGAGGGGAAGCGCAGCGGGCCCGTCGGAATCGGCGCGAAGGTCGCGGCGCTCGCCGGACGGCGCACGGGACCGGACGGCGAGAAGCAGCAGCTCGCGTTCTGGAAGGAGCTGCTGCTCCTCGCCGGCGTGGCGATCCTGCTGACGATCCTGATCCAGACCTTCCTCGCGAAGGTCTACGTGATCCCGTCCGGGTCGATGGAGACCACGCTGCACGGCTGCACCGGCTGCACCAACGACCGCGTGCTCGTCGACAAGGTCACCTACAACTTCACCGACATCGCGCCGGGGGACATCGTCGTGTTCCGCGGAACCGACGGCTGGGCCAGCGAGTCCTACACCGGTGAGGGCACGCAGAACCCCTTCCTGCGCGGGCTGGAGCTGCTCGGCTCGCTCGTCGGGATCGCCCCGCCGGACGAGAAGGACTTCGTCAAGCGGGTGATCGCCGTCGGGGGGCAGACCGTCGCCTGCTGCGACGCGCTGAACCAGGTGATGGTGGACGGCCAGCCCCTGGAGGAGCCGTACGTCTACTACCTGCCCGAGGCGGGACCCGCCCGGCAGATCCCGTTCGGTCCGGTCACGGTGCCCGAGGGCGAGTACTGGATGATGGGCGACTCGCGGAACAACTCGGCCGACTCGCGGGCGGCCGGGCACGGCCCGATCCCCGAGGAGAACATCATCGGGAAGGTCCGCCTGGTCGTGCTGCCGTTCGACCGGTTCGGCTGGGTGAGCTCCGCCGATCCGCAGACGACGGCGACCGCGGCCGGGACACCGGGGCTGCCCGCCGGCGTCCCGCTGGCGCTCGGCATCATGGGGACCCTCCCGCTCGCCGCGGCCCGGCGCCGGACGCTCCGGGCCCGGGCCGAGGCCGAGCGGTTCCTGCCCGTGACGCGCCGCCCCGCGGGGTGGCGCCGGAGAGCCTGACCGGGAGCACCGTGCCGGTTTCCCCCGACCGCACCGCGACGCCCCGCCGTACCCGTGGCACGCCGGGCACCCGCCGGCGTCCGGTCCGGGTGCTGCCGGACGGGCTCCGGCCGCCCCGCGCGATCGTCCGCGACGCCGGGAGCTGGACCCTGCAGTCGGTGCTGCAGCGGTACGGCCTCGGGCCGGTCGCCGGTGTCGACGAGGCCGGCCGGGGCGCCAGCGCCGGCCCGCTGGTGGTGGCGTCCTGCGTGCTGCGCCCGGCCGACGCGAAGGCGCTCGACGGGCTCACCGACTCCAAGCTGCTCACCCCCGCGGCGCGCGAGTACTGGTACGGCCGGATCACGAAGCGGGCCCTGGACCTCGCGGTGATCGTGATCCCGGCCGCCGAGGTGGACCGGCGCGGCGTGCACGTGGCGAACATCGAGGGCATGCGGCGGGCGGTCGCCGCCCTCACCACGGCGCCGCCCGGGTACGTGCTCACCGACGGGTTCCGGGTCCGCGGGTTCGGCAGGCCTGCGCTCGCCGTACCGAAGGGGGACCAGGTCGCGGCGTGCATCGCGGCCGCGTCGGTGCTCGCGAAGGTCACCCGGGACCGGATCATGACCGAGCTGGACGCGGTGCACGGCGAGTACGGGTTCGCCGTCCACAAGGGCTACAACACCCCGGATCACGATGCGGCACTGCGTGCACACGGACCGTGCCCGGAGCACCGGTTCTCGTTCGCGAACGTCGCCGCGGTGGCCGGGCGCGGGCTGCCGACCGGTCTGGTCCACAATGAGGCCGTGCCCGAGGACGAGTTCGGCGACGCCGACGAGGTGGAACCGGACCGATGGGAGCCGATGGAGATCGTCACAGGAGGAGCGGGCCGGTGAGCGCCGAGGATCTCGAGAAGTACGAGACCGAGATGGAGCTCACGCTCTACAAGGAGTACCGGGACATCGTCGCCCAGTTCTCCTACGTGGTGGAGACGGAGCGCCGGTTCTACCTGGCCAACTCGGTCGACGTGGCACCCCGGAACGCCGACGGCGAGGTCTACTTCGAGGTGCGCATGTCGGACGCGTGGGTGTGGGACATGTACCGGCCCGCGCGGTTCGTGAAGAACGTGCGGGTGGTGACGTTCAAGGACGTCAACATCGAGGAGCTGGACACCCCCGACCTGCGGCTGCCCGACAGCGACGCGTTCCCCGGCTGATCCTGCCACGGACCACCGACACCGCACCGGGGTCCGGGCCGCGGCCGGCGGTGCCGATCCCCAAGCGGGGAATCCGTCCACAGGATCCGGATCCGCGGGTCCGGCGGGTCGCCACGGCCCCATCGTGGAGCCATGGCTGCGAAGGACGAGCTCGGCCGCCGCGGTGAGGACACGGCCGCCGAGTACCTCGAGCGGGAACACGGGATGGTCGTGCTCTCCCGCAACTGGCGGTGCAAGGACGGCGAGCTCGACATCGTCGCCACCGACCCGGACCGCCGGCTGATCGTCTGCGAGGTGAAGACCCGGTCGGGGACCCGCTACGGCGAACCCGCCGAGTCGATCACGCCGCGCAAGATGCGCCGGATCCGCGGGCTGACCCGCACCTGGATGGCGGCCCACCACCTCGCCTGGACCGAGGTGCGGTTCGACGTCGTCGCCGTGCTGATGCCACCCGGCGGGCCGGCCACGCTCACCCACTACCCGGCGGCGTTCTGATGGCCGCCCCGGCCCGGGTCTGGTCGGTCGCCCTGCACGGCGTCGACGGCGTCCCGGTCGAGATCGAGGCCGTGATCGGCGGCGGCATCCCCGGCGTGTACCTGCTCGGGCTGCCGGACGCCGCGCTCAACGAGGCGAAGGACCGGGTGCGGTCCGCGATCGTGCAGTCCGGGCGGACGTGGCCGAACGAACGGATCGTGCTCGCCCTGTCCCCGGCGACGCTGCGCAAGTCCGGCAGCCGGTTCGACGTCGCGCTGGCCTGCGGTGTGCTCACGGCGACCGGGGCGATCCCGCCCGACCGGCTGAAAGGCACGGCGCTGCTCGGCGAGCTCGCCCTCGACGGGCGGCTCCGCCCGGTGCGCGGGGTGCTCCCGTGCCTGCTCGCCGCCCGCGCGGCCGGTATGGCCCGCGCGATCGTCCCGCGGGCGACGCTCGCCGAGGCCGGACTCGTCGACGGCCTGGCGTCGTACGGCGCCGACAGCCTCGCCGAGGTGCTCGACTGGGCCGCAGGCAACCGGACCCTCACCCAGGTCCCGGCGGCCCCCGGTCCCGGCCCGGCCGCCGACGTGCCCGAACTGGCCGACGTGATCGGCCAGCACGACGCCCGCCGGGCCCTGGAGATCGCCGCCGCCGGCGGGCACCACCTCCTGATGGTCGGCCCGCCCGGGACGGGGAAGACGATGCTCGCCCAGCGGATCATCGGGTTGCTCCCCGAGCTGGACCGGGACGAGGCGCTGCAGCTGGCGGCGATCCGTTCGGTCGCGGGCCGGCTCGGGCGCTCGGCCCCGTTGAGCACGCTGGCGCCGTTCGTCGCCCCGCACCACTCGGCGTCCGCGGCCGCGCTGCTCGGCGGTGGCAGCGGCGTCGCCCGTCCCGGGGCGGTCTCCCTGGCTCACCGCGGGGTGCTCTTCCTCGACGAGTGCCCGCACTGGCCGGCCTCCATCCTGGACTCGCTCCGCACCCCGCTGGAGGAGGGCGAGGTCCGGCTGGCGCGAGCGGACGGCACCGTCCGCTACCCGGCACGGTTCCAGCTGGTCCTGGCGGCGAACCCGTGCCCGTGCGCGCCGCCGATCGACCGGGACTGCACCTGCCGGCCCGACGTGCGCCGCCGCTACATGGCGCGGGTGTCCGGGCCGCTGCTGGACCGGGTCGACCTGCGCGTCACGATGGAACCGGTGATCGCGCTGACGGACACCGGGGAGCGCGGTGACGACACCGCCACCGTCCGGCGCCGGGTGCTCGCGGCACGCGCGGCCGCCGAGGCCCGCTGGTCGCCGCACGGCTGGCGGTGCAACGCCGAGGTGCCCGGCACCGAGCTCCGCGGCCGCTTCCCGCTGCCACCCGACGTGCGGGAACCGTTGGAGAAACGGCTGCGGGCGGGGGAGCTGAGCGCCCGGGGCGCCGATCGGGCACTCCGGGTCGCCTGGACGCTCGCGGATCTTGCCGGGGCGGACCGGCCCGGCCGCTCCGACGTCGACGGCGCCCTCTACTTCCGCGACCGGGGTGCGGCATGAGCGGGCGCGGCGAACCGGCCCGGTCCGGCACCCGCGCGGCGCCCGCCGGCCCGCCGCCTGCGGTGACGACGCCGAGCGCCCCGGCCGTGCCCGAGGAGATCGTCCGGGCGCGGGCCTACCTGCTGCGCTGCGTCGAGCCGCCGAACCGGCACCTGATCGGGCTGGTCGAACGGCACGGGCCGGTCGAGGCCGCGGACCGGGTGCGCCGTGGCGCGGTCCCCGAGGAGCTCCTCGACGCCGTGACCGCCCGGCGTGGCTCCGACCTGGTCGACGCCGATCTCGACGCCGCCGCGGCGGCCGGGGCCCGGCTGCTGGTACCGGAGGATCCGCAGTGGCCGTGCTGGCCGTTCGCGGCGTTCGCGACCGCGAAGCGCGCCGACCTGGCCCCACCGGTCGCGCTGTGGGCGCGGGGGCCGGGTGACGTCTCGGCCCTGGCCGACCGGTCGGTGACCATCGTCGGATCCCGCGCCGCGACCCGGTACGGCGTGCACACCGCCGTCGAGTTCGCTTCCGCGCTCGCCCGGTGCGGGGTGACGGTGTTCTCCGGCGCGGCGTTCGGCATCGACGCGGCCGCCCACCGCGGCGCGCTCGCCGTCGGCGCCCCGACGGTCGCCGTGCTCGCCTGCGGCCCGGACCGCGCCTACCCGGCCTCCCACACGGGCCTGATCGAGCGGATCGCGGCGACCGGGCTGGTCCTGACCGAGTATCCGCCCGGCACCCTCCCGGGCCGGCTGCGCTTCCTGGTCCGGAACCGGCTCCTCGCGGCGCTGGGCGCGGGATGCCTGGTCGTCGAGGCGGGCGCACGCAGCGGCACGCGCCGCACGGCGGGGGACTCGACCGCACTCGGCCGGCCGGTGATGGCGGTACCGGGACCGGTCACGTCGGGGCTGTCGGTCGGGTGCCACGAGCTCGTGCGTTCGCGGCAGGCCGAGCTCGTGGGCCGCCCGGAGGACGTCCTGGAGATCGTCGGACGGCTGGGTCTCGACCTCGCCGTGCCGCCGGCGGGGGAGCGGCGACCCACCGACGGGCTCGGCCCGCACGCCCAGGCCGTGCACGACGCACTACCGGCCCGCGCCGCCTGGCCCCCGTCCCGGATCGCCGAGGCCTCCGGTGTGGACCCGGACGCGGTCCGTGCGGCACTCACCGAGCTGGAGGCGCGCGGGCTCGCCGAGTACCACCAGGGCCTCTGGCAACGTCCGGCGCGCCGGAGCGGTCCTTGACCGGGCCCGTCGCGCGGCGGACCGTCCCGGTATGCCGAGCAGCCAGGACCGTGGACGTCGTGTGCCCGGGGGCTCCCGCACGCCCGATACCGGGCCGGCTCCGGACGTCGCGGCCGCGCTCGAGGCCTTCGCCGAGCACCTGCGCCACGAGCGCGGCCGGTCCCCGCACACGGTGCGCGCGTACCGCTCCGACCTCACCGACCTGCTCCGGGACCTGCCCGGGCTGGGCGCGCTCGATCTCGACCACCTGCGCCGCCGGCTGTCTGCGACGCACACCGCCGGTGCCGGGCGGGCCACCGTCGCCCGCCGGACGGCGGCCGCGCGGACGTTCTGCGCCTGGGCGGTCCGCACCGGGCGGCTCGACCGCGACCCGGCCGCCCGCCTCGGTTCGCCACGGTCGGCGGCCGTGCTGCCGGAGGTCCCGTCCGCGGAGGAGGCCGGCGCCGTGCTGGACGCCGCGATCTCCGGGGCGACCGAGGACCACCCGGAGGCCCTGCGCGACCTGCTGGTCCTGGAGCTGCTCTACGGGACCGGTATCCGGGTCGCCGAGCTGTGCGGCCTGGATCTCGACCGGGTCGACGAGCCCGGCCGGACGCTGCGGGTCCGCGGCAAGGGCGACCGGGAGCGGACCGTCGTGTTCGGCGTGCCCGCCGCGCGGGCGTTGCGGCGCTGGCTCGAGCGGGGCCGGCCGGCACTGGCGACCCCGGCATCACCGCCGGCGTTGGTGCTCGGCGTCCGCGGCGGACGCCTCGATCCGCGCGTCGCGCGCATCGTCGTGCACCGCGCGATGCGTGCGGTCCCGGGCGCCACCGACGTCGGCCCGCACGGGCTCCGGCACGCCGCAGCCACGCACCTGCTCGAGGGAGGCGCCGACCTCCGTTACGTACAGGAGTTGCTCGGTCACGCTACGCTGTCAACGACTCAGCTCTACACCCACGTGACCGTTGACCGGCTGAAGGTGGTTCATGATCAGGCCCACCCTCGGGCGTGAGGCGCCCCGCCCGGCGCCCACCCTGTCCGAACCGTTTCCGGGCAACCTGGCCACGGCCCCCGACCGGGTCGAACGTGGCCGGACGTCCCCGCCGTGCACGGCGGCCGCGGCGTTCCCCGAGGTCCTGACCGGGGCTCCGGTGCCGGCCCGGACCGCCGCCGTCCGCCGGACGATCGCCCGGACCAGGATCGCGGCCGCACGGATGGCCCTGGTCCCGGTGCCCGATCGGTCCGCGTGCGACACGCCCGGAGCGGGCCGGAACCACCTCATCGAGACCGTCGAGCCGGACGCCGCACCGCTGTGGCGGGAGTTCCTCGACGGCCGCGGCACCGATTCCCGGCGCCGCCTCGTCGAGCATCACACCCCGCTGGTCCGCGGGGTCGGCGCGAAGCTCGCGGTGCGGCTTCCGTCGTCGATCGAGCTGTCGGACCTGATGCAGGCCGGCATGTTCGGGCTGATGGAGGCCGTCGACCGATTCGACCCCGCCCGGGGCGTCCGGTTCGAGGGCTACGCGGCGGCGCGGATCCGCGGGGCGATGCTCGACGAACTGCGGTCCCAGGACTGGGTGCCCCGGACGGTCCGGGCCCGGAACCGGGAAGTCGAACGCGCACGCGACGCCGTGCAGTCCCGGACGGGCCGACCCGCCTCCGAGCGGGAGCTCGCCGGCGAGCTCGGCATCGGCGTCCGCGAGCTGCGTCAGACGCTCCGGCCCGTGCACCTGGTGAGCGTGGAGGACCTGGGCGAGGCGACGGTGCAGGGCGCGACCGGGCTGGCCGGATTCGGCGCCGACGACTCCGGTGACCCCGTCCTCGTCGCGGCCCGGCGGGAGACCGGGGACGAGCTCCGGGCGGCCATCGCGCAGCTCGGTGAGCGGGACCGGACGGTGCTGCGGCTCTACTACCTCGAGAACCACACGCTCGCCGAGATCGGTGCCCTCCTCGGGGTGACCGAGTCCCGGGTCTGCCAGCTGCACGCCCGGATGATCACGCGGCTGCGCGGCCGGATGGAGCCGGCGCTGGCCGGTTGACCCACTGACCCGACGGCGTGGCAACCAGTGGCGCCCGCCCGGGGATCACACTGCCGCGAGGTGCAGCGACCCGCTCGGCCGGGCCGAGTGCTCGATGACGGAGGGGCCCACGCAGGCCGAGGGTCCACGCCGTTCCCAGCACGACCACCGACGACGACTACCGGCCGCGGCAGTGCCGGGCTGATCGACGATCGGGCACGGAACGCGGCCAGATCTGGCCGCGTTCCATGCCAGACCGTCGATCAGCCGCGGGGCCGGGCCGGTGACCTGCACGTTTCCGGCCCGCACCGGCCGGGTCCGTACGGACCGACGAGGCCGGACGCGCTGACGCTGCGCACCTCTCGCTCAGGTCGGGCGGCTTCTGTGCCGATCGACGCGGTGCGCGCCGGCGAGGTGCACGTCTTGGCCGTCTGTGGGGCGCGTTCGTGCTGATCGACGTGGCGTGCGTCGGCGAGGTGCACGTTCTGGCCGTGGGTGGGGCGGGTTCGTGCTGATCGTCGGGATGTGGGGTCGTGAGTTGCACGCTTGCGTCGCTGGTCGGGCGGGTTCGTGCTGATCGACGTGGCCGGGGCGCCCGAGTCGCGCGTTCTCGCCGTGGGTCGGGCAGGTTCGTGTTGATCGACGCGGTGCGCGTCGGCGAGGTGCACGTTCTGGCCGTGGGCGGGGCGGGTTCGTGCTGATCGTCGGGATGCGCGTCGGGCGAGGTGTAGGTCTTGGCCGTCTGTGGGGCGCGTTCGTGCTGA
The DNA here is from genome assembly GCF_014267175.1 of Pseudonocardia sp. C8. Lineage (NCBI taxonomy): Bacteria > Bacillati > Actinomycetota > Actinomycetes > Pseudonocardiales > Pseudonocardiaceae > Pseudonocardia > Pseudonocardia sp. C8. Next base: position 1,330,632 of record NZ_JACMTR010000002.1, read on the forward strand.
TCGGCGTGGTGCGCGTCGGCAAAGATGCGCCTGCGCCGGACACGGACGGGCTCGTCAGGGTCGGCGCCGCGCCCTCTCGAGTCGCACGGTCCCCGTCCCGCGCGGGGCGAGTTCGTGCCGATCGCCACCCGTTTTCGGCCGCGAGGTGCCGGTTCCCGAACGCGGGAGATGGTGCCGCGCCGAGGGACCGGCCGGCGCACCGGCTACCCGGCTCGTCGTCCGAGCCCGACGGTCCGTGTCGACCTCCCCGAACCGCGCGGCTCAGGGCGGAGCGCCCTCCCACGGCAGCAGCCGGACCCGGGGCGGGCGCAGGAGCACCAGCGGATCGAGGTGGTCGAGCCGGTCCCGCCGGACACCCCAGTGCAGGCAGGCAGCGACCGGGCACCCGCGGTGCCCCGCCTCCAGCACCCCGAGCGGATCTCCCGCCGCGACCCGTGCCCCGGCGGCGACGGTCGCCGTCACCGGTTCGTAGGTGCTGCGCAGCCCGTCGGGGTGGTCCACCGACACCACGCCGCGGCCGGCGACCGGACCGGCGAACACGACCACGCCCTCCCGGGCGGCCAGCACCGCTTGCCCGGGGACACCGGCGAGGTCTGCGCCGCGATGCCCGCGGCCGAACTGGTACGTCGGCTTCCGGAACATCCCGGTCACGGCCGGGGCGGGAACCAGCGGCCAGGAGTACCGGGCTCCGGGCGCCGGGATCCCCGCGCCCGGTGGCCGGGGCGGTGCGACGACCGCCCCCGTGCTCGGACCAGCCCCGGGCGACCGCCAACTGTCGCCGGATGGTTCCTGCGCGCCGGGCGGCCCCGGGGCACCGGCCTGCCCGGTACCACCGGACGACGGTGCCCCGGCGAGCCGCCGGGCATCACCGGACGGTCCGTGAGTTCCGGACGGCGGTGCCCCAGGTGGCGGTCCCGCAGCGCCGGGCGGCTTCGGATCGCCCGGTGGCCTTGCCTCACCGGGCGGTCCGTGACCGCCCGACGGCGGCGCCTCACCCGCCGGCCCTGCGGCGCCGGGCGGCGGCGCCTCGGCCACCGGTCCCGCCTCGGCGGGCGGTGGCGCTTCGGGCACCGGTCCCGCCTCGCCGGGCGGTGGCGCTTCGGGCACCGGTCCCGCCTCGCCGGGCGGTGGCGCTTCGGGCACCGGTCCCGCCTCGCCGGGCGGCGGCGCCTCGGCCACCGGTCCCGCCTCGGCGGGCGGCGGCGCATCGGGCACCGTCCCGGCATCGCCGGTCGGCCCCGGCCCACCCGGTGGCCTGGCGACGCCCCGATGTGCGTCGTCCCGCGACGGGATGACGCCGGGCGGTGGCGGTGGATGCCCGGGTGGTAGCGCGGGCACCACGGCCGGGGGCGCGCCGCCGAGCCCGGCCGGCTCCCCTCCGCCCCGCGCCACCGACGGCGACGCGACGGCCAGCAGCACGACGACGACCGCCGACCCGACCGCAATCGCGCGCAGCACGCCCCGGGCCCGCCCCCGTGGCGCCGGACCACGGAGAAGCGCGCGGCGGAGGTCGAGCAGCGCCCGTCCGCCCAGCAGTGCCGTTCCGTCGAGCAGCGCCCGTCCGAGCAGCGCCCGTCGACCGCGCAACGCCCCTCGACCGCGCAGCTCCTGTCCGTCGAGCAGCCCCGCCCCACCCCGATCCAGGTCGGCGGTCCGGCTCGAGGGCGGCGTGGTCCCGGTCACCCGCCCAGCCTGCGCCGCCGACCGCCCGCCGCACCGCTCGTCCCGCGAACCTGTGGACGTACCCGCCGGTTGTGGACGACCATGCCCACCCACGGGCTCCGATGCGATCGCCGGGAGTGCCCCGGCGTACACTGGATCCCGCACCACGACCCGTCGTGGTGACTTCGCGCGCCCGCGTGCCCGGCGTGCCGTGCCCCAGGGTACGGCGCCGGGAGCGGAGGCCGGGCGGTCCCGCGAACCCGCCGTCGTCGAGCAGAGCCCGACGACCCGGCGGGGAACCGGGTCCGGCCCCGCCGCGGGTGCCAGGGCGGCCCACCGACCGGTGGGCCCGCGACAACCGCACGCGCGGCCCCCGCCGCGCCCGATCGAGAGGTGAACGCAGGCCATGGCCGTCGTCACCATGAAGCAGCTGCTCGACAGCGGCGTGCACTTCGGGCACCAGACCCGCCGCTGGAACCCGAAGATGAAGCGCTACATCCTCACCGAGCGCAACGGCATCTACATCATCGACCTGCAGCAGACGCTGTCGTACATCGACCGCGCCTACGAGTTCGTGCGCGAGACCGTCGCGCACGGCGGGACGATCATGTTCGTCGGCACCAAGAAGCAGGCCCAGGAGGTCATCGCCGAGGAGGCGGCCCGGGTCAACATGCCGTACGTCAACCAGCGCTGGCTGGGCGGCATGCTCACCAACTTCCAGACCGTGCACAAGCGGCTGCAGCGCCTCAAGGAGCTCGAGGCGATGGAGCAGAACGGCGGCTTCGAGGGGCGCACCAAGCGCGAGATCCTCACGCTGACCCGCGAGAAGGACAAGCTCGAGAAGACCCTCGGCGGCATCCGGGACATGTCCAAGGTCCCGTCCGCGGTCTGGATCGTGGACACCAAGAAGGAGCACATCGCCGTCGGCGAGGCCCGGAAGCTCAACATCCCGGTCGTCTCCATCCTGGACACCAACTGCGACCCGGACGAGGTCGACTACCCGATCCCGGGCAACGACGACGCGATCCGCTCGGCCGCCCTGCTGACCAAGGTCATCGCCAAGGCCGCCGCCGACGGCCTGGTCTCCCGCGGCCAGCGCCGTGGCGAGGGCGAGGCCGCGTCCGAGCAGCCGCTCGCCGAGTGGGAGCAGGACGTGCTGGCCGGCAACGAGGTCGGCACGGACGGCGCCAGCCTGTCCGCCGCCGGTGGTGACGGCGCGAGCGCCGCGACCGCCCCGGCCTCGACCAGCAACGGCGCCCAGAACTGATCTGCCGGGGCGGGCGGGCCGGTCCGGCCCGCCCGCCCCGTGATCCCGGTGATCCATTCCCGTCACGACCCCAGAGGACGAGAGACACCTGATGGCGAACTACACCGCCGCCGACGTCAAGCGGCTCCGTGAGCTCACCGGCTCCGGGATGATGGACTGCAAGAAGGCCCTGGAGGAGTCGGAGGGCGACTTCGACAAGGCCGTCGAGCTCCTCCGCATCAAGGGTGCGAAGGACGTCGGCAAGCGTGCCGAGCGCGCCACCGCGAACGGCCTGGTCGTCGCCGAGGGCGGCACCCTGGTCGAGCTGGACTGCGAGACCGACTTCGTCGCCAAGTCCGACGACTTCATCGCGCTGGCCGAGAAGATCCTCGCGGTCGCCGTCGAGCAGCGCCCGGCCGACCTGGCCGCGCTGACCGAGGTCAAGCTGGACGACAAGACCGTCGGCGAGGCCGTCCAGGAGCTGTCCGCCCGCATCGGCGAGAAGTTCGAGCTGAAGCGTTACGCCCAGGTCGACGGCCAGACCGCCGTCTACCTGCACAAGCGTTCCACCGACCTGCCCCCGCAGATCGGCGTCGTGCTGTCCTACGAGGGCGGCGACGACGAGGCGGCCCGCGGCCTGGCGATGCACATCGCCGCCGCCCGCCCGCAGTACACCACCCGCGAGCAGGTCCCGGCGGAGGTCGTCGAGAACGAGAAGCGCATCGCCGAGGCCACCGCCCGCGAGGAGGGCAAGCCCGAGCAGGTGCTCCCGCGCATCGTCGAGGGCCGGGTCAACGGGTTCTACAAGGACGTCGTGCTGCTCGAGCAGGCCTCCGTGCAGGACAGCAAGAAGACCGTGAAGGCCGTCGCCGACGAGGCCGGCGTGACCGTCAAGGACTTCGTCCGCTTCGAGGTCGGCCAGAACTGATCCACCCACCTCCCGCCCGGGCGGTGCGCCCGGGCGGGAGGTGAGAGGATCGACGTGACAGCGAGTACGACAGGGCCGGGGGAAGCAACCGTGATCGAGGAAACCCTCTTCGACGTCGAGGAGAAGATGGAGAAGGCCGTCGCCGTCGCGCGGGACGACCTGGCGTCGGTGCGCACCGGCCGGGCCACGCCGAACATGTTCTCCCGGATCGTCGTCGACTACTACGGTTCCGCGACCCCGCTGAACCAGCTCGCGTCCGTCTCCATCCCGGAGGCGCGGATGGCGGTCATCAAGCCGTACGACGCCAGCCAGCTCAAGGCGATGGAGAAGGCGATCGCCGAGTCCGACCTCGGCGTGAACCCCAGCAACGACGGCCAGATCATCCGCGTCATCATTCCCGCGCTGTCCGAGGAACGCCGCCGGGACATGGTCAAGGTCGCCCGCAGCAAGGGCGAGGACGCCCGCGTCGTCGTGCGCGGCCTGCGCCGCAAGGCGATGGACGAGCTGCACCGCATCCAGCGCGACGGCGAGGCCGGCGAGGACGAGGTCGGGCGGGCCGAGAAGGAGCTGCAGAACGTCACCGACCGCTACGTCGCCCAGATCGACGAGCTGGTGAAGAACAAGGAATCCGAGCTCCTCGAGGTCTGACCCCGGTGACCTCCTCCTCCGACGCCGCCGTTCCCGTGACGCCCGACCTCCCTCCACCGGGGCCGGCCGGAGATCCGGCGACGTCGGACGACGGCACGCAGGCGTCCCGGCCGTCGAAACGTGCCCGGCTGGGGCGCAACCTGGCCGCGGCCATCGCCGTCGGCGTCGGGCTCGGCGCGATCATCCTCGTCAGCCTTCTGATCGTGCCCGAATGGTTCGTGCTGGTCCTCGCCGCGGTCACGGCGATCGGGACCTGGGAGCTCGCCGGTGCGCTGCGCCGCGGCGCCGACATCCGGGTCGCGCTGCCGGTGCTGCTGCTCGGCGGGCAGGCCGTCGTCTGGCTGTCGTGGCCGTTCGGGCTGCGGGGCGCGGCGATCGCGCTCGCCGCGACCGTCCTCGGCTGCCTGCTGTGGCGGATGCGTGAGGGTGCCGCCCACTTCGTGCGCGACATCGGTGCGTCCCTGTTCGTCGCCGGCTACGTCCCGCTGCTGGTCGCGTTCGCCGTCCAGCTGACGGTCGCGCCGCAGGGTGTGGGCCGCGTCCTCACGTTCCTGATCTGCGTGGTCGCCTCGGACGTCGGCGGGTACGCGGCCGGGGTGGTCGCGGGCCGGCACCCGATGGCCCCCACGATCAGCCCGAAGAAGTCCTGGGAGGGCTTCCTGGGCTCGCAGCTCGCCGGGATGCTCGCCGGCGCGCTGTGCGTGGCGCTGCTGCTCGGCATCCCCTGGTACTGGGGGGTGCTGGTCGGTGCGCTGCTCGTCGCCACCGCCACGCTCGGCGACCTGGTCGAGTCGCTGGTCAAACGCGATCTCGGCATCAAGGACATGGGCACGCTGCTTCCCGGGCACGGCGGCCTGATGGACCGGCTCGACTCGCTGCTGCCGGCCGCGTTCGTCGCCTGGGCGGTGCTCGGGCTCCTCGTCCCGGTCGGGTGAGGCGCACCTTCGCCGGGTTCGGGGGCCAGCGGAAACCCGGCCCCGCGATCCCCAGCCCGAACATCTGGCACTGGCCGGACGTCTACGAGATCGAGAACCGCGCGCAGGACGCCGACGGCGCGCTCTGGGCGGCGCTGCGCGAGGAGACCGGGGGCTGGGCCGGGCTCGACGTCGTCGACGTCGGCTGCGGCGACGGGTTCCACCTGCCGCGGTTCGCCGAGGACGCGGCCACGGTCGCCGGCGTGGAACCGCACCCGCCGCTGGTGGAGCGGGCCCGGCAGCGCTGCGCCGGGGACCCCCGGATCCGGGTGCACACCGCCGGCGCCGAGGCGCTCCCGCTGCCGGACGCGAGCGCCGACGTCGTCCACGCCCGCACCGCCTACTTCTTCGGTCCCGGCTGCGAGCCCGGTCTCGCCGAGGCCGACCGGGTGCTGCGGCCCGGCGGGGTGCTCGCCGTCGTCGACCTGGACTTCGCATCCCGGCCGTACGGCACCTGGCTGCGTGCGGACCTGCCGCGCTACGACCCGCCGGCGGTCGACCGGTTCTTCGCGGGCCAGGGGTTCGCGCTGCGCCGGGTCGTGGCCACCTGGCGGTTCGCCACCCGTGCGGACCTGGAGGACGTCCTGCGCATCGAGTTCTCGGCGCGCACCGCCCGCGCCGCGATCGACGACGTGCCCGGCCTGACGATCCGGGTCGGCTACCGGGTGCACACCCGCCGCCGCCCCACCGGCGTGATCCTGCCCTGAGCGAACCTCCGCGCTGAGCGGAGCTCAGGCCAGGGCGATCGACCCGTCCGCGACGGTCACCGGGCGCTGGGGCAACGGCTGCGTCGCCGGTCCCTGCACGACCGCGCCGTCGAGCCCGAACCGGCTCTGGTGGCACGGGCAGACGATCGCGCCGTCGGCGACCGCGTTGACCGTGCACCCGGCGTGCGTGCAGATCGTGGACAGCCCGGTGAACTGCCCGGCCGCCGGCTGGGTGACGACGATCTGCGCCTCGGAGTAGATCTTCCCGCCGCCCACCGGCACCTCCGAGGCCGGGCCGAGGACGGTGCCCGGGGCGCCCTGCGGGACGTCCCCGGCCTGCTGCTGCTCGGTGTCGTCGGTGGTGGCCCCGCCGCCGCAGGCGGCGACGGCGCCGACCGCGGCCACGCCGGCGCCGGCGAGCACCGCGCGGCGCGCGACCGCGGGCACCGGGGTGCGGGTGTCGTTCTCGGGGAGGGTCATGGAAGCTCCTCGCGGGGAGGCCGGGTGGCCCGGCGGTGGTGGTGGCGGGGTTCGGGAGACGCCCGCGCGATCAGCGTGCCACGGCGCCCGGCGCGCGGTCGGTGGGGCACGGGCGTCGACCGCCGGGCGCAGCCGGGGGAGTGGCGGCGAACGGGCGGGCGGTCTCGCTACCGTGGACGGCATGCCGTACACGTCGCGCCAGCGCTCGCTCGGTGTGCCCGCCCCGAGCCTGGAGGTCGTCCTCGCCATGGTGGCGTGGACGGTCGGCGCGGCCGGTCTCGCGAGCGGGTTCGGCACCGTGCTCGTCGCCCTCGGGTTGTTCCTCACCGCGTACCTGTGGGTCGTCCGCCGCCGCAACAGCGCGATGGTCGTGGTGCTGCACCCGGAGCGGAAGCGCCGCATGCAGCGGCTGGTCCTCGTCGGCGTCGCGGGAATCGTGCTGCTGCCCTCGCTGCTGGGCCTGGTCGGGTTCGGGGAGCTGTCCGTCGCCGTGTCCGCGGCGCTGATCGGCGTGCTGCTCATCCAGGCGTCCACCGTGCTGGAGGAGCGCAGCCTCGTCGCCACCGGCGCGCTGGTCCTGCTGATCGCCGCGTTCGGGGCCTACCTGGCGCTGAGCTGGACCGGCCAGGGCACCGGGTCGTCCCAGCCGGTGATCGGTCTCGGGTGCGGGCTGGTGCTGTGGGTGGCCGCGATGCGCCGCCTCGGCGTGCTGGAGGACCTCTCGCACCGCTTCAACCTGCGCCTGCCGGGGGTCCGCTGAACGGCACTGGCACACTGGTGGGTGCCATGTCCAGCCTCCCGCTCGTCTTCGACGCACCGCGCCGCGGCACGCCGCCGCGCCACCTCGCCGACCTCGACCCCGCCGACCGTCCCGCCGCGGCGGCCGAGCTCGGCCTGCCGAAGTTCCGGCTCGACCAGCTCGCGCGGCACTACTTCGGGCGGCTCACCGCGGACCTCGAGGCGATGTCCGACCTGGGCGCGGACGCCAGGGAGAAGCTCGGCGCGCTGCTCCCGCCGCTGGTCACGCCGCTGACCGAGAAGGCGTGCGACGGCGGCGCCACCCGCAAGACGCTGTGGCGCGGCCACGACGGGGTGCTGGCCGAGTCGGTCCTGATGCGCTACCCGGACCGGGCGACGGTCTGCATCTCCAGCCAGGCCGGCTGCGGGATGGCCTGCCCGTTCTGTGCGACCGGCCAGGGCGGGCTGCAGCGCAACCTGTCGACCGGCGAGATCGTCGACCAGGTACGGCGGGCCGCCGCCGCGGCCCGGGACGGTGCCCTCGACGAGCCGGCCCGCCTGTCGAACGTCGTGTTCATGGGCATGGGCGAGCCGCTGGCCAACTACAAGCGGGTGGTCGCCGCGGTCCGCCGGATCGTCGAGCCCGCCCCGAACGGGTTCGGCATCTCCGCCCGCGGTGTCACCGTGTCGACGGTCGGCCTGGTCCCGGCGATCGACCGGCTGCGCGAGGAGGGCATCCCGGTCACGCTCGCGATCTCCCTGCACTGCCCGGACGACGAGCTCCGCGACACGCTGGTGCCGGTCAACAACCGGTGGAAGGTCGCCGAGGTCCTTGACGCCGGGCGCCGCTACGCCACCACGACCGGCCGTCGCGTCTCCATCGAGTACGCGTTGATCCGCGACGTCAACGACCACCCGTGGCGGGCCGACCTGCTCGGGAAGGTGCTGCGGCAGCACATCGGCACGTCCCGGGTGCACGTCAACCTGATCCCGCTCAACCCGACCCCGGGCAGCGAGTGGGACGCCTCGCCGAAGCCGGTCGAGGAGGAGTTCGTGCGACGGGTGCGGGCCGCCGGTGTCGCCTGCACCGTCCGGGACACCCGGGGCCAGGAGATCGACGCGGCGTGCGGCCAGCTCGCCGCGTCCCACCCCGGCTGAGCCGGGCGGTCAGGCCCGGCCCGCGAGCACCTCGGCGAGGTCGAAGTTGACCGGCCGTTCCAGCTGGTCGTAGCCGCAGGAGGCCGGGTCCCGGTCGGGGCGCCACCGCACGAACTGGGTGGTGTGCCGGAACCGGTTGCCCTCCATGTAGTCGTAGCGCACCTCGACCACCCGCTCCGGGCGCAGCGGCACGAAGGACAGGTCCTTGCCGGCGTTCCACCGGCTCGTCTCGGACTTGCGCGGGGTCCGCTCGCCCTCCAGCTGCTTGGCCCAGGCCCACGGGTGGTCGTCGAAGTCGGTGACGAGCGGCTGCAGCTCGGCCATCAGCTCGCGGCGGCGGGCCATCGCGAACGCACCGACCACCCCCACCGAGACCAGCACGCCCCGCTCGTCGTGCAACCCGAGCAGCAGCGACCCGACGGCGTCCGGCCCGGACTTGTGCACCCGGTAGCCGGCGACGACGCAGTCCGCGGTCCGCTCGTGCTTCACCTTGGTCAGGACACGCTTGTCCGGCTGGTAGGTGCCCTCCGGGTCCTTCGCGATCAGCCCGTCCAGGCCGGCGCCCTCGAACCGGTCGAACCAGCGTTTCGCGGTGCCGGTGTCCGCGGTGATCGGGGTGACGTACACCGGCGGCGCGGCGCCGGCGAGCGCCTCCTCCAGCCGGGCCCGGCGCTCGGCGAACGGGCGGCCGGTCAGGTCCTCGGAGCCCAGTGCCAGAAGGTCGAACGCGACGAACGACGCCGGCGTCTGCTCCGCGAGCAGCCGCACCCGGCTCGCTGCGGGGTGGACGCGCTGCTGCAGCGCCTCGAAGTCGAGCCGGTTGCGCTCCCGGTCGGCGACGACGATCTCGCCGTCGATCACGGCCCGCGGCGGGAAGTTCGCCGTCACCGCCTCGACGACCTCGGGGAAGTAGCGGGTCATCGGCCGCTCGTTGCGGGAGCCGATCTCGACGTCGTCGCCGTCCCGGAAGACGATCGAGCGGAAGCCGTCCCACTTGGGCTCGTAGAGCTTCCGGTCGGGGATCGACGGGGCGGGCTTGGCCAGCATCGGCTTCACCGGGGGCATCACGGGCAGATCCACGGTGGGCAGTCTCCTCTCGGCGCGCGGTGCGGGCATCCCGGTTCACCCGTCGCGAGGGTGGACCGCCGGCACGGCCGGAACTCAGCGGTCGGCCAGACTGTCCGCGTGGGACGCCTGCCGGATCGCGACGCGCTGGAACGGGCCCGGGACCGGACGATCCCGGACGTGCTGCCGGGGCCGGGCGACCCGGCCCTGCGGGTGCTGTTCTGCGGGATCAACCCGGGCCTGGTGTCCGCGGCGACCGGGCACCACTTCGCCCGGCCCGGGAACCGGTTCTGGCCGGTGCTGCACGAGTCCGGGTTCACCCCGCGCCTGCTGTCCCCCGACGAGCAGGGCGAGCTCGCCCACCTGGGGCTGGGCATCACGAACATGGCGGCGCGGGCGACCGCCCGGGCCGACGAGCTCACCGGCGCCGAGCTGGTCGCCGGCGGGGAACGGCTGCGCGCGCTCGTGCGCGAGCACCGCCCGGGGTGGCTGGCCGTGGTCGGGATCGGGGCCTTCCGGACCGCGTTCGGCCGCCGCGACGCCGTCGTGGGGGAGCAGGACGACCGGCTCGGCGACACCCGGATCTGGGTGCTGCCCAACCCGTCCGGGCTGAACGCGCACTGGTCCCGGGCGGCGATGGTCGCGGAGTTCACCCGCCTGCGGCTCGTGAGTGCTTAGCAGGGCCCGGGCCCTGCTAAGCACTCACGAGCCCGCATCGAGGTCCGGGAGGTCCGGGGGCGGGGCACCCTCGCGGGCGTCCCGGTCGGCCCACTCCAGCAGCGGGTCGAGGGCGAAGACCGCCTCGTCGATCCCCGCGTGCAGGTCACCGAGCTCGGCGTAGCGGGCCGGCACCGTCGCGATGGTGAAGTCACCGGGCTCGCAGTCGTCGATCTCGTCCCAGCGGACCGGCGTGGACACCCGGGCGTCCGGTGTCCCGCGGACCGAGTAGGCGCAGGCGATCGTGTGGTCGCGGGCGTTCTGGTTGTAGTCGACGAAGATCTTCGTGGGATCCCGGTCCTTGCGCCACCAGGACAGGTCCACCCGGTCGCAGCGCCGCCCCACCTCCCGGGCGAACGCGTGCGCGGCCCGGCGGACGTCGGCGAACCCGTGGTCCGGCGGGATCCGCACGTAGACGTGCAGCCCGGCCCCGCCCGAGGTCTTGGGGAAGCCGGTGGCGCCGAGCTCGTCGAGGACCTCGTGCACGACCGCGGCCACCCGCCGGACGTCGGCCCAGCTCGCGGACGGCATCGGGTCGAGGTCGATCCGCCACTCGTCGGGGGACTCGACGTCGGCGGCGCGCGAGTTCCAGGGGTGGAACTCCACGGTGGACATCTGCACCGCCCAGACCACATCGGCCAGATGGCGCACGCACAGCTCGTCCGCGGTCCGGTTGAACCGCGGGAAGTGCACACGCACGGTGCGGACCCAGTCCGGGGCGCCACGCGGGAGCCGCTTCTGGTGCACCTTCTCGCCGGTGACCCCGGTGGGGAAGCGGTGCAGCATGCACGGCCGGTCCCGCAGCGCCCGGACGATCCCGTCGCCGACCGAGCAGTAGTACTCGGCGAGGTCCCGCTTGGTCTCGCCGCGGGCCGGGAAGTACACGCGGTCCGGGTTGGACAGGCGCACCGTCCGGTCGCCGATCGTCAGCTCGACCGGCTCGCCCGCGCCCGCGGCCATCGGGGGATCGGCCCGGTCAGTGACGCCAGCTGCGCCGCTTGTAGATCGGGTAGGCCACGGCGCCGGCCAGGCAGGCGAAGGCCGGGATCGCCATGTAGAGGAACTCGGTCCAGCTGAGCGGATGCCCGATCAGGAACAGCAGCAGCATGATGCCGGAGACGGCGGCCGCGATCGGGAGGCCCTTCGTGAAGTTCTGGTGCCAGCCCCAGTCGACCGAGGGCTCCTCGGCCGGGTCCACGCCGGACCGGATCGCGACCTCGCGTGTCTTGCTCGCCACGTGCTTCCTCCCGCTACGACCGATGCGACCACCTGACGGTCGGGGTCATCGTCGCACAACCTCCGGACCGGAGGATGATGCGAGGTGATGAAGTCACTCGTCGTGTTGGGCAGCACCGGGTCGATCGGCACCCAGGCCCTCGAGGTGATCACCAAGGCCGGTGGGTTCACCGTCACCGGGCTGGCCGCGGGTGGGTCGGACCTGCCGCTGCTGATCGCGCAGGCCCGGGAGCACCGGGTCCCGCGGGTCGCGGTGCCGTCCCCGGCGGCCGCCGCCGAGCTCCGGGCGGCGCTGCCCGGCGTCGAGGTGCTGGACGGGCCGTCCGCGGCCGCCGAGCTGGTGACGGCCGCCGGCGCCGACATCGTGCTCAACGGCATCACCGGGTCCCGCGGCCTCGGGCCCACCCTGGCCGCGCTCGGGACCGGGGCCCGGCTGGCGCTGGCGAACAAGGAGTCGCTGATCGCGGGCGGCCCCCTGGTGCTCGCGGCGGCCGCGCCCGGGCAGATCGTGCCGGTCGACTCGGAGCACTCGGCGCTGGCGCAGTGCCTGCGCGGCGGGCGGGCCGGGGAGGTGGAACGCCTCGTCCTCACCGCGTCCGGCGGGCCGTTCCGCGGCCGGGCCCGGGAGTCGTTGCGCGGCGTCACCGTGGAGCAGGCGCTGCAGCACCCCACCTGGGACATGGGCCCGGTCATCACGATCAACTCGGCGACGCTGGTCAACAAGGGGCTCGAGGTCATCGAGGCGCACCTGCTGTTCGGCATCCCCTACGACCGGATCGACGTCACCGTGCACCCGCAGTCGATCGTCCACTCGATGGTGACGTTCAGCGACGGTTCGACGATCGCGCAGGCGTCCCCGCCGGACATGCGGCTCCCGATCGCGCTGGCGCTGGGATGGCCGGACCGCATCCCCGGCGCCTCGACGCCGTGCACCTGGGACACCGCGCAGACCTGGACCTTCGAGCCGCTCGACGACGACGCGTTCCCCGGTGTCCGGCTCGCCCGCGCGGCCGGCCGCGCCGGCGGGTGCGTCCCGGCCGTCCTCAACGCCGCCAACGAGGAGCTCGTGGAGGCGTTCGTGCGGGGGAGGATCGGGTACCTCGGGGTCACCGACCTGCTGGAAGGGGTGCTGGAGGCGGCCGACGCCTGGACCGGTGATCCGGCTACCGTGGCGGACGTGCTGGCGGCCGAGGAGTGGGCCCGCGCCCACGCGCGGGAGAAGGCGGGATCGTGAGCGTGCTCTGGACGGTCGTCGGGATCGCGATCTTCTTCTTCGGGCTGCTCGTCTCGATCGCCTGGCACGAGCTCGGGCACTTCGCCACCGCCCGCTGGTTCGGGATCAAGGTCCCGGAGTTCATGGTCGGGTTCGGCCGGACCGTCTGGTCGGTGCGGCGTGGCGAGACCGAGTACGGCATCAAGGCCATCCCGCTCGGCGGCTACGTCCGGATGATCGGGATGCTGCCGCCGGCCCCCGGTGGCGGCCGGCTCGGCCGCAGCCGCCGGACCGGCCCGTTCCAGGGGCTGATGGACGACGCGCGCCGGCAGTCCCAGGCCGACGTGCTGCCGCAGGACGAGGACCGGCAGTTCTGGACCCGGGCGCCGTGGAAGCGGATCATCGTCATGTTCGCCGGGCCGTTCATGAACCTGGTCCTGGCCGTGGCCCTGTTCTTCGTGACGCTGATGGGCGTCGGCGTGCTCACCCCGAACACCCAGGTCGCGGCGCTCGAGGAGTGCGTGGTGCCGGTGACGGCGGTGCAGAACGGCGCGCCCGACCGCTGCCCGACCGGTGCGCCGCACGCGCCGGCCCTGGCCGCCGGCATGCAGCCCGACGACCGCATCGTGTCGGTGCGCGGCCAGGCGTTCGGACCGGACGACGGCGAGGCCCTGCAGGACGCGATCCGGGCGTCCTCCGGGCCGACGCCGGTCGTCGTCGAACGGGCTGGGCAGCAGGTCCCGCTCATGGTGAACGTGATCCCGAACACCCTTCCGGACCGCGACTCGGACGACCCGAACGCCACGGTCACCGCCGGGTACCTCGGCGTGCTGCTCGACACGAGCTACCAGCCGATGAGCGCGGGCGAGACGGTCGCGCAGATCGGTGACGGTATCGGCCGGACCGCCGAGGCGATCACTCAGATCCCGGCCCGGATCCCGGCGTTGTTCGGCGCGGCGTTCCTCGGGGAGGAGCGCGGCGAGGACAGCCCGATGGGCGTGGTCGGGGTGTCCCGGATCGGCGGCGAGATCCTCGCCCAGCAGGACGCGCCGTGGCAGCAGGACGTGGGCCTGTTCCTCAACATGCTCGCCGCGGTGAACCTGTCGCTGTTCCTGCTGAACCTGCTCCCGATCCCGCCGCTGGACGGCGGCCAGATCGTCCCGGCGATCTGGGAGTCGATCAAGCGGAACACCGCCCGGGCGTTCGGCAGGCCCGACCCCGGCCCGGTCGACGCGGCCAAGCTGCTGCCCTTCGCGTACGTGTTCGTCCTGGTGTTCCTCGGTTTCTCGGTGATGGTCGCCATCGCCGACATCGTCAACCCGGTGCGGATCTTCGGGTGAGCCCGGGGGACGACGCCCGCCCGCTCGCGGTCTTCGACATCGACGGCGTCCTGGCCGACGTGTCGCACCGGCTGCACCACCTCGACCGCTACCGGTGGGACATGTTCTTCGCCGCCGCCGAGGCCGACCCGCTGCTCGACGAGGGCGCCGAGCGGCTGCGCGCGGCCCAGGAGGACCACGACGTCGTCTACCTCACCGGGCGCCCCGAACGGAACCGACGGCTGACCCAGACCTGGCTGGCCCGGTTCGGCCTGCCCACCGGCCCGCTGTTCATGCGTTCCGACGACGACCGCCGGCCCGCCCGGTACGTCAAGCGCGAGGTGCTGCGGCTGCTCGCCCGGGAACGGAAGGTCGCGATGATCATCGACGACGACCCGGCCGTCGTCCGGGTGCTCGAGGCCGACGGCTGGCCGGTCGAGCTGGCCACCTGGCTGCCGCACTCGTCGACGTTGCTGGACGCGCAGGAGCGGCAGGGCCGCACCTAAGGGGCGCTCCGCGCCCGTGAGTGGTTATCAGGGTCCTGGCCCTGATAACCACTCACGAGCACGCAGTGCCACACCTCACGGGGTACGGCGGCGTGTCGACGGCGATGGGATAGTGGGCTCCGTGAGCGTCTCCCTGGGTATGCCGTCCGCGCCCGCGCCGACCCTGGCCCCGCGCCGGAAGACCCGGCAGCTGCAGGTCGGGCCGGTCGGTGTCGGCTCCGACCACCCGATCTCCGTCCAGTCGATGACGACCACCCTGACCGCCGACGTCAACGCGACGCTGCAGCAGATCGCGGAGCTGACCGCGTCCGGCTGCGACATCGTCCGGGTGGCGTGCCCGTCGGCCGACGACGCCGAGGCCCTCCCGGCCATCGCGACGAAGTCGCAGATCCCGGTGATCGCCGACATCCACTTCCAGCCCAAGTACGTGTTCGCCGCGATCGAGGCAGGCTGCGCCGCGGTCCGGGTGAACCCCGGCAACATCCGGAAGTTCGACGACCAGGTCAAGGAGATCGCGCAGGCCGCGAAGGACCGCGGCACGCCGATCCGGATCGGGGTCAACGCCGGCTCGCTCGACAAGCGCCTGCTGGAGAAGCACGGCAAGGCCACCCCGGAGGCCCTGGCCGAGTCGGCGCTGTGGGAGGCGAGCCTGTTCGCCGAGCACGACTTCCACGACATCAAGATCTCGGTGAAGCACAACGACCCGGTCGTGATGGTGCGGGCCTACGAGCTGCTCGCCGAGCAGTGCGACTACCCGCTGCACCTCGGCGTCACCGAGGCCGGTCCGGCGTTCCAGGGCACGATCAAGTCCGCGGTCGCGTTCGGGGCGCTGCTGCGCCAGGGGATCGGCGACACGATCCGGGTGTCGCTGTCCGCGCCGCCGGTCGAGGAGATCAAGGTCGGACAGCAGATCCTGGAGTCGCTGAACCTGCGCCCGCGCCGCCTGGAGATCGTCTCCTGCCCGTCCTGCGGCCGCGCCCAGGTCGACGTCTACAAGCTCGCCGACGAGGTCACCGCCGGCCTGACCGGTATGGAGGTCCCGCTGCGGGTGGCCGTCATGGGGTGCGTCGTGAACGGGCCGGGGGAGGCCCGCGAGGCGGACCTGGGCGTCGCGTCCGGCAACGGCAAGGGCCAGATCTTCGTCAAGGGCGAGGTCATCAAGACCGTCCCCGAGCACAAGATCGTGGAGACGCTGATCGACGAGGCGATGCGGATCGCCGAGGGCATGGAGATCGCCGACGGGGCGTCCGGCGAGCCCCAGGTGACGGTGGGCTGAGCGGAGCGAGCATCTGCACCGACCACCCGCCCTCATGGCATCATGACACCCGTGCTGAGGGTGGCCGGGCCGCGGCTTCTCGACGATCGTCACCGCTCCGGGGTGCACGACGTGCTCGACGCGGACCCGGTCGCGTCCTGCATGGTCGCCGCCCGCGTCGAGGCGGTCGGCCTGGATCCGTGGCGGCTGGGTGGCGAGCTGTGGGCCTACGGCGCCCCGGTCGACGGACTCTGCTTCTCCGGCGCCAACCTCGTCCCGCTGCGCGGTGAGCGTTCCGCCATCCGCGCGTTCGCCGACCGGGCCCGCCGCGGCGGGCGGGTCTGCTCGTCGCTGGTCGGCCGCGCCGAGCTGGTGCTCCCGCTGTGGGAGGAGCTCGCTCCCGTCTGGGGGCCGGCCCGGGAGGTCCGGGCGGACCAGCCCCTGATGACGATGCACGGCATGCCCGCGATCGCGCCGGACCCGCAGGTACGTCCCGTCCGGATCGACGAGCTCGACCGCTACCTGCCCGCCGCCGTCTCGATGTTCGTCGAGGAGGTCGGTGTCGACCCGCGGGACGGCGACGGCGGGGCCGGCTACCGCGCCCGGGTCGCCGAGCTGATCACGTCGGGCCGGGCGTTCGCCCGGTTCCACGACGGCGAGGTCGTCTTCAAGGCCGAGATCGGTGCGATGTCGCGGTCGGTGGGGCAGATCCAGGGCGTGTGGGTGCACCCGGCCTGGCGCGGGCACGGGCTGGGTACGGCCGGGACCGCCAGCGTCACCCTGGCGCTGGCGTCGATGGGGCGCTGCGCGAGCCTCTACGTCAACGCCTTCAACTCGCCCGCCCGGGCCGCGTACCGGCGGGTGGGGTTCACCCAGGTCGGCCGGTTCGCGACCGTCCTGTTCTGACGCAGCTCCCGGGGGCTTCAACTCCCCATGATCCCCCGGTGGGCATACTCGGGGACCGTGCTGCGCTCCCTGCGGAACCGTCCCCTCGTCCTCGTCGCCGTGATCGCCGTGCTGGCCGCGGCCGGCGCCGTCGTGGCGCTGCTGCGCCCGTGGGGCGGCGCGGGCTCGACGGCGGAGGAGTACGTCGCGGCGTGGGCGGCCGGGAACGCCCCGGCGGCGGCCGCGCTCACGACCGACCCGCCGGGTGCGGGCGAGTACCTGGAACGGGCCCGGGGCGACCTGTCGGCGACCGCGATGACGGCCCGGGTCACCGGCACCCGGACCGATGGCGAGCGGGCGACGTCGACCGTCGAGGTGCACTGGGACCTCGGCGAGGGCCGGACCTGGGACTACACCCTGGAGCTGCCGCTGGTCGCGGCCGCCGAGACCGGCGCGAACGACACCGGGTGGGCGGTCGACTGGTCCCCGGCGGCGTTCGCGCCGGGCCTCGGTGACGGGCAGCGCCCGGTGAACCGCACGGTCACGGCCAACCCCGCACCGGTGCTGGACGCGAGCGGCGCCACGCTGCTCGCCCCCACCCCGGTCGTGACGGTCATGCTGGACAAGCGTGCCACCGGCCAGGCCGCGGGGCCGCTGGGTTCGGCACTGGGCACCGTCGACCCGTCGATCACCCGGACCTCGATCACGAACGGGGCGAACGCGACGCCGGACGGGCAGGCGTACACCGTCGCCGTCCTGCGCGAGCCGGACTACCAGCGGGTCCGCGACCGGATCCACGACCTGCCCGGGGTGCGGTTCGTGTCGTCGACCCGCCTGCTGCCCCCGGACTCCGGTTTCGCGGGCCAGGTGATCCAGGGTGCGCGTGCCGACATCGAGAAGGCCGCCGGGGGCACGCCCGGCTGGTCGGTCGACGCCGTCGGACCGGACGGCGCCACGGTCCGCTCGCTGGCCGGCACCCCGCCCGGGCCGGGGAAGCCGGTCACGCTGGAGCTGGACCGGGCCGTCCAGGACGCCGCGCAGGCCGCCGTGAACGGCGAGTCGAGGCAGGCCATGATCGTGGCGGTGCGGCCGTCGACCGGTGCGGTGCTCGCCGTCGCGCAGAACCCCGCCGCGGACCGGGACGGGGCGCTGGCCCTGACCGGCCGCTACCCGCCGGGATCCACGTTCAAGATCGTCACCGCGTACGGGGCGATGCCGGCGCAGAACCTCACCCCGCAGTCGCCCGTGGACTGCCCGGGCACCACCGTGATCGACGGGCGCACGATCCCGAACGAGGACACGTTCGCGCTCGGGACCGTCCCGCTGCAGCAGGCGTTCGCGCGGTCGTGCAACACGACGTTCTCCCGGCTCGCGCTCGCCCTGCCGCCGGACGGGCTGCCGCGGGCGGGGAAGGCGCTCGGCTTCGGCGCGGACTGGAAGGTCCCGGGGATGACGACGATCACGGGCACGGTCGACGCGGCCACCGACGACCTGCAGCGGGCCTCCGACGGCTTCGGCCAGGGCGACGTGCTGGCGTCCCCGTTCGGGATGGCGATGGTGTCGGCGACGGTCGCGCGCGGCGCCCCGGTCACGCCGACCCTCATCCGCGGCACGACCACCGAGGCCACGGTGGCCCCGGGCGCCCCGGACCCGGCGGTGCTGGACCGGCTGCGGCCGATGATGCGGGCCGTCGTGACGTCCGGCACCGCGACCGCGGCGAACGGGCAGGGCGAGGTGTTCGGCAAGACCGGCACCGCCGAGTACGCCGGCCCGGACGGCCGCAACCGGTCGCACGGCTGGTTCACCGGCTACCGCGGCGACCTGGCCTTCGCCACCCTGATCGTGGACGGCGGCTCGTCCGGTCCGGCGGTGCAGCTGAGCGCGCGGTTCCTGGGCGACGTCCCGCGATGAGGGCTCCCTTGCCCGCACCGCTTACCCTGGTCGTCGTGCATCCGAGCCGGATCCCCGCCCTGGCGCTGGCCACCGACCTGGTCGCGGTCGTGGTCTTCGCCGCCCTCGGCCGGGTCAGCCACGCCGAGGCCGGCAGCCTCACCGGTCTGATCGGCACCGCGCTGCCGTTCCTGGTGGGGGCCGGGGCGGCGTGGGCGACGCCGTGGGTGCGGGCCGACCCCGTCTCGGTGCGGGCCGGCCTGGTGGTGCTGGTACTGGCCGCCGGCATCGGCTTCCTGCTGCGCTGGGGGTTCCTCGGGCGGCTGCCGCTGTCGTTCGCGATCGTCGCGGTGTCCGCGCTCGGCGTGCTGCTGCTGGGCTGGCGCGGGCTGTCCGCCGGGGTGGCGCGGATGCGGGGCCCGCGGGAGACGTCACGCAGCTGAGCGGAGCGAGCATCTGCGCTGCGCGGCACGGGCGAGGCCTACCATGGTCGCCATGGCCACCCGCACGCTGCTCGTCCCCGGCACGCCGACCCCGATCCGCGAGGTGCCCGCCCACATTCCGCGCCCCGAGTACGTCGGCAAGCCGGCCCCGGCACGCAGCCGCGCCGGCGACGTCCAGACCGCCGAGACGATCGAGCTCATGCGCCACGCCGGCCGGATCGCCGCGCAGGCGCTGCGGCTGGCCGGCGAGACGGTGCAGCCGGGCGTCACCACCGACGAGATCGACCGGGTCGTCCACGAGTTCCTGATCGACCACGACGCCTACCCGTCGACGCTGGGCTACCGCGGCTTCCCGAAGTCCTGCTGCACCAGCCTCAACGAGGTGATCTGCCACGGCATCCCGGACACCACGGTGATCAACGACGGCGACATCGTCAACGTCGACGTCACCGCGTTCGTCGGCGGCGTGCACGGGGACACCAACGCGACGTTCCTGGCCGGGGACGTCGCCGAGGACGCCCGGCTGCTCGTCGAGCGCACCCGGGAGGCGACCATGCGGGCGATCAAGGCCGTCCGCCCGGGCCGCGAGCTCAACGTCGTCGGCCGGGTCATCGAGTCCTACGCGAAGCGGTTCGGCTACGGCGTCGTCCGCGACTTCACCGGCCACGGGATCGCGCACGAGTTCCACTCCGGGCTGGTCGTGCTGCACTACGACCGGCCCGACGTGCAGACCGTCCTGGAGCCGGGCATGACGTTCACCATCGAGCCGATGATCACGCTGGGCGGGATCGAGCACGACACCTGGGACGACGACTGGACCGTCGTCACGAAGGACAAGTCCTGGGTGGCCCAGTTCGAGCACACCATCGTGGTGACCGACGACGGCGCGGAGATCCTCACCCTTCCGTGAGCCCCGGTGAGGCGCTGCGAGTGGTGTCACAGCGCCCGAGGTGGACCGCGGGCCGCTCGTGCCGGTGAGATGCCTACGGCTCGGTAGCAGTACGGGCGCGGCCGCCCGGCCGGGCGCCGATGATGGTCGCCGGATGCCGCCGGCCGAGGCGGGCACCGGCCGGACGAGGGCGACACGACCTGACCCGGGAAGGGGCGGAACGATGGGGATGCCACCGGAGCTGACGGTGTGGCAGCGGATCGTGGCGACGCTGCGCCACCGCCGACGCGGATCAAGGTTCTGGTTCGGCCTGGCGATCGAGGTGCTCTGGCCGTTCGTGCTGTGGGGCACCCGGATCGGCTGGCGCGGCGGCGAGCACCTGCCGCGGACCGGTGGCGCGCTGCTGGTCGGCAACCACGTCTCGTTCTCCGACCCGCTGTTCGACATCGCGTTCGGGACGGTGCACGGCCGGATGCCGCGGTTCATGGCGAAGTCCGAGCTGTGGTCGGTCCCGGTCGTGAAGTGGGTGCTCGGCCACGGCGGGCACATCCCGGTGTACCGGGCGTCCAAGCGGGCCGGGGAGTCGTTCACCGCGGCACTCGACGCGCTGGCCCGGGGCGAGATCGTCGCGGTCTACCCGGAGGGCACCTACACCGCCGACCCCGAGTTCTGGCCGATGAAGCCGAAGAACGGGGTCGCCCGGATCGCGCTGAAGTCCGGTGCACCGGTCATCCCGATGGCGAACTGGGGCACCCAGGAGTTCCTGCCCGAGGACGGCAAGCCCCAGTTCTTCCCGCGGAAGCGGATCGGGATCGTGCTCGGCCCGCCCGTGGACCTGTCGGAGTTCGCGGGCAGGCCGCTGACCCGCACCACGCTGGACGCGGCCACGAAGAAGATCATGGACGAGGTCACGACACTGCTCGAGGGCATGCGCGACGAGACCCGGCCTGCGGTGCCGTACGACCCGGACCTGCCGGGCCGCCCGGAGGCTCCCGGCGAGCCGGTGGACCCGGTCGAGCGGGCCGCGAGCTAGCAGCTACACGTCCAGGCCGAGCAGGGCGTTCTCGATCACCTCGGGCAGTGCCGGGTGGATCCAGTACTGCCCGGTGGCGATCTGGCCGACGGTCTGCCCGAACGCCATGGCCTGGATGAGCTGCTGAACCAGGGTGGACGCCTGCGGGCCGAGCAGGTGCGCGCCCAGCAGCCGGCCGGTGCCCCGCTCGGCCACCAGCTTGCAGATCCCGGTGCGGTCCTCCATGGCCCAGCCGAAGGCGACGTCGCCGAAGTCCTGCACCTTGACGGCGACGTCTAACCCGGCCGTGCGGGCCTGCGCCTCGGTCATCCCGACCGACGCGATCTGCGGCTCGGTGAACACCGCGGCCGGCACCAGGTCGTGGTTGGCGGCCCGCAGGTCGTCCGGGTGCGCCAGGTTGTGCCCGACGATCTTCGCCTCGTGGTTGGCGACGTGCTTGAGCTGGTGCGTCGACGACACGTCGCCGAGCGCCCACACGCCGTCGGCGGAGACGCTGCGCTGGTGCTCGTCGACGGCGACCCGGCCGTCGGCGTGCACGGTGATCCCGGCCCGGTCGAGATCCATCCGGTCGCCGTTCGGGATCCGGCCGGTCGCGACGAGCAGGGTGTCGGCGACGACCTCGGTGCCGTCGTCCAGGGCCAGCCGGACCTCGCCGGGGCCACCGGAGCCGTCCCCGGTGACCGCCGTGACCTGGGTGCGGAGCCGGCAGTCCCAGCGCGCGGTGGCGATCTCGGTGAAGCGTTCGGAGATCGTGTCGTCGAGGTGGCGCAGGAGCTTCGGCCCGCGGGCGATGACGGTGACCTCGGCACCGAGGGCGGAGAACACGTGCGCGAACTCGGCCGCGATGTAGCCGCCGCCGAGGATGGCCAGCCGGCGCGGCACGGCGTCGATCCGCATCACGGTGTCGGACGTCTCGTACGGCACCCCGGAGGTGGTGATCACCGGGGGGATGCTCGGCCGGGACCCGGCGGCCACGACGACCCGGTCGGCGGTGATCGTGTCGGTGCCGGAGCCGTCGGTGCGGTCGACCGCGAGCGCCCGCTCGCCGGTGAAGCGGGCGTGCCCGAAGTAGACGGTGACGTTCGGGCTGCGCTCCACCCGGTACTCCCGGCCGCCCGACGAGATCGGGTCGATCCGGCCGAACACCCGGTCCCGGACGTCGGTCCAGCGGATCTTGTCGATGCTCGCGTCGACGCCGTAGGTGTGGGCGTGCCGGACGATCTCGGCGACGTCGGCGGCGTAGACGTACATCTTGGTCGGGATGCACCCGACGTTCAGGCAGGTCCCGCCGAACACGCCGTGCTCGACCAGCGCGACGTCGAGGCCGCTGAACCGCTCGTCGAGGAAGGTGTTGCCGGAGCCGGTGCCGATCACGACCAGATCATGGTGGGCCACCACCCGAGGCTAACCGCTCCCGCCGGGCCGGCGGGTTTCTGGTACCCATCGAAGGATGACCGTGCACACCCCGGGCGCGACGGTGCGCCGCAGCTGGGTCCCGGACCTGGACCTCGCGACCTTCTACGCCCTGCTCGCCCTGCGCGCGCAGGTGTTCGTCGTCGAGCAGCAGTGCGCCTACCAGGAGCTCGACGGCCGGGACCTGGAGCAGGGGACCCGGCACTACTGGCTGGCCGACCCGGACACCGCCGAGGTCCTCGCCACGCTCCGGCTGCTGGAGGAACCGGGCGGCGGGTACCGGATCGGGCGGGTCTGCACCCGGGCCGACGCCCGTGGCCGCGGGTTCGGGCACCGGCTGATGGAGGCGGCGCTGGCCGAGGCCGGCTCCGGCCGCTGCGTGCTCGACGCCCAGGAAGCCCAGGTGGGGTTCTACGCCCGGCACGGTTTCGCGGTCGCGGGGGAGACGTTCGTCGAGGACGGCATCCCGCACGTCCCCATGGTGCGCGCGGGCCGCTGAGGAGATGCCGTCCGTCACGCTGGCGTGCCACGCGCGTCGGCGGCGTGCCGGGCGGTCGTGCGCGATACTCCCCGCGCGACGACGACCGGGAGGGCGGATCGGATGAGCGAGGATCGACGGGGCGGGGACTCGCCGGCGTGGGGCCGGGTCGGGCCGGCCGACCCGACGGCGGACCCGGCGACGTACCCGGCGATGAAGGTTCCCTCGATCGAGGTGGAGCCGTCGGAGCAGCCGACGGCCGCCGTCCCCACCGGTGACGACCAGCCGTCCGGGGACGACACCCCGACGGTCCGGCGGAAGGTCCCGAACTCCCGAATCGGCGGGCTGTGGGCGGCGCTGATCCTCTCGGCGATCGTGCTGATCTTCCTGCTGGTGTTCATCGTGCAGAACACCGAGCCGGTCGCGATCAACTTCCTGTGGATGACCGGCACGCTGCCCACCGGGGTGGCCTTGCTGTTCGCAGCGATCGCCGGGATCCTGCTGGTCGCCGTGCCGGGAACCGGCCGGATCATGCAGCTGCGCCGCGAGGCGCGGAAGCGCTGACCCCCCGGTGCGCCCGGCCGCGGGGCCGGGCACACCGGACGGGTGGGATCAGCGGCGGCGCCGGCCGCCCTGCTTCGGCCGGGCGGTGCGGGCCGGCTGGTCGCGGCGCGGCGCGGGGATCGGCTCCCCGGACGGTGCGCGCGAGCCGGTCACCCGCACCAGGTCCGGGTGCCCGGGCCGGACCACGGCGACGTCCGGCCGCACGCCCGCCTGCGTGGTGAGCTGGTTCACCTCGGACCGCTGGTCCGGCGTGGCCAGCGTGACGACGACGCCGTCCTCGCCGGCCCGGGCCGTCCGCCCGGCCCGGTGCAGGTAGGCCTTCGGGTCGGCCGGCGGGTCGACGTGCACGACCAGGCCGACGTCGTCGATGTGGATGCCCCGGGCCGCGACGTCCGTCGCGACCAGCACCGGGACCTCACCGGACCGGAACTCGTCGAGCGCGCGGTTGCGCTGGTTCTGCGAGCGCCCGCCGTGCAGCGGCCCGGCCGCGACACCCTGGCGGCGCAGCACCCGCACCATCCGGTCGGCGCCGTGCTTGGTGCGCACGAACAGGATCGTCCGGCCCTCCCGGGCGGCGATCTCGGCGACCACCTGGGAGCGGTCGTCGCGGTCGACGACGAGCACGTGGTGCTCCATGGTGTCGACGCTGGCGGTCGCCGGGGCCACCGACCGGGTGACCGGGTCGGTGAGGTGCCGGCGCACCAGCGTGTCGACCTCGCCGTCCAGGGTGGCGGAGAACAGCAGGCGCTGCCCGTCGGCCGGGGTGCGGTCCAGGATCGCGCGGACCTGCGGCAGGAAGCCCATGTCGGCCATCCGGTCCGCCTCGTCCAGGGCGGTGACCGCGACCTCGGAGAGGTCGCAGGTGCCTTGCTGCAGGTGGTCGGCGAGCCGCCCCGGGGTGGCGACGAGCAGGTCGACCCCGCGGCGCAGCTCGGTGATCTGCCTGTTCATCGACAGCCCGCCGACGACGGCGGAGACCCGCAGGTCGACGGCCGCGGCGAGCGGTGCGAGGACGTCGACGACCTGGGTGGCGAGCTCCCGGGTCGGGACCAGGACCAGCCCCAGCGGGGCCTTCGGGCGGGCGCGGTCCCCGGCGAGCCGGGCGAGCAGTGCCAGCCCGAACGCGAGGGTCTTGCCGGAGCCGGTCTGGCCGCGACCGAGCAGGTCCCGCCCGGCGAGCGTGTCCGGCAGGGTCGCGGCCTGGACCGGGAACGGGGCGGTGAAACCCTGCTCGGCGAGCACCGCCACCAGGCGCTCGGGCAGGCCGAGCTCGGCGAACGAGGGCATGCCGGAGGGTGGGGGAGTCCACTGGACGACGTCCGCGTCCGCGCTCGGCGACGGCCGCCCCGCCGGGCCGGTGGCGGGGCGGCCGCCGCGGCGGGGGCCCTGCCGGCCGCCCCGGGACCGCTCGGTGCCGCGGTCGAGCGGTCCCGGCGTGCTGCCGGTCCCGCGGGGTCCGGTCGCGCCCGTCTGCTGCGTGCCGCGCCGGTCGTCGGCCCCGGCCCGGCCGCCGGCGCGGCGGCGCCCGCCCCGCCGTGACCCGGTCTCTCCGGTGGTGCGGTGCTCGCCGTCGCGGTGCGGCGCGCGTTCCGCGGAACGCGGCGCGCGTTCCGCGGGACCGGCGTGCCGGTCGCGCCGGGGCGCGGGAGTCTCGGCACTTGGCCCGGCCGGGCGGGTGGCGCGGCGGCGCGGGCGTCGTTCGGGGGCGTCCGCGGCGGGTGACGGCGGCTGGAACTGGGGCCTGGACACAGGTCTCCTTGCGTGACGTGGCACGTCACGCGGAGACCTCACGGGGGAGGGTGCTCGGCCGACGGGCCCGGGTGCGCGGCTCGGCGTTGTCGCGGCGCGCAGTCCGTGGTGGAAGGTTCGGCCCGGCGACTCGGGGCCGGGCGCTCGCCCACCGACACTACAGGCCGGAGCGGGCCCGTGATCCGTGTGGGCCGTCACCTGCGGATCAGCCGGCACGGCGTGCGGGAGGTCGTTCACCGTGCGATCGCGGACCCGGGCTCCCGGCAGCGCGGGCAGTCGTCCCCGGCGGGCGGAATCGTGCGGTCCGGTCCGGTCCGGGCGCGGCGTTCGGGTAGCGCGGTGTCGCCCCGACGAGGACGACAACGTGCAGTTCGCTCCGGGGGCGGTGCTCGGGATGCGCGTTGTCGCCCTGCCCGGGGCTACATCGTGCTGATCGACTCGTGGTCGAGGGGTGGGATGCACGTTGTCGCCCCGATGAGGGCGACAGCGTGCTGATCGACTCGTGGTCGACGGGTGGGAAGCACGGTGTCGCCCCGGTGGGGGCTGGTTCGTGCTGATCGACCGTGGCGTGGGGTTCGGGCCCGTCGCCTCCCGGGTGGGATCGAGCTGATCGATCGCGGCGTTCGAGGTGGGCGCGCCGTGGGCGTCACGGGGACAGGTGGGCCCGCTCGCGCAGCTCGGCGAGCAGCTGCTCCGGCGCCCCGGGAGGCAGCCCGCGGGCGGTGAACCACTCCCCGATCCGCCGGACGTCGCGATCCAGGAAGGCCGGCCCCTGCGGGTTCCCGACGACGTCCACCACCTGTGGCAGGTCGATCAGGACGGGGCGGCCGCCGTGCACGAGGACGTTGTAGGCGGACAGGTCGCCGTGCGCGTACCCGAGATCCGCGAGGAGCCCGAGCGCGCCGGCGAGCTCACCCCACAGCGCGGCCAGCTCGTCCGGGCCGGGACGGGTCGCGGCGAGCCGCGGTGCCGCGACGCCGTCGGGTGTGCCGACGAACTCGAGGAGCACCTCGGTGCCGGCGACCGACACCGGGTAGGGGACGGGCGCGCCCGCCCGGTGGAACCGGGCCAGCGCCGCGAACTCGGCGTCCGCCCACTGCCCGGCGATCAGCGCGCGGCCGGTCGCCGTGCGCTTCGCCATGGCCCGGGTCTCGCGGGACCGGCGCACCCGGCGTCCCTCCAGGTAGCCGGCGTCGCGGTGGAACATCCGGTGCGCGGGGTCGCGGTAGCGCTTGGCGGCGAGCAGCACGCCGGGACGGCCGGGCAGGCCGCGTTCGAGGAGGTGGACGTCGGCCTCCTTGCCGGTCTTGAGCAGCCCGCGGTCCCGGTCGACGGCGCCGGCGTCGGTGACCAGCCAGGGCGGCCACGGGCGCGGGCCGCGTGCCCCGGCCGGGACCGACGGCCAGGTGCTCCAGCGGTCGCCCTCGGGCGGGGCGTCCGGGTCGTGCCCGGCACGCCCGTCCAGATCGTCCACGGTGGACGGCGGTCGGATGGGAAGGTCGTCGTCAGCGAGATCGTCGTCGAAGCGGCGGCGACGGCGGCGGACGGGTTCGGTCCGACGGGAGGAATGCACTCTCGGGCTCCGGAGGGCAGCAGGGTGCCGCGCGGCGCCCTCGGGAGCTACCCGGGTCGGCCGCGGGGCGGGGACGGGCGGAGCGGGTGCGCGACACGCACCCGGGCACGGGTGACGGCCATCGGTCCGCACCTCCCCACTCGCGTCGCGCGGTCGTCCCGCGCACCGGTCCCTCCGGCTGCGGCCACCCTGCCCGGCGCCACGCCGCCGCGCCACCGGATTTCCGCGCGACGCCGGCCGGAACCGGATCGGCGCGGTCCTCGCGACCCGGCGGCGTCGGCGTTCGGCCGGGGATGCGGTCCGCACACCCGTTCGCCGCTCGTCACACCCGTCGCTGCGGGTGTGAAGCGGGGCGAAAGGGTGTGAGGCAGGGCGAACGGGTGTGAGGCGGGGCTGACGGGTGTGGAGCGGGGCCGATGGGAGGGAGCCGAGCGCCGCTCAGGCCGGGATCACCAGGTCCAGGTGGTCACCGGTCCGCTCCACGGTGTGCCCCGCCCGGCGGGCGATCCGGGCGACCGCACCGGCGTCGGACGGCTCGGCCCGCGAGGTCGCGAGCAGGCGTGCCAGGGCACCCTTGTGCGACTTGTTGTGGTGGCTGACCACCGAACGGCTGCCGTCGGCGCGCTCCGCGAGGACGTTCACCGTCACCGCACCCGGGACCGCGCCGAGCGCCGCGTAGCCGCCGGACCGCAGGTCGACGACGAGCTCGCCACCGGAGATGCGGTGCAGCAGCGGGTCCAGCACCGGCCGCCACCGGGCCGCGAGGGTGCCCGCCCCGGGCAGCTTCGACCCCGCGGACAGCCGGTAGGCCGGGATCGGGTCGTCCGCGCCGACCAGGCCGAACAGGGCCGAGCAGACCGCGAGCCGGGACCGCGCCCGGTCCCGGGTGGCCCGGGTGAACGACCCGGGGTCGAGCGCGTCGTACAGGACCCCGATGTAGCGGTCCAGCGCGGGCAGGGTCGGGGAGTTCCACAGCGCCGCGTTGCGGTCGATCTCGGACGACTGCCGCTCGGACACGCCCAGCGCCCGCATCGCGGCGGGCCGGTCGGCGGCGAGCGCCACCAGCTCGGCGACCAGCTCCTTGCGGACCGCCCCGAGCTCGGCGTCGTGGGAGAGGGCGGCAAGATCGAGCGGATCCCCGGCCCCTCCGGAACGTTTCGTCTCCGACGGCGGCAGCAGCACGAGCACGGCGGGCCAGCCTAGATCACTCTCGGTGGGCCCACCGGCCCCGGCCGGGCGTTGTGCGGGGTGGGGTGCCCGACTAGGTTCGGCCCCGTGACCTGCCTGGTGGCGCGCCTCCACGTCGACTGCATGCGGATCACGAGTGCGTCCTGTCGCGCCTGTCGCTGACCCCGCGCTCGTCCGGGGGCGGGCGTTCCGCGCCGGCCCCCGCCCGTGACCACGACCCCACCTGCCGACGCCGCAGAGGCCACGCGCCGATCCCCGCACGATCGGCGCCGACCGCCGGCGGTGCCGGCCGACACCGAGGAGTTCCTCATGACCGATCCCACCGCCTCCTGGTCCTTCGAGACCAAGCAGGTGCACGCCGGTGCCTCCCCCGACCCGACCACCGGCGCCCGGGCGACCCCGATCTACCAGACGACGTCGTACGCGTTCCGGGACACCGAGCACGCCGCGAACCTGTTCGGGCTCGCCGAGCTGGGCAACATCTACACCCGCATCATGAACCCGACCCAGGACGTGCTGGAGCAGCGCGTCGCCGCCCTCGAGGGCGGTCTCGGGGCGGTCGCGTTCGCGTCCGGTCAGGCCGCGCAGACCCTGGCGCTGCTCAACATCGCCGAGGCCGGTTCGCACATCGTGTCCTCCGCGTCGCTCTACGGCGGCACGTACAACCTGTTCCACTACACGTTCCCGAAGATGGGGATCGAGGTCTCGTTCGTCGAGAACCCGGACGACCCCGAGGAGTGGAAGGCCGCGATCCGGCCGAACACGAAGGCCGTCTACGGCGAGACGCTGGGCAACCCGCGCGGCAACGTGCTCGACATCGCCGCCGTCGCGCAGGTCGCGCACGACCACGGGCTGCCGCTGGTCGTCGACAACACGGTCCCGTCGCCGTACCTGCTGCGCCCGATCGAGCACGGCGCCGACATCGTCGTCCACTCGGCCACGAAGTTCCTCGGCGGCCACGGCACCACCATCGGCGGGATCGTCGTCGACTCCGGGAACTTCGACTGGGGCGCCCACGCCGATCGCTACCCGGGGCTCACCACACCGGACCCGAGCTACCACGGCCTGAACTACTGGGAGGCGCTCGGCGCGCAGTCGTACCTGATCAAGCTGCGGGTACAGCTGCTGCGTGATCTCGGCCCCGCGATC
This sequence comes from Pseudonocardia sp. C8, assembly GCF_014267175.1. Taxonomy (NCBI): domain Bacteria; kingdom Bacillati; phylum Actinomycetota; class Actinomycetes; order Pseudonocardiales; family Pseudonocardiaceae; genus Pseudonocardia; species Pseudonocardia sp. C8. Next base: position 1,359,738 of record NZ_JACMTR010000002.1, read on the forward strand.
TCGCCGCAGAACAGCTTCCTGCTGCTGCAGGGCATCGAGACGCTGTCGCTGCGCATCGAGCGGCACAACCAGAACGCGCAGGCGCTGGCCGAGTGGCTGGAGCAGCGCGACGAGGTCGAGAAGGTGCACTACGCGGGCCTTCCGTCGAGCCCGTGGCACGCGCTGCAGCAGCGCTACCTGCCGAAGGGCGGGGGCGCGATCGTCTCCTTCGAGCTGCGCGGCGGCGTCGAGGCCGGCCGGAAGTTCGTCGACGCCCTCGAGCTGCACAGCCACCTCGCCAACATCGGTGACGTCCGCAGCCTGGTGATCCACCCGGCGTCCACCACGCACAGCCAGCTCTCCGGGGAGGAGCAGCTGGCCGCCGGCGCCGCCCCGGGCCTGGTCCGGCTGTCGGTGGGGCTGGAGGGCATCGAGGACATCAAGGCCGACCTGGATCTCGGGTTCCGCGCGTCGAAGGGTGCGTGAAAGTAGCTTTGACGAGCACGGACCGTCTCCCTCCCGCCAGCGGTGCCTGGCGGGAGGGAGACGACCCCGGCCGGCGCCGGTTCCTCGACCTGCCCGCCCCGCTCAAGCTGGAGGCGGGGGGTGAGCTGCCCGGTGTCCGACTGTCCTACGAGACCTGGGGCGAGCTCGCCCCGGACGGCTCCAACGCCGTCCTCGTGCTGCACGCCCTGACCGGGGACACGCACATCGAGGGGCCGGCCGGGCCCGGGCACCCGACGGCCGGGTGGTGGCCGGGGCTCATCACACCGGGCGGGCCGCTGGACCCGGCGCGCTGGTTCGTCGTCGCCCCCAACGCGATCGGCGGCTGCCAGGGCAGCACCGGGCCGGCGTCCACCGCGCCGGACGGCCGGCCGTGGGGGAGCCGGTTCCCGCTGGTCACCGCGCGGGACACGGTGGCCGCGGAGCAGCACCTCGCCGACGCGCTCGGCATCGACGCGTTCGCGTGCGTGATCGGCGGTTCGATGGGGTCGATGCGCTCGCTGGAATGGGCCGCGACCGAGCCGGACCGGGTGCAGCGGCTGTTCCTGCTGGCCGGGCCGGCGGCGTCGTCGGCGGACCAGATCGGCTGGGCGAACCCGCAGATCGCGGCGATCCGCTCCGATCCGCACTGGCACGGCGGCGACTATCACCTCCTCCCGGAGGGGCCGTGGCGCGGTCTCGGCGTCGCCCGCCGGATCGCGCACCTGAGCTACCGGTCCGGTTACGAGCTGGGGACCCGGTTCGGCCGCGACCCGCAGCACGGCGAGGACCCGTTCGACGGGGGCCGGTACGCCGTCGAGTCCTACCTGGACCACCACGCGGCCAAGCTGGTCCGGCGGTTCGACGCCGCGTCCTACGTCCGGCTCACCCAGCTCATGAACCACCACGACGTCGGCCGCGACCGCGGCGGGACGGCCGCCGCGCTGAGCCGGGTGCGGGCCCGGACCTACGTCGCCGGTGTCACCTCGGACCGGCTGTACCCGATGTCCGAGCAGGAGGAGCTGGTCGAGGGCATCCCGCTCGCCGACCCGCTCAAGGTGATCGACTCGCCGTACGGGCACGACGGCTTCCTGGTCGAGACCGCCACCGTCGCGGGGCTGCTCGGGGAGCTGCTCGACGAGCCGGCCCCCTGACGACCAGGGCGCTCAGCATCGATGTGCGCTCCGCAAGCTCCGCTCAGCATCGATGTGCGCTCCGCAAGCTCCGCTCAGCATCGATGTTCGCTCCGCAAGCTCCGCTCAGCGTTCTCTCAGGTTCGGTGTCCTACGGTTCCTCCGTCCGTGGCCCCGACGCCGGAGCTCCCCCATGGCGCGTCATCGAGCCGAGCCCGACCGGACCGCGCCGACCGCACCGCTCGGCACGGTCCCCGACACCTACCCGCCCCCGCGACGGCCCGGTGACGACCGCGCACCCGGCCGCACCGTCTGGGTGGACGCCGCGAAGGGGCTCTGCATCGTCCTCGTGGTGCTGCACCACGCGGTGATGTTCCTGGAGCCCCAGGGGCTGGTCCCCGGCCCGCTGTACCTGCTCAACACGGCGATCGCCTCGCTGCGGATGCCGCTGTTCTTCCTCGCGTCCGGCCTGTTCCTGGCGTCGGTGCTGAACCGGCCGTGGCGGGTCCTGCTGCACAAGCGGGTCGCGCTGTTCGCCTGGCTCTACCTGCTGTGGACGTGCCTGCAGTACGCCGTGCTGGCCGCGCTGCCTCACGGGATCGCGCCCCCGCTCGCCACGCAGACCTGGGAACGGCTGCTGCTGAGCCCGCTGCTCCCGGCGCCGTCGATGTGGTTCCTGTACGCCCTGGCCCTGTTCTCGGTCGCGGCGCGGCTGCTGCGCCGGGTCCCCGCCGCGGTCCTGCTCACCGCGACCGGGGTGCTCAGCGCCGTGGCCGCGGCCGGGATGCTCGAGTTCCCGTCCTTCGCCTGGGGCAGCATGTCCCGCTACGCGTTCTTCTTCGTGCTCGGCTGGCACGGCCGCGCGCTCGTCGAGCGGCTGGCGGCCGCGACCTCGCCGCTGCGGGTGCTCGTCGCCGCGGTGGTCGCCGCCGGCGCGGCCACCGCGTCGGTGGTGTTCGGGCTGCGCGACATCCCCGGTGTCGCGTTCGGCCTGAACGTCGTCGCCGTCACCGGTGGCGTGCTGGCCGCCGCCGAGCTCGCGCGGTGGCGGATCGGCCGGGTCGCGATCGGGCTGGGCCGCCGGACGCTCCCGATCTACCTGGCGAACATCCTCGTGATCGGCGTGCTGACCACGCTGCTCGCCGGGGTCCGCCTCCCGGCACCGGCGCAGTACGTGCTGGTCGCCCTGGTCACCGCGACGACCGTCGTGCTGACGCTGGGCGTGCAGCGGCTCCTGCTCACCGTCCGCGCGGGATGGCTCTACGACCTGCCGGGGCGCTGGGCGGTCCGCCCCACGACGAGCTGATCCGCCCCGGCGAGTGAACGTCCACCGGGCCGGTCCCCGCCGAAGCGCGCCGGGTCGAGGTAGCCGGTCTCGACCTCCTGGGGCTCGCCGGTGACGGCGCGGGCGACGATCTCGCCCACTCCCGGCGCGTGCTTGAACCCGTGGCCCGAGCACGCCCCGGCCAGGAGCACCTCCGGGCGGCCGGGCACCGGCCCCGCGAGGAACTGCCCGTCCGCGCTGTTCGTGATCATGCAGGGTGCGGCCCGGGCCGGGACGGGATCCAGCCCGGGCAGCGCGGACCCGAGGACGGCGGACAGGTGGGCCCAGTCGGTCGCCGCGTCGACCGAGCGGTCCAGGTGATCCGGGTCGACCCGCGGCTGGTGGCGCGGATCGGGGGACAGGCCGACCTTGGCCGGTTCGCCGAGCGTCGCTCCGTGCCCCCAGATCGTCCGCTCCTCGTCGTAGTGCCGGATGAACACGCCGAACCGGTCCAGCGTGAACCCGGCCGGGTCGGACCTGGCCGCGAACCACAGCAGCGGGACCCGGACCGGCTCGGCGACGACGCCCGGGACCAGTGCCGTCAGCCAGGCCCCGGTCGAGACGACCACCCGGTCGGCCCGCAGCGCGCCGGTGGCGGTGCGCACGACCGCGCCGGAACCGTCCGGGTCGATCGCCCGCACCCGGACACCGTCGAACACCGTGGCGCCCGACGCGCCGGCCGCCTCCACCGCGGCCCGGACCGCGGCTTCCGGGCGGAGGATGCCCGCGTCGGGGTCCCACACCCCACCCCAGTGCGGGGCGAGCCCGGCGTGCTGGGGGAACCGTTCGGACACCTCGGCCGGGGACAGCGTGGTGACGGCGAGGGCGTGGCGGTCCGCGGCGCGCACGGTTCCCGCGACCGCCCGCCCCTCCGGCGGCCCGATCATGATCCCGCCGGTCTGCTGCAGCAGGTCCGTGCCGGTCGCCGCCTCGAGCTCGCGCCACAGCCGTCGTGACGCCGTGGCCAGCGCGGGCAGCTCGGGGTGCTCCAGGCAGGCCAGCCGGAACAGCCGGGTCGCCCCGTGGCTGGACCCGAGCGCGTGCGCGAGCCCGAACTGCTCGACCCCGGCGACCCGCAGGCCCCGGCGGGCGAGCCGCCAGAGGGCCTGCGAGCCGAACGCGCCGAGCCCGACGACGACCACGTCGTACCTGCCGCCGACCGTCACACGATCTCCTTGCCGAGCGTCTCCGGCATCAGCCACAGCATCACCGTCGCCAGCCCTGCCAGGGCGGAGCCGACCAGGAGCACCGACGTGCCGAGGCCCCAGGACGCGGCCATGAGCCCGATGACCATCGGGCCGAGGGCCGCGAACCCGCGCCCCACGTTGTAGGAGAAGCCGAGCCCGGACGAGCGCACCCGGGTCGGGAACTGCTCGGACAGGATCGCGCCGAGCCCGCCCGCACAGGACGACACGCACATGCCCACCAGGAAGATCAACAGGTAGCCGACGGCCGGGGCCGGCACCGGGACCAGCAGGAACGCCACCATGCTCGACACCGCCAGCAGGTAGGCCGTGGTCTGCGTCGGACGGCGGCCGAACCGGTCGTGGAACCAGCCGCTGGACACGTACCCGACGAACCCGCCGACGATCTGCACGAGCAGGTACGTCGTCGTGCCGGAGACCTGCAGGCCGCGCTCGGTCGACAGGTACAGCGGCAGGAACGACACCACCGCGTAGTAGTTGCCGTGCCCGCCGACCATGAACAGGGTCGACACGATCGTCGTGCGGCGCAGACCCGGCGCGAACAGGGCACCGAGCCCGGCGAACGGGTTCGCGCTCCGGGACCGCTCCCGGTGCACCGCGTCGGTGACGTTGCGGCGGATCCACAGCACGAACAGCGCGGGCACGATCCCGACCAGGAACAGCACCCGCCACGCGAGCTCCTGCGGCAGCAACGAGAAGATCGCGAAGTAGGAGATCGTGGAGGCCGCCCAGCCGATCGAGTAGACGCTCTGCATGAACGCCATCACCCGCCCGCGCCGTTCCGGGGCGGTGTACTCCGACAGCAGCGCGACCCCGACCGGCCACTCGGCACCGAAGAACAGGCCCTCCAGCACCCGCCACACGATCAGCTGCTCGATGTTCTGCGCGGTCGCGGTCAGGGCGGTGAACACGCTGAACCCGATGATCACCCAGATCAGGGTGCGCGCCCGGCCGAACCGGTCGCCCAGCACACCGCCGGCCATCCCACCGACCGCCGAGGCGACCAGGCTGATCGTGGTGACCGTGCCGCCGGCCGCGGTGGAGATGCCCAGGGTCGCCAGGATCGCGCCCAGTGCCAGCGGGAACATCGTGTGGTCGAAGCCGTCGAGCCCCCACCCGATGGAGGACGCCGTCAGCGCCCGCCGGTAGGAGCGCCGGTGCTCGGGCGTCCCGGGCTGCAGCCGGGTCGTCGCGGGGGCGCTCACGAGGCCACCCGCTCGAGGTCCGAGGCCGGCCGGCGGCGGTCCCGCACGTCCGCGGCGACGAGCTCCGCGGCCCGCTCGGACGGTGGACCGTAGCCACCCGCGCCGGCAGTGCGCACGTCGACGGCCTCGCCGTGGTGCAGCGTCGTCGCGCTGCTGGACCGGCCGGTCACCGCACCGGTCGTGTCGAGCACGTCCACCCGGGTGGAGGCTCCGGGCTCGCCGCCGGCCAGGCCCCACGGCCGGGACAGCAGCCGGCTGGTGGAGACCTCGACCCGGCAGTCGTCGTGCCCGACCTCCAGGACCCGCCGGATCCCCATGCCGCCCCTGGTCCGCCCGGCACCACCGGAACCGTCCACCAGCTCGTAACGGCGGACCGTCAGCGGGTACTCGGACTCGAGGCATTCGACCGGCAGGTTCGAGGTGTTGGTCATGTGCACCTGGACCCCGTCCAGACCGTCGTGGGTCGCGCCGGCGCCCATCCCACCGCCGACCGTCTCGAGGTAGACGTAGAACTCGCCGGTGCGGGGATCGGTGCCGGAGAACGTGAGCGCCGTGACCGCGCCGTTGCCGGCCGCCGGCACGCGGTCCGGTACGGCCTGCGCGAGCGCGCCGTGCACCAGGTCGACCACGCGCTGGCAGGCGAGGATCCGGTTGTTCACCGCGGCCGGGGGCGTGCACTGCAGCAGCGAGCCCTCCGGTGCGGTGACCGTGAGCGGACGGAACATCCCGTCGTTGGCCGGGACGTCCGGTCCGACGATCGTCTTCACCGCGTAGAACACGGTGACCAGCAGCGCGGTCCGCACCATGTTGAGGCTGTTGGGCAGCTGTGGCGGCGCGTCGAAGTCCAGCTCCATCGCCGCACCCCGGACGGTGATCCGCACGCCGAGCTCGATCTCGCCGTCGTGCTCGTCGGAGTCGAAGACGTCGGTGAAGGCGTAGGTGCCGTCCGGGATCCCGGCGATCCCGGCCCGGATCATCCGCTCCGTGTGGTCCATCAGCAGCTCACCCGCCTCGGTGAGGGTGCCGGCACCGTAGCGGTCGCACAGCTCGCGTACCCGCCGCACCCCGAGCCGGTTCGCGGCCAGCTGGGCGCGGAAGTCGGCGATCCGCTCCTTCGGGACCTGGCAGTTGAGCAGGATCAGGTCCAGCACGTCGCGCTCGATCACGTCGCCGCGGGCGAACCGGACCGGGGGGATGCGGATGCCCTCGACGAAGATGTGCGCGTGCGTGCGGTCGACGAAGTCGGCGTGGTGGGCCAGGTTCGTGACCCACGCGACCAGCTCGCCGTCGTGGAACACCGGGGTGGCGAGCACGATGTCGGGCAGGTGGGTGCCGCCGCCGGTGTGCGGGTCGTTGCCGACGAAGGTGTCACCGTCGTGGATCTCGTCGGGGGCGTACCGCTCGGTGATCGCGGCGACGATGCCCATCAGCGAGCCGAGGTGCAGCGGGATGTGCTCGGCCTGGGCCAGTGTGCGGCCGCGGGCGTCGAAGATGCAGGTGGTGCAGTCGCGTCGTTCCTTGATGTTCGGCGAGTACGAGGCCTTGACCAGCATCTCGCCCATCTCCTCGGCGACCGAGGCGAGCGCCGAGCCGATGACCTCGACGCGGACCGGATCCAGGGTGCTCATGAGGCCCTCCCGAGCGTGGTGACCAGCGTGGCGGTGGCATCGACGCGGACGTGCTCGCCGGGGAGCACCAGCGTCGTCGCGTCGTACTGCTCGACGGTGGCCGGCCCGGTGAACTCGTGGCCCGGCCGGAGCAGACCGCGGTCGTAGACCGGCGCGTCGACGTGACGTCCGAGCTCCGGCAGGTACAGCGGTCGCGTCCCGGCCCGGGCCGCGGACGGGTCGGCGCCGCCGGGCTCGGCCCGGTCGAACCTCAGCAGCGGCGTGCGGCCGGTGGCCTCCAGCCGGAACGTGACCGCCTCCACCGGTTCGTCGGGGACGGCGTAGCCGTAGCGCTGCTCGTGGAGCTCGTCGAACGCCTCCCGGGCCGTCTTGAGCGCGATCTCGTCCAGCGTCGGCGGCACCGGAACGGGTAGCTCGTAGTTCTGGCCGACGTAGCGCACGTCGATCACGGCCCGCAGCGCCCGGTCGTGCTCGGCGACACCCTCGTGCGCGAACCAGCGGGCGGCCTCGGCGCGGAGCTCGGCCTGCACGGCGTCGAAGTCGGCGGCCCGTGCGGCGTCGAGGGGAAGGATCCGGGTCCGGGAGGTGTCGCTGCGGAGGTCGGTCATCAGCATCCCGAGCGCGGAGAGGGCGCCGGGCTTCTGGGGGACGAGCGTGCGGGTCATGCCGAGTTCGCGGGCCAGGCGCGACGAGTGCAGCGGGCCCGCACCGCCGAACGCGACCAGTGCGTAGTCGCGCGGGTCGTGCCCGCGCTGCACCGAGATCACCCGGATCGCCCGGGCGGTGCTCGCGACGACGACGTCGACGATGCCCTGCGCGGTCGCCTCCCGGGACATGCCGAGCCGGGCCGCGAGCCGGTCGACGGCGGCGAACGAGCGGTCGGCGTCGATCTCCATCGTGCCGCCGAGCAGGTGGGTCCGGTTCAGCACGCCGAGGACGACGTTGGCGTCGGTGACGGTCGGCTCGTCGTTCCCGCGCCCGTAGCAGGCGGGGCCGGGGTCGGCTCCTGCGCTCTGCGGCCCGACCTTCAGGTGCCCGCCGGCGTCGATCCAGGCCAGCGATCCGCCGCCGGCTCCGACCGTGTGGATGTCCAGCATGGGGGCCTGGATCGGGCGGCCGTCCATCTCCATGCCGGGAGCGGTGCCGGGTACCCCGCCGGCGACCAGCGCGACGTCGGAGCTCGTCCCGCCCATGTCGAACGTGATCAGGTCGGGGTGCCCGCACTGTGCGGCGACCTTCGTGGCACCCACGACGCCGGTGCTCGGCCCGGACAGGACCGTCCGGACGGGCAGTGCCTCGGCGGCCGGGAACGACATCATGCCGCCGTTCGACTGGGTGACCTGCGGCGTGCAGGCCAGCCCTGCGTCCGCGAGCCGCGTGCGCAGGCGGGACAGGTACCGCGACATGACCGGGCCGATGAACGCGTTGGTGACCACGGTGGACAGCCGCTCGAACTCCCGGAACTCGGGCAGCACCTCGCTCGACACCGACAGGAACGCCTCCGGGAGCTCCTCGGCGACGACCTCCCGCACCAGCCGTTCGTGGGCCGGCGACAGGTAGCTGTAGAGCAGGCAGACCGCGACCGCCTCGACCCCCTCGTCGCGCAGCTTCCGCACCTGGTCCCGGATCTGTGCGCGGTCGGCGGGAACGGCGACCGTGCCGTCGTGGCGGACCCGCTCGGTCACCTCGAGCCGGCGGTGCCGGGGCACCAGCGGGTCGCCCTTGCGGGCGGTCTGGTCGTACAGCTTCGGCCGGCGCTGGCGGGCCAGCTCGAGCAGGTCGGCGAACCCCTCGGTGGTGAGCAGCCCGGTCCGCGCGCCGCGGCCCTGCAGCAGGGCGTTGGTGGCGACGGTCGTGCCGTGCGCGAAGTGCCCGATCCCGTCGACCCCGGCCCCGGCGCGTTCCAGGATCCGGCGCACCCCGGCGAGCACCGCCTCGCCGGGGTCGTGCGGTGTGCTGGCCACCTTGGTGATCGTGAACGTGCCGCTGTCCTCGTCGAACAGGCAGACGTCGGTGAACGTGCCGCCGGTGTCGACGCCGAGCCGCCAGGCCATCGCGTCCTCCTGCTGTGGTCGCCCTCACTCGTGCGAGGCAGTGCAGCAGCGGAGGAATCATCGAGTCCAATACTGATTCCGTTGACGATCACATGATCTGCTTATAGTGAGGGGCGTGGAGACCCGGCGTCTGGAGTACTTCCGCGTGCTCGCCGAGGACGGGAACTTCAGCCGTGCCGCCGAACGGCTCCGCATCTCCCAGCCGGCCCTGTCCCAGCAGATCCAGCGGCTGGAGGCGGAGGTGGGGGCACCGCTGGTGGACCGGACGTCGCGGCCGGTGGCCCTGACCGAGGTCGGCCGCCGGTTGCTCGAGCAGACCGCGGAGCTGCTCGACCAGGTCCGGTCGATCGAACGGCTCGCGACCGCGGCCGGGCGCGGCGAGACGGGCAGCCTGCGGATCGGGGTCATCCCGCTCGCGCTGCTCGGGCCGGTGCCGGGGTGCCTGCGCGCGTTCCGCGGGACGCACCCCGACGTCCTCGTCAGCCTGCACCGCTCGGACTCGGCGCCGTTGCTGGACCTGCTCGGGTCCGGGCGGCTCGACGCCGGGTTCCTCACCGCCGCTCCGCACCCGTCGACCGGACTGCACGGCACCGACCTGTGGGAGACCGAGCTGGAGCTCGCGGTGCCCGACGACCACCGGCTCGCCGGAACCGGCCCGGTGGCACTGCGCGAGCTCGCACGGGAGCACCTCGTGCTGTTCCCGCGCGAGGCCGCACCGGAGAACTACGACCTGGTGATCACCGCGTGCGCGGCGGCGGGGTTCTCCCCGCGCCTGGTCACGACGACCGGTGGGTACGCCGACCAGATCGGCTACGTCGCCGCCGGGGTCGGGGTGGCGCTGGTGCCGCGCGAGGTCGGCGTGGTGCACGCCGAGGGAGTGGCCCGGCTCCCGCTGGCCGAGCCGCTCGGACTGACCATGCGGGTGGTGTGGAATCCGGGCCGGCCCAACCCGGCGCTGCGCGCGTTCCTCGCGGTGCTGGGCCGGGCGGCCGGCACCGGGACGTGATCAGCCGACCCGCTCGCCGTAGACCCGCTGCACGTGCATGGTCATCAGCACCCGCCGGTCGCGCACCATGACCTCGCGGTACTCGTCCCAGTCCGGGTGCTCGCCGGCAGCCGCGCGGTACCAGTCGACGAGGGCCTGCACGGCGGGGCCGTCGGGGGAGTCGTCCGGTCCGATCAGCTCGACGGGGCCCTCCGCGGTGGCCCAGGCCCGACCGTCCTCGCTCTCCACCGACAGTGCGGCCCGCGGGTCGCGACGCAGGTTGGCGGTCTTCGCCCGGCCGTCGGTCATGGAGACCTGGATCGTGCCCGCGGCGCGGTCGTAGTACGGCGTGACCGGTGACAGCTGCGGCATCCCGCTGCGCTTGATCGTCGCCAGGATGCCCTGCCGGGCCTTCTCGAGCAGCTCGTACTGTTCGTCTCCCATGCCCGGGAAACGCCCGGGACGCGGGCCGCTGTTCCCGCCGGTGCACCGGGACGAAGCACCCCCATCGCGCGAGGTACCGATGTGAGCTCCGCAAGCTGCGCTCGGTGCCGATGTGAGCTCCGCAAGCTCCGCTCGCTACCCTGACCCGGGTGTTGACCCGGATGTCGTCGCTGTTCCTGCGCACCCTGCGCGAGGACCCGGCCGACGCGGAGGTGCCCAGCCACAAGCTGCTGGTCCGCGCCGGCTACGTCCGTCGCGTCGCCCCGGGTGGCTACTCCTGGCTGCCGCTGGGCCTCAAGGTGCTCCGCCGCATCGAGAACGTGGTGCGCGAGGAGATGGACGCCATGGGCGGCCAGGAGATCCAGTTCCCGGCGCTGCTGCCGCGGGAACCGTACGAGGCGACCAACCGCTGGACCGAGTACGGCCCGGCCCTGTTCCGGATCAAGGACCGCAAGGGCGCCGACTACCTGCTCGGCCCCACCCACGAGGAGCTGTTCACCCTCGCGGTGAAGGGCGAGTACTCGTCCTACAAGGACTACCCGGTCATCCTGTACCAGATCCAGACCAAGTACCGGGACGAGGAGCGGCCGCGCGCCGGCATCCTGCGCGGGCGCGAGTTCCTGATGAAGGACTCGTACTCGTTCGACCTGTCCGACGAGGGGCTCGGCGAGTCCTACCGCAAGCACCGCGACGCCTACGTGCGGATCTTCGACCGGCTCGGCCTGAAGTACGTGATCGTCTCGGCCACGTCGGGGGCGATGGGCGGGTCGGCGTCCGAGGAGTTCCTGGCCGAGTCCGAGACCGGTGAGGACACCTATGTCCGCGGGCCCGGCGGCTACGCGGCGAACGTCGAGGCCGTGACCACGCCCGCGCCGCCGGAGATCCCCCTGGAGGGGCTGCCGGCCGCGCAGGTGCACCACACGCCGGACACCCCGACCATCGAGACGCTGGTCGACTACCTCAACGCCCATGCCGAGAGGAGCGTCAGCGGAACGAGCATCGGCACCGACCGGACGTTCACCGCGGCGGACACGCTGAAGAACGTGCTCGTCAAGATCAAGCAACCGGGCTCGGACGAGTGGGAGCTGCTCGGCATCGGCGTGCCCGGCGACCGCGAGGTCGACATGAAGCGGCTCGAGGCGTCGCTGGAGCCCGCGCAGGTGGCCCTGCTCGAGGAGGCCGACTTCGCGCGGCACCCGTTCCTGGTCAAGGGCTACATCGGCCCGGGCGCGCTGGCCGCCAACGGGGTCCGGTTCCTGGTCGACCCGCGGATCGTCACCGGCACCGCCTGGGTGACCGGCGCCGACAAGGCCGACCACCACGTCGTCGACCTGGTGTGCGGGCGGGACTTCACCCCGGACGGCACCATCGAGGCCGCCGAGGTGCGCGCCGGGGACCCGTCGCCGGACGGGACCGGCGTGCTGGAGGCCGCCCGCGGCATCGAGATCGGCCACATCTTCCAGCTGGGCCGCAAGTACGCCGACGCGTTCTCCCTCGACGCGCTCGGCCCGGACGCGAAGCCGGTCCGGATCACCATGGGCTCCTACGGGATCGGTGTCTCCCGGCTGGTCGCCGCGATCGCGGAGCAGTGCCACGACGAGCACGGCCTGGTCTGGCCGCGGTCGGTGGCGCCGTTCGACGTGCACGTCGTCGTCGCCGGGAAGTCCGCGGAGCTCCTCGAGGGCGGCGAGGCGGTGGCCGCGGAGCTGGAGGCCCAGGGCCTGTCGGTGCTGCTGGACGACCGCAAGGCCAGCCCCGGGGTGAAGTTCGCCGACGCGGAGCTGGTCGGCGTCCCGACGATCGTCGTCGTCGGGCGCGGGCTGGCCGGTGGCACGGTCGAGATCAAGGACCGGGCGACGGGGGAGCGCACCGAGATCCCGCGGGACGGGATGGCCGCGCACGTGGCCGGGATCGTCCGCGGCGCCTGACCCGGGCGCCGTTCCTCAGGGGCCGGGGCGCACGGCCGAGGACTCGAGCGCGGTGAGGTCATCGCCCGGGACCGGGTCGCCCGGCCCGCCCCCGGCGTCCGCGGCGACGACGAGCATCGCCACGCCGGTCGACCCGTCCTGGGCGTGCGTGCGGGGCACCGCGAGCACACCCACCGAGCCGTCGGTCGCCCGGCATCCGGGAACCCCGCTCGCCGTGCCGTCGGTGCGCACGGTCGCCTCCACCCAGAACCCCGGTTCGGCTCCCTCCGCGGCGGGCCGCGGGGCGGCCGGACCGACGGCCACCTGCGGCGCGGCCCCGGCGTAGGCCGACTCCCCGGCGCCGCGCGCGAACGCCTGCGCGGCCTGCTCCACCGTCGTCCCCGCCGGGACGGCGACGAGCGCGGCCGCGGCGACCCCGCGCGGCGCGGCACCGAGCGGGCACTGCCCGGCGGAGAACGGCGGGACCTCGGCCAGCCGCACGAACGGCACCCCGAAGACGTCCAGCGGCGGCGCCTGGGCGCGAGTGGCGGTCCAGCCCGCGGGTGGGGTGACCGCGAACGCATCGGACCGCGCCGCGGGCGCGTCGGCGGCAGGTGCGTCGGCCGCGGGCTCGGGAGATTCGGCGAGCCCGGGGGAGGGCCCCGGGCCGGTCGTCAGGGCGGCGGCCGCCCCGGCGAGGAGCAGCAGCACCACGACGGCGGCGAGCACCGGGCGGAACCGGCGCCCGGGATCGGGGGCGGAGCCGTGCGGGCCGGCCTGGGGTGCCGCACCCGGACGGCGGGTCGTCGTCCGGCCGGAGGTCACCGGCGCAGCGTACGTCGGTGTCGCCTGCCCCCGATCGGCGGGACGGCGGGCGGCCGGGCCCCGTCGCCGGGCGGCTCCGGTGCGCCGGTCAGCCCGGCAGCAGGGAGAGCCGGACCGAGCGGGTCGGGTTGTCCACGTTGGTGTCGACCAGGCAGATCGACTGCCAGGTCCCCAGCGCGGGCCGGCCGCCGAGCACCGGCACCGTCGTCGACGGCGGCACGAACGCCGGGAGCACGTGGTCACGGCCGTGCCCCACGCTGCCGTGCCGGTGCCGCCACCGCTCGTCGGCGGGCAGCAGCTCCCGCAGCCGCGCCAGCAGGTCGGCGTCGCTGCCCGCGCCCGTCTCGATCACGGCGATCCCGGCCGTCGCGTGCGGGACGAACACGTTGAGCAGGCCGTCCCCGGCGCCGCTGTCGGACAGGAACCCCTCGATCCGGCTCGTCAGGTCGACCACGGTCTCCTCGGAACCGGTGCGGATCTCGATCAGCTCGCTGTGCACGCCGTCCAACCTAGGACCGTCGGTAGGTTCGGGCAGCGTGGAACCTGCGGTGACGGTCTTCGGGTGGGAGCTGCCCCGGCGGCCCGGCTATCTCAACACGGCGAGCATCGGCGTCCCGCCGCTGCGCGCGTCCGCGGCGGTCGCCGAGGTGGTGCGGCGGTGGGCGGCCGCCGGCACCGCACCCGCGGAGTTCGACGCCGACGTCGAGGCCGCCCGCGCCGGGTTCGCGGCGATCACCGGGGTGCCGGTCGCCGACGTGGCCCAGGGCGCGACGGCGTCCGGGCTGATCGGGCCGCTCGCGGCGGCGGTCCCGGACGGCACCCGGGTGCTGGTCGCGGCGGGCGAGTTCTCGTCGGTCACCCGGCCGTTCGCCGGGCAGGCGCACCGCGGGGTGCGGGTCACCGAGGTGCCCCTGCCCGAGCTCGCGGCGCACGCCGGGGAGCACGACCTCGTGGCCGTCTCGGTGGTGCAGTCCGCCGACGGCCGGATCGCCGACCTCGACGCCCTGTGGGCCGCCCGGGAGCGGCACGGCGTGCGGGTGCTGCTCGACGTCACCCAGGCGGCCGGCTGGCTGCCGCTGCGGCTCGACCGGGCCGACGCCGTCGTCGGGGCCGGCTACAAGTGGCTGCTCGGGCCGCGCGGCACCGCATGGCTGGCCCAGCGGCCGTCCTGGGTGGACGGGCCGCCGGGCGGGCAGCGGTGGCCGGAGGTCGTCCGGCACGGCGCCGGCTGGTACGGCGCCCGCGACCGCTGGGGCTCCGGGCTGTACACGCCGGACCCACCGGCCCGGCCCGGACCGGCCGGCGGCGAGGAGGCGCCGGTGTGGTTCGCGCAGGCCGGCTCGGCGGTGACGGTGCCGTGGCTGGCCTCGCTGGACCCGGAGGCGCTGCGGGCGCACTGCGTCGGGCTCGCCGACGGCCTCCGGGAGCGGCTCGGGATGCCACCTGCCGGGTCGGCGATCGTGTCCGTGCGCGCCGGCGGCGCGGCGGAGCGGTTGGCCGCCGCCGGGATCGCCGCGGCCGTCCGGGACGGCGCGGTGCGACTGTCGTTCCACCTGGCCAACACCGGGTCCGACGTCGAGCTGGCCGCGCGCGTGCTGCGGTCCTGACCGGCGCGGGTCAGGAGCGGCCCGGGAACACCGGCACGACCGGGGTGCGCTCGGTCACGGTGCGCCAGTAGGCGAGCCGCCCGGTGCACTCGATCATCGCCCGCAGCCCGGCCTGCCGCAGCGGCACCTGGGTGGACCGCTCGGTCACCGACCGCCAGGCGGCGATCGCGTCGGTCTCGGCCGCCACCAGCAGCGCCCCGGCCGACGCCGCGTCGACCACCGGCTGCGGCGGCGCGTAGGCCGGCTGCGCGGAGATCGGCCGCTGGCCGAGCTGGGTCAGCGTCTCGTTGACCTGCCCGCGCAGCGTGGTGTGCGCCTCGACGTCGGCCCGGGCCCGGGCCGCCCAGTCGGGCGGCACGAACGCCACGGCCATCTTGTACGCCCACAGCGCCGCGTGCTCGCTGGCCAGCGCCCGCTGCAGCGCCTCCACCGTCACGGCGGGGACGGCCGGCTCGTCCTGCTCCTGCGCGGGGGCCCTCACCGCTGCAACACCGCCGCGTAGGTCGCGCAGCAGGCGGCCACCTCGGCCACCAGCCCGACCTGCTGGGCGGACGCCCGGGGGACGACCTCGCCCGCGGTGCGGGCCGACGCGGCGACCGAGTCCCGCACCGCGGCCAGGTCCGCGGCCGGCGGCGTCGCGGGCACGGGCACCGAGCCGGGCGCCCGCCCCCCGGCCTGGTCGAGCGCGGCGGCGTGCTCCATCCGGGCCGCCCGCAGCGGCTCCAGCCGCCCGGCCAGGCCCGGGTCCCCGGTGACGGCCGCGGCCACGAGCGCCGCGTCCCGCCGGGCCCCGTCGGCCATGGCCAGCAGCGCGTCGGTGGCGTCGTCGCGGCGGGGGGCGCCCGGTGAGCAGGCCGCGAGGGCCGGCGGGAGCGTGGCGGCGGCCGCCGCCGTCACCAGCACCTGGCGGCGGGTGAACGCGCGCACGGTTGGTCTCCGGTCCCTCACGAACGGTCATGCTGCCAGCCCGGCCCGGGCACCGGTGCACCGACCGGGCGACCCCGCCCGGCACCGTCGCCGACCGCGGCCGACGCGGACGGGGACGAACGCGCTAGGCTCGTCGGCCGTCCCTGCCGTCGTCCGGGCCGGCGTCCGCCGCCCGTGACGGTGCCCGCATCCGAGCCGAGCCGCCCCCGCGGCGGTGCCCGGGCGCGGCCGGCGACGGCCAGGCGACGGCGGCCGGCGACGAACGCGACCACGAGGAGAAGCACCCGATGCGCAGTACGGACCCCACACAGCTGGCCGACCAGCTGCGCGGAGTGCTCGGGCCCGTCGTCACCGACGCCGGGCTGGAGATCGACGCCGTGGAGGTCCGCACCGCCGGCCGGCGGCACGCGGTCAAGCTCGTCGTCGACCTGCCGGAGGGGTCGGCCGCCACCGGCATCGACCTGGACGAGATCGCCCGGCTCAGCCGGACCGCCGCGGCCGAGCTCGACGCGCACGAGCACCTCATCGAGGGCTCGTACACGCTCGAGGTCACCTCGCCCGGTGTCGACCGGCCGCTCACCCGCCCCCGCCACTGGCGGCGGAACTTCCTGCGCCTGGCCCGGATCACCCTCGCCGACGGCGGCTGCCTCGACGCCCGGATCGGCCGGGCCGGCGACGAGCGGGTGCAGGTGGCGGTGCCCGGCCGACCGCGGCCCGAGCTGCGCGAGATCGCCTACAGCGACGTGAAGCACGCCCAGGTGCAGGTGGAGTTCAAGGCGGCACCGAAGGCCGAGACCGCCCTGCTCGACCCGGGTGCCGGCGAGACCAGCGAGACCAGCGCGAACGAGGAGAACCGGTGAACGTCGACATCCCCGCACTGCGGGCCATCGAGCGGGACAAGGAGATCCCGTTCGAGACGGTGCTGGAGGCCATCGAGACCGCGCTGCTGACCGCGTACAAGCACACCGAGGGCCACCACCCGGACGCCCGGATCGACATCGACCGCAAGACCGGCGTCGTCCGCGTGATGGCCCGCGACGCCGCCGACCGGGCCGAGGACGGCACCCCCGGGCCCGAGTTCGACGACACCCCCGAGGGCTTCGGCCGGATCGCGGCCGCCACCGCCCGGCAGGTGATCGTCCAGCGGCTCCGCGACGCCGAGCACGAGCGGACCTACGGCGAGTTCTCGACCAAGGAGGGCGAGGTCGTCGCGGGCATCGTGCAGCGCGACGCCCGCGCCAACGCCCGCGGTGTGGTCGTCGTCGAGCTGGGCGGTGCCGGGGGCACCGAGGCCGTGCTGCCCGCCGCGGAGCAGGTGCCCGGCGAGGTCTACCGGCACGGCGACCGGATCCGCTGCTACGTGGTCGGGGTGAACCGCGGCCCGCGCGGGACGTCGATCACGCTGTCCCGGACGCATCCCAACCTGGTGCGCAAGCTGTTCGCGCTCGAGGTGCCGGAGCTCGTGGACGGTTCGGTGGAGATCGTGTCGGTGGCCCGCGAGTCCGGGTTCCGGTCCAAGATCGCCGTCCGGTCCACCCGGCCGGGGCTCAACGCCAAGGGCGCCTGCATCGGCCCCATGGGCGCGCGGGTGCGCGGGGTGATGGGCGAGCTCGGTGGCGAGAAGATCGACATCATCGACTGGTCCGAGGACCCGGCGGAGTTCGTCGGGAACGCGCTCTCGCCGTCGAAGGTGGTCTCGGTCACGGTGCTGGACGAGCGGGCCCGGGTCGCCCGCGTGGTCGTCCCGGACTTCCAGCTGTCGCTGGCCATCGGCAAGGAGGGGCAGAACGCCCGGCTCGCCGCCCGGCTCACCGGCTGGAAGATCGACATCCGGAGCGACGCCGACCCGCGCTCCCCGGTCGGCCCGGACGGGGACCCGGTCGAGGAGACGTCGTAGCCGGGAGGGCGCAGGCGTCCGGCCACGGGCCGGGCGAGGGAATGCCGGACGACGACGCTGCGCTACACTCACAGGCGGCCCGCGGTCGCGGACCGTCGCCCGCTCGCACCCGGTCGGTTCCGATCCGGACTTGTGTGGGGTGCCGGACCCGGGAACGGGCCGCCGCACTGTTGCGGGTGGTCGCGGAGAACGGACGTCTCGTCCCGGATCCGCGTCGCCGCCTCCCCGGCCGGGGTGCCTGGTTGCACCCGGTGCCGGGGTGCCTGGACAAAGCCGAGCGCCGCTCGGCGTTCGCCCGGGCGCTGCGCCTCCGGGGCAAGCCGGAGACCGGCGCCGTACGGCGATGGGTACAGGATCAGCAGGGGACCGGGAGCCTCCCGGTCCCGTCATCGGAAGAAAGCAAGGTCGACCAGTCATGAGCCAGCAGTGAAGATCGCACCATGAACGTGCTTCGACACTAGGTTCGAGGTCGAGCGGGAACCTGCCGCCCGGCCTCCGGTCAGGACAAGGAGAGCAGTGGCAGGCAAGGCCCGCGTGCATGAGCTCGCGAAGGAGCTCGGACTCAGCAGCAAGCAGGTCCTGAGCAAGCTGCAGGACCTCGGGGAGTACGTGAAGTCTCCCTCCTCCACCGTGGAGGCCCCGGTCGCGCGCAAGCTGCGCGACGCGATGGCCGCCGGTGGATCCGGCGGGGCCGGCAACGGTCAGCGCCGTGGCTCCGGCGCGCCCGGCGCCGGTCGTCCCCGTGCCGGTGGCGCCCCGCGTGGCGGCTCCGGCGCCCCCTCACCGTCCCGCCCGAGCGCGCCCAAGCCCGGTCCGACCCCGGGCACGGCCTCGCCCGGGCCGGCACCGAAGCCGGGCCCGCGTCCGGGCCCGCCCGCCCCGTCGCAGCCGGCCGCCGGCGCGCCGAAGCCGGGACCGGCCGCGCCCAAGCCCGGCCCGAAGCCCCAGGCCCCGGCCGCGGACTCCGCGCCGGCGCCGCAGCGGCCCGCTGCGGACTCCGCCCCGGCGCCCCAGCGGCCCGCTGCGGACTCCGCCCCGCCGGCTCCGAAGCCCGGCCCCGCCGCGCCCAAGCCCGGCCCGAAGCCGGGCCCGGCCGCGCCGAAGCCCGGCCCGAAGCCGGGTGGCCAGGGTCGTCCCGGTGGCGAGGACCAGCGCGGCTCGAAGCCGGGTCCGCGCCAGCCGCGGGTCGGCAACAACCCGTTCGGCGTCGGCCAGGGCTCGCCCAAGCCGGGGCCGCGTCCCGGCCCGCCCGCCCAGCAGGGTGGGCAGCAGGGCGGCGGTGCCCCGCAGCAGCCGGCCGCGCGGTCCGGTGAGGCCCCGCCGCGTCCGCCCCGTCCGGGCGGTGGCGCCGGTGGCCCGCGTCCGACCCCGAACAGCATGCCCCCGCGGCCGAACCCGGGCATGATGCCCGCGCGTCCGGCGGCCGGGCGGCCCGGCGCCGGTGGCCGTGGTGGCCCCGGTGGCGGTCGTGGCGGCCCCGGCGGCGGCCGTGGTGGCCCCGGTGGCGGCGGCCGTCCCGGCGGTGGCGGTGGCTTCCGCCCCGGTGGCGGCGGCGCTCCGGCCGGGGGGCCGCCCGCGGGCGGCTTCCGCGGCCGTCCCGGCGGTGGCGGCGGTCGTGGCCGCGGCGGTGCCGCAGGCGCGTTCGGCCGTCCCGGCGGCCCGGCCCGCAAGGGCCGCAAGTCGAAGCGGCAGAAGCGCCAGGAGTTCGACTCGATGGCCGCACCCTCGGTGGGCGGCGTCCGCCTGCCGAAGGGCAACGGCGAGACGATCCGGCTGCCGCGCGGCGCGTCGCTGACCGACTTCGCCGAGAAGATCAACGCCAACCCGGCGTCGCTGGTGCAGGTGTTGTTCCACCTCGGCGAGATGGTCACGGCCACCGCGTCGGTGTCCGACGAGGTCCTGGAGCTGCTCGGCCAGGAGATGAACTACCGGGTCCAGGTCGTGTCCCCCGAGGAGGAGGACCGCGAGCTGCTCGAGTCGTTCGACATCGAGTTCGGCGACGAGGGGTCCGACGAGGACCTGGCGGCCCGGCCGCCGGTCGTGACCATCATGGGTCACGTCGACCACGGCAAGACGCGCCTGCTGGACACGATCCGCAAGGCCAACGTCCGCGAGGGCGAGGCCGGCGGCATCACCCAGCACATCGGCGCGTACCAGGTGCAGTCGGAGCTGGAGGGCGAGGAGCGCTCCATCACGTTCATCGACACCCCGGGTCACGAGGCGTTCACCGCCATGCGTGCCCGCGGTGCGAAGTCCACCGACATCGCGGTGATCGTGGTGGCGGCGGACGACGGCGTGATGCCGCAGACCGTCGAGTCGATCAACCACGCGCAGGCGGCGGAGCTGCCGATCGTGGTCGCGGTCAACAAGATCGACGTCGAGGGCGCGAACCCGCAGAAGATCCGCCAGCAGCTCACCGAGTACAACCTGGTGGCCGAGGAGTACGGCGGCGACACCATGTTCGTCGACATCTCCGCCAAGCAGGGCACCAACATCGAGTCGCTGCTCGAGGCGATCCTGCTGACCGCGGACGCGGCGCTCGACCTGCGGGCCAACCCCGACATGGACGCCCAGGGCGTCACCATCGAGGGGCACCTGGACCGCGGCCGCGGCCCGGTGGCCACGGTGCTGGTCCAGCGCGGCACGCTGCGGGTCGGCGACTCGGTCGTCGCCGGCGACGCCTCCGGGCGCGTCCGGCGGATGGTCGACGAGCACGGCGAGGACGTCACCGAGGCCCTGCCGTCGCGTCCGGTGCAGGTCATCGGCCTCACGTCGGTGCCGGGCGCGGGTGACACGTTCCTCGTCGTCGACGAGGACCGGGTGGCCCGCCAGATCGCCGACCGGCGGCGCGCCCGCGAGCGGAACGCCGAGCTGGCGAGCCGGCGCAAGCGCGTCAGCCTGGAGGACCTGGACGCCGCGCTGAAGGAGACCAACACCCTCAACCTGATCATCAAGGGTGACAACTCGGGCACCGTGGAGGCGCTCGAGGAGGCCCTGATGAAGCTGGACGTGGGTGAGGAGGTCGAGCTGCGGGTCATCCACCGCGGCGTGGGTGGCATCACCGAGGGCGACATCAACCTCGCCATCGCGGACAACGTCATCGTCATGGGCTTCAACGTCCGTGCCGAGGGCAAGGCCACGGAGCTGGCCAACCGCGAGGGCGTCGAGATCCGCTACTACTCGGTGATCTACCAGGCGATCGAGGAGATCGAGGCGGCCCTCAAGGGCATGCTGAAGCCGGAGTACGAGGAGGTCGAGCTGGGCCGCGCGGAGGTCCGCGAGGTCTTCAAGTCCTCCAAGTTCGGCACGATCGCCGGTTGCCTCGTGCAGTCCGGGGAGATCCGCCGGAACGCCCGGGCGCGCCTGCTGCGCGACTCGCGGGTGGTCCAGGAGAACCTCCCGGTGTCGTCGCTGCGCCGGTTCAAGGACGACGTGGTCGAGGTCCGCGAGGGCTTCGAGTGCGGTCTGACGCTGGGCAGCTACTCCGACATCAAGATCGACGACGTCATCGAGACGTACGAGATGCGGGAGAAGCCCCGGGCCTGACGGCCCTGGTCGGTCGGGGACGGTCGCTGCGGCGGCCGTCCCCGACTTTCGTGCTGCGGGGCCGGGTCCGTGTGTTCGGGTGCGGTGCGGCCGGGGTTGCGTGGCCGGGCGCGTCGAGCGCTGTGCTGGTTCGGGAGGTGCGGGGTGTACGTCGGAGCCCTGGAGTGCGACGTCCTGCTCGGGGACGTCCGGTCGCTCAAGCAGAAGCGGTCCGCGGTGCGCCCGGTGCTGGCCGAGCTGCGCCGGTTCGAGGTCGCCGCGGCCGAGGCCGGTCACCAGGACCTGTACCGCCGCGCGTTGATCGGCGTGAGCTGCGTCTCGGCCGACGCCGGGCACGTGCGGACCCTGCTCGAACGGTGCGAGCGGCTCGTCGCCGCCCGCCCGGAACTGGAACTGCTGTCGGCGCGGATCCGGCTGTTCGGCCCCGACGACGACTCCTGACGCCCCGGCCGCCGGGCCGGGGCCGCGCTTAGACTCGCCCGGTACGCCGGTGGAAGGAGCACGACATGGTCGACCAGGCGCGCGCACGCAAGCTCGCCAAGCGGATCTCGCAGATCGTCGCGGAGGCCCTGGAGCACGAGGTCAAGGACCCTCGCCTGTCGATGGTGACGATCACCGACACCCGGGTCACCGGCGACCTGCGGGAGGCCACCGTCTACTACACGGTGATGGGGACGTCGCTGGAGGAGGCCCCGGACACCGCCGGTGCGGCGGCCGCGCTGGACAGCGCGGCCGGCGTCCTGCGCAGCCGGGTCGGACAGCGGACCGGCGTCCGGTACACGCCGAGCCTCACGTTCGTCCTGGACCAGGTCCCGGACGAGGCCCGCCGGATGGAGGAGCTACTGGCCCGGACCCGGGCCTCCGACGAGGAGGTCGCGCGGCTCGCCGCGTCGGCGTCGCCTGCGGGGGACCCGGACCCGTACAAGGCCCCGCGGGAGACCGAGGCGGAGTGACACCCGAGACCCCGCTGCCCGGCCCCGGCCCGGTCGATCCGGCCGGGGCCGCGGCATTGCTGGCCGGCGCCCGCGACGTCCTCGTCGTCGGGCACGTCCGGCCCGACGCCGACGCCGCGGGCAGCGCGATCGCGCTGGCCACGGCGCTGCGCCGGGCCGGGACCGGGGCCGCGGTCGCGTTCGGCGGGCCGGACCCGGTGCCGCACATGGTGACCGTCCTCGACCCGGACGGGATCGTCGTGCCGGCGGCCGACGCCCCGGCCGACCCGGACGTGCTCGTGTGCTGCGACATCTCCTCGGCCCCGCGGATCGGGGATCTCGGCGACCGCCTGGACCGGGCGCGGGTGTCGCTCGCGATCGACCACCACGCGTCGTTCACCGGGTTCGCGACCCACCACCTCGTCGACCCGGCCGCGCCGGCCACCGTGCTGCTGGTCCGCGACGTCCTCGTCGCGCTCGGCGCCGAGGTCGACGCGGTGATCGCCCGCGCGCTGTTCGCCGGGCTCTACACCGACACCGGCGGCTTCCGGTGGGGTGGCGCGGACGCGCTGCGGCTGGGCGCCGAGCTGGTCGAGGCCGGTGCGGAGCCGCGCGAGCTGATGCGGGAGCTGACCGGGACGCGCCCGTTCGCGTGGCTGGCCGCGCAGGCGACGGTGCTCGCGGGCGCGCGCCGGGAACCGGACGCGGCCGGGGGCGCCGGACTGGTGTGGGCGGCCGTCGACCCGGCGACCGCGACCCGGTTCCGGGACCACACACCGGGACTGGTCGGGCAGCTGCTGGCCACCGCGGGCGACGGCGTGGCCGCGCTGCTCACCGAGACCGCACCCGGCGAGTGGTCGGTGTCGTTGCGCGGCACCGGCTCCCCGGACCTGTCGCGGGCCGCGACGGCCCTCGGCGGGGGCGGGCACCCGGCAGCCGCCGGGTTCGAGCGCACCGGCACCCGGGACGGGATCCTGGACCTGCTCCGCGCGGAGCTGGCCGGTGCCGCGCAGGTGTGCGGCACCTCGCCGGAGGTACACCCGCGCGACACCCGCGTCCGGTAGGACATCGGGTCGGTCCCCAGGGGTCCCGCCGCGGGACGTAGCGTGTCCCGCGATCGCTTCAGGAGGTACGTGTGAGTTCCGAACCCGCTCCCGGTGACGGCGGCGCCTCGAGTGGATGGCGTGAGTTCCTCGGCGCGTGGGTGCGCAACCCGGCGCGGGTCGGGGCGGTCTGGCCGAGCTCGCCGCGCCTGTCGGCGAAGCTGGCCCGGGTCGCACCCGGGCACGGCAGCCCGGTCGTCGTCGAGCTGGGCCCGGGGACGGGGGCGGTGACCGCCGAGGTCTCCCGCCGCATGGCGCCCGAGGGCCGCCACCTCGCCGTCGAGCTCGACCCCGGCATGGCCCGCTACGTCGCGGAGCGGCACCCGGACGTCGAGGTCGTCAACGGGGACGCCCGCAAGCTCGGCGAGCTGCTCGCGGAGCGCGGCATCGAGCACGCCGACGCCGTGATCTCCGGGCTGCCGTGGTCCCTGTTCGACCGCGACACCCAGCGCGAGATCCTCGCCCAGGTCGTCGACGTCGTCGGGGAGACCGGCGCCTTCACCACGTTCGCCTACTCGCACACCATGCCCATGGCGTCGGCCCGGCGCTTCAAGGGGCTCCTGCAGGAGGTGTTCGACGAGGTCGTGACGACCCGGACGGTGTGGCGCAACGTGCCGCCGGCGTTCTGCTACCTCTGTCGCCGCCCGCGCCCGTGACCGCCGACCCGGAACGCACCCGGGGCGGAGCCCGGGACATCCTGCGGCTGGCCGTGCCCGCGCTGCCGGTGCTGGCGGCCGAGCCGCTGTACCTGCTGGTCGACACCGCCGTCGTCGGGCGGCTGGGCGCGCTGCCGCTGGCCTCCCTGGCCGTCGCGGCGGTGCTGTTCGCGCAGGTCACCACCCAGCTGACGTTCCTGTCCTACGGGACGACGGCCCGCGCGGCCCGGTTCTACGGGGCGGGGCGGCGGGCCGCGGCCGTCACCGAGGGCGTGCAGGCGACCTGGCTGGCCGTGGTCGTGGGGCTGCTCGTGATCGTCGTCGGGCAGCTGCTCGCGGTGCCGGTCGCCGGGGCGCTGGCCGGGGGCGCCGACATCGCCGACGGCGCGGTCGCCTGGCTGCGGATCGCCCTGCTCGGCGCGCCGCTGGTGCTGGTGACGCTGGCCGGGAACGGCTGGATGCGCGGCGTGCAGGACACGAAGCGCCCGATGTACTACGTGCTGGCCGGCAACGGGCTGTCGGCGCTGCTGTGCCCGTTCCTGGTGCACGGCGTGGGCGGCTGGGACGGCTGGGGGCTGGAAGGCTCCGCGGTCGCCAACGTCGTCGCGCAGGCGGTGGCGGCGGCGCTGTTCCTGCGGGCGCTGGCCGTGGAGCGGCGCCGGGCACCGGCGTCCGACCCGGTCCGGCTGCGGCCGGACACCGAGGTGCTGCGCGCCCAGGTCACCATGGGTCGCGACCTGGTGATCCGCTCGCTGGGCTTCCAGGCCTGCTTCCTGTCCGCGACCGCGGTCGCCGCCCGGTTCGGCGCCGAGTCGGTCGCGGCCCACCAGATCGTGCTGCAGCTGTGGGTGTTCCAGTCCCTGGTGCTCGACGCGGTGGCGATCGCCGCCCAGGCACTCGTCGGCTCCGCGCTCGGCGCGGCCGCGAGGTCCGCGGACACCGGGCACGCCCGCTCCGTCGCCGCCCGCGTGACCCGGTACGGGCTGCTGCTCGGGTGCCTGTTCGGGGTGGTGTTCGCCGCGCTCTACCCGGTGCTGCCGGGCGTGTTCACCGCCGACGCCGGGGTGCTCGCCACGATCCCGGCCGCCTGGTGGTTCTTCACCGCGCTGCAGCCGGTCGCGGGCGTGGTGTTCGCCCTCGACGGGGTGCTGCTCGGCGCCGGAGACGCCGCGTTCCTGCGGACGACGACACTGCTGGCCGCGCTGGGCGGGTTCCTGCCGCTGATCTGGCTGTCGCTCGTGTTCGGGTGGGGCCTGGCCGGGATCTGGACCGGCCTGGCCGCGTTCATGGTGGTCCGGCTGGTCGCGGTCGGTGGGCGGGCGCGCTCGGGGCACTGGGCGGTCCCGGGGGAGGTCCGCGCCTGAGCGCGTGTGGGGTTCGGCCGGCGCGGGCGCGCCCCGGCTGCCGCCGACCGCGCAGCGCGCCAGGGTCAGCGCCGCGCCGGCACCGCGCGGGCACCGCGCCCGCGCCGCACAGGTTCGGTGCTCGTCGCACAGGTTCGGTGCTCGTCGCACAGGTCCGGGTTTGTGCGGCGCGCGGCGAACCTGTGCGGCGCGCGGCGCTGTGTGGCGCTCCCGGGTTCCCGGCGGACCTGCGCGGCGGGCGACCGACCTGCCGGCGACCGCCGGGCATGGGGCGGCCACCGACCCGCCCGGCGCCGGGACCGGCGCGACTCACGTGCCGCCGTCGTGCCGGGCGTCCGCGGCCGGGGGGAGCGGCAGGCTCACGGTGAAGACCGTGCCGGTGCCGTCGGACCGGGCGCCCACCGTGACCGTCCCGCCGAGCCGCCGCGCGATCCGGTCCACCAGGGCGAGGCCGATGCCCCGCGGGCGCCCGCCCGGGGCGCCGCGCGTGCTGAACCCGAACGTGAACAGCTCCCGCGCGGTCTCCTCCGGCACGCCCGGGCCGCTGTCGTCGACGGCGATCACCGCCCGGGCGCCCGTGGTGCGGAGCGTAACCGCCACCTCCCGCGGGGCGTCGCGGCCGGCCACGACCTCGATCGCGTTGTCGACCAGGTTCCCGACCAGCGACACCAGGTCGTCGGCGGCGAACGGCAGCCGCAGGTCCGGCAGCGCGTCCGGGTCGCAGGCGTCGGTCACGGTGAACGTGACGTCGTGCTCGGCGGCCAGCCACGCCTTGTCCGCGAGGAGCGCGGCCAGCACCGGGTCGAGGACCTCGGCGACGACCCGGGACCCCGGGCCGCGGGTCCGGTCGAGGGCCGCGCTGCCCGCGGCGGCGGCGTCGGTGGTGTCGCCGAGCTCGATCAGGGTGAGGACGGTCTGCAGGCGGTTCGCGAACTCGTGCGCCTGCCCGGACAGCGCGTCGACCTTGCCGCGCGCGTCGTCGCGTTCGCGCAGCGCCCCGGCGAGCTCGGTGCGGTCGCGCAGCGTGAACACCCGGGTGCCCGGCCCGGCCGCCGGGCCGGCGTGCCGGCTGTTGACCAGCAGGACGCGTTCCCCGGCGAGCGCGGGCTCGTCGCGCAGGTCCTCGCGCAGCCCCCGGGCCAGCACCGCCTGCACGGCCGGGTCGATGCCCAGGCCGGCCAGCGGGCGTCCCGGTTCGGCGGGGTCGCCCGGGCCCGGACGGGCCGCGGCGAGCGCCAGCAGACGCCGGGCCTCGGCGTTCACGACGACGAGCCGGCCGCCGCCGTCGACCACCAGCAGGCCCTCACCGACGGCGTGCAGCACGGCGTCGTGGTGGGTGTAGGCGGCGGTGATCTCGTCGGGTTCCAGCCCGAGCGTCTGCCGGCGCAGCCGTCGGGCGAGCAGCACGGCCAGCCCGAGGCCGATCAGCAGTGCGACGCCCGCGGCCGCGGCGATCGCCGGGAGCCACCGGAACGCGAGGTCGCTGATCCGGGTCTGGAGCACGCCCACCGACACGACGGCGACGACCCGGCCGCGGTCGACGACCGGGGTGACGGTGCGGACCGACGGGCCGAGGGTGCCGGGATAGAGCTCGGTGTAGGTCCGGCCGGCCACCGCGGGCGCGATCTCGCCCTGGTAGATCCCGCCGATCCGCTCCGGGTTGTAGTGGCTGTACCGCACACCCTCGGGGGACATGACCACGACGAAGCTCGTGCCGGTCGCGGTGCGGACCCGCTCGGCGACCGGCTGCAGGCGGGCGGACAGGGCGGGGACGTCACCGCCGGCCCGCAGGGCGCCGACCACCTCCGGGTCGACGGCGACGCTGAGCGCGGTCGCCCGGGTGAGCCGTGCGGCCGCGTCGTGCTCGAGCTCCCGGGCGCCGTACACGCCGAGCACGGCGAGCCCGCCGACGGTGAGCAGGATCGTCACCACCTGCAGCACGAACAGCCGTCGCACCAGCCGTGACCGGCGGAGCGGGGACTCCCCGCGGAACGGCAGGCGCACGCACCAAAGCCTGCCACCCCCGCCGCCGCGCCACCCCCGCCGAGCGCCACTCATGGAGCTTAAGTCCCGTGCCACAGGACTTAAGCTCCATGAGTGGCGCTCGGCGGGGGCGGCGGCTGGCGGCGGGGTGGAGAGGCGGCGGGTCAGGCGCCGATGGCCGCCTTCTCGCAGGGCTCGTCGGTGACCGGGGCTGCGGCGCCGCTGCCGTGCGCGGCCTCCATGTCGGCGTCCACCAGCGACGGGTCGTCCAGCACGGCGGCGAGCCGCTCCCGGTCCAGCTCGCCGTTCCACCGGGCGACGACCAGCGTGGCGACGACGTTGCCGATGGCGTTGGTCAGCGCCCGGCCCTCGGACATCATGCGGTCGATGCCGACGATCAGCGCCAGGCCGACCACGATCGCCTCGGGGGTGAAGAACTCGCCGCCGAAGGCCTGCAGCGACGCGGCCAGGGTGACCAGCCCGGCCCCGGTGACGCCCGCGGCGCCCTTGGAAGTCAGGACCATCAGCACGGCCAGCGCGATCTGGGCGCCGAGCGGGAGGGTCTCGCCGCCGGCCTGGATGATGAACAGCGCACCGAGGGTCAGGTAGATGCAGGTGCCGTCGAGGTTGAACGAGTAGCCGGTCGGGATGACCATGCCGACGGTCTGCCGGGAGGCACCGGCCGACTGCAGCTTGGTGAGGAACCGCGGTAGCACCGACTCGGACGACGAGGTGCCGACGATGATCAGTAGCTCGTCCTTGATCAGCCGGATGACCTTGAGGACGTTGAACCCGGCGGCCCAGGACACCACGCCGAGGACCGCGACGACGAACACCGCGCAGGTGCCCCAGAAGACGGCCATCAGCGAGAGCAGGTTGTACAGCGAGTCGCCGCCCATCTGGCCGACGGTGTAGGCCATGCCGCCGAACGCGGCGACCGGCGCCGCCCACATGATGATCTTGATGATTCCGAAGATCACCTGGGAGATCGACTCGACGGCCTTCACCAGGCGGATGCGGAGGCCGTCGTCGAGCGCGGAGATCGCGCAGGCGGTCAGGATCGCCAGCACCAGGACCTGCAGGACCGAGTTCTCCACGAACGGCCCGAAGAAGCTGTGCGGCAGCAGCGAGTCCTGGATGAACGCGACGACCCCGGACTCCTGGCTGCCGGTGGCCGCCTGCTCGCCGGCCTTCGCCAGGTCGGCCGGGTCCGGCACGCCGCTGAACCCGGCGCCCGGCGTGAACAGGTTGCCCGTGATCAGGCCCATCGCCAGGGCGATCACCGTCATGATCAGGAAGTAGCCCAGCGCGCGGAGCGCGAGGCCGCCGGCGCGGGCCAGGTTGCCCAGCGAGGCGATCCCCACGATCACGGTGCAGAAGATCACCGGCCCGACGATGACCTTGATCATCTGGACGAAGGTGTCGGCCAGCCACTTCGTGTCCCCGGCGAGGTCGGGGGCCACGAACCCGACCAGGATGCCGGAGAGAATTCCGACGATCACCCAGAACCAGAGCTGGGTGTAGACCTTCTTCTTGCGCCGGGCGGGGGTGGTTCCCGCACCCGCGGATCCGGCGGCGACCTCGGCCATGTCCGTCCTCCTCGACGTGTTCGGTGCCGGAACGATGGGGCCGGCCGGCCCGCCGCGGCTACCGCACCGAGGTCGGGTTTGAGGAAGCCTTGAGGAACGCGACTACGCTGGGCGCGTGCGCGTGCTGCTGGTCGAGGACGACCCCGTCCTCGGGGACGCGTTGCGCCGCACCCTCGTCGCACACGGCCACGTGGCCGAGCTGGTCGGCAGCGGCAGCGCCGCGCTGGCCTCGGTCGCGGAGCGGGAGCCGGACGTCGTCCTGCTGGACATGGGGCTGCCGGACCGCGACGGCATCGGCGTCTGCCGGGAGATCCGCACGCGGTCCCGGGTGCCGATCCTGGCCATCACCGGCCGCGGGGACGTCGCGGCCCGTGTGCAGGGCCTGCGGTCGGGGGCGGACGACTACCTGGTCAAACCGGTCGCCACCGACGAGCTGCTGGCCCGGATCGAGGCCGTGCTGCGCCGCGCCACCGGGGCGGCGGTGGCGGCCACCGTGACGGTCGGGGACGTGGTCGTCGACCTGGACCGGCGGGCCGTCACCGCGGGCGACGACGACGTCGGCCTCACCCGCAAGGAGTTCGACCTGCTCGCCGCGCTGGCCCGGCGGGAGGGCGCCGTCGTGCCCCGCACCGAGCTCCTCGAACAGGTCTGGGGGATCGCCGACGCCTCGGCCGCGCGGACCCTGGAGGCGCACGTCGCGTCGCTGCGCTCCAAGCTCGGCGCCCGCGAGGTCGTCGTGACGGTGCGGGGGGTCGGGTACCGGCTGGCGCGCTGATTCGTACGATTCCCGCCCGTGCCGCCCCGTCATCCGCCACCACCGCCCGGACTCGTCATCGTCGACAAGGACCGGGGGCCGACCAGCCACGACGTCGTCGGGAAGCTCCGCCGGATCATGGGCACCCGCAAGGTCGGGCACGCCGGCACCCTGGACCCGATGGCCACCGGCGTGCTGGTGATCGGGATCGAGCGGGCCACCAAGCTGCTCGGGCACCTGGCCCTGGACACCAAGGCCTACACCGCGACCGTCCGGCTGGGGGTCGCGACGACCACCGACGACGCCGACGGCGAGCCGCTGGCCGAGCCGGTCCCGGTCGACGCCGGCGAGGACCGGGTCCGCGCGGCGATGACCGCGCTGACCGGGGACATCGAGCAGGTGCCGAGCGCGGTGTCCGCGGTCAAGATCGACGGAAGGCGGGCCTACCAGCGGGTCCGCGACGGTGAGGTCGTCGAGATCCCGGCCCGGCCGGTCACCGTGTCCGCGTTCGTGCTGCAGGCGACGCGGCGGGACGGCCCGTTCCTGGACCTCGACGTCGCGGTCGACTGCTCGTCGGGCACCTACGTCCGGGCGCTGGCGCGTGACCTCGGCGCCGCGCTCGGGGTGGGCGGGCACCTCACTGCGCTGCGCCGCACCCGGGTGGGGCCGTTCACCCTCGAACGGGCCCGGACCGTCGCGCAGCTGACCGCGGAGCCGGGGCTGTCGCTGGACCTGGCCGCGGCGGTCGCGACCGCGTTCCCGCGGGTCGACGTCGACGCCGGTGCCGCGACCGACGTCCGGACCGGCCGGTCGCTGCCCGCGGCCGGGATCGAGGGCACCTACGGCGTGTTCGGGCCGGACGGGACCGCGCTCGCCCTCATGGCCGACCGCGGCCGGTACGCGCGCCCGGTCGTCGTCCTGGCGCCCGCCGGGTGAACCCCGGCCCGGCCGCGCGGCCGGGCCCACCGGTTCCGTAGGCTCGCCGCCGTGCAGCGCTGGCGTGGTCTGGAGGCCGTCCCACCCGGCTGGGGACGCTGCGTCGTCACGGTCGGGGTGTTCGACGGCGTGCATCGCGGGCACCGGCAGCTCATCGCCCGGGCCGTGGAGCGGGCCCGCGCCCGGGGGCTGCCCGCGGTCGTCGTGACGTTCGACCCGCATCCCGCGGAGCTGGTCCGCCCGGGCACCCACCCGGCCCGGCTGTCCACCCTGGACCGGCGCGCCGAGCTGGTCGCCGAGACCGGCGCCGACGTCTTCTGCGTCATCCCGTTCACCGAGCAGCTGTCCCGGATGGAGCCGGCCGGTTTCGCGCACGAGGTGCTGGTCGAGCGGCTGCACGCGGCGGTCGTCGTGGTCGGCAGCAACTTCACGTTCGGGTACAAGGCGGCCGGGGACGTCACCGTGCTCGCCGAGCTGGGCCGGCGGTTCGGCTTCACCTGCGAGGCGGTGGAGCTGATCTCGGACAACGAGGTGACCTTCTCCTCCACCTACATCCGGTCCTGCATCGACGCCGGCGCGGTCCGCGACGCCGCGCACGCACTGGGCCGCTGGCACCGGGTGGACGGCGTGATCGTGCACGGCCACAAGCGGGGCCGGGACCTGGGCTTCCCGACCGCGAACGTGGCCTGCCCGCCGCACACCGCGATCCCCGCCGACGGCGTCTACGCCGGGTGGTTCCTCATGGGAGGCCGGCGGCTGATGGCGGCGATCTCGGTCGGCACGAACCCCACGTTCTCCGGGCGGGTGCGGACCCTGGAGGCCTACGTGCTCGACGTCGACGAGGACTTCTACGGCTACGAGGTCGGTGTCGAGTTCGTCGCCCGGCTGCGCGGCCAGGAACGGTTCGACGACGTCGACGCCCTGATCGCCCGGATGCACGCCGACGTGGCACGCTGCCGCAACGTCCTCACGGCGGCCGGTGACGCGGCCGGCCCGGACGACACGGCCGGCCCGGACGGCACCGCCGGTGATGCGGCCGGCGACACCGCCGGCCCGGTGGCCGGCCGGGACGGCACCGCCGGCGCGGGGCCGAACGCCGGCGGCTGAGTGGAAACCCCCACCCGGGGCGAAGCCGTCCCGGGCGGGCGCGGGCCGGGCACAGGATCACCGGCATGGACGATCCGGTGGCGGGCAACCGCGCTCGACAGCGCGAGATCTACGGCGAGCCGCTGGG
Organism: Pseudonocardia sp. C8; assembly: GCF_014267175.1. Taxonomy (NCBI): domain Bacteria; kingdom Bacillati; phylum Actinomycetota; class Actinomycetes; order Pseudonocardiales; family Pseudonocardiaceae; genus Pseudonocardia; species Pseudonocardia sp. C8. The sequence continues at coordinate 1,391,438 of NZ_JACMTR010000002.1, forward strand.
GGAGCGGGTGCACCGGCTGACGACCGGTCTGGGGATCACGCAGTCGCGGCTGGCGTCGGTGATCGGGCTGAGCCCGGCGATGCTGTCGCAGCTCGCCGGGGCCCGCCGGGTGAAGATCGGTGACCCGGCGGTCCTGGGCCGGCTGATCGCCCTGGACCGGCGGCTGGCCCGCGGCCCGGTGCCGCCGGGCGACGTGCCGGCGCTGCTGGCCGAGGTCCGGGCCGCGCCGACACCCTGGGGCCGGGACGGCGGGTGCACCTGTGCCGCCGGCGACGAGGCCGCCGCGGCGCGCCGGGTGCCGCGGCCCCGCCGCCCGCACGATCCCGCCGCGGCGGCCGACGACGCGTTGCGCGGGGTGACCGCCCCGGCACGGCTGGTCGCCGCGGCGGCCGCGCTGGCGCCGTCGTTCCCGGAGATCGCGGAGGTGCTGCGGCGTGCGGCCGCCCGCCGGGAGCCGCGCCCGGGCCGGCCGTGACGGGTGCGCGGCGGGGCACCGGTACCCGCTGGTACCGTTTGTCGTGGGTCCGGCTGCAGTCCGTGGCGGCCGGGACCGACTACCTGCCGTCCCATCGGCCGGTGCCTGGACAGTGATCCGACAGGGCACTGATCCGAGGGCAGCGAGCCGGCAGACCGGGCGGCACGGCCCCACGGACCATCTCGGATGAAGGAGAAGCAGTGGCACTGTCCACCGCAGAGAAGAAGAGCACGCTCGAGAAGTACGGCACCCACGCCACCGACACCGGGTCCCCCGAGGCCCAGGTGGCGCTGCTGACGCAGCGCATCATCGGCCTGACCGAGCACCTGAAGCAGCACAAGCACGACCACCACAGCCGGCGCGGCCTGCTGCTGCTGGTCGGTCGTCGTCGCCGTCTGCTCAAGTACCTTCGCGAGGTCGACGTGACGCGTTACCGCGCGCTGATCGAGAAGCTGGGTCTGCGCCGCTGACCCGACTCCGGACCCGGCACCGGATTCCGGTGCCGGGTCCCGTCATAACCGGCGCACGACAACTGAAGACGCCCACCACGCGGAGGACGGACGGACATCCGCCGGTCCTCGGTAGTGGCTCCCGGGAGCAGCACGCTGCCCGGGGGCTTCGATCGAAGACCGGCCCAGCAGGGGATCGCCCCGGACGTCGTCGGTGGTGGGAAACGAAGACCACTCCCAACGACGAGGAGACATCCCCGTATGACCGACGTCATCAGCGAGGACGGCGTGCACGAGAGCACCGCCGTCATCGACAACGGTGCCTACGGCACCCGCACCGTCCGGTTCGAGACCGGCCGGCTCGCCCGGCAGGCCGCCGGATCCGTCGTCGCCTACCTGGACGACGAGACCATGCTGCTGTCCGCCACGACCGCCTCGAAGCGGCCGAAGGACCAGTTCGACTTCTTCCCGCTCACCGTCGACGTCGAGGAGCGGATGTACGCGGCGGGCCGGATCCCCGGCTCGTTCTTCCGCCGCGAGGGCCGTCCCGGCACCGACGCGATCCTGACCTGCCGGCTGATCGACCGGCCGCTGCGCCCGTCCTTCGTGGATGGCCTGCGGAACGAGGTCCAGGTCGTCGTGACCGTCATGTCGCTCGACCCGCAGGACCCCTACGACGTCGTGGCGATCAACGCCGCGTCCGCGTCCACCCAGCTCGCCGGCCTGCCGTTCTCCGGCCCGGTCGGCGGCGTCCGGGTCGCGCTGATCGCCAACGAGACCGGCTCGGACTCGCAGTGGGTGGCGTTCCCGACCCACGAGCAGCTCGAGCGGGCCGCGTTCGACATGGTGGTCGCCGGCCGGATCGTCGGTGACGACGTCGCGATCATGATGGTCGAGGCGGAGGCCACCGAGCAGACGATCGACCTGGTCGGCCAGGGCGGCATCGCCCCGACCGAGGGCGTCGTGGCCGACGGCCTGGAGGCGGCCAAGCCGTTCATCCGCTCGCTGTGCATCGCCCAGCAGCAGCTGGCCGACGTCGCGGCCCGGCCGACCGCCGACTTCCCGGTGTTCCCGGCCTACCAGGACGACGCGTACTCCGCGGTCGCCGAGGTCGCCGAGCAGGAGCTGGCGCAGGCGCTGACCATCGCCGGCAAGCAGGAGCGCGAGACCCGCACCGACGAGATCAAGGCGTCGGTGCTCGAGAAGCTGGGTGAGCGCTTCACCGGGCGCGAGGCCGAGCTGGGCAACGCGTTCCGCGCGCTGAACAAGAAGCTCGTCCGCCGGCGCATCCTGACCGACCAGGTCCGGATCGACGGCCGGGGCCTCACCGACATCCGGCCGCTGTCGGCCGAGGTCGAGGTCGTCCCGCGGGCGCACGGCTCGGCGCTGTTCGAGCGCGGCGAGACCCAGATCCTGGGCGTCACCACGCTGAACATGCTGCGCATGGAGCAGACGATCGACTCGCTCGGTCCGGAGACCTCCAAGCGCTACCTGCACCACTACAACTTCCCGCCGTTCTCGACCGGGGAGACCGGCCGGGTCGGCTCGCCGAAGCGCCGCGAGATCGGGCACGGCGCGCTGGCCGAGCGGGCGCTGATCCCGGTCCTGCCGAACCGCGACGAGTTCCCGTACGCGATCCGCCAGGTCTCCGAGGCGCTGGGCTCCAACGGCTCGACGTCGATGGGCTCGGTCTGCGCGTCCACGATGTCGCTGCTCAACGCCGGTGTGCCGCTGAAGGCGCCGGTCGCGGGCATCGCGATGGGCCTGGTGTCCGACCAGGTCGACGGCGAGACCCGCTACGTGGCGCTGACCGACATCCTGGGCGCGGAGGACGCGTTCGGCGACATGGACTTCAAGGTCGCCGGCACCAAGGACTTCGTGACCGCGCTGCAGCTCGACACCAAGCTGGACGGCATCCCGTCCGAGGTGCTGGCCGCGGCGCTGAACCAGGCCAAGGACGCCCGCCTGACCATCCTCGAGGTGATCGGCGAGGCCATCGACGGCCCGGACGAGATGAGCAAGTACGCGCCGCGGGTCACCGCGGTGAAGGTCCCGGTCGACAAGATCGGCGAGGTCATCGGCCCGAAGGGCAAGATGATCAACTCGATCACCGAGAAGACCGGTGCCGACATCTCGATCGAGGACGACGGCACGATCTACGTCGGCGCCAACGACGGGCCCTCCGCGGAGGAGGCGATCGGCATGATCAACGCCATCGCCAACCCGCAGCTGCCGAAGGTCGGCGAGCGGTTCCTGGGCACGGTGGTCAAGGCCGCCGCGTTCGGTGCCTTCGTCTCGCTGGTCCCGGGCAAGGACGGCCTGATCCACATCTCGAAGCTCGGCAACGGGAAGCGGATCGGCAAGGTCGAGGACGTCGTCAAGGTCGGCGACAAGATCCGTGTCGAGGTCACCGACATCGACAACCGCGGCAAGATCAGCCTGGTCCCGGTGCAGGAGGGCGACGCCGAGACGGCGGACGCCGAGGCTCCGGCGGAGGACGTGGCGGGCGCTTCGGTCGAGGCCGAGGCCGAGGCCGCCAACCCGAGCTGATCTGTTGGGCGGAACGCACGACCGTGCGGCGGCGGCCCGGGAACCTCGCGGTTCCCGGGCCGCCGCCCGCATGTCACCCGAACTGCCGGCCGCCGAGCCGGTGCGGCGCAGCGAGCTCCCCGGCGGTGTCCGGCTGATCACCGAGTCGGTGCCGGGCGTCCGCTCGGTGGCGATCGGCATCTGGATCGGCATCGGCTCGGTGGACGAGACGGCCCGGCAGGCCGGCGCCGCGCACTTCCTGGAACACCTGCTGTTCAAGGGCACCCGGCGGCGCAGCGCGGCCGGGATCGCCGAGGAGATGGACGCCGTCGGCGGTGAGCTCAACGCGTTCACCGCCAAGGAACACACCTGCTACTACGCGCACGTCCTCGACACCGATGTCGCGCTCGCGGTGGACCTGCTCGCCGACGTCGTCACCGACGCCGAGCTGGCCCGCGCCGACGTCGAGCTGGAACGCGGCGTCGTGCTCGAGGAGATCTCGATGCGCGACGACGACCCGGAGGACCTGCTCGGCGACCTGTTCGACCAGACGCTGTTCGGCGACCACCCGCTGGGCCGCCCCGTGATCGGCTCCGAGGAGTCGATCCGGGCGATGAGCCGCGAGACCCTGCACGCGTTCTGGCGGGGCGAGTACACGACCCCGCGGATGGTCGTCGCCGCGGCCGGGAACCTCGACCACGACCGGGTGGCCGAGCTCGTCGCCGCCGCGCTCGGCCGGGCCGCGCGGGAGCACACCGGCGCCGCGCCCCGGCCGCCGCGCGTCGCCACCGGGACTCGCCCGGCCCGGTCCGGGGCGCTCGCCCTGCAGACCGACGAGTCCGAGCAGGCGCACGTGATGCTCGGCGTCCCCGCACCGGGCCGGCACGCCCCCGGGCGCCCGGTGCTGGCCGTGCTCAACGCTGCCCTCGGCGGCGGGCTGTCGTCGCGGCTGTTCCAGCAGGTCCGCGAGCAGCGCGGGCTGGCCTACCAGGTGTACTCGTCGACCGTGCGCTACGCCGACGCCGGCGCCCTGTCGGTGTACGCCGGCTGCGCACCGGAGCGGCTCGGCGAGGTCGTCGCCGTCGTGCGGGACGTGCTGGGCACCGTCGCGGCCGACGGGCTCACCGAGGCCGAGGTGGCCCGGGCGAAGGGCTCGCTGCGCGGGGGACTGGTGCTGGGCTGCGAGGACACCGCCTCCCGGATGAACCGGCTCGGCCGGGCCGAGCTGGACCACGGCCGGCAGCGGTCGGTGGCCGAGAGCCTGGCCCGGATCGACGCCGTCACCCCGGAGCAGGTGGGGGCGCTGGCCGAGGAACTGCTCGACCAGCCGCTGACCGCGGCCGTGGTGGGGCCGTTCGGCGATCCTTCCGATCTTCCTGGGCCGCTGCGCGGCCTGTGAGTGGTTAACAGGGCCCTGACCCTGATAACCACTCACGAGTGATTTCTGTCCTTGCCGGCGTGATGATCGCCGCCGGGCTGGCCGGCACGGTGCTCCCGGTCCTGCCCGGGCCGCTCCTCGTCGTCGCCGGGGTCGCGGTGTGGGCGGTGCCGCGCGCCGACGCCGTCGGCTGGTGGGTGCTGGGCATCGCCGTGCTGGTGACGGCCGCCGGGCAGGTCGCGAAGTACCTGCTTCCCGGCCGGCGGCTCAGGGCCGCCGGGGTGCCGAGCCGGACGTTGCTGGCCGGGCTGGTGCTCGGCGTGATCGGGTTCTTCGTCGTCCCGGTGGTCGGGTTGTTCCTCGGGTTCGTGCTCGGCGTGTGGCTGGCCGAGCTGGCCCGCCTCCCGGACTCCGCGACGGCCTGGCGGTCGGCCCGGGGCGCGCTCGCGGCCGTCGGCTGGAGCATCCTCATCGAGCTCGCGGCGGGACTGGTCGCGACCGCGGCGTGGATCGGGGGCCTGGTCCTCGGCTGACCTACACTCGCCCGCGGTTGTCGTCGTGATCGGAGAGGGTGAGTGCGGGTGGCGATCCGGGTGGCGGTGCTCGGCGCGAAGGGCCGGATGGGCAGCGAGGTCTGCCGCGCCGTCGAGGGAGCGCAGGACACCGAGCTGGTGGCCGCCCTCGACGCGGGAGACGACCTGTCCGCACTGGACGGCGCCGACGTCGCCGTCGACTTCACGCACCCGGGCGCGGCCCTGGACAACGTGCGGGCATGCGTCACGCGCGGGGTCGCCGCGGTCGTCGGGACCAGCGGGTTCGACCGGGCGAAGTTCGACGAGGTGCGCGCGATCCTCGACGCGCACGGGTCGGGAAGCGTGCTGGTCGCGCCGAACTTCGGGGTCGGCGCGGTGCTGATGATGCACTTCGCCGGGCAGGCCGCGAAGTTCTTCGACTCGGTGGAGGTCGTCGAGCTGCACCACGCCGGGAAGGTCGACGCGCCGTCCGGCACCGCGGCCCGCACCGCGTCGGTGGTCGCCGCCGCGCGGGCCGAGGCGGGCCTCGGAGAGGTCCCGGACGCCACCACCACCGACCCGGGCGGTGCCCGCGGCGCGGTCGTCGACGGCGTCCACGTGCACGCGGTGCGGATGCCCGGCCTGGTCGCGCACCAGGAGGTCATCCTGGGCACCGACGGCGAGGTCCTCACCCTGCGGCACGACTCGATGAACCGGGCGTCGTTCATGCCCGGGGTCCTGATGGCGGTCCGCGCGGTGCGCGACCGCCCGGGCCTGACGATCGGGCTGGAGCCGTTGCTGGGGCTGGTCTGAGCCCTACTCGACCAGCTGCAGGTGCAGGGTGCCGCTGACCCGGACCTCGCGGATCGTCCCCGCACCGGTGTCCAGGGTGCGGACGGCGCCGTCCGGCTCCCAGCCGGCGCGCGCGTAGAACCCGCGCGACGCCGTGTCGGCCTCCGGCACCCACGCCCGTCCGGCGTCCTCACCGGACGCCCGCAGCGCGGCCGCCGCGGCGGCGAGCAGCCGGCCGCCGTGCCCGCGCCGCCCCCAGCGGGGTTCCACCAGCAGCGTGGACACCTCGGCGATCGAGCGGCCGTCGGCCCCCGCGTACCGGGCAGCCGCGCAGAACCCGACGGTCTCGGAACCCTCGGCGGCGACGAGCAGGTGGAAGTCCTCGCCGGCGTGGACGGCGTCGCTCCAGTGGCTACGGGCCGCGTCCGAGGTCAGGCTCGCGAACGCGGCCTCGGGCAGCAGGCCGGCGTAGGCGGTGCGCCAGGTCCGGTCCTGGATCGCCATGATCGCGTCGACGTCGTCGTCGGTGGCGGGGCGGACGGTCGCGATGGCCATGCGCCATGCCTACCCTGCCGGCTCCGGCGCCGCGCACAGGGTCTTCCGCGCGGGCACTCACACTCGCCTCGCAGCGTTGTGCGGTCACCCGGACGCCGCACCGCAGGAGACCCGATGACCGACGACCGCACCCCCGCCTACCAGGGCCGCCCGCTGCCCCGGCCCGGCGAGGAGGTGGTCGACCAGGGGCTCGGTTTCGATCTCGGTACCCTGCTCGGCCGTCGGCGGGTGCTGGCCGCCCTCGGCATCGGCGCGGTCACGGCCGGCCTCGCCGCGTGCGGGGGCCCGGGTGGCACGACGAGCGCCGGGGAGATCCCCGAGGAGACCGCGGGCCCGTTCCCGGGGGACGGCTCCAACGGCGCGAACGTCCTCACCGAGTCCGGTGTGGTCCGCCGCGACATCCGGTCCGGCTTCGGGACGGGCGGCGCGACCGCCGAGGGCGTCCTGATGACGCTGGACCTGACGATCATCGACACGGCCCGGGCGCCGATGGCCGGTGCTGCCGTCTACGTCTGGCACTGCGACCGCGAAGGCCGCTACTCGCTGTACTCGCCGGGCGTCGAGAACGAGAACTACCTGCGCGGCGTCCAGGTCGCCGACCCGGCCGGAAAGGTCACGTTCGCCAGCATCGTCCCGGCCTGCTACCCGGGCCGCTGGCCGCACGTCCACTTCGAGGTCTACCCGAGCGCCGCCGGGATCACCGACGCGGCGAACGCGATCGCGACCTCGCAGGTCGCGTTCCCCCGGGACGTCTGCGAGACCGTGTACGCCACTCCCGGCTACGAGCGGTCGGTCGCGGCCCTGTCGGAGCTGAGCCTGGAGTCCGACACCGTCTTCGGTGACGACGGCGGGGCGCTGCAGCTCGCGACCGTCACCGGCGACGTCACCTCCGGGTACCGGGTCGCGCTGACGGCCGTGGTGGACACCGGCACGGCGCCGTGACCCCGGCCGGCGGGTCACCGCGCGGGAGATGAGCCGCCGCGGCCCGGCTCCCGCGGGCGTTCCTGTCAGGGGTGCGTGGCAGCATCCGCCCCGTGCGGACGATCTCGGCGGACGTGGCCCGGCGGACCTTCCTCGCGGCGCAGGGTTTCACCGACCCGCGGCCGTCGGGACCGGTGACCCGGCGGCATCTCGGGCGGGTGCTCGACCGGGTCAAGCTCCTGCAGCTCGACTCGGTGAACGTCGCAGTGCGGGCCCACTACATGCCGGTCTTCAGCCGGCTCGGGACCTACCCGGCGGAACTGCTCGACGACGCGGCCTGGTCGCCGAGCAGCCGCAAGCCACGACTGCTGGCCGAGACGTGGGCGCACGAGGCCAGCCTGGTCCCGGTCCGGGACTGGCTGCTGCTCGGGCACAAGACGCTGCCGCCCCGCTGGTGGAGGCACTACCGGCCGCTGCTCGAGAAGCACCCGTCGCTCGCGGAGGACATCCGCGACGTCGTCGCCGAGCACGGCCCGATCGGGGCCGGGGCGATCGAGAAGGAGCTCGCCCCCGGGGGCCGGGCGGGTACGGTGCGGCCCCGCCCGCCGGGAGCGACCTGGTGGGAGCGTTCCGAGGTCAAGCGGGTCTGCGAGTACCTGTTCGCGGTCGGTGAGCTCGCCGTCGGTACCCGGCGGCACTTCGAACGCCGCTACGACCTCCCGGAGCGGGTGATCCCGCACGACGTCCTGCGGGCACCGGCTCCCGACCCGGCCGACGCGGCCCGGGTGCTGGTCGAGAAGGCGGCGTCGGCGCTCGGCATCGGCACCGCGACCGATCTGCGCGACTACTACCGGCTCGGCCTGGAGCGCACCCGGACGGCGATCGCCGAGCTCGTCGACGCCGGCCGCCTCGAACCGGTCACGGTGCGCGGCTGGGCGAAGCCGGCCTATCGCGACCCGGCCGCCGCGGCCCCGCGCCAGGTGACCGGGCGGGCGCTGCTGTGCCCGTTCGACCCGCTGGTCTGGGAGCGCGAGCGCACCGAGCGGATCTTCGGGTTCCGCTACCGCATCGAGATCTACGTGCCCGAACCGAAGCGCGAGTACGGCTACTACGTGTTCCCGTTCCTGCTGGACGGCGCCCTGGTCGCCCGGGTGGACCTCAAGGCCGACCGGGCCGCCGGGGTGCTACGGGTGCGGGGCGCGTTCGCCGAGCCCGACGCCCCGGCGCCGGAGCCGCGGATCGCCACCGAGCTCGCCGGCGAGCTGGCCACGATGGCCGGCTGGCTCGGGCTCGGTGGTGTCGAGGTGGGGGAGCGGGGCAACCTCGCCCCCGCGCTCGCCGCGGCCGTCCGAGCGGGGTGACCGCTCTGCCCGGCCCGCTGGTGCGGCACGTCGGTGTGGCACGGCTCGGTGACACGGCTCGGCGCGTGCGGCACGGTTCGGTCTGCTCGACGCCTTCGAGCTGCTCGAACCGCGGGGCGTGACACGGTTCGGTGGGCGTGACTCGGTTCGGTGGGCGTGACTCGGTTCAGTGGGCGCGGCAGCGTTCGACGCGGGCATTGCCGGCCGTGGCACCGCCGGGCGCGCTACCGCCTTGCGCGCTTTCGCCGGGCGCGGCACATCCGGCGCTCACGGAACCGGGTGACGCTCATGCGAGCCGGTGAGCGTTGCCAGATCTGGTGAGCGCTCGAGGTGGTACTGGCCGCCGATGTCACCCACCCGTTGGGGCCGGGCAGCGCAGTCGCCGTCTTCGGCCCGCAGACGTTACCGGGCGCGCTGCAGGGCGGATACGTGCTGATCGACTCCGCGGCCAGGGAGACTCGCACGTTCCGGCCCTGGAGAGCGAGAATGCGCTGATCGACTCGTGCTCGGTCGGCGAGTTGCACGTTCTGGCCGTGGTGGGGGGCGAGAGCGCGTTGATCGACTCGCTCCGCCCCGGGCGAGGTGCACGTTGTGGCCGTGGCGAGGGCGACAACGCGTTGATCGACTGTCTCCGACCGACTGAGGTGCGCGTTCCCGCCGTCGCAGGGGCGAGAACGTGCGCGTCGATTGGCTCGTGCTGGGTGAGTTGCACGTTCGGGCCGTCGCGAAGACGAGAACGCGCTGATCGACGCCTCGGGCCCGTTCGCACGGGGCGGGCCTGGCCGGGTGCGGCGAGGCGTTGCCGGCCGCGCCGACGCGTCACCTGGACGGTCCCGCTACGGGCCGGCCGGCGCGCACAGAACTTGGTGACGCTCACGCGATCCGGTGCGCTGCCCGACCCGCGGGCGCGTGAGCGCGTGTTCCGGGGTGCGGTGGTGTGTCGATGCTCTCGGCGACCCTGGCCGTGGCATGCCGCAGCGACCCGTGCTTCTGGAGCACGCCCAGGGCGCCGAGCTGCGGGCCGGTGCCACGCACCGGGCCTGCAGCGCGCACCCGATCCCCGGAGCCGTCGGGTCGGTCAGGCGGCAGCCTCCGCCGCGCGGGTGACCAGTACATCGCCGCTGCCGGTGCGCCCGGACAGCCGCAGCGCGGCGTTCGCGGCCGGCGGGTCGTGCCGGACATCCAGCTCGCTGCGGGCCCGCCCGGACCCGGTGGACAGGTCCAGCTCGGCGGCGACCCCGGAATGCACGCCGACGCGGACGTTGCCCGACCCGGTGGTCAGCGTGACGTCGCCGCTGACCGCGTCGGCCAGCACGACGTCCCCGGAGCCGGTCCGGATCTCGAGATCCCCGGTGAGCTGGCCGAGCCGGATGTCGCCGCTGCCGGTGCGGACCCGGGACGGCCCGCCCAGGGAGCCGATCTCGACCTCGCCGCTGCCGGTGCGCACCTGGGCCCGGCCGCCGCACGAACCCAGGTCGATCCCGCCGGATCCGGTGGTGAGGTCGGCGTCGCCGGTCACCTCGGCGACCCGGGCCGTCCCCGAACCGGTCCGGACCGCGACCCAGGACGCCCGCCCGGCCAGCTCGACGCCGGCGGCACCCGTGCGCACGGCGGCGCGTGACCCGGCGGGAGCCGACACGGTCACGACCAGCGGCACCCCGCTCAGCCCCGGCGCCTCCGGGCTGCGGACCACGAGACGGCGGCCCGGCTCGGACCAGTCGATGGTCACGGTCGCGAGAGCATCGCCCGACGGGTCGCCGGAGCGCTCCCACGGGGCACCGACGATCGGGTCGAACCCGCGGCCGGACCAGCCCGCACCGGCGGGTGGTCCGCCGCTCATCGACGTCCCGATCCAGTCGAGGAGCCCGCCCAGCCCGCCGGACCACGGAGGGCCGCCGCGATCGGCGGCCACCTCGACGCGGACCTCGGCGGCGTCCTCGACGAGGTCGACGCGGACCCGGCCACCGGCGATCGTGATCTCGAGCTCGGCCGGGCCGGCGGAGGCCCACCGTCCGCTGCGGGTGCGGTCGTCGCCGAGGGCTCCGTCGTCGGCGGGATCGTCAGCCGCGCCGGTGTCGCCGCTCGGGCCGGTGTGGTCGCCCGCCGCGCCGGTGTCGCCGCTTGCGCCGGTGTGGTTGCTCGCCGCACCACCGGTGTCGCGACTCTCGCCACCCGGCGCCCCCGACTCCGCAGCTCGCGACTCCGCAGCTCCCGACCCCGCAGCACCGGTGCCGGCCGCCCCGGACCCTGCCGGACCACCCTCGACGGGCCCCGTGCTGTCGTCACGCTCGTCGTTCATCCCTGCACCCACCCTCGGAGATGGCGGCCGTCGCGCGGGTCGCGGCCACCGCGTCCCCGCCCCTCGGCCCCGGCCAGCGCCCCCTGCACCGCCTGGGACACCCAGGTGTTCAGCGAGACGCCTTGCGACTGCGCGGCCTTCTCGGCCTGCGCCTTGATCTGCTCGACGATCCGCAGCGTCACCCGGCTGATGTCACCGGCGTCGCCGCCGAACGGCGCACCACCCGGGCCGCCCTCCCCGGGCCGCGGCGGCGCGGCGGGAGCGGGTGGCGGTGTGTGCTCGGTCGGCTCGTCCGCGGGCGCGGCCCCGGAGACCGACACCCGCACCTCCCGGCCGTGCAGCCGGACCTCGACGGCCCGGTCGCCGAGCGCGGCCGTCGCCTCCGATGCCAGGTCGGACAGGGCATTCATGATCGCGAGGCGGGCCGCGGGCTCGATCGCGGAGCCGAGCAGCGCCGCCGTCCGGCGGGTCTGCTCGTCCCCGGCGGCCGCGGCGGCCGCGAGGTCGTCGCGGAGCTGCGCGACGTACGGGGTGAGATCCATGACACCACTATGGCGTCAACAGTGACATCACGGCAAGGTGTCGGTGACGCCAGACCGGCCCGGAGGGCAGGCGCGGGCGGTGGTTACGCTCGTCGGCATGTCGGAGACCACGCCGCAGACCGTGCCGCTGTCCGTGCAACTCGTGGCGAAGACGGAGTTCACACCCCCGGCGGACGTCCCGTGGTCCACCGACGCCGACGGTGGCCAGGCCCTCGCCGAGTTCGCCGGGCGGGCCTGCTACCAGTCCTGGGGCAAGCCGAACCCGCGGACGGCGACCAACGCCGGTTACATCCGGCACATCCTCGAGGTCGGCCACCTGTCCGTGCTGGAGCACGGGAGCGTCAGCTTCTACCTGTCCGGGATCTCCCGGTCGCTGACCCACGAGCTGATCCGGCACCGGCACTTCTCGTACTCGCAGCTGTCCCAGCGCTACGTCCCGGAGCGGGACGCGGCGATGGTCGAGCCCGGTGTCATCGCCGAGGACCCCGAGCTGCACGAGCTGTTCCTGCAGGCCTCCGCGGACGCCCTGGCCTCCTACGAGCGGCTCCTCGAGGGCCTGGAGAAGCGGTTCGCCGACGTCCCGAACGGGACGCTGCGCCGCAAGCAGGCCCGCCAGGCCGCGCGGTCGGTGCTGCCCAACGCGACCGAGACCAAGATCGTCGTCACCGGGAACTACCGCGCCTGGCGGCACTTCATCGCGATGCGTGCCTCCGAGCACGCCGACGTCGAGATCCGCGAGCTGGCCGTCGAGTGCCTGCGCCAGCTGCAGCGCGAGGTGCCGAACGTCTTCGCCGACTTCGAGATCCAGAAGCTCGAGGACGGCTCCGAGATCGCGTCCAGCCCGCTGGTCACCGAGGGCTGAGCGTCCGGCCCGCGTTCAGGCCAGGACGGCGTGGACGCGGCGGCGGAGGTCCGGCAGGTCGCGGACCACGATGGCGCGCCCCTCCTTCTCGACCAGGCCCTCGGCGACCAGCCGGGACAGCTCGCGGCTCATCGTCACCCGGGTCAGCCCGACGAGCAGGGCGAGCTCGTCGACGGCGGGCCGGATCGACAGCCGGGTGGTGGTGTCGAGTGCGACCTCGCCGTAGGCCTCGACGAGGTGTCCGAGCAGCAGGATGACCCGTTCCCGGGCCGGCAGCCCCTCGATCAGGACGTGCAGCTGCATGACGCGCTGCTTGTAGGCGATCCGGCGGGTGAGCTCCAGCAACAGCTCCGGCTCGGCCCGGGCGGCCTCGAGCAGGGCGTCCCGGCTCACCGAGACGATCTCCGACGGCTGGGTGCAGACCGAGCCGAGGTGCCGCGGCCGCCCGTCGATGCAGGCCGCCTCGCCGAGGGTCGCCCCGGACTCGGCGTAGGCCAGCGTCCGCTCGGCGCCGTCGGGGCGGTGCAGGTAGATCCGAACCCGCCCGCCGACGACGAGGTGGAACCGGGCGGACACCTCGCCCTGCCGGTAGACGTGCTCGCCGCGCGCGTAGTGCCGGGGAGTGCCCAGCTCGCCGATCCGTGCGGTGATCGCGCTCGACGGCTCCATGAGGAACGGCGAGACGGGCCGGTCGTGCACGTCGGCGCCGGGGTGCGGGCCGCCCGGATCCGCTGCCGCTCCCGCCGTCACCCGGTCCTCCGTTCCCGCCGCGGGCGTACCCGGTGACGCCCGGTCCCGGATGACGGTAGCCGGGACGGCGGGCGACGGCCCGGTGGGCGGCGCCGGGCGACACCCACCGGGCCGGGCCGGCGCCGGGCGGCACCCACCGGGGCGGGCCGGCACTCAGGCTGCTGCGGGCTGGGCGTCCTGCTCGGCCAGCGAGCCCGCGTGCGTCGTGGGCAGGGCGACGGTGCAGCCGAGGCTGAGCAGCGAGACCGCGGCCAGCACCAGGCCGATCGCGAGGCTGCCGTAGAGCGGGACCAGGGCCGCCGCGATCAGCGGCACGACCCCGCCGCCGAGGACCCCGGCCAGGTTGTACGCGATCCCGGCACCGGTGTAGCGGAACCGGGTGGGGAACAGCTCGGGCAGCTGGGCGCCGATCGGGCCGTAGGCGACCCCGACGACACCGAGCACGATCGACAGGCCGAGCCCGAACGACCACGCGGTGCCGATGTCGACGATCGGGAAGACGACCACCCCGGCGGCGACCGAGGCCACGTTGCCGATGACGACCATGCGGCGTCGTCCCACGCGGTCGGACAGGATCGCCGAGGCGATGGTGGTCACGGCGAACACGGTGCCGCCGACGATCCCCATGGCCAGCACGGTCGGCCGGGGTAGCGAGAGCTGCTGGGTGCCGTAGCTGGTCATGTAGGTGACGCCGATGTAGAAGAACGCGAACACCGCCGTCGTCGACCCGGCGCCGAGGAACACCGCTCCCGGGCGGGTGGTGAACACCTCGGCGACCGGCAGCCGCACCGGACCGGAGGACGGGCCGGCCTCCCGGAACGCGGAGGTCTCCTCCAGGGCGAGCCGCACGTAGAGGCCGACGCCCACCAGCACCACCGAGGCGATGAACGGGACCCGCCATCCCCAGGCGGCGAAGGCGGCGTCGCTCATCGTCAGCGCGGTGGCGAGGAAGGTGGCCGAGGCGAGGGCGAAGGCCACCGACGGGCCGAGCTGCGGGTAGAGCGCGAACTTCCCGCGGGCCTTGGTGGGGGCGTTCTCCGCGGTGAGCAGGGTGGCGCCCGCCCACTCGCCGCCGACCGCGAGGCCCTGCAGGATCCGCAGGACCACCAGCAGGATCGGTGCGAGGACGCCGATCGCCCCGGTGGTCGGGAGCAGGCCGATGGCCAGTGTGGAGAAGCCCATCAGCAGCAGCGTCGTGACCAGCGTTCCCTTGCGGCCGAGCCGGTCGCCGAAGTGCCCGAACAGGATCGACCCGAACGGCCGGGCGACGAAGGCGACACCGAAGGTGGCCAGTGCGAGCGCGGTCCCGGCCGCGGCCCCGAGCTCGGGGAAGAACACCTTGTTGAACACCAGCGCGGCGGCGGTGCCGTAGATGAAGAAGTCGTAGAACTCGATGACGGTGCCGGTCATGCTCGCGAGCGCGATCCTGCGCATCGCCGATGGGGACTGCGTGGGTGCAGCGTGCGTCACGGTGGGTCCTCTCCGCCGTGGGGGCGTCGACCGGGTCACTCGAACGGGGCCCGGCCCGGACACGGGGAGTATGCGGAGGCGGTCCGGCTCGATCTGTATCACTGGCTACAAAACCGTGACGTGAGTCGCCTTCGTTGTGGACTGTTGGCGGGTCGGGCGGCACCGGCCGGGCGCGGGCACTACGTTGGGGACGGTGAGCCTCGCCACCGACGAACGTGCCGCCATCTGCGCCGAGTTCGAACGCTCCGGCCCGGACCGCCCGACGCTCTGCGAGGGCTGGAACGCCCGTGACCTGCTCACCCACCTGCTGGTGCGGGAGCGGCAGCCGTGGAACGCCGCCGGGATCCTGGTGCCCGCGCTCTCCGGCGTCACCGAGCGGGCCATGGAGTCCTACGCGGGTGAGGCCTGGCCGAACATGATCGACGACCTGCGCACGGGCCCGCCGCCGTGGTCGCCGTTCAAGCTCGGCCGGGTCGACGAGCTGGCCAACGGCGGCGAGTTCTTCGTGCACCACGAGGACCTCCGGCGCGGCGAGCCCGGCTGGGAGCCGCGCCCGGCGGACGCGGAGCGTGACGGGCAGCTGTGGCAGCTGCTGGCGTCGTCGGCGAAGGTGCTGTTCCGGCGCAGCCCGGTCGGCGTCGTGCTGCAGCGCCCGGAGGGTGCCACGCAGGTGGTCGCGACCGGGTTCGGCCTGGTCACCGTGGTCGGGGAGCCGTCGGAGCTGGTGCTCCACGCGTTCGGCCGGGACGCCGCCCGGGTCGAGGTCCAGGGGACGCCCGCCGACGTGGAGGCCTACCGCGCCGCCCCCTCCGGGTTGTGACGCGCACACCGGGGACGAGGCGGTACCGTCGACCCCCATGGAGTCCGGCCCCCAGAGCGCCCCGACGGCGCAGCACCCGCCCCGTCGCCCGTTCGGTGAGGTGCTCACCGCGATGGTCACCCCGTTCGACGCCGACGGGGAGCTCGATCTGGCGAAGGCCGAGGAGCTGGCCACCCACCTGGTGGAGCTGGGCAACGACGGCCTCGTCGTCAACGGGACCACCGGGGAGGGGCCGACGACCACCGACAGGGAGAAGCAGGAGCTGATCCGCGCCGTCGTCTCGGCCGTGGGTGACCGCGCGACGATCGTCAGCGGTGCCGGGACCTACGACACCGCGCACTCGATCGAGCTGGCCCGCGGCGCCGAGCGCGCCGGGGCGCACGGCCTGCTGGTGGTGACGCCGTACTACTCGCGGCCGCCGCAGGAGGGCCTGGTCGCGCACTTCACCGCCGTCGCCGACGCGACCGACCTGCCGGTGATGCTCTACGACATCCCGCCGCGCAGCGTGATCGGCATCGACGTCGAGACGTTCCAGCGGCTCGCCCAGCACCAGCGGATCGTCGCGGTCAAGGACGCCCGCAACGACCTGCGGGTCGGCACCGAGGTGCTCGCGACGACGACGCTGGCCTACTACTCCGGTGACGACCCGGTGAACCTGCCGTGGCTCTCCGTGGGTGCGGTCGGCTTCGTGTCCGTGATCGGCCACGTGGTCGCCGACCGGCTCCGCGCCATGATCGAGGCCTACCACGCGGGCGAGCACCAGCGCGCCCGCGCGCTGCACTACGCGATGCTGCCGGTGATCCGGGCGATGGGCCGGGTCGGCGGCGCGGTGTTCGCGAAGACCGCGCTGCGGCTGCGCGGCATCGACGTCGGCGACACCCGGCTCCCGCTGCCGCCGGCGACCGAGGAGCAGACCGCGGCGATCGCCGGTGACCTGGCCGTCGCCGGGGTCGCGCTCGACCCGCAGGCCCGCCCCGGCATCACCGCGGAGCGGCCCGGGCACGGCGCGCTCGGCGGCCGCACCGCCACCGACATCGGGGCCGAGGTGGCCTACCACCGCGCGTGACGGCCCCGTCCACGACTGACGACCCTGTGAGGCACGAACACCTGTGAGCCCCCAGCGCAACGACCGCCGGAACCGACCCGGGCGGTCCCTGAGCGCCCCGCCCGAGACGATCGACCGCCCCGAGCTGCCGGCCGGCCCGCCGCCCGCGCTCGCCGCGGGCGGCCTGCGCACGTTCGCGCTCGGCGGCATCGGCGAGGTCGGCCGCAACATGACCGTCTTCGAGTACGAGGGCCGGTTGCTCGTCGTGGACTGCGGCGTGCTGTTCCCGTCGGACGACTCGCCCGGCGTCGACCTGATCCTGCCCGACTTCCGGGCCATCGAGGACCGGCTCGACGACATCGACGCGCTCGTGCTGACCCACGGCCACGAGGACCACATCGGTGCGGTCCCGTGGCTGCTGCGCATGCGGCCGGACCTGCCCGTGATCGGGTCGCGCTTCACGCTCGCCCTGGTCGCGGCCAAGTGCAAGGAGCACCGCCTCACCCCGCACCTGCAGGAGGTGTCCGCGGGCGACCGGGTGCGGCACGGCGGCTGGGACTGCGAGTACTTCGCGGTCAACCACTCCATCCCGGACGCGATCGCGGTCGCGATCCGCACACCGGCCGGGCTGCTGCTGCACACCGGTGACATCAAGCTCGACCAGCTCCCCCTGGACGGGCGGCTCACCGACCTGGGCGGGTTCTCCCGGCTCGGCGAGGAAGGGGTCGACCTGTTCCTCGTCGACTCCACCAACGCCGAGGTGCCCGGCTTCGTCACCCCGGAGGCCGAGATCGGGCCGGTCATCTCCGACCTGGTCCGCCGGGCGCCGTCCCGGATCATCCTGGCCTGCTTCGCCAGCCACGTGCACCGCGTCCAGCAGGTGCTCGACGCGGCCGCGGCGCACGGCCGCAAGGTCTGCCTGACCGGGCGCTCGATGGTCCGCAACATGGGGCTGGCCGACGAGCACTCGCTGCTCAACATCCCCGAGGGCCTGCTCGTCGACCTCGAGGAGGCGATGCGCCTGCCGGACGACGAGCTCGTGCTCGTCTCCACCGGGTCCCAGGGCGAGCCGCTGGCGGCGCTGTCCCGGATGGCGCGCGGCGACCACCGCAGCATCACCATCCGCCCGGACGACACGATCATCCTGGCCAGCTCGCTGATCCCGGGCAACGAGACCGCGGTCTTCGCCGTGATCAACGGCCTGACCCGGCTCGGCGCGACCGTCGTGCACCAGGGCAACGCCAAGGTGCACGTCTCGGGGCACGCCCCGGCCGGTGAGCTGCTGTTCCTCTACAACGCGGTGCGCCCGTCGAACGTGATGCCGGTGCACGGCGAGTGGCGCCACCTGCGCGCCAACGCCGCGCTCGCGGTGAAGACCGGGGTGCCGGAGGAGTCGGTGGTCATCGCCGAGAACGGCGTGGTCGTCGACCTCGTCGACGGCAAGGCGGCGATCACCGGGCGGGTCGAGGTCGGCCAGGTCTACGTGGACGGCCTGTCCGTCGGCGACGTCGGCGAGACCACCCTCGGGGACCGGATCGCGCTCGGCGAGGGCGGGTTCATCGCGATCACCGTGGCGATCGACCACAAGTCCGGCCGGGCGCTGTCCCGGCCGACGCTGTCCGGCCGCGGGTTCTCCGACGACCCGAAGGCGCTCGACGCGGCCCAGCAGCTGGTCGAGGACGAGCTGTCCCGGCTGGAGACCGAGGGCGTCACCGACGCGCACCGGATCGCCCAGGGCGTCCGGCGCGTGGTCGGCCGCTGGGTGTCGGACACCTACCGGCGCCGCCCGATGATCGTGCCGACGGTGATTGCGGTGTAACGCCCGTGAGTGGTTGTGCGGGCTATGACCCTCATAACCACTCACGAGCACGGAGTGCCTCGCCGAGTCGATCTCCTCCCCGGGCTACCGTGGGTGACATGGCGGGACGTACGGGTACGGGCAGGGCCACCACGAGGGCGGCCGCGGGTCGCGGCTCGGGGCGGTCCGGTGCGCGCGCGTCGTCGTCGCGCAAGCGGTCCGCCACCCGCCGGACGCCGCCGCGGCGGCAGGGCCCCGACCTGATCGACCGCGGGATCGACGCGGTCGGCCGGGGCGTCGCGAAGACGGTCCGGGCGTCCGGGCGCGCGGTCGGGCGCACCCGTGACATCGACCCGGCGCACCGCCGCGACGGCCTCGGCTTCGGGATGCTCGTGCTCGCGGTGATCGCCGCGGCCGGGCTGTGGTGGGGCGCAGGCGGGGCGGTCGGCCACTGGTTCACGTTCGTCGTGCAGGCCGTGATGGGCGTGGCCGGCGTGCTGCTGCCGGTGATCCTGCTGGGGATCGGCGTCGTCCTCGTGACGGCGCCGGCGCACCCGGAGGCCCGCCCGCGGATCGTCGCCGGCTCGCTGCTGCTCGCGCTCGGCGTCCTCGGGCTGGTGCACCTGGCCTACGGCGCCCCCGCCGAGCCGGACGCGTGGCGGGGCGCCGGTGGTGCGCTCGGCTACGTCGCGGGCACCCCGCTGCAGGCCGGGCTGACCGCGTGGACGGCCGTCCCGGTGCTGGTCCTGCTCACCCTGTACGCGTTGCTGCTGGTCACCGGCATCCCCGTGCGCGAGCTGCCGGACCGGTTCCGCCGGCTCACCGGGCAGCTCCCGCCGGAGGACGACGAGGCCGGCGGGACGCCGCGCACGGTCGCCGACGCGGTCGCCGAGAAGGAGGCGGCCGAGGGCGGGGAGACCCCGAAGCGCCGTCGCCCGGCCCGGCGGCGCCAGCAGGCCTCGGAGGCCGACGCGTTCCGGCTGGAGGAGGGCGACCACGCGCCCGCCCCGCCGGAGACCGAGGATCCCGGTGTCTCCGCGGCCGCGTCGAGGAAGAAGCCATCGCGCGCGCCGATCGTCGAGACCCCGCCGGCAGAAGAGGTGCCACCGGCCGAGCACACAGCGGGCGAGCAGCTCTCGATGGCGATCCGCGAACCGGTCGGCGAGACCGAGTACGTGCTGCCACCTGCCGACACCCTGGAGTCGGGGCCGCCGCCGAAGACACGCAGCTCGGCGAACGACGCCATGATCGAGGCGATCACCGGCGTGCTCGACCAGTTCAACATCGACGCCCAGGTCACCGGCTTCACCCGGGGCCCGACGGTCACCCGCTACGAGATCGAGCTCGGCCCCGCGGTCAAGGTCGAGAAGATCACCCAGCTGCAGCGCAACCTCGCCTACGCGGTCGCGAACGACAACGTCCGCCTGCTCGCGCCGATCCCCGGCAAGTCCGCGGTCGGGATCGAGGTGCCCAACACCGACCGCGAGATGGTCCGCCTCGGCGACGTCCTGCGCTCGGGCAGCGCCCGCAACGAGCAGCACCCGATGGGCATCGGGCTGGGCAAGGACATCGAGGGCCACTACCTGGTCGCCAACCTCGCGAAGATGCCGCACCTGCTGGTCGCCGGGTCCACCGGCTCCGGCAAGTCGAGCTTCGTCAACTCGATGCTGGTGTCGCTGCTGACCCGGGCCACGCCGGACGAGGTCCGGATGATCCTCATCGACCCGAAGATGGTCGAGCTGACCCCGTACGAGGGCATCCCGCACCTGATCACGCCCATCATCACCCAGCCGAAGAAGGCGGCCGCCGCGCTGGCCTGGCTGGTGGAGGAGATGGAGCAGCGCTACCAGGACATGCAGGCGAACCGGGTCCGGCACATCGACGACTTCAACCGCAAGGTCCGCTCCGGCGAGATCACCGCGCCGCCCGGGTCCGAGCGGGTGTACCGGCCGTACCCCTACATCATGTGCATCGTCGACGAGCTCGCCGACCTCATGATGACCGCGCCCCGCGACGTCGAGGACGCGATCGTCCGGATCACCCAGAAGGCCCGCGCGGCCGGCATCCACCTGATCCTCGCGACCCAGCGGCCCTCGGTCGACGTCGTCACGGGCCTGATCAAGACGAACGTGCCGTCCCGGCTGGCGTTCGCGACGTCGTCGCTCACCGACTCCCGGGTCATCCTCGACCAGCCGGGCGCGGAGAAGCTGATCGGCATGGGCGACGCCCTCTACCTGCCGATGGGCGCGGGCAAGCCGGTCCGCATGCAGGGCGCGTTCGTCGACGACGACGAGATCGCCAAGGTCGTCGCGTTCACCAAGGAGCAGGCCGAGCCCAGCTACACCGAGGGCGTCACCGCGGCGAAGGCCGGCGAGAAGAAGGAGATCGACGAGGACATCGGCGACGACCTCGACCTGCTCCTGCAGGCGGCCGAGCTGATCGTCACCTCGCAGTTCGGGTCGACGTCGATGCTGCAGCGCAAGCTCCGCGTGGGCTTCGCCAAGGCCGGGCGCCTGATGGACCTGCTGGAGACCCGCAACATCGTCGGGCCCTCCGAGGGGTCGAAGGCGCGGGACGTGCTCGTGAAGCCGGACGAGCTGGAGAACGCGCTCTACCTGATCCGCGGCGGCGGCACGGCCGACGGCGGCGAGGTCGGCGACGACGAGTGAGCGGCGCCACGCACCGGGTCACGTTCGTCCGTTCCGTACTGTGACAAACACCAAGAGTAGCAACTCTTTGGCGCGAACGGATTAACGAGAGGGTGACGAACGTGCCAGAGTGACGGCGAGGGTCGTCGACCGGCGGCCCGCCGTCGTGCTGCCCGTGCGGGGTGGGGGAGGTCTGGCCGGTGTTCTGGAGGAAGAAGGGCGGTCGGCGCCCGGCGCGGGGGACCACGGACCGGCACGCGCTCGTCCCGATTCCGCTGACCGGCGGCGTGCTCTCCGGGCAGGTCCGCGACGGCCAGGGTGGCGCGCTGGCCGGCACCGAGATCTCGGTGATCGACGCCGGGGACCGCCGGGTCGCCCATCTCGAGACCGACCCGTTCGGCCGGTTCTCGGCCTCCCTGATGCCCGGCAAGTACCGGGTCCGGGTCGAGGCCGGCGGCTACCAGCAGGCCTCCGACGTCGTCGAGGTCGAGTGGGGCTCGCACACCGAGATGGGCCCGATCGTGCTCGGCGAGGACCCGGCGCTGCGGCCTCCGCGGCCGGGCGTCTTCGTGATCGACCCCGACCACAGCTCGGTGCGGTTCGTCGCCCGGCACATCGGGCTGTCCAAGGTGTACGGCCGGTTCGACCGGTTCCAGGGCCGGATCCGGATCGCGGAGCCGTTCGAGGAGTCCTCGGTGGACGTCGTCATCGACGCCGCCAGCGTGGACACCAACGTCGAGGCCCGCGACACCCACCTGCGCTCGGCCGACTTCCTCGACGTCGAACGGTTCCCCGAGCTGCGGTTCTCCAGCGTCCGGTTCACCGCGCACGGCGGGAACCGCTGGACCGTCGACGGCGACCTCACGCTGCACGGCATGACCAGCGACGTCTCGCTCGACACCACGTTCCTCGGCTCCGCGGAGTGGAACGGGGACCGGGTCGGCGCGGTCGCGACCACGCAGCTCCACCGCGAGCACTTCACGCTCAACTGGCAGCAGATGATCGCGAAGGGGCTGCCGGTCGTCGGGTCGACGATCGACATCCAGCTCGACGTGCAGGCCGTCCGGCAGGGTCAGTAGACCGGGCCGGCGGTCCCGGTCGCCAGCGGGCCGCGCACCGCCCCGGCCAGTGCCCCCACGACGTCGCACCCGGTGTCCCGGTCGGTGCTCCACACCGCGACCGTGCCGAGCTGCAGCACGGCGTCCCGGACCGGCAGCACGACCACCGGCTCCCCGGCGAACGCCGTTCCGGGCGGGCCGGCGTCCGGACCGGCCAGGGTGAACGCGCGACCCGTCGTCACCAGCTGGACCAGCCCGGCGACGTCGTGGCCCTCCAGCTCGACGTGCCGGGTGATGCCGTGCCGGCGCAGCAGGTCGACGACGCGGCGGTGGAACAGCGGCGCCGCGTCGTGCCGGACCGAGGCGTAGGCCAGGTCGCGCAGCTCCTCGAGCGCCACCGACCCGTGACCGTCGAACCCGGCGTCGGCCGCGACCACGACCGCCGCCGGAGCGGTGTCCAGGCGCACGGAGCTCAACCCCGGCTCGTCGACCGGGCCGTGCACCAGCGCGAGATCGAGCTCGCCGCCGCTCACCGCCTGCAGCAGCGGGCCGGTCCTGCCCGGCCGGAAGTGCACGTCGACGTCGGGATGGTCGCGGGTGACGGCGCCGACGAACGCGCGGCGCAGCGCGGGGGAGATGTCCGGCACGATCCCGACGGTGGCGGTCCGGACCGCGGGGACCTGGGCCTCCCGCACGACCGACGGCAGCGCGTCGAACTGCAGGACGAGGTCCCGGGCCACCGGCAGCAGCGCCTCCCCGGCCGCGGTGAGGGCGAGCCGGCGCCGGTGGCGGACGAACAGCGCCGCGCCGAGCTCGTGCTCCAGGCCGCGGATCCGCCGGGACAGCGGCGAGGCGGCCGTCCCCCGCCGGGCGGCGGCACGGGCGACGTGCAGCTCCTCGGCGACGGCGACGAAGTCCCGGAGGTGGCGGATGTCCACCGGGCGCAGTCTACGACGGCGGCGGCGCCGTTCCGGTCGTGCGCGTCGCGCCGTTGACCCGCTCGGCACGCCACGCTCGCACGGTGGTCCCGGCCAGGTCCCGGAAGTCGCGGGACAGGTGCTGCTGGTCGGCGTACCCGCACCGCGCGGCCACGGCGGCCGGGGACGGCGCTCCCGGACCGCGCAGCAGCGTGCAGGCCCGCTCGAAACGGATCACCCGGGCCGCGGTCTTCGTGCCCAGCCCGGTCTCGCGGCGCAGCCGCGCTCCGAGATGGCGGGGCGACCAGCCGACGTCCGCGGCCAGGTCGGCGACCCGCACCGTCCCGCCCGAGCGGACCAGCACGTCCCAGGCGCGTGCCACCTCCGGCGGCGGGGCGCCGGTCCCGGTTCGGGTGGCGGCGATCCGGCACAGCGCGGCGTCCAGCATCGCGCAGCGTTCGGTCCACGACGGCGCAGCATGCAACCGGTCCAGCAGCACGTCCGCGCCCGGCAGCAGCGCGCCGAGGTCGACGACGTCGAAGGCCAGCTCCGCGGCCGGCAGCCCGAGCAGCGTCCGCGCCCCGCGCCAGGTCAGGGCCAGCTGCATCCCGGACTGCGCCGCACCGGTCGCGATCACGGCGGGGGCCGCGTGCAGCCCGGCCACCGACGCGGTGAACCGGCCCGCACCGCGGGCCGGGTCCGGCTTGCGCAGCAGCTCCACCGCACCGTCCAGGCAGAGGACCACGGTGAGGTGCCCGCTGGAGACGCCCTGGTGGGTGCCCGGGGGACCGGCCGGCGTCCGCCACGCCCAGATCTCCGGGACCAGCGGGCGCAGCGCGGCCGACGTCCGCCACCGCCAGGCCCCGACCCGTTCCGCCACGCCCCCTAGAGTGTCAGCAGCATCCGCACGTTGCCGAGCGTGTTCGGCTTGACGTGGGCCAGGTCCAGGAACTCGGCGACCCCGGCGTCGTAGGAGCGGAGCATGGCCGCGAAGACCTCGGCCGACACCGGCGTCCCGTCGATCTCGGCGAACCCGTGCCGGGCGAAGAACTGCTTCTCAAAGGTCAGCACGAACAGCCGCTGCAGGCCGAGCTCGCGGGCACCCTCGATGAGCGCGTCGACGATCGTGTGCCCGACGCCCCGGCCCAGGACCGACGGGGACACCGCCACCGTCCGGATCTCGCCCAGGTCCTCCCAGAGGACGTGCAGCGCCCCGCAGCCGACGACCTTTCCCTCGATCTCGGCGACCAGGAACTCGGGGACCGCCTCGTAGAGGGTCACGGTCTCCTTGGCGAGCAGCACCCGCCCGGCGTACTCGTCGACCAGCTCGCGGATCGCGCGGACGTCGGGGGTGCGGGCGCGGCGGACGTGCACGGTGGGGGCGGGTTCGGCCACGGCCGGTCAGCTTATTCCGTGCCGCCGGGCCCGGCACACCGCGGCCCGCCGCCGCCGGGCACCGCGGCCCGGCCGCCGGACACCGCCCCGCCGCCTCCGGCCGGGGGCGGACCGGCCGCCGTCTACCCTGGAAGCGTGGCTTCCCCCGAGAACGCGCCCCGGCGCGCCGCCCTGCTGTCCCTGGGTTGCGCGCGCAACGAGGTCGACTCCGAGGAGCTCGCCGGCCGGCTGGCCGGGTCCGGCTGGGAGCTGGTGGACGCCGAGGACGGCGCGCCGGACGTCATCGTCGTCAACACCTGCGGCTTCGTCGAGCAGGCCAAGAAGGACTCCATCGACACGCTGCTGGCCGCCTCCGACGTGGCCCGCCCGGCCGGTGCGAAGGTCGTCGCCGTCGGCTGCCTGGCCGAGCGCTACGGCGCCGAGCTGGCGAAGGACCTGCCGGAGGCCGACGCCGTGCTCGGCTTCGACGCCTACCCGGAGCTGGCCGAGCGGCTCGGGGACGTCCTCGGCGGCCACACGCCCGCCCCGCACGTTCCCGTCGACCGGCGGACGCTGCTGCCGATCTCGCCGGTGGAACGCCCGGCCGCGACCGCGGACGTGTCGGTGCCGGGCCACGAGTGGGTGCCCGACATCGCGCGGACCCGGCTGTCGGACGGCCCGGTCGCGTCGCTGAAGCTCGCCTCGGGCTGCGACCGCCGCTGCGCGTTCTGCGCGATCCCGTCGTTCCGCGGCAGCTTCGTGTCCCGCCCGCCGGCCGACGTGCTCGGCGAGGCCGCCTGGCTGGCCGAGCAGGGCGTCCGCGAGCTGGTACTGGTCAGCGAGAACTCGACGTCCTACGGCAAGGACCTGCCCGGCGGCACCCGCGCGCTGGTCGACCTGCTGGGGCGGATGGCCTCGATCGAGGGCGTCGAACGGATCCGGGTGTCCTACCTGCAGCCCGCGGAGCTGCGTCCCGACCTGCTGCGGGCGATCGCGACGACACCGGGTGTCGCGCCCTACTTCGACCTGTCGTTCCAGCACGCCAGCGCGCGCGTGCTGCGCCGGATGCGCCGGTTCGGCTCGCGGGCCGACTTCCTCGACCTGTGCGCCCGGATCCGCGAGCTCGCGCCGGAGGCCGGGATCCGCTCCAACGTGATCGTCGGGTTCCCCGGGGAGACCGAGGAGGACCTGGCCGAGCTGGAGGCGTTCCTGACCGGGGCCCGGCTCGACGCCGTCGGCGTGTTCGGTTACTCCGACGAGGACGGCACCGAGGCCGAGGGCTACGACGGCAAGGTCGACCCCGCCGAGGTGGCGGCCCGGGTCGCGCGGATCTCCGAGCTGGCCGACGAGCTGATGACCCAGCGGGCCGAGGAACGGGTCGGCTCCGAGGTGGTCGTCCTGGTGGAGCGGGCCGGCTCCGACGATGACGACGACTGCGCCGGCCGGGCCGCCCACCAGGGCCCCGACGCCGACGGCGAGTCCTCCGTGGTCGCCGCAGGCGACGGTGGGCCGGATCCGGCCGGGCTGCGGCCCGGCGACCTCGTGCGGTGCCGGGTCACCGGCAGCGAGGGCGTCGACCTGCTGGTCGAGGCGCTGGAGGTGCTGCCCCGCGCGGGCACCGGCACGGTACTGGCGGGCAGCGGATGAGCTCGTCGCAGCCGGCCGGGGGCACCGTCCCGGTCGGTGGCGAGGCGCCGTTGCTGAACATCGCGAACGCGCTGACCTGCCTGCGGCTGGTCCTCGTCCCGGTGTTCGTCGCGGCGTTGTTCGCCGAGGGCGGCACGGACGTGGTCTGGCGCCTGGTCGCGTTCGCCGTGTTCGTCGTCGCCGCCCTGACCGACCGGCTCGACGGCCAGCTGGCCCGCAGCCGCGGGCTGGTCACCTGGTTCGGGGCGCTCGCCGACCCCATCGCGGACAAGGCCCTCACCGGGGCCGCGCTGATCGGGCTGTCGATGCTCGCGGTCGTGCCGTGGTGGGTGACGGTCGTGATCCTCGGCCGGGAGATCGGCATCACCGTGCTGCGGTTCGTCGTCATCCGGCGCGGGGTGATCCCGGCCAGCCGCGGCGGCAAGGCGAAGACGGTCGCGCAGACGGTCGCGATCGGGCTGTTCCTGCTGCCGCTGCCGATGCTGCTGCCGGGCGCGGTGGTCGCGATGCTCGTGGTGCAGTGGGTGGCGATGGCGGTCGCGCTCGTGCTGACCGTCGTGACCGGTGTCGACTACGTGGTGAAGGCCGTCCGCGCGGCCGTGTGACCTGCAGGGACTGAATCGGGGCCGGTCCGCGTTGAGGTGTTCGCCGTGGGCGGACACGGTCATCGGCGATCGGTCGCGGCGGCGGTGCCCGGGAGTCGGTACGGTGATTCGCACCGGGCTCGGCGGTGGTGTGCTCCGCCGGCCACGCGCCGGCGTCGGTGATCCGGGGGAACGAGTCGAGGAGGGCACATGCTCCTGCGGGAAGCGATCGGCAGCGGGCTGCGGCAGGCGCGGACCGAGCGCCGGCGCACGCTGCGCGACATCTCGCGGGCCGCGCGGGTCAGCCTCGGGTACCTCTCGGAGGTCGAGCGCGGCCGCAAGGAACCCTCCAGCGAGCTGCTCGCTGCGATCTGCGAGGCGCTCGGCATCACCGTTCCCGACCTGCTGACCTCGGTCGCCGTCGAGATGGCCGGGGAGCTGCGCCGCGACGACGTGCTGGTCCCGATCGGCCAGCGGCACGCGGAGCTGCGCCTCGCCGGGCGCCCCGGCTCGCCGGTGGGGGCCCCGGCGTCGTCCGGCGGCCCGGTCGCGTCCGCGGCGTGACCGCCTGTCCCCGCCCCGGTGCCGGCTCGTCACGGTAGGGTGCGCGCGTACTGGCAGCGGTGCCAGGATGGGAAGGGCCGGAGCGTCTGTGCCGACCGCGGGGGGAATGGCGGGGTCGGCCGGGTCCGGTGCACCCGCGCGTGACGCGGGCACAATCGTGAGCGAGCGCAGGCGGAGGTAGGCGGAGAGATGGCCAACGGACTCACCAAGGCCTGGAGCTACCTGATGGCGCTGTTCTCGTCGAAGGTCGACGAGCACGCGGACCCGAAGGTGCAGATCCAGCAGGCCATCGAGGACGCCCAGCGGCAGCACCAGCAGCTGTCCCAGCAGGCGGCCGCGGTGATCGGGAACCAGCGGCAGCTGGAGATGAAGCTGAACCGGCAGCTGGGGGAGATCGAGAAGCTGCAGTCCTCGGCGAAGCAGGCGCTCGTCCTGGCCGACCAGGCCCGGGCCCAGGGCGACGAGCAGAAGGCCCAGCAGTACGAGCAGTCGGCCCAGTCGTTCGCCACCCAGCTGGTGACCGCGGAGCAGGGCGTCGAGGACCTCAAGACCCTGCACGACCAGTCGATCGGCGCGGCCGAGCAGGCCAAGCAGGCCGTCGAGCGGAACTCGATGGTGCTGCAACAGAAGATCGCCGAGCGCACGAAGCTGCTCAGCCAGCTCGAGCAGGCCAAGATGCAGGAGCAGGCCGCGAAGTCGCTGCAGCAGATGAGCGAGCTGTCCGCGCCGCGCAACGCGCCGTCGCTGGACGAGGTCCGCGACAAGATCGAGAAGCGGTACGCCAACGCGCTCGGCTCGGCCGAGCTGGCGCAGAACTCCGTGCAGGGCCGGATGCTGGAGGTCCAGGCGTCCACCACCGACATGGCCGGGGCCTCCCGGCTCGAGCAGATCCGGGCCTCGATGTCGGGCGCCCCGATCGCCGGGGGGCAGCAGGCCCCGCAGGTCGGGCAGGGGGAGCAGACCCAGCAGCTGCCGTCGTCCCCGGCGCCGGCCCAGCAGCAGAACACCCAGCAGAACCAGCAGCAGCCCGGCACCGCCTGAGCCGCCGCTCCGCCACCTCGTCGACGCCGCCGGTCCCGCGGGCCGGCGGCGTCGACGTGTCCGGACCTCGATGCGGTCGCGGCGACGGCCCTGGGCTCGGCCGTAGCCGGGCCGCGCGGCGCCGTCGGAGGCCGCCGTGTGCTCTGCTCACCGGGGCGCACCACCGACCCGGGCTGCGTCCCCTCGCTCTGCTCACCCTGGCGCACCCGGTCGGGCGTCACCGGGCGCTCGTGGCAGCGCAGCGGTGCTCAGGGACGGGTGGCCCCGGGGGAGGGCCTGCCCGGCGCGCCGTGGCGCGGGCCGGCGTTCCGGCGCGCCGGGTGCGGCGCGGGCCCCCGCTGGCAGCCCGGGCACCAGTACGTGACCCGGGTGTAGGGCGGTTCGCCCTGGTCGGCGGCCCGGATCCGGGTCCGGCACCGGCGGCACGGGCGCCCGGCCCGGTCGAAGACCCAGTGCGCCTCGCCCGGGGCGAGCGACCCGGTCGTCGTCTGCTCCGGGCGGTCCTTGTTCGCGGTCAGCAGCCGCCTGGCGAGTGCGACGACGCGGGGCAGGTCCGGGACGTCGCGCACCGGCACCCACGGCGTCAGCCCCAGCAGGAAGCAGATGTCGTTGCGGTACAGGTTCCCCAGCCCGGCCATGACCCGCTGCTCGAGCAGCACGAGGCCCAGCTCGTGGTCGCCGCGGGCGGTCAGCCGGCGCAACGCCTCCGCCTCGTGCTCCGTGCCCCAGCCGGGGTCGAGCAGGTCCGGTCCCAGGTGGCCGACGAGGGTGTGCTCGTCCCCGGTGGGTAGCAGCGCCAGGTCGTGCAGGGCGAAACCGACCGCGACCCGGTCGGCGGTCTCCAGCACGGCGCGGGCCTCGTGCGCGGGCCGCTGCCAGCGGGTGCCGGGCCGGTAGAGGTGCCACGCGCCGTCCATCCGGAAGTGGCTGTGCAGGCTGCGGCCGTCGTCGAACCGGGTGAACAGGTGCTTGCCGACCGAGACGACACCGGTGACGGTCAGCCCGGCGAGATCCTGCTCCACCAGCCGCGGGTGCCGCAGCTCCCCGCGGAGCAGGCGGTGCCCGGCCAGCGCGGCGTGCAGCCGCCGTCCGGCCAGGTAGACCGTGTCTCCCTCGGGCACGGCGGCGACGCTACCCCGGCTCCGACCGCGGTGGGCGCGCTCAGCTCACGCCGAGCGTCCGCAGCCCCGGCCAGGCCTGCGACCACGGGCGCTGCACCGTCCCGCCGGTCCACACCGGGACCCCGGCCTCGGACCCCGGCGGCAGCAACGTGTCCCCGGACCCGGACGTCCCGGCCGGCCGCAGCCCGGTCACCGCGGGCGCGAGCACGCCCGGGTCCTCCCCCACGAAGATCACGACGTCGTGGTCGTCGGCGGGCGGGTCGAAGTAGCCGTAGCTGCGGTTGCCGCTGTGCACCGGCGGCAACGCGGTCCCCCGCGGGGCGGTGTCGAGGAAGGCGGCCCAGATGTAGGACCCGGTGACAACGACGGTCCGTTCCCGCTGGTCCGGCGGCAGCGCCGTCCACGCCCGCTGCACGGCGGCGATCGTGCCGTCCTGCACGCCCGGCGCGGAGAGCATGGCGGCGACCGGGAGGGTCGCCGCGGCGGCGGCCACCGACAGCACCGCCCCGGGCCACACCGCCCAGGACAGCCTCCGGTGCGCGGCCTCGCGCCGGTGCTGGAACCCGACCGCGCCGATCGCGGCGAGCGCCCCGTGCAGGCCGTCGAGGTAGTACGGCCGGCCGGCGGTGACCACGAAGAACACCCACAACGCCACGAAGGTGAGCGCCAGGAAGGCGTACCCGCGCAGCCGGCGGTCGGTCCCGGCGAACACCAGCCCGGCCACGAGCAGCACCATCCCGGCGAGCCCGGACATCCAGAGCAGGCCGAGCGCGATCCCGGGGCGACCGCCGGAGAGCGCCTCGGCCTCGGAGGCGACGACGGCGCCCATCGCCAGCTGCGGCCAGCCGTGCAGGGCCTGCCAGACCAGGGTCGGTGCCGCGATCAGGGCGCCGACCAGCGCCGACACCCAGAACGCCGGGCGGCGCAGCAGCGCCCGCGGGCCGGCGACGAGCACCGCGAGCACCAGGACCGCGGCGAAGAGGATCACCTGGAACTTGGTCTGCGCGGCCAGGCCGAGCACCGGTCCCACCGCGAGCAGCCACCGGTCGTCGCGCAGCCGGATCCAGCGCACCAGCAGCCACACGATCAGCAACCAGCCGAGCGGTTCCAGGGTGTAGGGGGTCAGCCAGTGCCCGGTCGCGGTGACCCAGATGCCGGTGGCCTGGGCCAGCGCGGTCACCGTCTGGGCCCGCCGGTCGCCGCCGAGCTCGCGCGCGATGAGCGCGGCGACCAGCACGGCCCCGGCGGTCGCCAGCGACGGCACGACCCGCAGCACGGCGATCGACCCCGGCGCCAGCGTGTCGGCGAGCCAGGCGATCGCCGGCGCCAGCGGTGGCTGGTCGGCCGACCCCCAGTCCAGGTGGTGCCGGCCGATGGCCAGCATCAGCGCCTCGTCGAACCAGTATCCGCGGCCGATCGCGCCGGCGACCAGGTGCACGGCGGCGACGGCGGCCGTGATCAGCCCGACCGGCCACCGGGCGAGCCGTGGCACCCCGGCCGGGTCCCGGGTGGGCTGCAGCACCGCCGTCATCGATTCCCCCTCGTGCGACGCCACCCCAGTCCACCGGGTCGCCGGGTACGCGCGCAGCGGCCGTCCGTCGGCGGGACCGGGGCGTTCGTCGCCGGGGGACACGACTTTCGTCGCGGGCGGTACCGCACACCTGGCGCACCCGCCGCCCACCGAGCAGCGACAGCACCGGGTAGCCCACCGGGGCCCGCACCTCGCCGGCCCGGTCACGCCCGCAGCCGCAGCCCCTTCGGCGTCACCCGGAACCCGGCCTCGGTGAGCACCTCGGACAGCGCGGACGCCAGCGAGTCCTCCCCGTCGGCCCGCGCGACCGCGAGGGACCCGAGCCAGCCCTCGTGCACGGCACCGGCCAGGGCCTCGGCGCCCGCACGGAGCTCGTCGTGGTCGGTGGTGAACGACAGCAGCGACTTGCCGCCCCGCTCGACGTACAGCGCGGGGGCGCCGTCGACCAGGGCGACCAGGGCGCCCGCCTTCCGGCCCGGCCGGTGCTTCGTCTCGCCCGCGGTCTCCGGCCAGGGCAGCGCGGCACCGTAGGGCTGGGCCGGGTCGGCCGCGGCGAGAACCACCCGGGGCAGGGAACGCCAGGCGTCCCGGGCGGCGGCGGAGCCGTGACCGGGGCCGTCGAACTCGTCGTGGCGGCCGGCGCCGGATCCCGGGAACATCGCCGGGCCGCGCAGGTCGTCGGGGACGCCGTCGAACGGGCCCGGGCGCCCGGAGCCGTCCGCGACGGGATCGGGTCCGCCGTCGCCTGCGGGAACGGGGCCCGCACCCGTCGTGCCGTGCGGCGAGGCCCGGACCGGTCCCTCCGGGCCGGCCAGCGCCCGGACCCGGTCGATCGCCCCGGGAACCGCGAACTGCGCGGCGCCGAGCCCCTCGACGATGTAACCCCGCCGGCACCGGCCGGACTCCTCCATCGCCCGGAGCACGTTGTAGACCCCCGCGAACCCGCCACTCACCCGCTCGGTGCCGAGGGCGCCGCGGGTCAGCACGCCGTGCCGCTCGAGGAACGCTTCCGCCGCCGCGTGGGCGCGTCGGGTCGGATCCGGCTCGCGGGTGACCGCGACCGACCAGCGCCCCCCGACCGACGGCGGGCCGGTCCGGCTCGGCATCGGCGGCCGGCCCGCGCGCAGCTGCGCGTACCGGCCGCGGGGAGCCCGGCGCCCCGGGCGGTGCGCACCACCCGGCCGCCCGGCGCCACCACGCCGGCTGCCGCCGCCGGTGAGCCGGGCCCGCAGCGGACCGAGCGTGTCGTTGGTCAGCGCCCCGGCCCAGACCAGGTCCCACACGGTGGCGACCACGTCGTCGTCGGAGGGGGCCGGCTCGCCCTGTTCCGTGAGCAGCAGTCCCGCCCGGGTGGCGAGCTCGCGGAAGAAGAGCGCCCCGCCGGCCTGCTCGGCGGCGCGGTCCGGGTCGGTCAGGGCGGCCGGATCCGGCAGGCCGAGCGCGGCGAGCACCGCGGCGTGCAGGGGGGTGCCCGCGGTGTCGAGGTCGGGCGCGGGCAACAGCAGGTCCGCCACGTCGGCCGGGGCCAGCGCGAGCCAGCCGTCCTGCCCGGCGAGCGCGCCGCACCCGGCCCAGGTGACCTCGCCGGCCGCCGTCAGCTCGTCGAGCAGCGCGGGGGTGTAGCCGGGCAGCCGGGCGGGCAGGATCAACGACTCCACGGCGCTCGCCGGGAGCGGCGCCCCGGCCAGCTGCTCGACCACGCCGAGGACGTCCTCGGCGGCCGGTGCGCGCCGCACCCGCCCGCGCCGTTCGGAGCCCGCCCGCACCTGGACGCCCTGCCAGGCGGGCAGGAACCGGCCCAGGGCCCGCTGCTCGACCGGCTCCACCTCGTGCCGCAGTTTCGCCAGCGACGCGCGCCGCAGCCGGCGCAGCACCTCGGCGTCGCAGTACTCGGTCTCGGCGTGCGATCCGGCCGGCATCGCCGCCGGTGGGCGCAGCTCGCCCTTGACCAGCCGCCCGGTCCCGGTCAACCGGTCCAGCACCCCGGCCACGACGGCCACACCGAGCCCGAACCGCGCCGCGCACTCGGCCGCGGTGAACGGGCCGTGCGTGCGCGCGTAGCGCAGCACGAGGTCACCCAGCGGGTCCGGGACCGGCTCGGTGAACACCTCCGGCACGCCGACCGGCAGGGCCGTTCCCAGCGCGTCCCGGACGCGGCCGGCGTCCTCGATCGCGACGAACCGCTCCTCGCCGGCGATCCGCACCCGCAGCGCGCGGCGGGCCCGTTCCAGCTCCGTGAACCACGCCGGGGCGACGCCGCGGGCCCGCCCGCCGGCCTCGGACAGGTCACCGACGAACCGCAGCAGGTCCGCGGCGCCCTCGACGTCGCGGACGTGCCGGTCCGGGTCGGTGCGCTGCAGCTGCGCCTCGACCTCGGCGAGCACCTCCGGGTCGAGCAGCTCGCGGATCGCCTCCGAGCCGAGCAGCTCCGACAGCAGCGTCGAGTCCAGCGACAACGCCGCCGCCCGGCGCTCGGCCAGCGGCGCGTCGGCCTCGTAGAGGAACATCCCGACGTAGCCGAACAGCAGGCTGCGGGCGAACGGCGACGGCTGCGGCGTCTCGACCTCCGCGATCTTCACCTTCCGCGCTCCGACGTCGGCCATCAGCGCGCGCAGCCCGGGCAGGTCGTAGACGTCCTGCACGCACTCCCGCATCGCCTCGAGGGTGATCGGGAACTGCTCGAACCTCCCGGCCACCCCGAGCAGCTGCGCCGACCGCTGCCGCTGTTGCCACAGCGGGCTGCGCCGCCGCGGGTCACGGCGGGGGAGCAGCAGGGCACGCGCCGCGCACTCCCGGAACCGGGAGGCGTAGAGCGCGGAGTTCCCCAGCTCCGCCACGACGATCTGCTCGACCTCGCCGGGCTCGAGCAACACGTCCTCGGCGGCCGGGACCACCTCGGCCCCCGCGTCGTCGACGGCGTCCGGCAGCCGCAGCACGATGCCGTCGTCGGCCCCGGAGGCGCTCACCTCGACGCCGCGCCGCTCCCGCATCCGGGCCGCGATCGCCA
This sequence comes from Pseudonocardia sp. C8, assembly GCF_014267175.1. Taxonomy (NCBI): domain Bacteria; kingdom Bacillati; phylum Actinomycetota; class Actinomycetes; order Pseudonocardiales; family Pseudonocardiaceae; genus Pseudonocardia; species Pseudonocardia sp. C8. The sequence goes on from NZ_JACMTR010000002.1 coordinate 1,425,488, forward strand.
GCGCCCACGGGCCGTTGACCTGCGCGCCGAACGGGGAGTGCACCACCAGCCGCCAGTCGCCCAGCTCGTCGCGGAACCGTTCCACGAGGATGGTCCGGTCGCTGGGGACGTGCCGGGTCGCCTCACGCTGCTCGCGCAGGTAGGACAACAGGTTGTCGCAGGCCCACGGGTCGAGCCCGGCCGCGGCGGCCCGCTCCCGGGCCGCGTCCTCGGACAGCCCGGACATCTCCCGGACGAACGCGCCGACCGCCCGGCCCAGCTCCAGCGGCCGGCCGATCGACTCGCCCTTCCAGAACGGCATCCGCGCCGGCACCCCCGGCGCCGGGGTCACGATGACCCGGTCGTGCGTGATGTCCTCGACCCGCCACGACGACGTCCCCAGCAGGAAGGTGTCCCCGACCCGGGACTCGTAGACCATCTCCTCGTCGAGCTCACCGACCCGCGACCCGGCGCCCTCGGCGCCGCCGGGGGTCATCACGGTGAACAGGCCGCGGTCCGGGATGGTGCCGCCGGAGGTCACCGCGAGCCGTTGCGCACCGGGCCGGCCGCGCAGCTCGTCGGTGACCCGGTCCCAGGTGATCCGGGCGCGGAGCTCGCCGAACTCCTCCGACGGGTAGCGCCCGGCCAGCATGTCGAGCACCGAGTGCAGCGCGGAGTCCGGCAGCGCCGCGAACGGGGCGGCCCGCCGGACCGTGGCGGCGAGGTCGGGCAGCGTCCACGGCTCCAGCGCGACCATCGCCACGATCTGCTGGGCGAGCACGTCGAGCGGGTTGCGCGGGTAGCGGGTCGACTCGATCGCCCCGGAGGTCATCCGCTCGGCGACGACCGCGCAGGACACCAGGTCGCCGCGGAACTTCGGGAACACCACGCCCTCGGACACCGCACCGACCCGGTGCCCGGCGCGGCCGACCCGCTGCAGCCCGGACGCGACCGACGGCGGTGCCTCCACCTGCACCACCAGGTCGACCGCGCCCATGTCGATGCCCAGCTCCAGGCTCGACGTCGCGACCACGCACGGCAGCACCCCGGACTTCAGCTCCTCCTCGACGAGGGTGCGCTGGTCGCGGGACATCGACCCGTGGTGGGCCTTCGCCACCGAGGCCGGCGCGCCGCCGCCCACACCGGACTGCCCGACGGCCTCGGCGGGAAAGGCGCCGGCGCCCGGACCGTCGTCGAGGTCGGGGATCCCGCCGGCCGCCGCCTCCGCCTTCTCGGCCGCGAGCTCGTTCAGCCGCGAGGTGAGCCGCTCGGCGAGCCGCCGGGAGTTCGCGAACACGATCGTCGAGCGGTGCCGGCCGACCAGGTCGAGCAGCCGTTCCTCGACCGCGGGCCAGATCGAGGGCCGCTGCGCCGTGCCCGCGGCCGAGCCGACGACCTCCTCGTCGGAGCTGCCCGGGGCCGGCCGCTCGTCGAGCGCGGCGAGATCCGGCACGGGCACCTGGACCTCGACCCGGATCGTCTTCGGCGTGCTCGGCCGGACGACCTCCACCGGCCGGGCCCCGGACAGGAACGTCGACACCTCGTCGACCGGCCGGACCGTCGCGGACAGCCCGATCCGTTGCGGCGCGGCCTCGGTGATCTCCTCCAGGCGCTCCAGCGACAGCGCCAGGTGCGCGCCGCGCTTGGTGCCCGCGACGGCGTGCACCTCGTCGACGATCACCGTCGAGACCCCGCGCAGTGACTCCCGCGCGGCCGAGGTGAGCAGCAGGAACAACGACTCCGGCGTCGTCACCAGCACGTCCGGCGGGGTCCGGGCGAACTGCCTGCGCTCGTCGGCCGGGGTGTCGCCGGTCCGCATGCCGACGGTGATGTCGGGGACCGGCTCGCCGAGCCGCTGCGCGGCCTGCCGGATCCCGGCGAGCGGGGAACGCAGGTTGCGCTGGACGTCGACGGCGAGCGCCTTGAGCGGCGAGACGTAGAGGACCCGGCACCGGTGCCGCGGCTCGGCGGGCGGCGGGGTCACCGCGAGCCGGTCCAGCGCCCAGAGGAACGCCGCCAACGTCTTCCCGGACCCGGTCGGGGCCACGACCAGCGCGTTCCGCCCCTTCTGCGCGGCAACCCACGCGCCTTCCTGGGCGGCGGTGGGCGCGGCGAACGCACCGCCGAACCACTGGCGGGTCGCGGGGGAGAAACCGTCGAGTGCGCTCACGCCGACCATCATGCGGCGGGGCACCGACAGTTTCGCGGTGGCGGGGCGTCAGGTCCTCGTGCGCGCCTCGTCGGCCCGGGTGCGGGGCCAGACCTCGTCGGCGTCGTCGGCGGGGAACTCGGCGACCAGGCCGGCGACCGTCCAGACCATCGTGGGCAGGAAGTCCTCGCCGAGCGCCTCGACGTAGAGCGAGGTCTCCCGGGCGTTCGCGGGATCGACCAGCGGGGTGATGGTGTACCGGGCCCGCGCGGCGTAGCGGCGCCCGAGGTTCCGCTCGATCCAGCCCAGCGCCCGCTCGGCGCGGTCGTCGGTGCCGGACAGGGCGGTGCGGGCGGCGTCGTACCAGTCGGCGAGGACCAGGAACGCCAGCGACCAGCCCGGCGGCGTCGCCTCCTCCGGGAGCTCGTCGTCGACGGCGGTCAGCTGCCGGACGGCGAACCGGGCCGGGTCCGGCCCCGGCTCGGCCAGCGTCTCGCGGACCGCGCCCGCCAGGACGTCGGACACCAGGCGGTAGGCGTCCTCGATGTCGAGCCCGTCCTTCGCGCGTGCCATGCCGCCACCGTCCTCCCGGTCGTCGCCCGTGATCGGTCGGGAAGCGTAACGCGGTGGAATCCGCCGCCCCGGCCGGGCAGCATCGACGAGCGTGACCGTGGCCCCGGACGTCCAGGATCCCGCCCAGCCCCGCCTGCTCGCCGTCCTCGCCGCCGGCCAGGTGCTCGGGGGCATCGCCGTCGCGACCGCGATCTCGGTCAGCTCGCTGGTCGCCACGCGGTTGTCCGGATCACCCGCGGTGGGCGGCGCCGCGCAGACGGCGGCCGTGCTCGGTGCCGCCGGAAGCGCCGCCGTGGTCGCCCGGGTGGCGCAGCGCCGTGGCCGCCGCCCCGCCCTTGCCGGCGGCTACCTGATCGCGCTCGTGGGAGGCGTGGGTGCCGTCCTCGCGACCGAGGCGGGCAGCACAGCGGCGTTGCTGGTGGCACTGGTGCTGCTCGGGTCCGGGTCGGCGGTCGGGCTGGCGGCGCGGTACGCCGCGACCGACCTGGCGGCGCCCGACCGGGCCGCCCGGGCGCTGGCACTCGTCGTGTGGGCGACGACGGTCGGTGCGGTGGCCGGGCCGAACCTGCTCGGGCCGCTGCAGGCCGTCGCGGCCGGGACGGGGCTCGATCCGGCGACCGGTCCGTACCTGCTCTGCTCGGCGGCGTTCGCCGCCGCGGTGCTGGTGAGCTGGGCCGGTCTCCGCCCGGACCCGCTGGTGCGGGCGCGGGAACGCGCCGCCGCGGCCGTCCCCGGCAGCTCCGCGGCGGACGCGGGGACGGCGCGGCCGTGGGCGGTGCTGCGTGGTTCGCGCCGGGCGCTGGTCGGTGCGGCCGGGGTCGTGCTGGGACACGCCGTGATGGTCGGGCTGATGGCGATGACACCGGTGCACATGGATCACGGGGGCGCCGCGCTGACCGTCGTCGGCCTGGTGATCAGCCTGCACATCGCGGGGATGTACGCGCTCAGCCCGGTGTTCGGCTGGCTGGCCGACCGCCTGGGGGCCGGACGGGTGCTGGCCGGCGCCGCGGTGCTGCTCACCGCCGCCGGCGCCGTGTGCGCGCTGGCCGCGCCGACGGCGACCACCCTGCTCACGGTGGGCCTGGTGCTGCTCGGGCTGGGATGGTCCGGGTCGCTGGTCGGCGGGTCCGCGCTGCTGACGGCCTCGGTGCCGGTGGCGGAGCGGCCGCGGGTGCAGGGCGCGGTGGACGTCGCGATGAACCTCGGCGGGGCGGTGGCGGGTGTCGCGGCCGGGGGGCTGGTGGCGGTCGCGGGCTACGCGGTACTGGGGGTCGTCGCGACGGTGCTCACGGTGCCGTTCCTGGCGGTGGTGCTGCGGGCGGCCCGGCCGGTGGAGGGCTGAGCTCCGGTGTCAGCGCCTCCGCTGGTGGATCCACCAGCGCAGCAGCACGACGAGCGCGGAGACCAGCGCCAGCAGCGAGACGATCTGCCAGGCGAGCGGGGAGCCGATGCCGGTCGTCGCGAGGACGTCGTCGGCGACGTCCACGGGCACCGCGGCCAGCAGTTCGGACATATCTCCCATCCTACCGGTGTACCCGCGACCATGGGCCGGAACCGACCGGATCGGTGGGCGTCTACCCTCGCGGCGTGCGACTGAGCCACTTCCGCGAGCTGATGGAGGCCGAGTTCGGGCCGGTGCGGGCGGCGTCGCTGTCCCGTGACCACGTGTTCGCCGAGCTGGACGGGCAGACCGTCGAGCAGGCGATCGAGTCCGGGGTCGACCTGCGCCGGGTCTGGCGCGCGGTGTGCGAGCACTTCGAGGTGCCGCGCGCACGGCGCTGACCGGCCGGGATCCGTCGCCGGCTCGCGCGACGGGATCGTGACGGTCGAGCGACGGGGCGGTTCCCGGTGGGAGGTGGACCGCTCGGCTCCCCGGGGCGTCCGGTCGGCGTGTTCCGGTATCGGGTCGAACGCGTGTTCGGCTATCGTGGTCCCGGGACGCGATGCTGCACGACCCGGCGAGTTGTCCACAGGCGCCGATCCGGCCGCCGAAACCGTCGGGGGTACCCCATACCGTTGCGGTATGCCTCCCCGAAAGACGACTGCAAGCCCTGATCGCACACCAGCGAGGAGTCAAGAGATGTCCGCTCCGGACCGCGAGAAGGCGCTCGAACTCGCCCTCGCCCAGATCGAGAAGAACCACGGCAAGGGCTCGGTGATGCGCCTGGGCGACCAGGCGCGCACCCCGGTCAGTGCCATCTCCACCGGCTCCATCGCGCTCGACGTCGCGCTCGGGGTCGGCGGGATCCCCCGCGGCCGCGTGATCGAGATCTACGGCCCGGAGTCCAGCGGTAAGACGACGGTCGCGCTGCACGCCGTGGCGAACGCCCAGGCGGCAGGTGGTGTGGCCGCGTTCGTCGACGCCGAGCACGCGCTCGACCCGGAGTACGCCAAGGCGCTCGGTGTCGACACCGACGAGCTGCTGGTGTCCCAGCCGGACACCGGCGAGCAGGCGCTGGAGATCGCGGACATGCTGATCCGCTCCGGCGCGCTCGACATCATCGTCATCGACTCGGTCGCCGCGCTCGTGCCGCGTGCCGAGATCGAGGGCGAGATGGGGGACAGCCACGTCGGACTGCAGGCCCGGCTCATGAGCCAGGCGCTGCGGAAGATCACCGGTGCACTCAGCAACTCCGGCACCACCGCGATCTTCATCAACCAGCTGCGCGAGAAGATCGGCGTGATGTTCGGGTCCCCGGAGACCACGACCGGTGGCAAGGCGCTGAAGTTCTACGCCTCGGTCCGCATGGACATCCGCCGGATCGAGACCCTCAAGGACGGCACCGACATGGTCGGCAGCCGGACCCGCGTCAAGGTCGTGAAGAACAAGGTGGCCCCGCCGTTCAAGCAGGCCGAGTTCGACGTGCTCTACGGCGTCGGGATCAGCAAGGAGGGATCGCTGATCGACGTCGGCGTCGAGCAGGGGATCATCCGCAAGTCCGGTGCCTGGTACACCTACGAGGGCGACCAGATGGGGCAGGGCAAGGAGAACGCCCGCAAGTTCCTCAAGGAGAACCCGGACGTCGCCGCGGAGATCGAGAAGCGGATCAAGGAGAAGCTCGGCATCGGCGCGGTCGTCGACGCCGAGGAGACCTCTCCGGTCGAGCCGCTGCCGGCCCCGGTCGACTTCTGAGCGTGCCCCCGCACACCGGCCCGCGGGACACCTCCGAGGCGGGCGGTGCGGAGCCCTCCGGCCCCCGCACCGCCTCGCTCGACGAGCTGTTCGGCGAAACCCGCCCACCGGGCCCCGCCGCGGGCGAGGACACCGGTGGCGCTGCCGACATCGAGGCCGGGAGCTGGGCCGAGCTCACCACCGGCATCGAGGCCGGGAGCTGGGCCGACCCCACTGTCGCGTCGCCCGGTGCACCTGCCGAGCAGTGCGGGCCGTCCGCGCCGTCCGAGCCCGGCAGCGGTGTGGAGACCACACCGCGCACGGTCACGTTCGAGGAGCTGAGCACCGGGGGCCCGCCGGAGGCCGGTGACGTTCCGCGGGTCGTCACGATCGGGGAGCCGGTCCCCGACGCCGGTCCACCGGACGGGGAGCGTCCGGACGGCCCCCGAGCGGTCCCGTTCGAGCAGCTCGCCGGCGGGCGCGGTCGATCCCGCAGCGACCGCGCGGGCGGCCGCCGGGGAGCCGATGCCGGCGGAGCGGGCCGGCCGGGCAGTGCCGCGTCCGAGGGAGCTGCGTCCCGCCCCGGGCGTGGCCGGCGTCGTGCACGCCGTGCCGAGGCCGGGACACCCGACCGCGAGGAGACCCCCGCGGAGCAGGAGGCGCGGGCGAAGGAGATCTGCCTGCGCCTGCTCACCGACCGCGCCCGCACCGTGAAGGAACTCGGTGACGCCTTGCGCCGCAAGGAGATCCCCGACGAGGTCGCGGCGCGTGTCCTCGAACGGTTCGACGAGGTCGGCCTCGTCGACGACCGGGCGTTCGCCGACCAGTGGGTGCGTTCGCGGCACCACTACCGCGGCCTGGGCAAGCGGGCGATCGCCCGGGAGCTGCAGCGCAAGGGCGTCGACCGGGACACCGCCGACGAGGCACTCACCGGGATCGACGAGGACTCCGAGCGCGAACGCGCCCGCGAGCTGGTCGCACGGCGGCTCCGGAGCCTGCCCGTCGGCTCCCGCGAGGAGCGCCAGGCCACCGCGCGCAAGCTGGTCGGGATGCTGGCCCGGAAGGGCTACGGCCCCGGCGTCGCGTACGGCGTGGTCAAGGACGAGATCGCCGCGGCGGGCGCGGACGCCGACGAGCTCGGCGAGGCCCCGCCCGACGGCGACTGACCAACACACCCCGGCTCCGGCCGTCGCCCCGGTCGAAACGCTCACCGAATCTGGAAGTGCTCGCGGGATGGAGCGAGCGTCTCCGGGTTTCGTGAGCGTCGCGCGCCGCGCGGCTGCGGGTGCCGGCACGACCGGGTGCCGGCACCACCGAGATCCGCGGCGCCGGAGATCAGCCGAGCAGCTCCCGGCCTGACCGGTGCCGGTGCAGCACCTGCACGTCGCTCGTCCCCTCCCGCAGCGACGCCGACGTGTCCGACATGTGCTCCAGCAGGGTGTCGGCGAAGGCGATCACCGCCGGGGTCGGGGCGATGTCGGCGCGCCGGGCCAGGGCCACCGTCCGGTGCAGGGCCGGGTTCAGCACGGTCCGGCGCAGCCGGGGCCGCCCGGCGAACACCAGGTCGGGCACCACCGCGACCCCGGTCCCGGCCTCGACCATCCGCAGCACCGCGTCCATCTGGCCGCCCTCCACCGCGATCCGGGGTCGCACCCCGGCCTCGGCGTAGGCCCGGAGCGTCACCTCCCGGAGGTCGTACCCCTTGCGCACCATCACCAGGTCGTGCCGGGCCAGCTCGGTGATCGAGATCGATCCCCGTGCGGTGAGCGGGCGCCGCGCCCGGGGAGAGGCGACCGACAGCCGTTCCCGCAGCAGGGGAGCGCTGTGCAGGGCCGGGTCCACGCCCTCCGGTGGCACGATCACCAGCGCGATGTCGAGCTCGCCGGTCACCAGCGCCGTCACCAGCGGCTGCGCGCCGTCCTCGGCGAGCTCGACGGCGATCTCCGGGTGCCGCGCGTGGAAGACGCGCAGCACGTCCGACAGCACCCCGATGCACAGCGACGGCGTCGCCCCGATCCGCACCCGGCCGCTGCGCAGCCCCACCAGCTCCGCCACCGTCGTGCGGACGGTGTCGGAGTCGGCGAGCATGCGCTGGGCCAGCGGGAGCACGGCCTCGCCGGCCGGGGTCAGCGTCAGCACGGAGCCCCGGTTGATCAGCGGGGCACCCAGCTCGTCCTCCAGCGACCGCAGCGCCCGGCTCAGCGTGGGCTGTGCGACACCCACCTGGTCGGCCGCACGAGTGAAGCTGCGCACGTCGGCCACGGCCACGAAGTACATGAGCTGCTGAAGTGTCACCTGCATAGCCTACTGCTATGAGAGTCGACCGCCCGATGCATTGGACGGCTGCACTGCTTGCTATGTCCACTGGCGTCCGTGGTCACGATGTCCGAGAAGTCCCGGGCGGGCGGCGGCGTCGCCGAGCCCCGGCGCCCACGCACGCCGAGTGCGTACCTGAAGTTCGTGATGGCGGTGAGCGGCGTCTTCCTGCTGCTCTACGTCGTCCTGCACATGATCGGGAACCTGAAGATCTTCTTCGGTCCCGAGGCGATCGACCATTACGCGGCCTGGCTGCGCACGATCCTGGAGCCCGCGCTGCCGCACGAGGGCATGCTGTGGATCGTCCGCGTGGTGCTGCTCGTGTCGGTCGTCGCGCACATCTGGTCGGCGACCGTGCTCACGCTGCGCGCGAAGCGGGCCCGGCCGATCAAGTACGCCGGCGGCACGAACAAGGTCAAGGGCAGCTACGCGGCCCGCACCATGCGGTGGGGCGGCGTCATCATCGCGCTGTTCGTGGTCTACCACCTGCTCGACCTCACCACGGGCACGCTGAACCCGAACGGCGAGCACCTGCAGGTCTACGACAACGTCACCGCCGACTTCACCCTGGCCCGGTGGTACGTGACCCTGTTCTACGTCCTGGCCGTCGTCGCGCTCGGCTTCCACGTCCGGCACGGCATCTGGTCGGGCATCCAGACGCTCGGCCTGTCGACCAACAGCCGCGAGCGCACCATCAAGGCGGTGTCCACGGCGTTCGCCGTCGTGCTCACCCTGGGGTTCGTCTCGGTGCCCCTCGCCGTCACGTTCGGAGTGGTCTGACCCATGACTGACGCCAACACCCACCACGTGAGCTACAGCGACTACGCGGTCGGCGAGCCGGTCGTCGACAAGGCCGTCCCGTCCGGCCCGATCGAGACCCGCTGGGAGCGCCGCCGGTTCGGCGTGAAGCTGGTCAACCCGGCCAACAAGCGGTCCAAGAAGATCATCGTCGTCGGATCGGGGCTGGCCGGTGGCGCCGCCTCGGCGACCCTGGGCGAGGCCGGCTACCAGGTCAAGACGTTCTGCTACCAGGACAGCCCGCGGCGTGCGCACTCGATCGCCGCGCAGGGCGGCATCAACGCGGCGAAGAACTACCGCAACGACGGCGACAGCGTCTACCGGCTGTTCTACGACACCGTGAAGGGCGGCGACTTCCGCGCCCGCGAGTCGAACGTCCACCGGCTCGCGGAGATCAGCCGCCAGATCATCGACCAGTGCGTCGCCCAGGGCGTCCCGTTCGCCCGCGACTACGGCGGCCTGCTCGACACCCGCTCGTTCGGCGGCGTGCAGGTCTCCCGGACCTTCTACGCCCGCGGCCAGACCGGGCAGCAGCTGCTGCTCGGCGCCTACCAGGCCCTGGAGCGCCAGGTCCAGGCCGGCACCGTCGAGATGTTCACCCGGCACGAGATGCTGGAGCTGATCGTCGTCGAGGGCCGGGCCCGCGGCATCGTCGCCCGCGACATGGTCACCGGCGAGATCGAGGTCCACACCGCGGACGCGGTCGTCCTCTGCTCGGGCGGCTACGGCAACGTCTTCTACCTGTCGACGAACGCCAAGGGCTGCAACGTCACCGCCTCCTGGCGGGCGCACCGCAAGGGCGCGCTGTTCGCCAACCCGTGCTTCACCCAGATCCACCCGACCTGCATCCCGGTCTCGGGTGACCACCAGTCGAAGCTGACCCTGATGTCGGAGTCGCTGCGCAACGACGGCCGGGTCTGGGTCCCGAAGAAGCACGGTGACACCCGCAGGCCGGGCGACATCCCGGACGAGGAGCGCGACTACTTCCTGGAGCGCAAGTACCCGGCGTTCGGCAACCTGGTGCCCCGCGACATCGCGTCCCGGGCCGCCAAGGAGGTCTGCGACGAGAAGCGCGGCGTCGGGCCCGGCGGTCTCGGGGTGTACCTGGACTTCTCCGACGCCATCCAGCGGCTCGGCCGCAAGGCCGTCGAGGCCAAGTACGGCAACCTCTTCGAGATGTACGAGCGGATCACGGGCGAGAACCCGTACGAGGTCCCGATGCGGATCTACCCCGCCGTGCACTACACGATGGGCGGCCTCTGGGTCGACTACGACCTGCAGTCGACCATCCCGGGCCTCTACGTCGGCGGTGAGGCCAACTTCTCCGACCACGGCGCGAACCGGCTCGGCGCCTCGGCGCTGATGCAGGGCCTGGCCGACGGCTACTTCGTCCTCCCGGTCACCATCGGCGACTACATCGCCAAGCACGACCTCGCCCCGGTTCCGGAGGACGCGCCCGAGGTCCAGGAGGCGGTCAAGTCCGTCACCGACCGCATCGACCAGCTGCTGTCGATCAACGGCACGCGCACGGTGGACTCGTTCCACCGCGAGCTCGGCCAGATCATGTGGGACTACTGCGGCATGGAGCGGACCGAGGACGGCCTGCGCAAGGCGCTGGACCGGATCCCGGAGCTGCGCCGCGAGTTCTGGAGCAACGTCAAGGTCCCCGGTACGGGGGCGGAGCTGAACCAGAGCCTGGAGAAGGCCGGCCGGGTGGCCGACTTCCTCGAGCTGGGCGAGCTCATGTGCCTGGACGCGCTCGTGCGTCGCGAGTCCTGCGGTGGCCACTTCCGTGGCGAGAGCCAGACCGAGGACGGCGAGGCGCAGCGCGACGACGAGAACTTCTCCTTCACCTCGGCCTGGGAGTACACCGGCCGCGGGCAGGCGCCCGTCCTGCACAAGGAGGAACTCGTCTTCGAGTACGTGCACCCGACCCAGCGCAGCTACAAGTAAAGCGAGCCACAGACGTGAAACTGACTCTGAAGGTCTGGCGCCAGCGCGACGCGGTCGACAAGGGCCGGCTGGCCACCTATGACGTCGAGGCCGACCCGGACATGTCGTTCCTCGAGATGCTCGACGTCCTCAACGAGAAGCTGATCCTCGCCGGCGAGGAGCCGGTCGCGTTCGACCACGACTGCCGCGAGGGCATCTGCGGGGCGTGCAGCATGGTCATCGACGGCCAGCCGCACGGCCCGCAGCGGGCGACGACCACCTGCCAGCTGCACATGCGGCACTACTCCGACGGCGACACGATCGTCATCGAGCCGTTCCGGTCCGGGTCGTTCCCGGTCGTCAAGGACCTGATCGTCGACCGCAGCGCGTTCGACAAGGTCATCCAGTCCGGCGGCTACGTCTCGGTGAACACCGGGTCGGCCCCGGAGGCCAACGCCAACGCGGTGCCGAAGGCGCACGCCGACCGGGCGTTCGCGGCGGCGAACTGCATCGGCTGCGGGGCCTGCGTGGCGGCCTGCCCGAACGGCTCGGCGTCGCTGTTCCTGGGCGCCAAGCTGACCCACCTCGGTGAGCTGCCGCAGGGCCAGCCGGAGCGCTACGAGCGCGTCGTCAACATGGTCCAGACGCACGAGGACGCCGGCTTCGGCGGCTGCACCAACACCGGTGCCTGCGCCACCGCCTGCCCGAAGGAGATCCCGCTCGACGTGATCTCCCAGCTCAACCGCGACTACCTCGCGGCAACGGTGGGCGGCAAGCGCACGCAGTAGCACGCCCCGGAAAGAGGCCCGGCCCCCTCCGCGCGGAGGGGCCGGGCCTTTTCCCGGTGTGCGGGTCAGACCAGGCCGAGCGCGAGCATCGCCTCGGCGACCCGGGCGTAGCCGGCGATGTTCGCCCCGGCCACGTAGTCGCCGGGACGGCCGTACTCGTCGGCCGTGGCGTGGCAGCGGTCGTGCACGTCGACCATGATCTCGCGGAGCCGCTGCTCGGAGTACTCGAAGGTCCACGAGTCCCGCGAGGCGTTCTGCTGCATCTCCAGCGCGGACGCGGCGACACCGCCGGCGTTCGCGGCCTTGCCCGGCGCGAAGAGCACGCCCGCGTCCCGCAGGACGCGCACCCCGTCCGGTGTCGTCGGCATGTTCGCCCCCTCGCCGACGAGCAGGCAGCCGCCCCGCACCAGGGAGCGCGCGCCGTCGGCGTCGAGCTCGTTCTGGGTGGCCGAGGGCAGCGCGACCTGGCAGGGCACGTCCCAGATCGACCGGTCGGACGAGAACTCGGCGTGCCCGACCTGGTCGGCGTAGGTGCTGACCCGCTCCCGGCGGACCTCCTTGATCTCCTTGAGCAGCTCCAGGTCGACGCCCTTCGGATCGTGGACGACGCCGCTCGAGTCCGACACCGCGACGACCCGGCCACCGAGCTGGTGCACCTTCTCGACCGTGTACAGCGCGACGTTGCCGGCGCCGGACACGACGACGTCCTTGCCCGCGAGGGAGTCACCGCGGGTCTGCAGCGCCCGCTCCACGAAGAACGTGCAGCCGTAGCCGGTCGCCTCGCGGCGGACCTGGGCGCCGCCGTAGACCAGGGCCTTGCCGGTGAGCACGCCGGACTCGTAGCGGTTGGTGATCCGCTTGTACTGCCCGAACAGGAAGCCGAGCTCGCGGGCGCCGACGCCCATGTCCCCGGCGGGGACGTCGGTGTGCTCGCCCAGGTGCCGGTAGAGCTCGGTCATGAAGCTCTGGCAGAACCGCATGACCTCGCGGTCGGAGCGGCCGCGCGGGTCGAAGTCCGAGCCGCCCTTGCCCCCGCCGATCGGGAGGCCGGTCAGCGCGTTCTTGAACACCTGCTCGAAGCCGAGGAACTTCACCGTCCCGAGCAGCACCGACGGGTGGAAGCGCAGCCCGCCCTTGTAGGGCCCGAGCGCGCTGTTGAACTCGACCCGGAAGCCCCGGTTGATGTGGATGTTGCCGTCGTCGTCCTCCCACGGCACCCGGAAGATGATCTGCCGCTCGGGTTCGCAGATCCGCTCGACGATCCGGGCCTGGGCGTACTCGGGGTGCTTGTCCACCGCCGGGCCGATGCTCTCCAGGACCTCCCGGACGGCCTGGTGGAACTCGGTCTCCCCGGGGTTGCGGTCCAGGACGCGCTGGTAGATGGAATCCAATGTCGCGTGCATCGTGCTGTGTGTGCTCCTCTCTGGCGAGGCCCGGACGGCGGAACGGACCTTCTCGGAATCAATCAGAACATCGACGTCGCTGGTCGGGGGCGTCGACCGGGTCACGTCACACCGGGTGCGGAGGCGCTCGCTGTGAGCCACGTCTCGATACGGGGGTCGATACGGAGGCCGGCGTAGAACACATGTGATCTACGCCGTAACCTCTGGCGCACCACGCCGTCGCGTGGTCCGAGGAGACGACACGGCGCCGTGTCCGGGCCCGCCCGGGCGTGGTGCCGGTGAGACGACAGGAGCTCCCGCGCGTGTCATCCACCACTGACACCAGCGGCCGCACCGGCACCGGCACGGGCCGGGCCACGATCGCCGCCCGCACCCTGCGCACCGACCGGTGGTGGCTCCCACCGTTGGCGACGTTCGTCGGGCTCGTGGCCTGGGTCGCCTACGCCACGGTGCGCGCCTTCATGCAGGAGTACTACTACGTCGCCGAGTACGGCTACCTGACGCCGTTCTACTCGCCGTGCGTGTCCACCGGCTGCGTCGAGGGCGCCGCGCACTTCGGCCGCTTCCTGCCCGACGTCTGGTGGCTGCCCTACGCGGCGGTCTCGCTGCCGTTCCTGCTCCTGTTCCGGCTGACCTGCTACTACTACCGCAAGGCCTACTACCGGGCGTTCTGGCTGTCACCCCCGGCCTGCGCGGTGGCCGAGCCGCACGCCCGCTACACCGGCGAGACCCGCTTCCCGCTGATCCTGCAGAACCTGCACCGCTACTTCTTCTACATCGCGGCGATCATCTCGGTGATCAACACCTACGACGCGGTCGTCGCGTTCGCCAAGCCCGGCGGCGGGTTCGGGCTGGGGCTGGGCAACATCGTGCTGGTCGTCAACGTCGTCCTGCTCTGGGCCTACACGCTGTCCTGCCACTCCTGCCGCAGCGTGGTCGGCGGCCGGCTCAACCACTTCTCCCGGCACCCGGTGCGCTACCGGATGTGGACCTGGGTGACCAGGCTGAACACCCGGCACATGCTGTACGCGTGGATCACCCTGGCCAGCCTGGCCCTCACCGACTTCTACGTCATGGCCGTCTCGGCCGGTTGGATCTCCGACCTGCGGATCGTGGGGTGAGCTCGGCGTGAGCGAGCAGATCGAGCAGTACGAGTACGACGTCGTCGTGATCGGTGCGGGCGGGGCCGGCCTGCGTGCGGCGATCGAGGCGCGGCTGCAGGGCAAGCGGACCGCGATCATCTCGAAGTCGCTGTTCGGCAAGGCGCACACCGTGATGGCCGAGGGCGGCTGCGCGGCGTCGATGGGCAACGCCAACCCGAACGACAACTGGCAGGTCCACTTCCGCGACACCATGCGCGGCGGCAAGTTCCTCAACAACTGGCGGATGGCCGAGCTGCACGCCCGGGAGGCCCCGGACCGGGTCTGGGAGCTGGAGACGTACGGCGCGCTGTTCGACCGGACCGCCGACGGCAAGATCAGCCAGCGGAACTTCGGCGGGCACACCTACCCGCGGCTGGCGCACGTCGGCGACCGCACCGGCCTGGAGCTGATCCGCACCCTGCAGCAGAAGGTCGTGTCGCTGCAGCAGGAGGACTTCGCCGAGACCGGGGACCACGAGTCCCGGATCCGCGTCTTCCACGAGTGCACGATCACGGAGCTGTTCACCACGGACGGCGCCATCTCCGGGTGCTTCGGCTACTTCCGCGACGACGGCCGGTTCGTCCGGTTCGACGCGCCGGCGATCGTGCTGGCCACCGGCGGGGTCGGGAAGAGCTACTCGGTCACGTCGAACTCCTGGGAGTACACCGGCGACGGCCACGCGCTCGCCCTGCGCGCCGGAGCGTCGCTGATCAACATGGAGTTCCTGCAGTTCCACCCCACCGGGATGGTCTGGCCGCCGTCGGTGCGGGGGATCCTGGTGACCGAGTCGGTCCGCGGCGACGGCGGGGTGCTGCGCAACTCCGACGGCGAGCGGTTCATGTTCTCCTACGTCCCGGACGTGTTCCGCGACCAGTACGCGACCTCCGAGGAGGAGGCCGACCGCTGGTACACCGACCCGGACAACAACCGGCGCCCCCCGGAGCTGCTGCCCCGCGACGAGGTCGCCCGCGCGATCAACTCCGAGGTGAAGGCCGGGCGGGGGAGCCCGCACGGCGGCGTGTTCCTCGACGTCTCCACCCGGCTCAAGCCGGAGGAGATCCTCAAGCGGCTGCCGTCGATGCACCACCAGTTCAAGGAGCTGGCCGACGTCGACATCACCGCCGAGCCCATGGAGGTCGGGCCGACCTGCCACTACGTGATGGGCGGGGTCGAGGTCGAGCCGGACACGGCGATGTCGTCGGTGCCCGGGCTGTTCGCGGCCGGCGAGGTGGCCGGCGGCATGCACGGCTCCAACCGGCTCGGCGGGAACTCGCTGTCCGACCTGCTGGTGTTCGGGCGCCGGGCCGGGCTGCACGCCGCGCAGCACGCCGGCAAGGGCCGTCCGGCCGTCGCCGAGTCCGACGTGCAGCAGGCCGTGGACCGGGCGCTGCTGCCGTTCGCGGCCGCCACCGAGGGCGGGGAGAACCCGTTCGTGGTGCACCAGGAACTGCAGAAGACGATGCACGAGCTGGTCGGCATCATCCGCAAGGCCGACGAGATGGAGCTCGCGCTCAAGAAGCTCCAGGACATCGCGGTCCGCACCCGCACCGTGTCCGTCGAGGGGCACCGCCGGTTCAACCCCGGCTGGCACCTCGCGCTGGACCTGCGGAACATGCTGCTGGTCTCGCTGTGCGTCGGGAAGGCGGCCCTGGAGCGCCAGGAGTCCCGCGGCGGGCACACCCGCGACGACTTCCCGGTCATGGAGGCGGACTGGCGGCACCTGTTGCTCGTGTGCCGGGCCCTCGGGGAGGACGACGTGGAGCTGACCCGCAAGGAGCAGCTCCCGATGCGGTCGGACCTGTTCGACCTGTTCGAGATGGACGAGCTGAAGAAGTACTACACCGGTGACGAGCTGGGCGGGCACCGAACGGAGCTTGCGGAGTGAGCGTCGGCACGAGTGCGGAGGGATCGAAGTGACCAGCACGGAGAAGAAGCAGGCCCACCTCCAGCACTTCCGGGTCTGGCGCGGCGACGACTCCGGGGGCGGGCTGGTCGACTACGCCGTCGAGGTCAACGAGGGCGAGGTCGTCCTCGACATCGTCCACCGGCTGCAGGCCACCGAGGCCAACGACCTCGCCGTCCGATGGAACTGCAAGGCCGGCAAGTGCGGCTCCTGCTCGGCGGAGATCAACGGCCGGCCGCGGCTGATGTGCATGACCCGGATGAACACGTTCGCGGAGAACGAGGTCGTCACGATCACGCCGCTGCGGACGTTCCCCGTGGTCCGGGACCTGGTCACCGACGTGTCGTTCAACTACACGAAGGCCCGGGAGGTCCCGAGCTTCGCCCCGCCCGAGGGCGTCGCCCCCGGCGAGTACCGGATGCAGCAGGTGGACGTCGAGCGGAGCCAGGAGTTCCGCAAGTGCATCGAGTGCTTCCTGTGCCAGAACACGTGTCACGTGGTCCGCGACCACGAGGAGAACAAGGCGGCGTTCGCCGGGCCGCGCTACCTCATGCGGATGGCCGAGCTCGACATGCACCCGCTCGACGCGCACGGCAACCGGGCGGCCGAGACCCAGGAGGAGCACGGCCTCGGCTACTGCAACATCACCAAGTGCTGCACGGAGGTCTGCCCCGAGCACATCAAGATCACCGACAACGCGCTGATCCCGCTGAAGGAGCGGGCCGTCGACCGGAAGTACGACCCGCTGGTCTGGCTCGGGGACAAGATCTTCAAGCGGTCGTGAGCGCTCACCGGCCCATCGAGCGGCGGATCTCCTCGAGCCGGTCGGCGGCCTTGCGCTCCCGGTCGGCGTAGGCGTCCTGCGCCTCGCGGGCCCGGGAGTCGTCGCCGGCGAGCTCCTCCGCGGCGGCGGCGGTCGCCGCCCGCCCCTCGATCCGGTCGCGGACGAACTCGAAGGTCGGGACGCCGTCGTCGGTGTAGTCGGTGGCCGGGCCGTCCGGTTCCGGTGGCTGCGCGGGGTCGCTCATCGGTCCTCCTCTGCGACGGACCTCCGACGGTACCGATGAGAACCGCCGTCCGGGGCGGTCGGAGCGGGTATGACGACGTTCGCGCTGGTCCCCGGGGCCGGCACCGACACCTGGTACTGGGGCCCGCTGATGTGGGAGCTGACCGGCCGCGGCCACCGCGCCGTCGCCGTCGACCTCCCGTGCGACGACGACGGCGCCCACCTGGAGGACTACGCCGACGCCGTCGTGCAGGCGGTGAAGACCGGCGACGGCGACCCGGACGACCTGGTCGTCGTCGCGCACTCGTTCGGCGGGTTCACCGCCCCGCTGGTGTGCGACCGGCTGGCCGTGCGCGAGCTGGTGCTGGTGACGGCGATGGTGCCGGCACCGGGCGAGTCCGGATCGCAGTGGTGGGCCGCGACCGGGCACGCGGAAGCGCTGGCCGCGCAGGACGCGGCGGACGGCCGGGATCCCGACGACGTCGTCGCCCTGTTCCTCCACGACGTCCCCGACGAGGTCGCGGCCGAGGCGCTGCGGCACGAGCGCGACCAGTCGGCGACGGCGTTCGAGCAGCCGTGGCCGCGGGACTCCTGGCCGGAGGTCCGGACCCGGTACCTGCTCTGCCGCGACGACAAGTTCTTCCCGGAGCAGTTCGTGCGGGAGGTGCTCGCGCGGCGGCTGCCGGGCGTGGAGCCCGAGGTGGTCCCCGGCGCGCACCATCCGATGCTGTCGCACCCCGCGCGGCTGGCCGGGGCGATCCTGCGCCCCGGCACCCACGGCTGACCACCCCACCGCGTAGCGCTGTGTGGCACGCCGTGGCGCCGTGCCGCACCCCGTCGTGGCGTGCCGCACCCCGTGTCGGCGTGCCGCACCTCGCGGGAGGGGTGCGGCACGCCGGGGGAGGGTGCGGCACGGCCGCGGCCGGGCGCCCGGGACCGGTCGGCGATGATGGCCGCGTGGCACGCACGCGGATCCGGGAGCTCGTCATCGTCCACGACGCGACCTGCGCGCCCTGCTCCCGGATCGCCCGCGAGCTTCCCGGCTGCGTGACCGTCCGGGTACGGGCGCGCTCCTGCCGCGAACCCCGGCTCGCCGAGATCTACCCGAACCTGCCCGCCGGAGTCGCCGCCTGCACGACGCCCGCGATCGGGGTGGTGCGCACCGACGGCCGGGTGCGCTGGTGGACGGGCACGCGTGGGGTGCTCGGGATCGTCCCGGTGCTGCGGCCGGGGGCGCTCCCGCTGGCCGTGCGGCTGCTCCGGGACACCCTCGCCGGCGCCCGCTGAGCGCCCCGACCGCGGCAGCCCGGCCGGCACCATCCCCTCGCCGCGCACGAGTCAGCGGCGCGGCCGCGAGCACGGCGACACGTGCAAGTCACCGGGACCGGCGCCATCGATCTGCACGGTGCCGCCCGCGGCCGGGGCCGGGGCGTGCCTCTCGGACTCGAGGGCGGTGTCGATCAGCACGTTGTTGTCCGGGGCAGGGCGAGAGCGTGCAGGTCGATGGGGCTCGGCATCGTCGATCTGCACGGTCTGGCCCGGGGAGGGGCCGAAGCGTGCATCCCGAACGCCATGATGATGTCGATCAGCTCGTTGTTGCCCCGCGCGCGGCGGAAACGTGCAGGTCACTGGGGCTGGCATCGTCGATCTGCACGGTCTGGCCCGGGGAGGGGCCGGAGCGTGCATCCCGAACGCCTTGACGATGTCGATCAGCACGTTCCTGCCCCGCGCGCGGCCGCATCGTGCAGGTCACCGGCGCCGGCATCGTCGATCTGCACGATTCCGCCCGGGGCGGGGCCGAAGCGGGCATCCCGAACGCCACAAGGACGTCCCCCACCCGACCGGCGCTCGCCGCGCGATCAGCACGATCCAGCCCCGGCGCGGGCGGGAACGCGCGGATCGGCCGGCTCCCGCGGTGGCGTGCACCGCGCCGGCCTCACCCGCGGAGCGCAGCGTGCCAGGCGCGCCGTAGCGCAGCGTGCCAGGCGGGCCGTAGCGCTCCAGGCGGGACGCGACGATCGCGCCCGCGGCGTCGGCCCGGCTGAGCACATCCGCACGCGCGGTCGTCGGAGCGCTCGGTCAGGTGCGCCCGTGGGCATGGTCACGGCGGCCACGGATCACGGGTGCCGGGCGGCGCGTCCCGCCGGGACGGTGACTAGCGTGGGATCCGTGACGATCTCGGGGTACGGGTCGTGGCCGACACCGGTCACGTCCGAGCTGGTGGTGGCGGCCGCGGTGCGGCTCGGGGACGTCCGGCCGGACGGCGCACCGGGCACCGAGGGCACCGGGGTGATCTGGGCGGAGGGCCGCGCGGCCGAGGGCGGGCGGATCCAGCTCGTCCGCCGGTCCGACGACGGCACCCGCACCGACCTGCTGCCCGAGGGAGCCAACGCGCGCACCGCCGTCCACGAGTACGGCGGCGGCGCCTGGTGGCTGCACGGCGGCAGCCCCGGCGTCCTCTGGTACGTCGAGTGGGCCGACCAGCGGCTCCACCGCCTGGAGTGCGGCGCCGAGCCGGTGGCGCTCACCCCGGAGCCGTCCGTGCCGCGGGGCGACCGCTACGCCGACGGCGACGTCGCCCCGGACGGGTCCTGGATGGTCGCGGTCCGCGAGCACCACCCGGCCGAGCACGCGCCCGCGGCCGACGTCGTCAACGAGATCGTCCGGCTCGACGCCCGCGTGCCGTCCACCCCCGAGGTGCTGGTCAGCGGCCCGGACTTCGTCGCGGCACCGCGGCTGTCCCCGGACGGCGCCGCGCTGGCCTGGCTGTCCTGGAACCACCCCTCGATGCCGTGGGACGACGTCGAGCTCACCGTCCGCGACCTGGCCTCCGGGATGGACGTCGTGGTCGCCGGCGGGCCGGGGGAGTCGGTCGGCGAGCCGCAGTGGCAGCCCGACGGGTCGCTCACGTTCCTGTCCGACCGCACCGGCTGGTGGAACCTGTACCGCTGGATGCCCGGCCAGGACATCGAGCCGCTGGTCCGCATCGACGCCGAGATCGGCGTGCCCGGGTGGGCGCTCGGCGGGTCCCGGTACGCCGTCCTCGACGACGGCCGGGTGGTGTTCGCGCGGTCGTCGCAGGGCTTCGACCGCCTCGCCGTCCGCGAGCTGAACGGGACGATCGTCGAGCTGGACACCCCGTTCTCGGTGATCGGATCGGTGCGCGCGGACGGGCCGCACGCCGTCGTCTGCGTCGCCGGGAGCCCGACCGCCGAGCCGGGCGTGCACCGGGTCGTCCCGGCCCCGGCGAGCGCGGGGGAGCCCGGCGCGGCCGGGGTGCAGACCCTGCGCCCGCCCCGCGACCTCGGCCTGCACCCGGAGACGATCTCGGTGCCGGAGCCGATCCAGTTCCTGTCCACCGACGCCGAGGGCAACCCGCGCACCGGCTACGCGCTGTACTACCCGCCGCTCGGCGCGCACGAGCCGCCCGAGGGCGAGCTGCCCCCGCTGCTGGTGGTGATCCACGGCGGGCCGACCGGGTCCGCGGTCCCGGTGCTGAACGTCGGCGTCCAGTACTGGACCAGCCGCGGGTTCGGTGTCGTCGACGTCGACTACGCCGGCTCCACCGGCTACGGGCGCGAGTACCGCGAGCAGCTCAAGGGCGCGTGGGGGATCGTCGACGTCGCCGACTGCCTGGCAGCGGCCCGCACGCTCGCCGAGACCGGGCGGGTCGACCCGGACCGGATGGCGATCCGCGGCGGCTCGGCGGGCGGGTTCACCACGCTCGCCGCGCTGGCCCGCGAGGACACCCCGTTCTCCGCGGGCGCCGACCACTTCGGCGTCGCCGACCTGGCGGCACTGGCCGCGGACACGCACAAGTTCGAGTCCCGCTACCTCGACGGGCTGATCGGGCCCTACCCGGAGGCCCGCGACGTCTACACCGAACGCTCGCCGCTGACCCACGTCGAGAAGTTCTCCACCCCGCTGATCGTGCTGCAGGGCGACGAGGACGCGATCGTCCCGCCCAACCAGTCCGAGATGATCGTGGATGCGCTGCGCTCGCGCGGCGTCCCCGTCGCCTACCTGCTGTTCCGCGGTGAGCAGCACGGGTTCCGGCGGGCCGAGAGCATCCGCCGGGCGCTCGACGCCGAGCTGGCGTTCTACTCCCGGGTCTTCGGGTTCGCCCTCCCCGAGGAGGAGGGCATCGAACCCGTGGAGATCGAGAACCTCTGACCGGTCAGGACACCGGCGCGGCGGGCGCACCGGCGGGCTTCGCCGCCTTCGGGGTCCGGGTCAGCCGCATCTCCACCAGCCGCGAGATCCCGGTGAGGATCAGGCACAGCCCGATGTAGATCACGGCGATGACCAGCGCCACAGGCAGGATCGGCGCACCCAGCTGGTTCTGGCTGCCCAGGAAGCGGGCCTGGTAGAGCAGCTCCGGGTACAGGATGATGAACCCGAGCGCGGTGTCCTTCAGCACCACGACGAGCTGGGACAGGATCGTCGGCAGCATCGACCGGAACGCCTGCGGCAGCAGCACGTTCGTCATCACCTGGGTCTTGCGCATCCCCAGCGCGTACGCGGCCTCGCGCTGGCCCCGGGCGACGGCGTTGATCCCGGCGCGGAAGACCTCGGCGAGCACCGAGCCGTTGTAGAGCATCAGGCCGAGCACCACCGCCCAGAACGGGTCGATCTCGATCCCGACGCCCTGGGACAGGCCGTAGTACAGGATGAAGATCAGGACCAGCAGCGGGACGGCGCGGAAGAACTCGACGATCGTCGTCGACGGCACGCTGAGCCAGCGGTGCTCCGAGAGCCGGCCGGTCGCGAACACGGCACCGAACAGCAGCGACAACACCGCCGCGACCCCGAACGCGCTGACGGTGGCCCACAGTGCGTCCAGCAGCAGGTACTGGATGCGGACGTAGGTGATCCACTCCCACAGACGGGGCTCGAACTGGCCCGCCTGGTAGAAGCGCCAGACCACGAACGCGAGGATCCCGAGGCAGGCGGCCGTGCCGACGACGCCGAGGGTCCGGTAGCGCCGGACCGCGACGGGGCCGGGGACGTCGTAGAGGACCGAGCTCATCGGGACACACCCCACTGCGCGTCGAGCCGGCGCTGCAGCAGCGTCAGCGGTACCACCAGGATCACGAAGACCAGCGCGACCCAGAGCAGCCCGATCATGACGTTGTAGCCGCGCTCGGACAGGACGCTGTAGACGTTTCCGAGCTGGAACACCGCGAAACCGGAGGCGATCGTGGTGTTCTTCAGCAGCGCGATCTGGATGTTCGTCAGGGGCGGGACGACCGCCCGGACGGCCTGCGGCAGCACGATCTGGCCGAGGGTCTGGGCGAACGTGAAGCCGAGCGCGCGGGCGGCCTCGGACTGGCCGACCTGGACGGTGTTGATGCCCGACCGCACGACCTCGCACACGAACGCGGCGGTGTAGAGCGTCAGGCCGATGCAGGCGAGCGTGAAGAACGAGAACTCGACCAGCTCGAGCCGCGGGTAGGCGAAGGCGAAGAAGAACAGCACCAGGGTGAGCGGCGTGTTCCGCAGGACCGTCACGTACAGGGTGCCGAAGCCGCGCAGGACGGGCACCGGGCTGACCCGAAGGCCCGCGACGAGCGTGCCGAGGATCAGCGAGCCGATCGCGGAGATCACGAACAACCCGATGGTGCCGACGAGTCCCTGCCAGTAGACGTCGAGGTTGTCCAGCAGGACGGTCACCGCGCCGGTCTCCTTCCGAGGGTCGGGCGGCGGCCCGGTCGCCGGCGTGCGGGACGCCGGCGACCGGGGCCGCGCGAGGGTCAGTAGCGCTCGACCTGCGGCGGGTCGGCCGGGCTGCCGGACTTGCCCAGCGTGCCGTCGTAGATCCGCTTCCAGGTGCCGTCGTTGATGGCGGCCTCGAGGATGTCGTTCACCTTGTTCCGGAAGGCGGTGTCGCCGCGCGGGACGCCGATGCCGTAGGGCTCCTCGGAGAACGGCTCGCCGACGACCTTGAGCTGGTCGGGGTTCTGCGAGGCGTAGCCGAGCAGGATCGCGTCGTCGGTGGTGACGGCGTCGACCTGGCCGTTGATCAGCTGGTCGACGCACTGGGTGTAGGTCTGGAACTCGACGACGTTGCCGGTCAGCTTCTGGTCCCGGACCCGCTGGATCGGGGTCGACCCGGTCACCGAGCAGACCGTCTTGCCCTGCAGGGTCTGCGGGCCGGTGATCTGGTTCTCGTCCTTGCGGACCAGCAGGCTCTGGCCGGCGGTGTAGTACGGGCCGGCGAACCCGACGCGCTGCTTGCGCTTGTCGTTGATGGTGTAGGTGCCGACGTAGTAGTCGACCTCGCCGCGCTCGATCACGTCCTCGCGGGCGGCGGAGGGGACGACCTTCCAGTCGATCTGGTCCGGGGCGAAGCCGAGGCCGCCGGCGACCATCTTCGCGACGTCGATGTCGAAGCCGGAGAACTGGCCGGTCGTGGCGTCGCGGAAGCCGAGACCGGGCTGGTCGTCCTTGACGCCGATGATCACGCGGCCGCGCTGCTTCATCTTGTCGAAGGTCGGCGAGCCGGCCACCTGGACGTTCTGCGCGACGGTCGGCTCGTAGCCGGACCCCTCCGCGCCGGGCGCGCCCTCCTGGCCGCAACCGGCCAGCGCCAGCGCGGCGGCCAGGGCGGCCGCCACCAGCATGCGGGTTCTCTTCATGCGTCGATCTCCACTCGTGGAAGGGGACGGGGTACCGGTCAGTGCCTCAATGGGAGAGGATCTTGCCGAGGAAGTCCTTGGCCCGGTCGCTGCGCGGGTTGGTGAAGAAGTCGTCCGGGGTGGAGTCCTCGACGATCTCGCCGTCGCTCATGAACACCACCCGGTGCGCGGCCTTGCGGGCGAAGCCCATCTCGTGGGTGATGACCAGCATCGTCATGCCTTCGCGGGCCAGCGCCGTCATCGTGTCGAGCACCTCGTTGACCATCTCCGGGTCCAGCGCGGAGGTCGGCTCGTCGAACAGCATGACCTTCGGCCGCATCGCCAGCGCGCGGGCGATCGCCGCGCGCTGCTGCTGGCCGCCGGAGAGCTGCGCCGGGTACTTGTCGCGCTGGTTGGCGATGCCGACCCGCTCCAGCAGCTGCATGGCCTCCTTCTCGGCCTCGGCCTTGCCGAGCCCGCGGACCTTCAGCGGGGCGAGCGTGACGTTCTCGAGGATCGTCTTGTGGGCGAAGAGGTTGAACGACTGGAACACCATGCCGACGTCCGCCCGGAGCGCGGCCAGCGCCTTGCCCTCGGCCGGCAGCGGCACGCCGTCGACCTCGATCGTGCCGGTGTCGATCGGCTCCAGGCGGTTGATCGTCCGGCAGAGTGTGGACTTGCCGGACCCGGAGGGGCCGAGCACGACCACGACCTCGCCGCGGGCGACCTCGAGGTCGATGTCGCGCAGGACGTGGAGGTCCCCGAAGTGCTTCTGCACCCCGCTCATCCGGATCATGGGGGTGCGGGACTCCGACGTACTGCTCATGGTGCCTCCGGACATGGCGAGAGCCTGGACGGAACGGACATGTGAGTCCACCACCTTGAGGAAGCTTTAGGGTCTCGGCCACGTAACGGAAGGACGGGCACCGGTGCACATCCTGCTGATCGAGGACGACGACCGCGTCGCGGCCGCGCTGCGTCCCGCGTTGCACCGGCACGGCATCACCACGACCCGCCTCGACCACGGCCGCGGCGTCGTCGACCACCTCGACGGCGTCGACGTCGTCCTGCTGGACCTCGGGCTGCCGGACGCCGACGGCCTCGACGTCTGCCGGGACATCCGGGCGGTCAGCGAGGTCCCGGTGCTCATCGTGACCGCGCGCGGCGAGGTCCACGACCGGATCGCGGGCCTGCACACCGGGGCCGACGACTACCTGGTCAAGCCCTACGACATCGGGGAGCTGGTCGCCCGGGTGCACGCGGTGCAGCGCCGCCGCAAGGTCCGCGCCGACGGCACGGCCACGCCGGCCGGGGCGGCGCCGGTGACCGTCGGGGACGTGCGCGTCGACCCGGAACGGCACGAGGTGACGGTGGCCGGCGAGGAGGTCGTCCTCACCCGCAAGGAGTTCCAGGTGCTCGCGCTGCTCGCCCGGGCCGACGGTGCGGTCTGCACCCGCGCGCAGATCGTCGCCGAGGTGTGGGGGCGCGGCTGGGCCGGGGCGAACCGGACCCTGGACGTGCACGTCGCGACGTTGCGCACGAAGCTCGGCCGGCCCGAGCTGATCCGGACCGTCCGGGGCGTCGGCTACCGGTTCGCCGTTACCGAGGACTAGCGGTGCGGAGCCGGTTGCTGCTGGTCTTCCTGGTGCTCGTCGGCCTGCTGGCCGCCGGGCTGGGGGTGCCGCTGGCCCTCACCGACGCCCAGCGCAGCCAGGAGGAGGTCTTCACCGACCGGCTCACCGACACCATCTCGTTCGCGTCCGCCGCCCAGCGCCCGCTGATCGAGTCACCGGACGGCCGGGCCGCGTCGACCGCGTTCACCGCCGAGATCACCCGCTACGACGAGGTCTACGACGTGGCGGTCGCGGTCTTCGACCGCTCGGGGGCGCTGGTGGTCGCCTCCCGGCCGCCGGAACGCCTGCCCGAGCTCGCCGGGGAGCCCGCCGACCGGCTGCGGGTGGCGCTCGCGGGGCGCCGGTCGGAGACCTACCCGCTGCTGATGCCGTGGGACGAGCAGCCGATCGCGATCGCCGAGCCGGTGCTGGTCGACGGCGAGGTGGTCGGGGCCGTCATGACGGTCTCGCCGACCGAGGCCCTGCGCGCCGCGGAGCTGCGGACCTGGTCGGTCATCGCCGGCGCGGCGCTGCTGGCGCTGCTCGCCGGGACGCTGGTGGCGTTGCCGCTGACGGTGTGGATCCTGCGCCCGGTCCGCCGGCTCGACGAGGCAATGGGGCGGGTCGGCACCGCCGTCGTCGCGGGCGGGTCGCCCGGCCCGCCGATCCGCCGGAGCGGTCCGCCCGAGCTGCGGCTGCTCGCCGGGTCGTTCGACCGGATGACCGAGACGGTGCGCGAGGCCCTCGCCGCGCAGCGCGCCTTCGTCGCGGACGCCTCCCACCAGCTCCGCAACCCGCTCACCGCGTTGCGCCTGCGCCTGTCGAACCTGGACGGGCACGTGGAGCGGGACGCCGCCGAGGAGCACGTCGCGGCGATGGAGGAGGCCGAGCGGCTGTCCCGGGTGCTGGACGGCCTGCTCGCCCTGGCCCGCGCGGAGAAGGCCGCGGAGTCGTCGGCCGGGGACGCGGTCACCGGGCTCGACGCCGTCGTCGACGACCGGCTGGAGAACTGGCGGCCGCTGGCCGAGCACACCGGCGTCGAGCTGCGCCGCAGCGGCCCGCGGGGGCTGCGGGCCCGGATCACCCCGGCCGGGCTGGAGACCGTGCTCGACGCGGTGCTCGACAACGCGCTGAAGTACACGCCCCCGGGCAGGCGGGTCCGGGTCGCCACGCTGCGGATCGCCGGCCGGGTGGGGGTCAGCGTCGTCGACGGCGGCCCCGGGATGCCCGCGGAGGACCGGGCCCGGGCCACCGACCGGTTCTGGCGGGCGCCGGGGCAGTCCAACGTGGAGGGCAGCGGGCTGGGGCTGGCGATCGCCGCGCGCACCGCGGCGGCCGCCGGAGGGATCCTGGCGCTCGACCCGGCGCCGCGCCAGTACGGCGGCCTGCGCGTCACCCTGTGGCTCGACCCGGCGCCCGATCAGTAGCCCTTCGTCGAGCGGTAGAACTCGATCGCGCCCGGGTGCAGCGGGACCGGCTGGGTCCCGATCGCCGAGCGCGAGTCGATCGTCACCGCGGCCGGGCTGGTCCGGGCCAGCCGGGGCTGCTCGTCGAACGCGGCGTCGATCAGGGCGTGCGCGGTGGCGTCGTCCATCCCGGCGGTCACCAGCAGCACGTTGCGAACCGACAGGCAGGACACCGGGCCGGGCAGGCCGTAGGTGTTCGCCGGGACGGTGCCCACCGAGTAGACGGGGAACCGTTCCCGCATCCGGTCCAGCACGGCACCGAGGTCCAGCAGCCGGATGGGCAGCTCGGCCGCCAGCGCGCGGATGCCGTCGGTCGGGACCCCGCCGGACCAGAAGAACGCGTCGATCCGGTTCGCGCGCAGGCCCGAGATGGCGTCGCCGAGGCCGAGCTCGGCGCGCTCCCCGAGCCCGTCCGCCCCGAACCCGGCCACCTCCAGCAGCCGCAGCGCGATCGGCTGGTAGCCGCTGCCCGCCGGGCCGATCGACACCCGGGCCCCGCGCAGGTCGTCGAGGGTGCGGAACCGCGAGTCGCGGCGGACGACGAGGTGGGTGACGTCGTCGTAGAGCCGGGCCAGCGCGAGCGGCGCCCCGGGCCCGGTGACGCCGGTGGCGATGTCCGCGGCCACGTCCACCTGGCTGATCGCCACGGTCGCACCGCCCGAGGTCAGCAGCTGCATGTTCTGCGTGCTGCCGGCCGTCGTCAGGACCTCCGGGTGGGCCGGAAGCCGCAGCCGTTCCTGCCAGATCTCGGCGAGGGCCTTGGCGAGCGCGATGTACACGCCGGGCCGTACCCCGCCGGCGATCACCAGCCGGGGCGGCGGTGCCGACCCGGTGCAGCCGGTGGCCCCGAACGCGGCGCCGGCGAGACCGGCGCGCAGCAGCGCGCGCCGGGACACCGTCGCCGGTGCGTGTGTGGGGCCGGTCACCGCGCCATCCTCGCCGATCCCGGACCGGCGGTCACGGCGCGCCCACCCCCGCGCGCCGCCCCGCTGCCGCGGGACGCCCCGGATGCGGCCCCGCCCCACCGGTGCGGCACGGGTCGGGACCGGCGCCTACCCTCGGAGTGTGAGCCGCAGCTACACCGTGCGCACCTACGGGTGCCAGATGAACGTGCACGACACGGAGCGGATGGCCGGTCTGCTCGAGGAAGCGGGTTACGCCCGGGCCGAGGACCCGGACACCGCCGACGTCGTCGTGTTCAACACCTGCGCGGTGCGCGAGAACGCGGACAACAAGCTCTACGGCAACCTCGGCCACCTCCGGCCGCGCAAGCAGGCCAACCCGGACATGCAGATCGCCGTCGGCGGCTGCCTCGCGCAGAAGGACCGGGACACGATCACCCGCAAGGCGCCGTGGGTCGACGTCGTGTTCGGCACCCACAACGTGCACGCGCTGCCGACGCTGCTGGAGCGCGCCCGGCACAACGAGACCGCCCAGGTCGAGATCGCCGAGGCGCTCGAGGTGTTCCCCTCGACGCTGCCGGCCCGCCGCGAGTCGGCCTACGCCGGCTGGGTGTCGATCTCGGTGGGGTGCAACAACACGTGCACGTTCTGCATCGTGCCCTCGCTGCGCGGCAAGGAGCGCGACCGGCGGCCCGGTGACGTGCTCGCCGAGGTGGAGGCGCTCGCCGCGGACGGCGTGCTCGAGGTGACCCTGCTCGGGCAGAACGTCAACGCCTACGGCTCCGATTTCGGCGACCGGGAGGCGTTCTCGAAGCTGCTGCGGGCCTGCGGGGACGTGCCGGGCCTGGAACGGGTGCGGTTCACCTCGCCGCACCCGCGGGACTTCACCTCCGACGTGATCGCCGCGATGGCCGGGACGCCGAACGTCTGCCCGCAGCTGCACATGCCGCTGCAGTCCGGCTCGGACGACGTGCTGCGCCGGATGCGCCGCTCCTACCGGTCGTCGCGCTTCCTGCGGATCCTCGCCGACGTGCGTGCGGCCATCCCGCACGCGGCCATCTCGACCGACATCATCGTCGGTTTCCCCGGGGAGACCGAGGAGGACTTCCAGGCCACACTGGACGTGGTCGCCGAGTCCCGGTTCGCGCAGGCGTTCACCTTCCAGTACTCGCCGCGCCCCGGAACCCCGGCCGCCGAGATGGACGGCCAGCTGCCCAAGCAGGTCGTCCAGGAGCGCTACGAGCGGCTGGTCGCGCTGCAGGAGGAGATCTCCTGGGCGGAGAACCGCAAGCAGGAGGGCACCGAGGTCGAGCTGCTGGTGTCGACCGGTGAGGGACGCAAGGACGACGCCACCCGGCGGCTCACCGGCCGCGCCCGGGACGGCCGCCTGGTGCACTTCGCCCCGGGCGGCACCGGCGGGATCCGGCCGGGCGATCTGGTGACCGTCCGGATCGACTACGGCGCGCCGCACCACCTCGTCGCCGACGGCGGGGTGCTCACCCACCGCCGCACCCGGGCCGGGGACGCGGCCGAGGCGGGCGACCGGCCCACCGGCGCCCCCACGACGCTCGGGCTGCCCGCGTTCGGCAAGCCGGCCGCCGCGCCGGAGCCGGTCTCGCCGTGCGCCGTCCCGGGAGGTGCCCGGTGACCGGCTCGAAGGGTGCCGGTGTCGACGGCACCGGCCGGACCGCGGTGCGGCGGATCGACCCGGGCCCGCGGGCCATGCTGATCGCCGTCTGCGTCCTCGCCGCGGTGAGCTCGCTGCTGCTGCCCTGGGTGGCCGGGATGGCCGGCTGGGAGGTCCTGTCCGGTGCCGACGCCGGGCCGCTGCCCACCCTGTTCTCGATCACCCTCACGACGTTCGCCATCGCCTGCTCGGTGACCGCGCTGGTCACCCGGCTGTGGGTGCTGGCCTGGCTGTCCGCGTACGGCTGCGGGTTCTCCTCGGTGAACGGCGTGTGGGCGATCTGGTCCCAGCAGACCGGTGCCGGCGGCGGGCCCGGCTTCGGGCTGGTGCTGGGCGTGCTGGCCGTGGTGCTGCTGACGTTCGTCTGGGCGGGGGCGGCGCTGAAGCGCTCGTGAGTGGTTGTCGCGGTCAGGGCCGCGACAACCACTCACGAGCGCGTAGCGCCTTCGGCCGCCTCCAGCCACTCGCGCCACTGGGCGGCCTGCGCGCGGGCCTGCTCGGCCCGCTTCCGGTCCCCGGACGACTCGGCCTTCTCGGCCTGCGCCTCGAACTGCTCGACCCGGGCCCGGAACTGCTCGACGCGCGCCTGGGCCTCCGGGTCGCTGCGGCGCCACTGGGCGTCGGCGGCCTCGGCGACCCGCTCCTCGATCCCGCGCAGCCGCCCCTCGAGGGTGCGGATCTCCTCGCGGGGCACCTTGCCGATCTCCTCCCACCGCTCCTGGATGTCGCGCAGGGCGGCGCGGGCGGCGTCCGGATCCGAGAGGTCGATCCTCTCGGCCTCCGCCAGCAGCTGCTTCTTGGCCTCGGCGTTCGCGGCGAACTCGGCGTCCCGGGCGGCGAAGTGCTCGTTGCGGCGGGCGAAGAACCGGTCCTGGGCACCGCGGAAGCGCGCCCACAGCGCGTCGTCGGCCTCGCGGTGCGCGCGCCCGGCGGCCTTCCACTCGGCCATCAGGTCGCGGTAGGCGGCCGCCGTCGACGACCACTCCTCGGAGTCGGCGAGGGCCTCGGCCTGCGCGGCCAGCTCCTCCTTGCGGGCCTTCGCGGCGATCCGCTGCCGGTCCAGGTCGGCGAAGTGCGAGCCGCGCCGCCGGTTGAACGCCTCCCGGGCCTTCGAGTACCGCTTCCACAGCTGCTCGTCGGTCCGGCGGTCGACGCCCTTGATCGTCCGCCACTCGTCGAGGATCGCCTTGAACCGGTCCCCGGCCTGCTTCCACTGGGTGGAGTCCGCCGCCAGCTTCTCCGCCTCGACGGCGAGGGCCTCCTTGCGGGCGAGGGCGTCCGAGCGGGCCCGGTCCCGTTCCGCGCGGGCCGCGGCGACGCCCTGCTCGGCCAGCTCGACGAGCTCGTCCAGCCGGGCCCGCAGGCCCGCGACGTCCCCGACGACGTGAGCCTCGTCGAGCCCGTCGCGCAACGCCTGCAGCGCGGTCAGCGACGCCTTCGGGTCCCCGCCGCCGGCGATCCGGGCGGCCAGCACCTCGGTCTCGGTGACCAGCGCGTCGAACCGCTTCGCGAAGTGCTCCAGTCCCTCGGCGGGCGGTCCGGCCTGGTAGGAGCCGACGACCCGGTCGCCGTCCGGGGTGATCAGGTGGATGGTGCCGTCGGCGTCGGCCCGGCCCCAGCGGCCCGGATCGGCGGACGCCGAGGGGACCGGTGAGGGATGCGCTGCCGGCGGTGCGGGGACCGCGGGTTTCGGCCCGGGCCGGGCGCCGGGCGGTCCCGGCCGTGGCCCGCCGGGGGGCGGGCCCGGCTTCGGGGCCGCCCCGGCGGGCGGCGGCGGTCCGGGGCGTGCTCCGGAGCGGGCGGCGTTGGTCTCGGGCACCGGCGTGTCCTCCTCGTTCGGCCCGCCGGTCACGGCGGGCGCCCCGTCCGGAGATCCGTACGGGGCCGTGCGCGCACCGAGCCTCCTCGCCGCGGCGAGGGGTCGGAAACGCGATTCAAGCAGGTGGACCACCCCCGGGGGAACCGTCCCGGCCCGCCACCTGCGAGAGCGGGGTCGCGGGACGGCCGTCCGGGCGGGGCGCCGGACCGCTGGCTACGCTGGGACGCCGTGCCCGCCGCGATCGCCGTCCTTCCCCAGCCGCCGCTGCTCGTACCCGACCTGAGCGGGGACGCCGCAGTCGAGACCGAGGCGCTGCGCGACGCCGTCCGGGCCGCGGTGAAGGCGCTCGCCGCGGCGGCACCGGTGTGGGTCGCGGTCGGCGCCGACCCGGGTGGTCGCCGCACCGTCGCCCCCGGCACCCGGGGCACGTTCGCCGGGTACGGCCGGGACGTCCCGGTCGCGTTGCCGGGCCGCGGCACGGCCGACGAGGGCCCGGAGCTGCCGTTGCCGCTGCTGGTCGCCGGGTGGGCTGCGGCGGGGACCGGGGTCACGGCGGTGCGCGGCGAGCTGGTCGCGCCGGACGCGTCCCCGTCCGGATGCGCGGAGCTGGGCCGCACCCTGGCGGCCGAGGACGTCGGGCTGCTCGTGCTCGGCGACGGCGCCGCGATGCACACCCCGGCGGCCCCCGGCGGGTTCGACGAGCGCGCCGAGGCGTTCGACGCCGTCGTCGCCGCCGCGCTGGACGTGCCCGACCCGGAGGCGCTCGCCGCGCTCGACCCGGCGGCCGCCGCCGAGCTGTGGGCGGCCGGCCGCGCGCCGTGGCAGGTCATGGCCGGTGCCGCCGCCGGCCGGGCGTGGACGGCGGCGCACCGGCACACCTCGATGCCCTACGGCGTCGCCTACCACGTGGCCCTGTGGGAGCCGGTGACGCCGGCGTGAGCGGGCCGCCGCTGGTCGCCGTGGTCGGGCCGACCGCGACCGGCAAGTCCGACCTGGGGCTGGCGCTCGCCGAGGAGCTCGGCGGGGAGGTGGTCAACGCCGACGCCATGCAGCTGTACCGGGGCCTGGACATCGGCACCGCGAAGCTGCCGGTCGAGGCACGTCGCGGGATCCCGCACCACCTGCTCGACGTGCTCGACGTCCGCGAGACGGCGTCGGTGGCCGCCTACCAGCGCGAGGCCCGCGCGGTGATCGAACGGCTGCGGGCCGCCGGGCGCACCCCGGTGCTCGTGGGCGGGTCCGGGCTCTACGTCCAGGCGGTCCTCGACGAGCTCGAGTTCCCCGGCACCGACCCGGCGCTGCGGGCCGAGCTGGAGGCGGAGCTCGACCGTGTCGGGCCGGGCGTCCTGCACCGCAGGCTGGCCGACGTCGACCCGGCGGCCGCGGCCGAGGTGCTGCCGTCGAACGGGCGGCGGATCGTGCGCGCGCTCGAGGTGATCGCGCTGACCGGGAAGCCGTTCCGGGCGACCCTGCCGACCACCGGCGCGCCCCGCTACGAGGCCGTGCTGCTCGGTGTCGACCGTGACATCGACGAGCTCGACGACCGGGTCGCGGTACGGGTCGACCGGATGCTCGACGACGGGCTGGTCGAGGAGGTCCGGGGACTGCTGCCGCACGGTCTCGCCGAGGGCCGCACCGCGTCCCGGGCGCTCGGCTACCGGCAGGTGCTCGACGCGCTGGCCGCCGACCCCGAGCACCCGGACCTCGACGCGGTCCGGGAGGGCACCGTGCGGGCCACCCGGCGGTTCGTGCGCCGGCAGCGGTCCTGGTTCCGCCGTGACAAGCGCATCCACTGGCTCGACGGCGCCGACCCGGACCTGGCCGCGCACGCGCTGTCGCTGCTCGCTCGTACGCTGGCCGTATGAGCGGCGGCATCGAGTTCACCAAGGGGCACGGCACGCAGAACGACTTCGTCGTCCTGCCGGATCCGGACGCCGCGCTCGACCTCACCCCCGAGCGGGTCACGGCACTGTGCGACCGCCGGCGCGGCCTGGGTGCCGACGGCGTGCTGCGCGTCGTGCGCTGGGCGAAGCTGGCCGGCGACGGCACGGTGCCCGAGCCGGTGCCGGGCGTCGAGTGGTTCATGGACTACCGCAACGGCGACGGCTCGATCGCCGAGATGTGCGGCAACGGCGTGCGGGTCTTCGCCCGCTACCTGCACGAACGTGGCTGGGCTCCGGGCGGGGGCGCGATCGGCACCCGCGCCGGCGTGCGCACCGCGACGATCTCCGGTGACACCGTGTCGGTCGACATGGGCCCGGTCGCGATCGGCCCGGCGTCCGTCGCGACCACCGGCGGAGCCCGGTTCGACGGGGTGGCCCTCGACGTCGGCAACCCCCACCTCGCGTGCGTGATCGCCGCGGATCCGGACGCGCTGGACCTCACCGAGCCGCCCGTGTTCGATCCGCAGGCGTTCCCGCACGGGGTGAACGTCGAGTTCGTGACCCCGCTCGAGGGCCCCGCCGACGGCGGCCGGGTCCGGATGCGGGTGCACGAGCGCGGGGTGGGGGAGACCCGGGCCTGCGGCACCGGGACGGTCGCCGCCGTCGTCGCCGCGCTGCGGGCGGCCGGTCACGACGCGGGCGACGTGCACGTCACCACCCCGGGTGGGGAGCTGCGGGTGACCGTCGACGCCGGGGCCGGTGGGGCCACCGGCCGGACGGTGCTGCACGGTCCCGCGGTGCTGCTCGCCACCGGCGAGCTCGACCGGGCCTGGTGGGACGCCCCTGCCTGACGCCGGTGCCCGGCGGCCGGCGCAGCAGATCCCGGTGTGCCGCTCGCCCGGTCGGCTCGCGCGGTCCCGGTCCGGCCACGGCCGAACGCGGGCACGTCGACATGTGGGTGCGGTCGCGAGCACGGTCCGGCCCGCACTGGGCGAGAAACGCACCGATCGACCACGGGCGCGCCCGTGACGTGCACCTTTGCGCCGTTGCGGCGGCACGAGCGCGCTGATCGACGTCCGCTCGGCGTTCGGTGCGCACGGACGGGCCCCGGCCGCGACCGATGCGTCCTGCTGGTCGACCGGTGCCGGACCGGTGACCGTGCCTCGCACCCGCGGGTGATCACGGATACGGAGCGGATCCGGCCACCGGTGACCGCATTTGCTCCCGATCCGTGATCACTGCACTGACCGAGGTGCCGTGGCCGGTTGCGCACGTCCCGACGAGTCCGGTCGGGGCACGGGCTTCGGGGTGCCGGGAGGGCTCCGGCCCAGCCGGACGAAACGGACCGGACAACCGCGGTCGGACGTGGGACACTGGAGCGCAAGATGACTGAAGCCCACATGCAGGACACCCCGTCCACCGGCGAACTCGACCTGGAGGAGCGCTCGTCGCTCCGCCGCATCCACGGCCTGTCCACCGAGCTCACCGACATCACCGAGGTCGAGTACCGGCAGCTGCGACTGGAACGGGTCGTGCTGGTCGGGGTCTGGACCGAGGGGTCCGCGGAGCAGGCCGAGGCGTCCCTCGGGGAACTCGCCAGGCTGGCCGAGACCGCCGGTTCGGAAGTGCTCGACGGGCTGGTTCAGCGCCGGTCCACGCCCGACCCGGCGACGTACATCGGATCCGGGAAGGTCGACGAGCTCGGCCTCGCCGTGCGGGCGGCCGAGGCGGACACCGTGATCTGCGACGGCGAGCTCTCGCCCGGCCAGCTCCGCCAGCTGGAGGAGCGGCTCAAGGTCAAGGTGATCGACCGGACCGCGCTGATCCTCGACATCTTCGCCCAGCACGCCCGCTCCCGGGACGGCAAGGCCCAGGTGGAGCTGGCCCAGCTGTCGTACCTGCTGCCGCGGTTGCGCGGCTGGGGTGAGACCCTGTCCCGGCAGGTCGGTGGCCGCGCCGCGGGTGGTGTCGGCATCGGCGGTCGCGGCCCCGGTGAGACGAAGATCGAGCTGGACCGCCGCCGGATCCGCGCCCGCATGTCGAAGCTGCGCCGCGAGATCGGGGCGATGCGCCAGGTCCGGGAGACCCAGCGCGGTAGCCGCCGGCGCAACGAGGTCCCGTCGGTCGCGATCGTCGGCTACACCAACGCCGGCAAGTCCAGCCTGCTCAACCGGCTGACCGACGCCGGGGTCCTCGTGGAGGACGCGCTGTTCGCCACCCTGGACCCGACCACCCGGAAGGCCGAGACCCCGGACGGGCGGGCCTACACGCTCACCGACACCGTCGGGTTCGTCCGGCACCTGCCGCACCAGCTGGTCGAGGCGTTCCGCTCCACGCTGGAGGAGGCCGCCCAGGCCGATCTGCTCGTGCACGTCGCCGACGGCTCCGACGCGCTGCCCGACGACCAGATCGCCGCCGTCCGCCAGGTGCTCGTGGAGATCGGCGAGGAGCAGGGCGGCACGATGCCGCCGGAGCTGCTCGTGATCAACAAGACCGACCTCGCCGGTGACCTCGCGCTGGCCCGGTTGCGGCACGCTCAGCCGGAGGCGGTGTTCGTGTCCGCGCACGACGGTCGCGGCATCGGGAAGCTCCGCCAGCGGATCGCCGAGCGGCTGCCCCGCCCGGAGTACGAGGTCGACCTGCTGCTGCCCTACACCGAGGGGGCGCTGGTGGCCCGGCTGCACGACGAGGGCGAGGTCCTCGCCGAGGAGCACACCGGCGACGGCACCCGGATCCGGGCCCGGGTGGGGCCGGAGCTGGGCGTGGCGGTGCTGCCGTACGCCGTCGGACCTCGTGCCACGGCCGAGATGCCGGTGGCGGCGGCGCGGAACTGACCCGCCCGCCCCGGCGGACGACCCCGCGGCACGGCATGGCGTCAGGACGTTGCTCGATGCCCGGTGCCGCGGGCCGTCGTTCGGTACCTGGTGGCGCCTGGAGCCGGTGGGTGCCGGGTGCCGCCGGTCGGTCGATCCCGGGTGCCGTCGGACGTCGGCCGCTGCCGCGTCGCGCTGCCCGCCGGCCCGTCCGGAGTACCGCCCTGCTCGTGTCCGCGGTCGTGGGGCTCGCCCTCCCGGGGTCGCTCGCCGTCGCCGCGCCCGGCGCTCCCGCACCGGGGCCCGCGGTCCGGGATACCGCGGCGCCGGTCGCCGCCGGTTCCCAGGTGCCGCGGCCCGGTCCCGGCGCGCCGCGGCCGGTCTGCACGATCGACGACGACCGGATGTCGGAGCTGTCCGGCCTCGTTGCCGAGGGCGAGGTCGGTGGCCCGCCGCAGCGGTATCACGCCATCGCCGACGGCGGCGGATCCGGCACGGTCACCACCCTGGACCCGGCCACCTGCGCGGTCAGCGCGGTGCGGGACACCGGGGTGGCGGTCGAGGACGTGGAGGACCTCGGCGTCACCCCCGACGGTGCGCTGTGGCTGGCCGACATCGGGGACAACGGTGCCGGGCGCGACACGGTCCGCCTGGTCGTGCTGCCGACGTCCGGTCCGCCGCGGGTGCACGACCTCGTCTACCCGGACGGCCCGCGCGACGCCGAGGCGGTCCTGGTCGCCGACGACGGGGTGCCCCTGATCGTGGAGAAGGTGAGCGGCGCGGCCGGGGTGTACCGCCCGGACCGCCCGCTCGGCGACGGGGGGACGACAGGGCTGCGCCGGGTCGCCGAGATCGTCCTGCCGTACTCCGCCGGCGCAGGCGGCCCGCTCGGCGCCGGTGGCGCCCGCACGGTCACCGGCGGTGCGGTCGCACCACCCGGGACCGAGGGCGGGCGTGCCGCCGTCCTGCGGACGTACACCGACGCCTGGCTGTTCCCGCTCCGGAGCGACCCGGCCGGTGCCGTGACCGGGGACGCGCTGGTGGACGCCGTGCGTGGGGCGCCGATGCCGGTACCGCTGCCGGACGAAGCGCAGGGCGAGGCCGTCGCGGTGGACGGCCGCGGCACCCTGCATTCCGGCACCGAGGCCCGCGCGACGGCCCCGGCCGGGGTTCGCGCCGTGCCCGGTGCCGTGGCCGCGGCGACCGCAGCCACCGCACCGGTCGTCCCGCAACCCGCCGAGGCACCCCGGCAGCGGTCGACGCCGGAGTGGTTGCCCGCCGTCGCCGGGGCCGGCGCACTCGGTGCGCTGCTGCTGGCCGGGATCGGCGCGATGGCCCTGCACGGCCGCCGGCGCTGACCGCCGCGGGCTCAGAGCCGGCGCAGCACCGCGACGACCCGGCCCAGGATCGACGCGTCGTCGCCGGGGATGGGCTCGTAGGCGTCGTTGGCCGGCATCAGCCAGATGTGCCCGTCCTTGCGGCGGAACGTCTTCACGGTGGCCTCGCCGTCGATCATCGCGGCGACGACCTCGCCCTGCTCGGCCACCGGCTGCTGGCGGACGACGACCCAGTCCCCGTCGGTGATCGCGGCGTCGACCATGGAGTCGCCCTTGACATTGAGCAGGAACAGCGTGCCCTCGCCGACGATCTCGCGCGGGAGCGGGAACACGTCCTGCACCGCCTCCTCGGCCAGGATCGGGCCGCCGGCGGCGATGTCGCCGATCAGCGGCACGAACGCCGGCGCCGGCCGCTCGGTCCGCGCGGGCTCGGCGCTCCCGTCGGTGCCCTCCGCAGCCTGCTCCGGGCTGCGCACGTCCACCGCGCGGGTGCGGTTCGGGTCCCGGCGCAGCAGGCCCTTGCGCTCCAGCGTCCGCAGCTGGTGGTGCACCGACGAGGTGGAGGTCAGCCCCACCGCGTCACCGATCTCGCGGACGCTCGGCGGGTAGCCGTACTGGTCCACCCACTCCCGGATCACCCTCAGGACCTTCCGCTGACGCGGCGTCAGACCGCGCGTGGCGGCCGGGGGTTCGGGGAACTCCCGGACGCTCGCGGAACCCTGTCCGGTGGACGCCCCGTCTCCGGACTCGTCCGCTGCCATCGCATTCGCCTCCTCGAGGATGTACCGCCACGAGCGTAACCAATTCCGGGCCCGGACGCCAAACATGCGTTCGAAGCCCGGGGCGGCGTGTCGTGGATTCCGGCCGGGCTCCGGTGGTACAACATCGCACGGGCGTTCGATCGAACATCGATTCGATGCCCTCGGGTGCCCGGCGGGGTGTCCGGACGCGGCAGCGAAGGGTGCGATGTGGACGCGACGGTGGTGGAGCTGCGGGGCGTCGGCGGCGTCGGCAGGGGTGGAGCGGAACCGGTCCGCGCCGGCGGCCCGTGGGCGCGGCCCGCGGTCCGTGCGCGGGGAGTGCTGCGGCGCGTGGTCGCCGGTGCGGGTGTGGTGCTGGCGGCGGCGACGACCGTCGTCGGGCTGGGACTGCTCGCCGACCTGTCGGCCGCGGGGTCGCTTCCGGCCGGGCCGACAGCGCCGGCAGTGCCGGCAGCGGTCTCCTCCGGGCGCTGACGGCTCGCTGACCTGCGGCGACGCGATTCTTGTCGGTGTCCGGTGCTACACAGCTCGTACGCCCGTTCGATCGGCCTCGGGGAAGGGTCGCCCGGCGGGCACGGCGCACGGCAGGGCCGGCGTCGACGGTGATCGCGGACGGTCCGCGAGGACCATACGGAGGAGCCATGCGAGAGCTCGAGGTCCACGAGGTGGCGCGCCGGGTGCGATCCGGCGGGAGGCGCGGCCCGGTCCGGGCGCGCCGGAGGGTCAGCCGCCCGGCGGTCTGCCCCGACGGGCGCCATCCCGACGAGCCCGTGCTCGCGGCGGTCACGGCGCAGTCACTGCCGGTGGCGCGAGCGGTGCGGTCGTCCGTGCCGGCAGTGCGAGCGGAGCGGTCGCTGCGGGTGGCACGTGCCGAGCCCGAACCCGGTCCGCGCCGCGGCGGCGTCTGCGCTCGCGGCGCGCTGCCCGGCGGGCCGGCCCGGCCGGCCGCCGTGTGGCGCGGCGGTCCGGCTCCCACGCCGGGTGGCGGCGCGTCCGCCGTCCGGGAGGGCCGGGAGAGCCGGGTAGTCCGGGTGGTGCGTCCGGCGTCCCGCCGCTGCCTGGTGGCGGTGGCCCGGCGTCGTGGCCGGAGCGGGGTCCGCCCGCGCGGGGAGCGGCTGCTGGCCGGGGCCGCGGCCGTGCTCTGCTCGGCGACCGTGGTGCTGCTGCTGGGGCTGCTCGGCGACGCCGCCGCCGGCTGGAACGCCGGATCGGCCGTGCCGTCCGAGGGGTCGGCGCCGGTGCTCGTCGTCGACCGCTGAGGGGCCGGGTGGCGCGGTGGCGATCCGGCGTGCCGTCCGGCGCGTGGGTGCGGCGTGTCGCGGAACCGGGTGGCCGTCCGGCGCGGCCGGATCCGGCCGGTGGGCGGCGCCCGCACCGGCGTCGTGCCGTCTGATCAGTGGGTATGCCTCCCGGAGGGCGTCCACGGCCCCGGCAGCCGGTGAGGGCGGGTGTGCGAGTCTTCGGGTCCCGATCGGGGGAAGCTCGGCGCCACGCCGGCTCCGGATTGGCGGACCCCTAGATGTTGGGGTTACATTGGTGTCGTTCTCCCAGGGGTTGGGGGAGCTGATCGTCGCGAGGCGTTCCCGGTCGGTGACGGGAGAAGGGTGGATCCGTCGTGAGATGCCCGTTCTGCCGGCACCCGGACTCGCGGGTGATCGATTCCCGGACCGCCGACGACGGGACCTGCACCCGCCGTCGCCGGTCCTGCACCTCGTGCGGGCGGCGGTTCACCACGGTCGAGGAGACCGTGCTCGCCGTCGTCAAGCGCAGCGGGGTGAGCGAGCCCTTCAGCCGGCAGAAGGTGGTCGGCGGGGTTCGGCGGGCGTGCCAGGGCCGGCCGGTCGACGAGGACGACCTGCAGCAGCTCGCCCACCGGGTCGAGGAGACGGTCCGCGCCCGTGGCGCGGCCGAGATCCCCAGCCACGAGGTGGGGCTGGCGATCCTCGGTCCGCTGCGCGACCTCGACGAGGTCGCGTACCTGCGGTTCGCGAGCGTCTACCGATCCTTCTCCTCCATCGAGGACTTCGAGAAGGAGATCGCCGACCTCCGTTCGGCGGCTGCCGGGGAAGCAGCCGACGGCGAGGCCGGCACGCGGGGCGGCTGAGCGGGTTCGGTCGCGTCCGGGACCGGTGCGGGCTGATGGGGGCCGCACACCGGTCCCGGACGGGACTCCCGCCGGCCGGGCCGGAACGGGGCGGAACCCAGCGCCGCCCCCGGCCGTCCGCGCACCCCAGCGCGCGGGCGGACACGAGATGTCGAAGCGGAGGCAGTTCATGACCGAGACCGTCGGGGGCCCGACGACAGGCACCGGGAACGGTACGACCGGAGCCGGGGAGGCGTCGGCGAAGGCCGGGCGCGGCCGCGGGAAGGCGCGTGCCGGCCAGCGGCGCGGCCTGACCGTGCAGCGGATCTTCACCACCGAGGGCGTGCACCCGTACGAGCAGGTCGAGTGGGAGCGCCGGGACGTCGTCATGACGAACTGGCGGGACGGGACGGTCAACTTCGAGCAGCGCGGTGTGGAGTTCCCCCGTGACTGGTCGGTGAACGCCACCAACATCGTCACGAGCAAGTACTTCCGCGGTGCCGTCGGGAGCGACGCCCGCGAGTCCAGCCTCAAGCAGCTCATCGACCGCGTGGTCGGCGCCTACAAGCGGGCCGGCGTCGAGAACGGCTACTTCGCCACGGACGACGACGCCGAGATCTTCGCCCACGAGCTGACCTGGATGCTGCTCCACCAGGTGTTCAGCTTCAACTCGCCGGTGTGGTTCAACGTCGGCACGGCGAGCCCGCAGCAGGTCAGCGCCTGTTTCATCCTCTCCGTCGACGACACGATGGAGTCGATCCTGAACTGGTACCGCGAGGAGGGCCTGATCTTCAAGGGCGGCTCCGGTGCCGGGCTGAACCTGTCCCGGATCCGCTCGTCGAAGGAGCTGCTGTCCTCGGGCGGCACCGCATCGGGCCCGGTCTCGTTCATGCGCGGTGCCGACGCCTCGGCCGGCACCATCAAGTCCGGCGGCGCGACCCGCCGGGCCGCGAAGATGGTCGTCCTCGACGTCGACCACCCCGACATCGAGGAGTTCGTCGAGACCAAGGCCAAGGAGGAGGCCAAGGTCCGCGTCCTGCGCGACGCCGGCTTCGACATGGACCTCGGCGGCTCCGACATCACGTCGGTGCAGTACCAGAACGCGAACAACTCGGTCCGGGTCTCCGACGAGTTCATGCGCGCGGTCGAGGAGGGCACCGAGTTCGGCCTGCGGTCCCGCACGACCGGCGACGTGATCGACTCCGTGGACGCCCGGAAGCTGTTCCACGGCATCGCCGACGCCGCCTGGAACTGCGCCGACCCCGGCATCCAGTACGACAGCACGATCAACGACTGGCACACCTGCCCGGAGTCGGGCCGGATCACCGCGTCGAACCCGTGCTCGGAGTACATGCACCTGGACAACTCCAGCTGCAACCTGGCGTCGCTGAACCTGCTGAAGTTCCTCGACGCCGAGGACCGCTTCGACGCGGAGACGTTCGCGAAGGCCGTCGAGGTGATCATCACCGCGATGGACATCTCCATCTGCTTCGCGGACTTCCCGACCGAGCCGATCGCCGAGACCACCCGCAAGTACCGCCAGCTCGGCATCGGCTACGCGAACCTCGGTGCCCTGCTGATGGCGACCGGGCACGCCTACGACTCCGAGGGCGGGCGCGCGCTCGCGGGCGCCATCACCTCGCTGATGACCGGTGCCGCGTACAAGCGGTCCGCGGAGCTCGCCGGGATCGTCGGCCCCTACGAGGGCTACGCCCGCAACGCCGAGGCGCACCAGCGGGTCATCCGCAAGCACGCCGCGGCGAACGATCAGATCCGCAGCTTCCCGGCCAGCGGCCCGATCCAGAAGATGGCCACGCTGACCTGGCAGCAGTGCCAGGAGATCGGCGCGGCGAACGGCTGGCGCAACGCCCAGGCGTCGGTGCTGGCCCCGACCGGCACGATCGGCCTGATGATGGACTGCGACACGACCGGCATCGAGCCGGACCTGGCGCTGGTCAAGTTCAAGAAGCTGGTCGGCGGCGGCTCCATGCAGATCGTCAACCAGTCGGTGCGCCGTGCGCTGGACAACCTCGGCTACCAGCCCGAGCAGGCCGAGGCGATCGTCGAGTACGTCGCCGAGCACGGCCACGTCGTCGACGCCCCGGGCATGAAGCCCGAGCACTACGAGGTGTTCGACTGCGCCATGGGGGAGCGGTCCATCGCCCCGATGGGGCACGTGCGCATGATGGCCGCCGCGCAGCCGTTCCTGTCCGGCGCGATCTCCAAGACGGTGAACATGCCCGAGCGGGCCACCGTCGAGGACGTCGAGCGCATCTACCTCGAGGGCTGGCGGCTCGGCCTCAAGGCCCTGGCGATCTACCGGGACAACTGCAAGGTCGGCCAGCCGCTCTCGGCCGGCAAGGGCGAGTCCGGCGAGAAGAAGCCCGAGCCGGAGGTCGTGATCGAGCAGCGCCCGATCCGCAAGCGGCTCCCGAAGAAGCGCCCGAGCGAGACGGTGTCGTTCACCGTCGGCGGCGCCGAGGGCTACCTCACCGCCGGCAGCTACCCGGACGACGGCCTCGGCGAGATCTTCGTGAAGCTCGGCAAGCAGGGCTCGACCCTCGCCGGTGTGATGGACGCGTTCTCCATGTCGATCTCGGTCGGCCTGCAGTACGGCATCCCGCTCGAGTTCTACGTCTCGAAGTTCTCGAACCTGCGCTTCGAGCCGGCCGGCATGACCGACGACCCGGACGTCCGCATCGCGACCTCGGTGCTGGACTACCTGTTCCGTCGCCTGGCGCTGGACCACCTGCCGTACGAGAAGCGCGCCGAGCTGGGCATCTTCTCCGCGGACGAGCGGGCGGCCCAGGTCGAGAACGACTACGGCTCGGGCACGGAGAACCTGGACCTCGACGAGTTCCGGTCCTCGGTCCCGGCCGCGCAGGAGAAGCGCGAGGACCCGGCCGTCGAGCCGGCCCCGGCAGAGATCGGCAGCTCCACCGAGCTGCTGGAGCTGCGCCTGGGCAAGGCCGCCGACGCCCCGCTGTGCATGACCTGCGGGACGAAGATGCGGCCCGCCGGCTCCTGCTACCTGTGCGAGGGCTGCGGCTCCACCAGCGGCTGCAGCTGACGGACGCCACCATCCGCGGGGCGGCACCGGTCACCGGTGCCGCCCCGCGGTGCGTGAGCCCGACCCCGCGCACGGCCGCCCGGCCGGTCGCCACACCGCCGGCGCG
Organism: Pseudonocardia sp. C8; assembly: GCF_014267175.1. Classification (NCBI taxonomy): domain Bacteria; kingdom Bacillati; phylum Actinomycetota; class Actinomycetes; order Pseudonocardiales; family Pseudonocardiaceae; genus Pseudonocardia; species Pseudonocardia sp. C8. The sequence continues at coordinate 1,468,746 of NZ_JACMTR010000002.1, forward strand.
GCACCCTCAGCCGAGGCGACGGCCCCACCGCTCAGGTCGCGGACACCGGCCCCGAGCGGGCGGACGTGGCGGCGGGTGCGGGGCAGCGCAGCAGCTGGCGCCACTGCTCCGGGCTCCACCGGGCGGGCTCGGTCGTCTCGACGAACTCCTCCAGCAGGCCGACGAAGCGGGCCGGGTCGGAGTGGAACGGGAAGTACCCGGCCTCGTCGAAGATCTCCAGGCGGCTGCCCGGCATGGCGCGGTGCGCGGTGTACGCGTGCCCCACGGGGACGACGGCGTCCCGCCCACCCCACACCAGCAGCGTCGGCATCCCGCGCGTGAGGTAGCAGCGGTCCAGCATGGTCACGACCTGTCCACGCCAGTCGACGACCGCACGCAGCGTCCGGATCAGCGCAGCGCGCGCGGTGGCGTCGGGGACACCGTCGAGCAGTCGCAGCAGGTCCGCCGCGTCCCGGCCGAGGCCGGTGCCCAGCACCCGCAGCGTCTCGACGACGAGTCCGGCCTGCCAGCGCACCGGCGGCAGCTGCAGTGCCGCGAGCAGCGCCTGCGCTCCCGGCAGGCTGGCCGCACGCAGCAGCGGCGTCACGTCCGGCCCGGCCCCACCGGTCCCGACCAGTACGAGCCGCTCGGTACGGTCCGGGTACTGGTAGGCGAACTGCATCACGACGCCGCCGCCGAGCGAGTGGCCGACCAGCGTCGCCCGTGGCACGCCCAGCACACCGAGCAGGTCACGGATCCCGTTGGCGTAGGCGGCCACCGAGTAGTCGGCGCGCGGCTTGTCCGAGTGGCCGTGCCCGAGCAGGTCGGGGGCGATCACCAGATGGCGCCGGGCGAGGGCCGGCAGCACCGCCTCCCAGGTGGCGGAGCTGTCGCCGATGCCGTGCACGAGCACCATCGGTGGGCCGGACCCCCCGACGCGGAACGCCCGCCGGTAGCCGTGCACGGTCCGGAACCGCAGCTCCGACCCGCGTGGCGGGACGACGCCGAGCCGGTCGCCGACCGCCCCGCGCCTGCCGTCCCGGACCGCCACCGCAGTGACGGTAGGGATGCCGGATTACCCCGGTGTTGCGTCCGCGTTCGCGCCTCGAGCGCCTGCCCCGGTGATCGTCGGGCGAGGCGCCGGGCGTGAATGCCCGCTCAGGACGGCACGAAGCTGCGGCGCGCGAACTCGCGCCGGACCGACTCGATCCGGGTGCGCTGCTGCTGCGCCCGGTCGACGAGCCGGTCCAGGTCGACGTCGGCGAGCTCGGGGTAGTCGGGCCTGATCTCGACCAGCGCCTCCCACAGGGCCCGTTTCCCCTCGATGCCCAGGGCGAGCATCTCGCACTGCAGCAGCAGGCTCAGGTCCTCCCGGCCGGTCAGCAGCTCGTTGGCCGCGAGCCGCTGGGCCTGGCCGGCGATCCAGCCCACCAGCTGCTTGACCGGGTGGGTCGAGGCCTCGATGCGCCCGATGAGGCTGCGCAGGACGTCCCGGTCGGCCTCGATGTCCTCCGCCAGCTCGGTCAGCACGGCCGGGTCGAGATGCTCGCCGGCGCGCTGCTCGAGCTGGCGGGCCAGCTCGATGCCCGCGTTCGCGCCGCCGAGGTGATCGTTGAGGTAGATGCTCAGCGCGTCGGTGGTGTCGGCCATGGAGACGTCCTTCCCGGTGGGGTCGGTCCAGGGGGTGCGGACCGCTCCGCGGCATTCCCGGTCGGGTCGAGATCATTCGTCGGCGCGTCCGGGCCGCTCCGTGGTGTGGCGCAGCGCGCCTCTAGGGTCGCTCCGGTGACCGATCGTTACCGGGTGGTCCCGGCGTCCTACGTGTTCCTGCTGCGCGGTGACGGCGACCGGGCCGAGGTCCTGCTGCAGCGGCGCGCGAACACCGGGTTCCGGGACGGCCACTGGGCGGCCGCCGCGGCCGGTCACGTCGAAGCCGGGGAGGACCCGTACACGGCCGCCGTCCGCGAGGCGCGCGAGGAGCTCGGCGTCACGGTCGACCGCGCCGACCTCGTCCCGCTGACGGCGACGCACCGCACCGAACGCACCGGCGAGCCGGTCGACGAGCGGGTCGACTTCTTCTTCGCGTGCCGCCGCTGGTCCGGGGAACCGCACGCCGCCGAGACCGGCAAGACCGCCGGGCTCGGCTGGTTCCCGCTCGGCGCGCTGCCCGAGCCGACGGTGCCGCACGAGCGCGCGGTGCTGGAGGCGGTGCGCGACGGCGGCCCGCCCGCAATCACCACCCACGGCTTCGGATGACCCGGACTACTCCGGCTCGACGAGCTGTATCTCGATCGTGACGTCGGGCGTCTCGTCGTCGGCCGGGTCCACGGCCCAGTGCAGCACCCAGTCGACCTCGTAGTCGTCGCGACGCATGCCCGGCGGCGCGAAGTTGACCCAGTCGCCGGGCCGGGGAACCTCCCGGAACCAGCGGACGTGGTCGGGCCGGCGCCCGAGCCGCACCCGGACGGGGATGCCGTGCGATGTGGAGCTCACGGGCGCAGATGCTGCCCGATCGCGATCATGCCGCGCCACCGCCGGCGGCGCGGTCGCGTGCGGTGACCGTTCAGCCTCCCGTGTAGCGGGCCGACTCGATCAACCGGTCCACCGACTCCGGGGGCACCCGGAACGACCGCCCGAACCGGACCGCCGGCAGCTCACCGGAGTGCACCAGCCGGTAGACGGTCATTCGGGACACCCGCATCCGCTCGGCCACCTCGGCCACGGTGAGGAACGGCGCGTCCTGCCCGGCCCGTTGCTCCGGGATTCCTGCCCCCATGCCTGGCCCCTCCTCGTGCCGCCCCGCTCGGCGCGGACGACCTCGCGATCACCGAACGCAGGGACCGTAGCGCGGATCCCGCCACCCTCCCGGTGCGAGTGTGTCCCACCCTCGGGTGGACTCCCCGCTCGTCCTCGGCTGTCCGTGACCGGGTGTGCACGTATGGTGAGGAGAGCGTGCGACGGAAGGGAGAGGCCGTGTCGCGACCGACCGATCAGGATCTCGAGCCCGGATGGTTCACCGACGCCGGTGCCCCGGAGGTGCGGGCCTTCGCCGCGCGGGTGACCGCGGGGCGGGACGGGCCGCGGGAGCGGGCGGTGGCGCTGTTCGACGCCGTCCGCGACGGGATCTGGTACGACCCGTTCGGCATCGTCACCGACCCCGACGCGTACCGCGCGAGCCGGGTCGTGGCGCGGTCGAGCAACTGGTGCGTGCCCAAGGCGGTGCTGCTCACCGCCGCCGCCCGGGCGTCCGGGATCCCGGCACGGCTGGGCTTCGCCGACGTCCGCAACCACCTCACCACCCCGCGGCTGCGTGAGCGGATGGGCGGAGCGGAGCTGTTCGTCTGGCACGGCTACACCGCGCTGTGGCTGGACGAGCGCTGGGTGAAGGTCACGCCGGCGTTCAACGCGGAGCTGTGCGCCCGGTTCGGCGTCGCGCCGATCGCCTTCGACGGCGTCCACGACGCGCTGCTGCACGAGTTCGACGGCACCGGCGCCCGCTACATGACCTACGAGCACGACCGCGGCACCTTCCACGACCTCCCGCTCGACGACGTCGTCGCCACCTTCCGCGCCACCTACGGCGAGGGGCTCTTCGCGGCCGGGGCCACCGCCGGTGAAGATGCGTTCACTCGTTAGCTCTGCACTACTATCTCCCGGGTGATGGCATCCACCGTGACCGACGACGACCCGGACGGCGACTGGACCGCCCCGGGCGTCTACCGCTGCGCCACCGACGTCTACCGCATCCCGCTGCCGCTGCCGAACGACGGCCTGCGGGCGGTCAACGTCTACGCGCTGGCGGACAGCACCGGGTGGACGCTGATCGACTCCGGCTGGGCGATCGACGAGGCCCGGGAGCTGCTGGAGAAGGCGCTCGCGGCCCTCGGCTCCGGCCTCGGCGACGTCCGCCGGTTCCTCATCACCCACGCCCACCGCGACCACTACACCCTCGCGTCGGTCCTGCGCCGGGAGTACGGCGCCACGGTCCTGCTGGGGGGAGGGGAGAAGCCGAACCTCGACCTCATCCAGGACCGGGACCGGGTGCCCTACGAACCGGAACGGACCCGGCTGCTGCGCTGCGGCGCGATCGGGATCGTCGAGGAGCTCGGCCGCGGCCCGTGGCCCCGCGCGGACCCGCGAGAGTGGGAGGCGCCCGACGAGTGGATCGCCGACCGCGCCGCGTTCACCGTCGGGGACCAGGCCGCGACCCGCACGCTCACCGCCGTCGAGACGCCCGGGCACACCCGCGGCCACCTGGTCTTCAGCGACGACCGCAACGGCCTGATGTTCTCCGGCGACCACATCCTGCCGCGGATCACGCCGTCGATCGGGCTGCAGCCGTCGCCGGTCGCGAGCCCGCTCGGCCAGTTCCTCGACTCGCTGCGGCTGGTGCGCGGGCTCCCCGACGCCGACCTCCTGCCGGCGCACGGCGCGGTGGGCGGCCGGGTGCACGCCCGGGTCGACGAGCTGCTGGCCCACCACGACCACCGGCTCGCCCAGTGCCGGGACGCGGTCGCGGCCGGGAACGCCAGCGCGGACGCCGTCGCGCGGGTGCTGCGCTGGACGCGGCGCGAGCGCCGGCTCGACGAGATGGACCTGTTCAACCGGATGCTCGCCGTGCTCGAGACCGGTGCGCACCTGGACGTCCTCGCCGACCGCGGCGACCTGACCCGCACCGAGCACACCGACCCGGAGACCGGCGCGACGGTCGCCACCTACACCGTCTGACCCGCGTGCCGGGCGGCGACACGCCGGTCGTCGTCCACCCGGAGGCCGTGTCGGGGTGGCCGCCCGCGCCCGGATGCGGCAGAGTGAGATCACCCGCTCCCCAGGAACCCCGGAGGTCACCGGCACCCACACGCAGCACATCCGTACCGCGCGTCTCCAGGCGCCACCGCTCACGCACGAGGACGTAGGGGAAGACGATCCTCGTCGACGACAGCGGAGGTTGGCAGTGAGCACACGCGGAGTGGTGTTCGTCCACTCGTCGCCGACTGCGGTCTGTCCGCACGTCGAGTGGGCGATCTCGGGCGTCCTCGGAACGCGGGTCTCCCTCGAGTGGTCCGCGCAGCCGGTGGCGTCCGGTCAGATGCGGGCCGAGTGCTCGTGGAGCGGCCCCGCCGGTAGCGGTGGTGCGCTCGCGGGCGCGCTGCGCGCCTGGTCGATGCTGCGGTTCGAGGTGACCGAGGAACCCAGCCCCGGCATGGACGGCGAGCGGTTCATGCACGTCCCCGGCCTGGGGATGTGGCACGGCCGGACCAGCGCCAACGGTGACGTCGTGCTGCCCGAGGACCAGCTGCGCGCGGTCATGGCCGAGACCGGCGGCACGGGCCTGTGCCGCCGCCTCGACCAGCTGCTCGGCACCGCGTGGGACGACGAGCTGGAGTCCTTCCGCTTCGCCGGCGACGGCGCCGCCGTCACCTGGCTGACCCACCGGGTCGGTTGACGGCTCCCCACCCGGCACACTGGGCGGTGTGTGCAGGGGGGAACAGTGAACGGGAGGGCTGCGGCGACGGCCGCAGCAGTGGCAGTGGCGCTCGTCGCGGTCGGGGGGACCGCGTGGACGGCGTCCGGGACGTCACCGGACGGGGTCGCGCCGACGGCGGCGCCCCCGTCGGTGCCGCCGAACGGAGCGGGGGAAGGCGTCGTCACGATCAGTGACGGGGCCGCGGAGCATCCCGCGGCACAGCTCGTGCTCGAGCAGGTCCAGCGCTACTTCAACGCGATCAACGGCCGTGACTACGCGACCTGGGCCCGGGTGGTGAGCCCGGAGCGGGCCGAGCGGCAGCCGCGCGAGGCGTGGCTGGACGGCGTCGGCACGACGATCGACGGCACGATCCGGGTGGACCGGATCGACCCGGCGCCGGGGCACGGCGTGCAGGCGCTGGTGCGGTTCGTCAGCGTCCAGAATCCGGAGGACGGGCCGCCCGGCCTGCAGGTCGGGCGGATCTGCTGGCAGGCCACCTACCCGATGGCGGGCTCGCCGCCGCGGATCCTGGTCGGCGACGCGGGCAGCGTGCTCGGCGCACCCTGCTGACCGACCGGGCACGACGACGGCGGCCCGGGTCCGCAGGGACCCGGGCCGCCGCCGTCGTCGATCTCAGGCCTTGGTGAACAGCAGCGAGGCGTTGTGCCCGCCGAAGCCGAACGAGTTGTTCAGCGCGGCGTCCACCGCGGTCTTCCGGGGCTCACCGGCGACCACGTCGAGCTCGACCTTCGGGTCCTTGTCGACCAGGTTGAGGGTGGCCGGGATGACGTCGTCGCGCACCGACAGCAGCGCGATGATGCCCTCGACCGCCCCGGCCCCGCCGACCAGGTGCCCGAGCGCCGACTTGGGCGCGGTCAGCACCGGGTGGTCGCCCAGGGCCTTCTGCACGGCCACCGACTCGCCGACGTCGCCGACCACCGTGGAGGTGGCGTGGCAGTTGACGTGGGTGACGTCCGAGGCCTGCAGCCCGGCGCTCTCGACGGCCTTGCGCATGGCGCGGACCTGGCCCTCACCCTCCGGGTCGGGCCCGGTGATGTGGTACGCGTCCGAGGTGAGGCCGATCCCGGCGAGCCGGCCGTGCACCGTCGCGCCGCGGGCCTTCGCGAACTCCTCACGCTCGAGCACCAGCACCCCCGCGCCCTCGCCGAGCACGAACCCGTCCCGCCCGGTGTCGAACGGCCGGGAGGCACGCTCCGGGTCGTCGTTGCGCGCCGAGAGGGTCCGGGCCTGGACGAAGCCGGCCACGGTGATGGGCACGATGCAGGACTCGGCCCCGCCGGCGAGGACGACGTCCACCTCGCCGGCCTGCAGCAGCCGATAGGCCCAGGCGAGTGCCTCGGCCCCGGTCGCGCACGCCGACGCGGGGGAGTGGACCCCGCCCTTGGCCTTGTACTCCAGGCTGATCATCGCCGCCGGCCCGTTGGGCATGAGCATCGGGACGGTCAGCGGGGAGACCTTGCGCAGGCCGTGCTCCTCGAGCAGGTCGTCCTGCGCGAGCAGGGTCGGGGCCCCGCCGATGCCGGCGCCGACCACGACCGCCAGGCGCTCGCCCTCGACGGCCGCGCCCTCCTCGCCCGGGACGGCGCCCAGGCTGGCGTGCTCCCACGCCTCCTTGGCGGTGACCATCGCGACCTGCTCGCAGCGGTCCATCCGGCGGGCCTGCACCCGCGGCAGGACCTCGGTGGGGTCCACCGCGAGCTGGGCCGAGATGTGCACCGGCAGGTCGAACCGCTCGGTCCACTCGGCCTGGGTGGTGCCGACTCCGGACTTGCCGGCGAGCAGCGCCTCCCACGTCGAGGCCGCGTCCCCGCCGAGCGGGGTGGTGGCCCCGAAACCGGTGACGACCACTCCGTCGGTCATGGTGTCTCCTTCTCCCCGGCGGCGCGCCGGTGCGGACGCCCTGGCGCGCCGGTCCGGATCACTGGTGCTTGGCGATGAAGTCGACGGCGTCGCCGACGGTCTTCAGCTCGGCCAGCTGGTCGTCCGGGATCTTGGCCCCGAACTTGTCCTCGGCCTGCACGGCGATCTCCACCATGGACAGCGAGTCGATGTCCAGGTCGTCCACGAAGGACTTCTCCGGGGTCACCTCGGCGGTGTCGATGCCGGCGACCTCCTCGACGATCTCGGCCAGCCCGGACAGGATCTCAGCGTTGTCAGCCACGGTGTGAATCTCCTTGCGAGGGTGTTGGGGTGGGTGTCGTGCCAGGTCGGGTCAGGGGCAGACCACGACCTGCCCGGCGTAGGACAGTCCCGCGCCGAAGCCTACGAGCAGTAGCACGTCGCCGGACCGTACCCGGCCGGCGGCGCGCATGTGGTCCAGCGCCATCGGGATCGACGCGGACGAGGTGTTGCCGGAGTACACGATGTCGTCGGCGACGACCATGTCCTCCCGCGCGCCGTGCCGGCGCAGCTTCTTGGCGATCGCCTCGACGATCCGCAGGTTCGCCTGGTGCGGGATCAGCACGTCGATGTCGGCCGGGGTCAGCCCGGCACGCTCGACCGCGTCGAGGGCGACCGGGGCGATCGCGGTGGTGGCCCAGCGGAAGACCGACTGGCCCTCCTGGTGCAGCTTGTTCGTCGACTCTCCCAGGATCCGGATCGTCGACGCGAGGTCGCCTGCGCTGCCCCAGCTGACCGGGCCGATGCCCACCTGGTCGTCGGCGTCCGCCGGGCCGACCAGGGCGGCGCCCGCCGCGTCGGCGAAGATGATGCAGGTCGAGCGGTCGTCCCAGTCGACCCAGTCGGACAGCTTCTCCGCTCCGATCACGAGCACGTGCTGGGCCGAGCCCGCGCGGATCATGTCGGAGGCGACGCCGAGCGCGTAGCAGAAGCCCGCGCAGGCGGCGTTGACGTCGAACGCCGCCACCCCGTTCGCGCCGAGGCCGGTGGCGACCTGGGCGGCCGCGTTCGGGATCGGGTTGGGCATCGTGCAGGTGGCGACGATGACGGCGTCCAGCCCGGCCGGGTCGAAGCCGGCGTCCTTGAGCGCGGCCTTCCCGGACTCGATCGCCATGTCCGGCAGCGACGTCTCGGCGTCGGCGATCCGGCGCTCGGCGATGCCGACCCGGGACCGGATCCACGCGTCGTCGGTCTCGACCCGCTTCTCCAGGTCGGCGTTGGTGACGACCTGCTCGGGCTGGACGCTGCCGAGCCCGAGGATCCGGGCCCCGGCGACCGGTGTGGCGAGACGCATGCTCCTGCTCACTTCCCGTGTTCGGCGATGAGCTCGGCGGCCGCGTCGAGCTGCTCGGGGGTCTTGACGGCGAGGGTCGGCGTGCCCTTGACCGCCCGCTTGACCAGGCCGGTCAGCGTGGCGCCCGGGGGCAGCTCGAGGGTGGCGCCGACCGAGCGGGCGGCGAGGGTCTCCATGCACGAGTCCCAGCGGACCGGCCGGGTCACCTGGGCGACCAGCCTGCGCAGCGTCTCGGTCCCCGAGGTGACGACCTCGCCGTCCGCGTTGGACAGCAGGGTCAGCGTGGGGTCGGACACCTCGACCGACGACGCGTGCGTCGCCAGCGCCTCGCGGGCCGGCTCCATGTGCGCGGTGTGGAACGCCCCGGCGACCGGGATCTCCTTGACCCGCGCGCCCTCCGGCGGCGCGGCGACCAGCTCGGTGATCGCCTCCTGGGCGCCCGCGGCGACGATCTGCCCGGCACCGTTGCGGTTGGCCGGGTCGAGGCCGAGCTCGGCCAGGCGGGCCAGCACGGTGTCCTGGTCGCCGCCGAGGACGGCGGCCATCGAGGTCGGCGCGACCGCGCAGGCGGCGGCCATCTCGCGGCCACGGACCCCGGCGAGCGCGACGGCGGCGTCGTCGGTGAGGACGCCGGCGATCGCGGACGCGGTGATCTCGCCGATCGAGTGCCCCGCGACGATCGTGCCGGCCGGCAGCTCGACCCGCTCCCGCAGCCGCCGGGCGGCCAGCAGGCCGAGCGTGACGATCAGCGGCTGGGTGACCGCGGTGTCGGTGATCTCCTCGGCGCCGGCCGTGGTGCCCAGCCGGACCAGGTCGAGCCCGACGGCCTCGGACCAGCCGGCGACGGTCTTCTCGGCGGCCGGGTCCTCCAGCCACGGGGCGAGCATGCCGGGGGTCTGGGCCCCCTGGCCGGGAGCGAGCAGGGCGATCACCGGAACATCACACACCTCACGGGGTCGGCGGCGGGATATCGGTTACGACGAACTTCGGCCCAGCGTAGTTGGAGGAAACCTCCAACGTAGCCGTGTGACCGAGGCCTCGTTACCGGCCCGTAGCGGCCGCTCTTTGTAGGGTTCACGACAAGCACATCCGATCACCCGCCGGTCCCGCCGGCGGCGACGGGGGCCTGCGGGCCGGTGTGATCCTGGTCCCCGGTGCCGTCCAGCGGGGTGAGCGGGGTGTCCGGCGGCAGCCCGGTGCGGGCCCGCTCGACCCGGTCCGCGACGACCGCCGCGCGCAGCACGAACGCCTCGCGCGGGTCGGTGGGCGAGCGGCCGACCAGCTCGCCGATGCGCCGCAGCCGGTACCGGACCGTGTTGGGGTGTACGTACAGCGTGCGGGCGCAGCCCTCCAGGCTGGCCCCGCCCTCCAGGTACGCGGACAGGGTGCGGAGGAGCTCGCCGCCGGCGTCGTGCAGGGGAGCGAGGACGTCCTCGGCGAGGCGCCGCCGGGCGGCCGGGTCCCCGCACAGGGCGCGCTCGGGGAGAAGGTCGGCCGCGTCGACCGGGCGCGGGGCGTCCGGGTGGCCGGGGGCGGCGGCGAGCCCGGCGAGGGCCTCGGCGACGGCGCCGCCCGCGGCGGCGAGGTCGGTGCTCCGCGGCCCCGCGACGACCGGGCCCGGCCCGAACCGGGCGGCGACCTCGGCGAGCACGGCCGGGGACGCACCGTCGTCCCCCGCGGTGTCGGCCGGGGCCTCCTGCGCACCGGAGCGGTCACGGTCGGTTCCGGGCGGGCCGGCCCCGCCCGGCTCGGCGCCGTCGGCGAGCCGGTCGACCCGCCGCCGCGGCGTCCGACCGGTGGCGTGCAGCAGCACCACGAGCCGCCGTCCCTGGACGCCGACGAGCACCTCGTACCCGAGCCGCGCGGCCAGCCGGCGCAGCTCCACGATCAGCTGCGGCGAGTCCGGGCCGGATCCCGGGACGGTGCCGACCAGGCACTGCACCGGCGCCGCCGGATCCCAGCCCAGCGCCGCGGCCCGGGAGACCAGGGCCTCGTCGACGTCGCCGCGCAGCACCGCGTCGACGACCAGGGCTTCGAGCCGGGCGTCCCACGCCCCACGGGACTCGGCGGCACCGGCGTAGACGGTGGCCGCGGCGAACGCGACCTCCCGGCCGAACCGCAGGACCGCCTCGGTCAGCTCGTGCCGCTCGTCCGGGTCGGCAGCGAGCGGGGGCAGGTACTCTTCGAAGACGTCCGCCGCGATCCGCACCAGCTCGACGGTCTGGCGCAGGCTGATCCGCCGGGCCAGGTCGCGGGGCGCGATCCGGAACGCCTCCGCCGTCATCGGCGTCGTGCGCTCGGGTTCCCGCAGCCACTCGACGAAGTTCGCGACCCCGGTCTGGGTCACCAGCGCCACCCCGGCCCGCTGGTCGGCGGGCAGCGCCGCGAACCACGGCCGGCGCCGTTCCATCTCCGCCAGGCACTCCGCCGCGAGCCGCGCGGAGGCGAGCTCGAGGCGACGTAGTGTCGCGGCCGCGACCGGGTGGCGGTGCACGTCGGGCAGCATGGCACGACGATGAGCACCACCGGAATCGACCAGGACCCCCGCGTCACCCTGCACCGGGCGGGGGACCGCTTCCGCACGGAGACCGGCTGGCTGGACTCGCGGCACAGCTTCTCGGCCGGGGCGCACTACGACCCGGCGAACACCCACTTCGGGCTCCTGCTGCTGCACAACGAGGACCGGGTCGTCCCCGGCCGGGGCTACGACGAGCACCCGCACCGGGACACCGAGATCCTCACCTGGGTGCTCGACGGCGAGCTCGAGCACCGCGACACCGGCAGCGGGCGGATCGAACGGGTGGCTCCCGGCGCGGTCCAGCGGCTGGGCGCGGGCTCGGGCGTGCGGCACTCCGAGCACGCGACACCCGAGCAGGGCGTCCGGTTCGTGCAGATGTGGGTGGTGCCCGACACCCCCGGCGGGGATCCCGAGTACGCCGTCCGCGACGCACCGGTGGACGTGGGCGGGCCGGTCGTGCTGGCGTCCGGGCTCGCCCGGCACCGGAGCGTGCGGATGCTGCCGCTGCGTCAGGAACGCGCGGCGCTCGCCGTCGTGCGGCTGCGGCCGGGTGGGGTCACGGAGCTGCCCGCGGCGCCGTACGTGCACGCGTTCGTGGCCCGGGGAACGGCCGGGCTGGAGGCGGTCCCGGCCGAGCTGGGCGCAGGTGACGCCGCCAGGATCGTCGACGACGGCGGCCGCCGCGTCACCGCGGGCGCGGACGGAGCCGAGATCCTGGTCTGGGAGATGCACGGCGCGCTGGGGCAGTAGGCCCGGGCGGGCGCCGCCGGACCCGGCCCGGGCCTGCCGCCCGGACCGCGGAACCGATGTGGACGGTGTCAGCCCAGTGGGGTGACCTTGCTGGCCTGCGGCCCCTTCTGGCCCTGCTCGATGTCGAACGACACGCGCTGGCCCTCGTCGAGGGTCTTGTACCCCTGGGTCTGGATCGCCGAGTAGTGCACGAACACGTCCGCACCACCACCGTCGGGAGCGAGGAAGCCGTAGCCCTTCTCGCTGTTGAACCACTTGACGGTGCCTTCTGCCATTCCTGCTCCCTCGTTCATCGGCCCGGAACACCTCGTCCCGGAACCGCCGGCCAGCGGCGCACACGGTCCACGCCCTGGTCGCGACGGCCGGTCGCGCCTCGGATGTGATCAGCCCGACCTCCGTCGGGCGGAGCCTATCGTGATCTGCGCCGCCCTGGGAGGGGCGAAAACGACCACGGCCCGCCATGCCCCTGGTCGGGGGTGTGGCGGGCCGTGGGTCGGTGTGGTGGGTGGGTGTCAGGCGACGCCGGAGTCGCTGGTTTGGGGGCCGGCGGCTTGGGGGTCGTCGATCTTGTAGCGGGTGGCGGCGTCGGCGGCGGTTTCGGTTTTGATCTGTCCTTGGCGGGCGAGTGTGGTCAGGGCGCCGACCACGATGGACTCGGCGTCGACGGCGAAGTGGCGGCGGGCGGCGGGGCGGGTGTCGGACAGGCCGAATCCGTCGGTGCCCAGGGAGGTGAACGGTGCCGGGGACCATTGGCGGATCTGGTCGGGGATGGCGCGCATCCAGTCGGAGACGGCGATGACCGGGGTGTCGGCGTGGTCGCCGTTGCCGAGTTTGCTGGTGACGTAGGGCACGACGGGGTCGGCGGCAGGGTGGAGCAGGTTGGCTCGTTCGGCGTCGACGCCGTCGCGGCGCAGTTCGCCCCAGGAGGTGACCGACCAGACCTCGGCGCGGACGTCCCAGTCGTCGGCGAGCATCTGTTGGGCGTGCAGGGCCCAGGGCATGGCGACCCCGGAGGCGAGCAGCCGGACGACGGGTCCGGTGCCGTCGGGGGCGGGTGCGTAGCGGTAGAGGCCGCGCAGCAGGCCGTCGGTGTCGAGGTCGGCCGGTTCGGCGGGTTGGACGTAGGGCTCGTTGTAGACGGTGAGGTAGTAGATGACGTTCTCGGCGTTGTCGCCGACCATGCGGCGCAGTCCGTCGCGGACGATGTGGGCGACCTCGTAGGAGAAGGCGGGGTCGTAGGCGACGACGGCGGGGTTGGTGGCGGCCAGCAGCAGGGAGTGGCCGTCGTTGTGTTGCAGGCCTTCGCCGGTCAGGGTGGTGCGTCCGGCGGTGGCGCCGACGAGGAACCCGCGGGCCATCTGGTCGGCGGCGGCCCAGATGGAGTCGCCGGTGCGTTGGAACCCGAACATGGAGTAGAAGACATAGATCGGGATCATCGGCTCGCCGTGGGTGGCATAGGAGGTGCCGGCGGCGGTGAACGTGCCGACCGAGCCGGCTTCGTTGATGCCTTCGTGCAGGATCTGGCCTTGTTCGGATTCCTTGTAGGCCAGCAGTAGTTCGGCGTCGACCGAGGTGTAGTGCTGGCCGTGCGGGTTGTAGATCTTCTGGGTGGGGAACATGGCGTCGATGCCGAAGGTGCGGGCCTCGTCCGGGATGATCGGCACGATCCGGCCGCCGACGTTTTTGTCCTTGATCAGTTCGCGGAGCAGCCGGACGAACGCCATGGTGGTGGCGACCTCCTGCTTGCCGGAGCCCTTCCGGACCGGGTCGTAGACCTTGTCCCCGGGCAGCACCAACGCCTTGGACGACGTGCGGCGTGAGGGCAGCGGGCCGCCGAGCTGGCGGCGGCGCTCCCGCAGATACTGGATCGCCTCGTCGTCGTCGCCGGGGTGGTAGTAGGGCGGCAGGTAGGGGTCGGCCTCCAGCGCCGCATCTGAGATGGGGATGCGCTGCTCGTCGCGGAACTGCTTGAGGTCGTCGAGGGTGAGCTTTTTCATCTGGTGGGTGGCGTTGCGGCCGGCGAAATGCGAGCCCAGCCCGTAGCCCTTGATGGTCTTGGCCAGGATCACCGTGGGCTGGCCGTGGTGCGCGGTCGCGGCGGCGTAGGCGGCGTGGACCTTGCGGTAGTCGTGCCCGCCGCGTTTGAGGTTCCAGATCTCGGCATCGGTCATGGGCTCGACCAGGGCCTTGGTCCGCGGGTCGCGGCCGAAGAAGTGATCCCGCACGTAGGCGCCGTCGTTGGCCTTGTAGGTCTGGTAGTCGCCGTCCGGGGTGGTGTTCATCAGGTTGATCAGGGCGCCGTCCCGGTCGGCGTGCAGCAGGGCGTCCCACTCCCGGCCCCAGATCACCTTGATCACGTTCCAGCCGGCGCCGCGGAAGAACGCCTCCAGCTCCTGGATGATCTTGCCGTTGCCGCGGACCGGGCCGTCCAGGCGCTGCAGGTTGCAGTTGATCACGAAGGTGAGGTTGTCCAGGCCCTCGTTCGCGGCCACCTGCACCATGCCCCGGGACTCCGGCTCGTCCATCTCGCCGTCGCCGAGGAACGCCCACACCCGCTGATCGGAGGTGTTGGTGATGCCGCGGTCGCCCAGGTAGCGGTTGAACCGGGCCTGCATGATCGCGTTCATCGGGCCGATCCCCATCGACACCGTGGGGAACTCCCAGAAGTCGGGCATCAACCGCGGATGCGGATACGAGGGCAGCCCCCCACCCGGGCCGGCGTGCGAGAGCTCCTGGCGGAACCCGTCCAACCGGTCCGCGGACAGGCGGCCCTCCAGGAACGCGCGCGCGTAGATGCCCGGCGAGGCATGCCCCTGGATGAAGACCTGGTCCCCGCCGCCGGGATGGTCCTTGCCCCTAAAGAAGTGGTTGAACCCCACCTCGTACAGCGTCGCCGAGGAGGCATACGAGGAGATGTGCCCGCCCACCCCGATCCCGGGACGCTGGGCGCGGTGCACCGTCATCGCCGCGTTCCACCGCAGCCAGCGGCGGTAGGTGCGCTCCACGTCCTCGTCACCGGGGAACCACGGCTCCCGCTCGGTCGGGATCGTGTTCACATAGTCGGTCGCCGTCAACGCGGGCACCCCGACATGGCGCTCCCGGGCCCGCTGCAGCATCGTCAACATCAGATACCGGGCCCGCTGCTGCCCGGCATTGTCCAGGACCGCGTCGAAGGACTCCAACCACTCGGCCGTCTCCTCCGGATCGATATCCGGAAGATGAGCCGCCAGCCCGTCCCGGATCACGTTCACGCGGCGCGGCTCGTCGCCGGCCCTGCTGCTCTGCGCGGTCAAGGGTTCTCCCTGCCTGGTCCGTCGGTGGCCGGGATCGCCCGGCCCTGCTTGCTCACGTCCGCGTCCGCACCCGTCCACCCCCGGATCGGTGGGTGGCGGACACCTGACGCTGCCGGCCGGGACGGGAGCGGGCGTGGGTGACCATCGTGCCCGTTCCGGCGCGGGCCCGAAACACGCGTCCCGGGTGGAACGCAGGGGTAACGGGGCGTTGCGGCGAGGATAGGTACTACTCCGACGTAACTGAACGGATGGTGGGGTGAGCTGCGGCTCCTCGCCGTCCCGGCCGGCGCCCCAGTTGCATCGGGTCGTTCCCCCGTGATCGGATGCCCCATCCGATTTCGTGGGAGGGCTGGCGCCCGCGCGCGGAACCGATGACGATGGGCTGCGTGAGCAGCGTGAAAGGGGAACGAGTGGTGACCGCGGCTGATGCCGGTGCGTCCGACATCGCGGGGAAGCTCGGCATCGAGCCGGGCATGATCGTCCAGGAGCTGGGATACGACACCGACGTCGACGACCGGGTCAGAGAGGCCGTCGAGGACACGACCGGTGAGGAAATGCTGGACGAGGACGCCCAGGAGGTCATCGACGTCGTCCTCCTGTGGTTCCGTGAGGGGGACGGGGACCTGGTCGACACGCTCGTCGACGCCCGAACCCCGCTGGCCGACGACGGCATGGTCTGGGTGCTGACACCGAAGACCGGCCGGGACGGGCACCTCGAGCCGTCCGAGATCGCCGAGGCGGCCCCGACCGCCGGGCTGTCGCAGACCTCGAACGCGACCCTGGGCGACGACTGGGTGGGCTCCAAGCTGGTCCCACCGAAGCAGGGGAAGGGCAAACGCTGAGCGGACCGACCGTCGGCGCCGTCGCGCCCGGGTTCGTCCTGCCCGACCAGAACCGGCAGCAGGTCTCGCTGTCGTCGGTGCTGTCGTCGGGCAGGGCGGCCCTGGTGGTCTTCTACCCGTTCGCGTTCTCCGGGATCTGTGGCGGGGAGCTCTCGGCGGTGCAGGCGTCGCTCTCCTCCTTCCAGAACTCGTCCGTGCAGGTGCTCGCGGTGTCCTGCGACCCCACCTTCGCGTTGCACGCGTGGGCCTCGTCGGCCGGCTTCACCTTCCCGCTGCTGTCGGACTTCTGGCCGCACGGCGCGGTGGCGTCGGAGTACGGGGTCTTCAACTCCGACAAGGGGATGGCCCTGCGCGGGACGTTCCTCGTGCAGCCGGACGGGGTTGTCTCGTTCGCCGAGGTGAACCAGCCGGGGGAGCCGCGGGACCAGGACGGGTGGCGCCGGGCGCTCGGTGCCATGTGAGACTGTTCCGGCCCCGTTCCTCGCGGTGCGGGGCGTCGGGCGCGTAGCTCAGCGGGAGAGCACTCGGTTTACACCCGAGCGGTCGCAGGTTCGAACCCTGCCGCGCCCACCCCTCTGGCCAGCAGGTTTGTGTCATTTGTGATCGTTGATCTACGCGCGTGACACATCTCGTGACACGGAGGCCCGTATCATCGGTCCATGCCACGGGCGAAGGCCGGTCGCCGAAGGCAGCGGGGAACGATCGATGAGCTGCCCAGCGGAGCGCTGCGTGTCCGCGTTCACGGCGGGCAGGACCCGGTATCGGGGAAGCGCAACACGCTTGTCGAGATCGTCGAGCCCGGGCCGCGACAGGAGGCCCGGGCCGAGGCCGCCCGGACGCGACTCCTCAACTCCGTCGATGAGCAGCGCAGTCCGCGCACCAGCGCGACATTGGACCAGTTGCTCGACCGCTACTTAGATACGGTTGACGTCGGCGCGACCACCCTCCGGGCCTACACCCGGTACCTGCAGCTGCACGTCCGCCCGTTCTTGGGGAAGACGAAAGCTGGCGCCGTTGGCGCCGAGGCTCTCGACTCGCTCTACGCCGAGCTGCGCCGCTGCCGGGATCACTGCGACCGCTCTGGTCGGGGCATCGACCACCGGACGCCGCGCGAGCACGCGTGCGACGACCGGTGCCGTCCGCACCGGTGCCGGCCGCTCGCTCCCGCGACGATCCGGCACATCCACTTCGTGCTCAACGGAGCGTTCTCGCGCGGCGTGCGGTGGCGGTGGGTGTCCGTCAACCCGGTTGAGTTCGTGTCGCCGCCGGCGAAGCCGCTTCCAGACCCGCAGCCACCGTCTGCAGAGGAGGCCGCTCGGATCCTGAACGAGGCGTGGCGGGATCCGGATTGGGGTGCGCTGGTCTGGCTGTTCATGACCACCGGCGCCCGGCGCGGTGAGCTGTGCGCGCTGCGCTGGTCGAACGTCGCCCTCGAGTCGGGGACGTTGACGATCCGGCGGGCGATCGCCCAGGACGGGCGGACACTGCAGGACAAGGACACCAAGACTCACCAGCAGCGGCGCCTCGCGCTCGACGCGGAGACGATCGAGGTGCTGCGCGACCACCGGGTGCGGTGCGTGGAACGTGCAGGAGCGATCGGGGTGGAACTGCGGCCGGAGGCGTTCGTGTTCTCGCTAGCGCCGGACGGGACGACGAGTCTGGTGCCGGGATCGGTGACACAGCGGTATTCGCGGCTGGCGGCCCGGCTTGGGCTCGACACCCACCTACACAACCTGCGGCATTACTCGGCGACGGAACTGATCGCGGCCGGCGTGGACGTGCGAACAGTGGCCGGCCGGCTCGGACACTCTGGAGGAGGTGTGACGACGCTGCGGGTGTATGCGGCATGGGTGTCGGAGGCGGACCAGCGAGCGGCCGACGGGCTCGGCAAACGGATGCCGCGTCTCCCGGCGCGCGGCGAGTCCGATGCGGAGCGTGTACGGCGTGATCCGCGAACGGCCCGGGACCGCTTGGCCGTCGAACTGCTCCAACTCATCGAGGCCGGAGCGGTGCCTGCCGGTGGGCACCTACCGAGTATCAAGAGACTGGCCGCAGAGAAGGGCCTGGCGCCCAGCACTGTGCATCGAGCGTTCGAGCTGCTCCGGGAGTGGGGTGTCCTCGGCGGCGAGCCGGGACAGCGTCCGCACGTGGTGAGCAGCAAGTCAGTCGACAACGAGCAGGCCGAGGGCGTCGAGAAGCCTCCTCCCGTGGACGAGCAGTCGACCGATGATCACACTCGGCGAGTCCCGAGCACGGACATCGCGCAGTACTGGACCGTCACGTTGAGAGGCCCGGACGGCCACCGATACCCGGCGAGAGTGGTCTCGGGTCGGCTCGACGATCCGGAGGCGTTTCGCCGGCATCTCATCGGCATCGCACGCGTCGAGGACCAAGACAACACCGATGACGGCGAACAGTGGATCGGCAGATACGAACTGGAAGTCCTGCCGGTCGTAGGGGACCGAGGCCCGGTGACCTTCCGATGGTAGGGACCGAATTGTCCCAAACGGGCTCGGGGGCAGCGATGTGTACCGCATGCTTGGCCGAGGAGGTGGTGGCGATGGCCGGATTCTCTGGTAACTGGTTGGCACGGCCGAGGACCGACCACGCCACCGACGACGCTGGCGGTGTCCTTCGAGCATGGCGCAAGCGCCACCGTTACACGCAGGAACACGTCGCCGAGCTGCTGGGTACCACGCAGCAGCACCTCTCTCAAATGGAGAAGGGCACGCGCGCGCTGTCCCTGGAGCAGCGGCGACAGCTGGTCGCTGAGCTGGGTATCGCACCGGAGGAGCTCGGGCTCTCGTCCGGGCAGAGCCGCTTCCTGGTCTCCAGCGAGGACGAAAGTCCTGAGATCGCGACGAGCCGGGCGCAGTGGCGGGCCGAGCGTTGCTGGCTCAACCGGAACCGTGCTGGGCTGGCTCGCCTCGCCGTCGACCTCTACTCGGCCGAGCACCGGATCCCGCGTGCACCGCTGATCGCTGCCCCTGACTGGGTCCCGCGCGAGCCCGTGCCGCTGCGTTCGGTCGCGCTGTCGCTCGACGAGACCGAGTCGCCCTGCGCCGTCGACGGCAGCGAGCCCGAGTCGGCCGGTGCGCGCCCGTTGCGGATCAGGGATGCCCGGTTCGAGTACTACACGTCGGCGATCAAACACCTGGACAGGCCGGCCTTGTTCGAGTCCCGCCCGAGTTACCGATTGCTCGGTGGGTCCCCGGCGAACGGGAACTTGTCGTTCGGCCTCGCGGCCTACTTCGACAAGCTTGACGTTTCAGAGGCACTCGGCCATGAGGTCGCCGCGGTGTGCATGGACGATTCGGCTGCTCTGGCGGCGCCGGGTCGGGCGCTGCGCGGTCGGCTCCCGTTCCGGGACCTGATTGGCGACCCGTTCGACCCGTTCCGCCGGGCCATCATTCCAGCCATCACCACGCTGACGATCCGGCTCCATCGCTATCCGGTCGAGCCGTCGTTTCTGCTGCATTGGCGCGACCCGTCGCGGGTCGCGACGGCCGGCGGCCTCTACGACGTCGTACCGGCCGGTGAGTTCCAGCCCTCCAGCGTCGCACTGTGGGACCGTCGCAACGACTTCGATCTGTGGCGCAACATCGTGCGCGAGTATTCCGAGGAGCTGCTGGGCACGCCTGAGCACGACGGTACCCGTAGCAAGGCGATCGACTACGACAGCTGGTCGCTATACCGTACGTTCGAGCAGTGCCTCGCCGCCGGAACGGCCAGCGCCCACGTGCTGGGGGTAGGCCTCGACGCCCTGACGCTCGCGGCAACGATCCTGACCGTCGTCGTGCTCGACGACGACGCGTTCAGGCAGGCGTTTGAGTCAGTCGTCCGGTACAACGAGGAGGGCGAGATCGTTGGCGTTGGTCAGGACGTCGCCGAGGGCGTTCCCTTCACCGCGGAGAGCATCGAGCGGATGCTGTCCGAGGAGCCATTGGCTTCACCCGGTGCGGCGTGCCTCTCGCTGGCTTGGCAGCATCGGGAGGTCCTGCTCGGCCTGTGACGGAAGGAGCTGCTGGTGCCCGGTGTCTACGAGCGACCCGACGTTCTCACCGACGCCGACCGGGAGTGGCTCCGAGTCCGGCACTATCTGCGCGACAACCGTTACAAGCTAGCAGTCCAGGCCTCGCGTGAGCTGTACCCGGAGGTGCCGCGGGTCGCCGACACCCCGCTGCTCGCCGACCGGTCATGGCTTCCGTCGACCCCGATCCTGCTGGAGTCGATTGAGCTGGTACTCGACACTAATGCGGCGCCTGAGACGCCACCGACGCCCGAGCCAAGGTACTCGGACCTGATCAGGCGGCTTGCTCCGCCTGCAATATTCGAAAATCGTCCAACATATCGTCTACTTTCCGTGCGACTCGATGTGGAACAGCCGTCGATGACCTTCGGACTCGGCCATTATTTCGATGCGGTCGATACTGGCGAATCTGTTGCGCACGAATTCGCTGCGATCCAGCTCGGCGTGGAAGATCAGGTGGTCCAGCGATCCATGATCGGCAACCCCGTCGATCCTAGCCGCCGTCCTACGAACGTCGCGATCAGTGCCCTCACAGTTCGGCACGACGCAGAGACTGGAGACGCGCGGTTCCTTGTGCATTGGCGCGACCCAGCCAAGGTGGGGCACGCTGGTGGTCTGTTCCAGGTGCTCCCAGTCGGGGTCTTTCAGCCGGCTACGGACCACCCTGACAGCGTCCACAATGACTTCTCCTTGTGGCGGTGCCTGCAGCGTGAGTATGCCGAAGAACTGCTCGGTGAGGAGGAGCCCCCGGCTGGCGCCGGACCGATCGACTACCCGGCATGGCCGGTGGCTGTATCTCTCGACTACGAGCGGAGGCAGGGTGCCGTCCGGACATACTGCCTCGGTATGGGAGTCGACCCGCTGACATTGGCGACCGACCTCCTGGCCGTCACGGTCATCGACGCGCGTGTGTTCGACCGCCTGTTCGCGAGCCTGGTTAGCGGCAATAGCGAGGGCGAGCTGACCTCGTCCGGTGACGGGCAGATCGGTCATCCGCTCACAGCCGCGGAGGTCGAGCGGCTTGCCTACGACGAGCCCATGCAGGCCGCAGGAGCGGCGCTCCTGGCACTCGCGTGGGAGCATCGGGAGACGCTGCTTCCAGCATAGGCACAACGGCGCGTCGTACAACACACCGTTGTTCGATCACATCTGCCTCGGCCGGTCACTCTTACCGGCATGGCTCACACCACAAATCGACCTCTGACTCAGGTAGCGGTTCCAGTTCCGGAGTCCGCGCCCCGCTTCTACAGCGTCGCCCAAGCCGCCCAGATGTTGGGCATGTCAGCGATGACGCTCTACCGCGCCATCAATTCGGGCGGCTTCCCCGCCGTCCGCATCCGCGGGCGACTGATCGTGCCTGCCAAGGCCATTGAGGTGCTTGCTGATCTCGCCGTAGCCGAACAGACCGTCGTCGACGCCGCTGACTGGGTGCCGGTGCCGCGCCGGAGCGCCGAGTGATGGGCAGTGTCGGAGTCCTGCTCCTGGTCACGGTGGTCGGTGCGGTGGTCTGTGCGAAGGCGCACTCGGCCGGTGGTGCGGTCGTGTTTTCACTGTTCGCCCTCGTGCTGTTGTTGGCGACGCCGGTCGGGGCCGGTCTGCCGGGGGCGGTGTCGACGTTCGTGTCGGCGTTCGACCGGGCTGCGACACCGGCGTTGAACCGCACTGAGCCCGTCGAGGACGCGCCGGTGGTG
Source organism: Pseudonocardia sp. C8 (assembly GCF_014267175.1). NCBI lineage: Bacteria > Bacillati > Actinomycetota > Actinomycetes > Pseudonocardiales > Pseudonocardiaceae > Pseudonocardia > Pseudonocardia sp. C8. The sequence continues at coordinate 1,490,530 of NZ_JACMTR010000002.1, forward strand.
GCCGAGTCGCCGGGTGGTGACCGGTGAGCGCGGCCGCCGTCGGCGAGCCGGAGGAGTCTGCCCTCAAGGCCGGGCGGGCCGGGGACCTGGGTGGTCCTGCCTTCGGCAGGGCGGTGGGCCGGTCGGCCCGAGTTGGGCACGGCCTTTCTCCCCGTCAAGGGCACTGCGCTGGCGCTTCGTGTCGCTGCGCGACCGACTTGCGGCCGGCCCTGGACGGCGAGGCTCGGAGGCCGTGCGCGCCTGGGGGCGCGGTGGTGGGGCAGGTGCCGCCACCGGAGGGCCGGGCCGACCGGCCCGCGACCGTCGAGCTGGAGACCAGCATGCACACCACCGCCAGGCGCCACGACCGCACCGCGGTCGGGTGCGAGCTCGCCGACGATCTGGTCGATCTCGCAGACCTGGTGTGTCCGGGTTGTTGGGGTCCGGTAGTCGATGTCCCGCCGGTAGGGTGGCCGGTCCGGGCGGGTCGGGTGCCGGGGTTCTCGCATCCGGACGGGTCGGTGTTGTGTCCGGATGAGCAGGGCCGTGCCGGGGAGCCGATCGAGGCCGGCGGTCTGTGTTACGGGCTGACCGAGGCCGGGGCGGTCGTGTCGGTGGACGAGGCCCGGTGGTCGTGGTGAGCGGCCAGTCGCCGCGCGAATGGGCGGTCCCGGAGCGGGTCGTGCGGCCCGAGGAGATCGATTCGCGGTTGCTGGGTCCGATCGGGCGCACCGGCTTGCTGCAGATCATGGTTGACCACGACCCGCCGACGGTGGGTCGGTGCCCGGGTTGTGGGTGGGCGGTGGTGCGGCGGCGGGAGTGTCCGTCCCGGGTGATCGCGCGGGCGTTGCTGGAGAACACCCCGCTCCCGGCCCGGTTGGCGCATTTGGCCGCCGTTGTTCCTGGCGCCCGGGTCGGCCGGGATCAGGCTATGGACCGGGAGGCGCGGCGGGAGGCCGAGGACGCGTTGCCGGGGCTGTTCGCGGCACCGGCCCGGCGGCCCGAGCCGAGGAGAACCCAGTGACCAGCACCCACGGCGTAACCAGCAGGAACATCACGAAGGTGGGCCGGCCCGGCCACGGGATCTTGGCAGAACACGACCGCCGGGCCGTTCTCACCGCACCTCAGCAGGAAGTAGGCGAGATGCACAGCCTAGGACGACGCCCTGAGACGGGCAGAGACCGGGATTGGAGATCCCGGGCGGCCTGTGCGGGCACGAACCCCGAGACGTTCTTCCCGACTGCCCCGTCCGGGGCGGCGTTGGCGCGGGTGGAGGCGGCGGCGAAGCGGGTCTGTGCCGGGTGCCCGGTGCAGGCCGAGTGTCGAGTGTGGGCGCTCGAGGCGCTGCCGTTCGGGGTGGCCGGAGGGTTGAGCGAGTCCGAGCGGGCCGCCCTGCGCCGCAGGGCGACCCGATCCGGCCGTCGAGTGCCGAGGTCGAGATCGGGATCGGGGCGGGGTGGGTGGGCGAACGCGTCCCCGTTCCGGTCGGCCGGCTACGCGGCCCTGGCCGCGGGCCGGGACCGGGCCCGGATCGCGCGTGAGTGTGGGGTGTCGCGGCGGACGGTGGAGCGCTGGGCCGCGGACCTGGCCGCGACCGGCGCGGCGACGGCCGGTGGGGGTGGGTGATGAGTGTGTTCGGAGAGCCGTCCGAGCAGCAGCGTCGGGTGTGGCGGGTCCGGGACCTGGTCCGGTCGTTGGCGGTGGAGTGGTTCGCCGCGACCGAGGTTCGCGAGCCGGTCGGGGACACGGCGATCACCCGCCCGGTGTTGGCCGATCCGCTTGCCGGGCTTCGGGCCGCGGTGTTGAGCCGGTGGGTCGCGGCCGGGCAGGTGCGTGACTACGCCCTGGATGCCCGTGGTGCGGGCCGGTCGTGGGCCGAGGTGGCCTCGGTGCTCGGGTTCGACGACCACGACGCCCCGGGGGTGGTGGCGTTCGAGCACGTCGCCGAGCGCGGTGGCCGCACCGGTCCGCGCTGGGACCGGGTGTGGTGGCGCTGTGCCAGTTGCGGGCAGCGGGTCGCCGATACCGGCCCCTACTCGTCGCACCCGAGCGAGGTGGAGACCGGGCACGCCGAGACCTGCGCAAGGCATGCAGCCGATGTCGCGGCGTGGGCCGAGCGGACCGGCTGGGGGCAGTGATGGGCATCCTGTTCAGCTCCATGAGCCTGGTACTTGCCCTGTTCGCCGGCGCCGCCCTGCTCGCGCTCGCCCGTGGGGCCCGGTCGCTGGCGGCTGGGCTGGGCGCGGTGGCGCTGCTGCCGGCCGCGACGATCGTGACCGCGTTGTCGTGGCCCGCGCTGGTCGCCGTCACCGCCCTGATGGTGGTGTTGGTGTGGCATCGGTGGTCGCGGTCCTCGGCGACGGTGTCGCGCTGGGCGGCACGCTCCCGTCGCAAGGTCGGGGTGGCCTCCGGCCTGGACATTGTCCGGCATGCCGGCACCCTGGCGGTGCGGCGCCGGGCGGTGACGGTGCGCCCGTCGCTGGCCGGGGTGTCCCGGTGGGAGCGGTGGCGGGCGGCGACCACCGAGGCCGCGGTCGAGCTCTGCCGCATGGGCCTTCTGCGGGTGTGGGCGTTGGTCGAGGACGTGGTGATCGTCGTCGGTGGCCCGCGCACCGGGAAGACCGGGTGGCTGGCCGGCCGGGTGCTTGATCATCCGGGGGCGGCGCTGGTCACCTCTACCCGCACCGACCTCCTCGAGCTGTGCGCGGCGCTGCGCCGCCAGGGGCGGGGGCCGGTGTTCGTGTTCAACCCGGCCGGCCTGGGCGACCGGGCGTCGACGATCACGTTCGACCCGCTGACCGGCTGCCACAACCCGGTCACCGCCACCGAGCGGGCCACCGACATGCTCGCCGCGGTCACCTCCGGCTCGGGTGGAGACCGGGAGTTCTGGGACGGCCAGGCCCGTCGGGTGCTGGCCGCGCTGCTGCACGCGGCCGCGCTCGGGGGCAAACCGATCGCCGACGTGCTCGGCTGGGTGGCCGACCCGGATGCGGCGGGTCGGGAGGTGCCGGCCCTGTTGCGGCGGTCCGGGGTGACCGCGTTCGAGCAGGACGCGATGCAGTTCCTGACCACCAACGAGCGCACCCGCTCCTCGACCACCTCCAGCGTCATGCCCGCCCTGGGCTGGTTGACCCATCCGGCGGCGGCTGCGGCGGCCGAGCCGGGCCGCGGCTTCGACGTCGGCCAGTTGTTGGAGGAGCGGGCGACGGTGTTCCTGCTCGGCGCCGAGGAGGCCCAGACCGCACCCCTGGTCTGCGCGCTGACCGGGCACATCGCCCGCCAGGCCCGCCGGCTCGCCGCTACCCGACCGGGCGGGCGGTTGGATCCGCCGCTGGGGTTGTTCCTCGACGAGGCCGCGTTGATCTCCCCGGTGCCGTTGGAGTCCTGGACCGCGGACATGGGCGGCCGTGGGGTGACGATCCTGTGCGCGTTCCAGTCCCGCGCCCAGATCCTGGCCCGGTGGGGCGAGCACAAGGCCGCCACGATTTTGAACAACACGGCCGCGGTGATGATTTTCGGTGGGACGCGAGACAAGGCGGATCTGGAGTTCTGGTCCACCCTGGCCGGCGACCGCGACGAACGGATCACCACCACCGACGACCACGGGAGGGTGGCGTCGCGGACGGTGCGGAAGGTGCCGGTGTTGGCGCCGGCGCAGATCGCGAACCTCCCCAGCGGGCGGGTGGTGGTGATCCGGCGCGGGATCGCCCCGGTGATCGGCCGGGCCCGGATGGCGTGGCGGCGCCGCGACGTCCGCCGCCACCAACACCAGACCGGTCGAGCAGACGTGCTGGCCGCGCGTACGGCGTGGTGGGCGCAGCTGCGGCTCTACCGGGACGAGGTACGCCAGCTGGTACTCGGTGTGCTGGCTAAGCGGTGGCCCGACCACTACGGCGAGCGTTATGAGCGGGTGCGGGATGCGAACGCGATATTCCGCGAGCTCGCACTCATCCACAACCAAGCCAGCCGCACGCTGGACGACGGGGGTGTGTCATGAGCCGCCGCCGTCCGCATGTCGACGCCGCCGAGGTTCGGGCGCTGGAGGAGCGGCTGCGCGCCCTGCTCGCCGCCCGCGGCTCGATACCGGAGGAGGTGATCGCGTCCTGGGAGGCCGACCGGGAGCAGTTGTTGGACCGGATCGGGGACCAGCTCCGCGAACAGCGCGCCCACGACATCGCCCGGGCACGGCTGCGCGCCGAGCTGGACAGCCCGCCCCGGCGGGAGGCCGCCGATGGCTGGGCCGCCGGTGGGCTCGAGGACACCCACCATGCCCACCTCGATGCCCTTGCCCGGGTGGACGAACCCGTCGGCGACGATGCCCTCGCGGGGCGGGTGGGGCCGGTGGTCGATGAGGCCGGGCGAGGGTTCGACCCGGCCGACACCTCTGAGCATGCCCTCAGGGCCGACTCCGATCCCAGTGCCGAGGTGGTCGAGCGCGGCGATCAGGAGCGGGTTCGCGATGGCGGGCCGGTGGAGCCGGTCGGTGGGATGTGGTTCACCCTCGATCAGGCTGCGCCGGGTGGGATGCGGCCGCTGTCGGAGGCCGAACTGCGTGCGCTCACCGACCGGGTTCGCGCCACCCAGGCCGAGGCCCTCGCTCAGGAACTCGACCCCGCGCCGCCGCGACCGCCCGACCGCGGCCATGAGGCGGCGGACGACGCGGGGTGGGACCGGTGACCGCCCCACCGTCTCTGCCGCCGCATCCCGAACCCGGATCGCCCGAGATGCTGCTCGCCGGCCTGGCCCGCGAGGTCGACGCGCTGCGGCGTCGCCTCGACGGGCTCGACCCGCTCCGTGGGCGGGTCGACGCGCTCGGACGGCTGGTGGCGCAGATGGCCGACACCCTGGCCACCCTCGCCGCCCGCCGCCGGCCGAGGCCGGCGCCGTCCTGGCTGCTCGCCCCCTCGGATACCGACGAGGTGCGGGGGTTGCTCGAGGAGTTGTGTGCGTGGCTTTCCGTGGTGTTTCTGCGGTATCCGGACGGGGCGCAGGTGTTGCCGGAGTGCTGGCTGTGGCACCCCGACGTCGTCGAAGAACTCGTGTGGTTGATGCACGCCTGGTGTGCGGCGTATCAGGGCCCGGACGCCTCGGTCGGGCGGGCCGCCGACTGGCACGATCGCCAGCGTCCCGGGGTGGTCGCTCGGCTGCGCAAGTCGGTGGGGTCGTGCTCGCCGGAACGCCACCAGGCCCGCCCCGGCTGGCAGGCCCCAACTGACGCAGCCCCGACCGTCCCCGGCATCGACGCGGACGCCGACGCGGTCGAGATGATCGTGGGGTGGTGGGCCGAGCGCCGCGACCAGCCGGCTCCCGAACCACCCCCGGCCGCGGCGCCGAGTGCCGGGTTCGGGGGTGTGCTGTGAGTGCCGGCGACAGTCCGTGGGGCAGCGACGCCCCCGACCCGGCGAGCATCGTCGCGCGGGGCCGGGTCGGGCGATGGGGGCGCACCGCGATCTGGGTGCCGGGGTTGGCGGTGGCGGTCGGGGCGGCGGTCGCGACCGCGCATGGCCTGTTCGAGGTCGCCGCCGCCGCGGGGGTCCCGACTGGGATCGCCTGGCTCTATCCGTTGATCACTGATGGGTTGGCGTTGGTCGCCTACGCCGCCACCGCCCGGCTTCGCGGCTCGGCGGCCGGTTACGCGTGGGCGGTCGTGATCGTCTCGGCCGGGTTGTCCGGGCTGGCCCAGGCCACCTACCTCACCTCCACCGCCGACACCGCCGCGGACACGCCCGCACCAATGGGCTCCGGATCGGGATTGGTGGCGAGCGCGGTCCTGCGGTTCGGGGTCGGGGCCTGGCCGGCGATCGCCGCCGCGATCGCCGCGCACCTGCTCTACCTCCTCACCGCCACCGACCACCCGCCGGGCGCTGGCTGCGTCGCGTCGAGTTCAACCGTCCCGGGTGTTCCGAGTTCAGCCCTGTCCGGTGTTCAGCGTTCGGCCACGGGTGTTCAACCCGGCTCGCCCGGTCCGGCGTCCGCACCGGACGCGGGACCGACTGAACACTCGCGGGCACCGCGGGCCGGCGGGCCTGAACAGCGCGGTCCGGAGCCGACTGATCGGCCCTCGTCGTCGGGCCGTCCGACGGCCCGCGAGCGGGCCCGGGACGCGGCCCGCGCCCACCACCGACGGCACCGAGCATGGCCGACCGTCTCCGAACTGCAGACCGCCGCCGGCGTCTCCCGCGGCACCGCCTCCACCGCCCTGCGCGAGGCCCGCGCCGTCACCACCACCGCGCCGACACCACTGCACCTGATCACCACCCGATCAGATACCCAACCCTCCACTGAGCCCGTCGAGAGCGACCGACCATGAGCACCCAGCCGACGAAGCAGCAGACGAAACCTAGCGAGGACAGCGCGACCGAGCACAACGCCAGAACTGACAGCGACTACCCCGAACAGCCGAACAAGAGCACAAGATCAAGGCGACCACACCTTGGCATCACGATCCGACGGTGTGGTCGGCCTCCGGCCGGCCCGTGGACACCGTCCACGTTGTTGATCTTCGGAGAGCTCGGCTCACGATCGTTTCGGGGTGGTCGGGGTGTTGAAGGTGGTCAATGGCTACAGCCCGGACTATCTGCTCCAGGAGGTCGCGGCCGGGCGGGAGAACTACTACACCGGCGCGGTCGCCGACGGGGAGCCGCCCGGCCGCTGGTGGGGTGCCGGAGCCGAGCAGCTCGGCCTGACCGGGCTGGTGGACGCCCAGGACATGCAGGCGCTCTACGAACGCTTTCTGGATCCGCGCGCCGAGGGGTTCAGGGATCCGTCCCGGTGGGACGAGGTGCCGACGTTGGGACATGCGGGCCGCCGGTATGTGTCCGAGGACGAGTTGTACGCGGCGGCGCTGGAACGGGAACCGGACGCGGCGGCTGAACGCCGCGCCGAACTCCGGACGGAGGCGGGGAAGGCGGCCCGGCACAATGTGGCGTTTCTGGATGCGACGTTCAGTGTGCAGAAGTCGGTGACGCTGCTGCACACCGCGTTCGAGGCCCGCGAGGTCACCGCCCGCAACGCCGGCGACGAACAGGCCGCGGCCGCGTGGGGCGAGTTCCGCACCGCGGTCGAGGATGCGATCTGGGCGGGCAACAACGCCGCCCTGGCCTATTTGCAGGACAAGGCGGGCTATTCGCGGGTGGGGCACCACGGCGGCGCGGCCGGGCGGTGGGTGGACGCACACGGCTGGGTGGTCGGGTCGTTTTTCCAGCATGATTCGCGGGATCGGGACCCGCAGCTGCACGTCCACAACACGATCTTGAACCGGGTGGAGTGCCCGGACGGTGTCTGGCGGACCCTGGACTCGCGGGCGGTGCATCGGTGGCGGCCGGGCGCGGCCGCGGTGGGGGAGCGCACCTGCGAGGAGCGGTTGACCGACACGCTCGGAGTGCTGCTGGCAACCCGCCCGGACGGCAAGGCCCGCGAGGTCGTCGGCATCTCCCCCGAAGCCATGTCACTGATCAGTACGCGTCGGCATGCGGTGACCGCGAAAGCTGCCGAGTTGGTGGCGGCGTTCGAAGCCCGCTACGGGCGGGCACCGAACGGCTACGAGCACGAACGGTTGACCCAGCAGGCCACCCTGGTCACACGGACGGCGAAGTCCCACGACGGAGAGTCCCGCGACGCCCTGTTGGCGCGGGTCGATGCCCGGTTGCGCGCCGACATCGACGGCGGCCTGGCCGGGATCGCCGACACCGTCCTCGCCGCCCGCCGCGAGCGAGTGGAGCCGATGGCGTTCCACCCGCAGGCGGTGATCGAACTCGCCCTCGAAGACGTCCGCCAGCGCAAGTCGGCCTGGACCCGGGCGGACCTGACCCGGGCGGTCAACGCCGCCCTGCCGGACTACCTCGGAATCTCCAGAGGCGATGAGGTGGCCGCGTTGTTGGATCAGCTCACCGACGCCGCGCTCGAGCACGCCGTCGCGATGGACACCGCTAAGCCCGGCACCGACCTGCTGCCCGAGGATTTGCGTCTGGCCAACGGCCAGTCCGCCTACCAGGCGCCCGGCGGAGCGCGGTATGCGACACCGGAGCAGGTCCACACCGAACGGTTCCTGCTCGCCGCCACCACGCCCCGCGACGGCACCGCCCTCACCCGACAGTCAGCGGAGCGGTTCCTGACCCAGCTGCGCGAGGAAGGCGTCGAGCTGGGGGTTGACCAGGCCGCTGCCGTGCGCGGGATCCTGACCTCCGGTGCCCGGGTCGAGACCCTGGTCGGCCCGGCCGGGACCGGGAAGTCGTTCGTCGTGGGTGCCCTGGCCCGCGCCTGGACCGACCCCACCCTGCGCGGCGACGGCAGCGATCCGGTCGCCGGCCCGCGGGCGGCGGGGCGGGTGTTCGGGGTGGCGACCAGCCAGATGGCCACCGAGGTCCTAGCCAGCGAGGGCCTGAACGCCCGCAACGTCGCGGCGTGGCTGGCCACCCAGGACCGCCTCCGCGCGGGCGCCGCCGGGCGGGCGGCGATGGCGCACGACGAGGGGTGGCGGCTACGCGCCGGGGACCTGCTGGTGGTCGACGAGTCCGCGATGACCGACACCGCCGCGCTCGCCGCGATCCACGCTCACGCCGAGGCGGCCGGCGCCAAGCTGCTGTTGGTCGGTGATCACCGCCAACTGGCCGCGGTCGGCGCGGGAGGGGCGATGGACCTGCTCGCCACCGCGGGCTCGCGCTACGAGCTCACCGACGCCCGCCGGTTCACCCAGGGGTGGGAGCGGGAGGCGAGCCTGCGGCTCCGCGCCGGCGACGAGACCGTGCTGCGCATCTACCACCAGCACGGCCGGATCCTCGATGCCGGCACCCGCGAGCACGCTGAAGCCTCCGCGGCGCGGGCGTGGTTGGCCGACACCCTCGACGGCTGCCGGTCGCTGCTGCTGGTTGACACCAACGCCGCGGCGGCGAGCCTGTCCGCGCAGCTGCGCGCCGAACTGGTCCGCCTCGGCCGGGTCAGCGAGGACGGGGTGTGGCTGGGTCGGCAAGGTGTCGTGGCCGGGGTCGGGGATCTGGTGCAGGCCCGCCGCAACGCCTGGCACCTGGCCGGGATCGAGGGCAACCGGCGGGGGCCGATCAACCGCGAAACCCTCCGGATCACTGCCGTGCGCGGCGACGGCGGCCTCGAGGTCAGCACCGACCCCACCGGCCACACCCCCGACGGTGGGGTGCGGCTGGTGCTGCCCGCCTCCTACGTCACCGAAGACCTCGCCCTGGGCTACGCCACCACAGTGCACGCCGCCCAGGGCACCACCGTGGACACCACCCACTCGGTGATCACCCCGACCACCGGGCCGGCCGCGTTGTATGTCGGCATGTCCCGCGGCCGCACCGCGAACACCGCGCACGTCACCACCCGCACCGCCCCCGACGACCCCGCCGACGGCAGCCCGCAACGGCACGAGCTTCACCGCGACCCGGTCGCCGTCCTGGCCTCGATCCTCGACACCTCCGAGCTGGTGCTGCCCCGGTCCGCCGTGGCGGTCGCGACCGAATCCGCGCACGCGGCTGTCAGCGTCCGCACGGCCGCGGAGCTGTTCGCCGACGCCGCCCAGCTCGCTGCGACCGAACGCACCCACGATCACCTCGACCGGCTCGTCGCCGACGGCGCCCTCACCAGTGACCAGCGGGCCCGGATCGCGGCCGAGGACGGCGCCGCCTCGCTGACCCGAGTACTACGGCGGGCCGAGTTGGCAGGCCTGAACCCGCAGGATGTGCTGTCGGAGGCGGTCGGCCGGGGTCCGTTGACCGGGGCGCGGAACCTGACCAACGTGCTCTACTCCCGGATCTGGGACGCCCATCGCTTCGACCCCGTGGGGGAGACCTGGGCCGAGTGGGTGCCGCGCACCGACAACTCCGAGTGGAACGACTACCTGGGCGCGCTGGCCCGCGCCGCCGACGAACGGGTTGCCGTGTTGGGCCGGCAGGCCGCGGCCGACACCCCTGCGTGGGCCACGGCCACACTGGGTGACTGCCCGCACGATGCTGTCGAGCGCGACGACTGGTGTGCGGCCGTCGGCCGGGTGGCCGCCTACCGCGAGCTGCGCGGCCACGACGACCCCGACGACGCCCTCGGCACGGCGCCGAAGCCGGGCCAGGTCGAGGAGTTCGCCGCCTACCGCGCCGCCTGGCGGGCGCTCGGGCGCCCGGAAATCAACCGCGAACACCTGGAACTGTCCAACGGACAGCTCCGGATGCGCGTCCGCGCCTACGAACGCGAACTCGCCGCCGCCCCGCGCTATGCCGCCAACGAACTCGCCGGCACCCGCCAAGCCGCCGCCGCCCAGCAACACACCGCCGCCCTGCGCCGCGCCGAAGCCGCCACCACCACCGACCCCACCGAACGGAACCGCATCACGGCCGAAGCCGGCCAGGCCGCCGCGCTCGCCGCGGTGCTCAACGCCCGCGCCGAGCAGCTCCAACAGATCGACGACGCCCGCGCCAGCTGGCTCGCCCACACCGCCCAAACCCGCATCCAGGCCGAACTGTCCAAGGCCGAACTCTCCGCCCGCGACGCCGACGACGACCCCGACCAACGCGTCACCGCAGCCGAATGGAAAGCCGCGCACAACGCGTCAATCGCCGCCGACGAGCAGCACCGCGAGATCACCGAGGACGACGTCACCGACCACGAGGACAAGGTTCCCGACGACGCACTGGCGTTGCCGGATCCGACCGCGGACACAGGGTGGGAGGACCTACGCGAGCACGTCGAACGCGAACCGCGCCCCGGCCGTGAGGACATCGTGCGCGTCCCCGACGCGGTCGAGACGACCGACCACCTCGACCACGCCGGCCGGGTCCTCGACGAGATCCGCTACCGCGACTCCGCCGACGACCTCGACCGCGCCGGCGAACTCGCCCGCTGGCACACCGACGACCAAGCCGCCGGCCGCGCGGACGACAGAACGGGCGAGGACGCGCCGGTCGACGAGTACAGCGGTCCGGGCGGGCGGTGACGGACGCGATCAGGTGGCCGCCGGGCGCTGGTCGAACGGCACCAGCGGCGCCGGCCCCTCGCCCCGCCAGGCCCACCACAGCGTCGCCCGAATCCCTTCGACCCAGCCCGGACGCTCCACCACCAGACCGGGCTGCCGCTGCCCAAGCAGCTCCGCGGCCTGAAACTCCGCCTCGATCAACTCCTCGTACGCCGTGGCACGCGTTCGCGTCACCGGTGCCGCAGCAGGCTGGGACTGGCCCCACGACGCGCGGTGTGTGGCACCGGCCAGCCACCGACACGTCTTGACGACCCCCGCGGCGTACCAGTCCAACAGCCCACGTTCGCCCTGCTCGCGGTTGCGCGCCTCCGCTGCCTCCCACATCCTGGCGAACTCGGCGCGCGGCACTCGCAGATTTCCCAATGGGATCTGCGCGACCTGCTCAGCGGTCACCGCCATAACAGAAGAATGACAGCACACACCGACGATCGACGATAACCGGCGCCTGCCCGATGCCTCGAGATGGGCTGCCCGTCGCCGGTGATCTACGTCGCCGTGGCCACCGTCGATGGCTGCACGCGGCGGTAGGCGAGAGAGGTGAACCGTTCGGTGCCGTGGGTGTTCGCGTGGTGTCGGACGGATGGTCACGGGCTTCGCAGCACGGCCGATGTGGAACCGACTCCAGCGAGTGTTTGAGACGGGGGGCGACTGTCTGTTCTTGATCTCCGTAGGGGCCAAATCCGGTGGATCGGGCTGGTTATTGACGCGGCCCTGCCTCAGCACGCCGTGGTGGGGCCCGGTAGGGGCGGGGGCTCGGTGTCGGGCGCCGGTTCATCGCCGCGGACCCCACCGCGGCGTGCTGACGATCGGGCGTCTCCACGAGCTCCGACTCCCCGGGCAGGCACCCACCGTCCCGAGCCGTTCACCGGGACGCTGTCCGTGCACGACGCCGTCGGGTACGGGGCCAGCCCCAGCCTGCCGCTGTCGGCGGTGGTCGCGATGCTGCTGAACCTTCACCTGAGCGCCCTTGCCGTCGGTTGGAAGTGCACGGACGGCGTGCCGCCGTTCCCGTAGCACCTGCAACGAACCACCCGGGTCCTGGTTACCCCGTCCCGCCGCGGCCAGCACGAACACGGGCCGGAACCCGCCGGAGGATCGTCAAATTCGGCGTTGACGAGCCCGTGTGACGACGCGCATAGTCGTTGCGTCACGCCATGCCCATTGCGTGATGCGCAACTAGCGAAGCAGAATGACCCGGCGCCCTGGGCCCGAACAGGGGCGTCGGTGAACCCGTTCCTTTGCAAGGCGGGGTTCGATTCCCTGTTTCCACGGTTTGACCAGCGAGAACGTAGGTTGCTCTGCGGCGTCGTCGGGGACGGAGGAGCCGACCGGCGTGTCCGGAGCTTGGGCTGCCACATCGGTCTGCATGACCGCGAAGCATGGCGCGTAGCGCGTAGACGATCTTGAGGTGTTCGCCCCCCGTCGAGGGTAGTGAACGCACCGTCTTGACGGCGTGATCGTGGTAGTTGAGGCCGATCGCGATGATCTCCATGGTCGATCGTGAGTGTCGTCGGGGCTGTACGGTGCCGATGGCTGCCGCGCGGGTGGTCGAGTGGTGCGGGACGCTGGTGTGAACCGGATGCCGCCTCGCGGCGAAGACTGTGTGTGAGGAGCCTCGTGGTGGTGGGTGCCGACGCCCCGGGTGGGCGCGACCGCCGGGGAGCGCCCCCCGGAAGGTCCACTGCGGCCCGGACGTCGGATGGGCCCGGTGAGCCGGCCGATGCGGAGTTGGTCGAGGGCGTGGCTGGAGGTTCGGCGTCGGCGCTGGCGGCGTTGTATGACCGGTGGGGGGTGCGGGCGTACTCGCTGGCGCGGCGGGTGTGCGCCGATGAGGGGCTGGCTGAGGATGTGGTGCAGGAGGCGTTCGTGACGGTGTGGCGCGATCCTGGCCGGTTCGATGCGGCGCGTGGCGATTTCGGGGCGTGGCTGCTGACCCTGGTGCATCACAAGGCGGTGGATGTGGTGCGCCGACAGAGCGCGGCCCGGCGCCGCGAGGAGCGGACCGAAGGCGACCCGGCGCTCGGGTCGTCGGCGGGTCCGGGCGCGGATCTGGCTGCGCTCGACGCTGTCGCGGCGGGTCAGGTGCGGGATGCGCTGGCCCGGCTGTCCGGGCCGCAGCGTCAGGCGTTGGCGTTGATGTATTACGGCGGCTACACCCAGCGGCAGGTGGCGGCGATGACCGGGGTGGCGGTGGGGACCGTGAAGTCGCGGGTCTTCAGCGGTCTGCACCGGCTGCGGGACCTGCTCGGGTCGTCGCTCGATGACCGGGCCGACGACGCGATGTCAGATGATGATGTGCGGGGGTCGTGGTGAGCGGCGAGGAGCGGTGCCGACGCAGCGAGGACGCCGTGGCGTTGGCGTTGCACGCCCTGGAGCCGGACGAGGAGAGGGTGCTGCGGGAGCACGTGTCGGGGTGTCGATCGTGTCGCGCCGCGGTCGCCGAGGCCGAGCTCGTGGCGGGCGCGCTGGGTGAGGGCGTGGAGCAGGTCGATCCGCCGCCGCGGCTGCGGGAAAGCATCCTCGCCGAGGCGGCCCGGACCCCGCAGATCGGCGTGGGTAACGCCGCAGCGGAGGAAACCGAACGCTCCGACCTCGCCGGTGAGCGACGTCGTCGGCCAGATCCCTACCCGCCCCGAACCGCCGGCGTTGGGGCTGGCGCGGGGACTCGGACCGATGGTCGTGGCCGACGGCGGCCCGGCGCGCGCGATACGCGGGGTCAGCGCGGGCCGGCGGGCCCCGCGCGCGGCACGAGCCGACCGGGTGGTCGCCGGCTCGTTGTCGCCACGCTCGCGCTGGTGGCGGTGCTGGTCGTGGCCGGTGTGGGTGGGCTTGCGGCGTACACGGTGCAGCTGCAGCAGCAGCGCGACGCGCAGATCGCGCGCACCCAGGCCTTGGCCGAGGTGCTCACCCGGTTGGATCGCCCGGGCACGAGTCACACCACGCTGAGCACCAGCGAGGGCCGGCCGGTCGGTGCGGTGGTGGCCGACGCGTCCGGGCGGCTGGTGGTGACCGCAGGGCTTGCGGCGAACGATCGCGACACCAGCATCTACGTGCTGTGGGGAGTCAGCCCGGACGCCGCGCCGCAGCCGATCGGGACCTTCGACATCGGCTCCGACGCGGCCGGCCCGGGCGTGCAGCAGCTCGACCCGGGCGAGCCGGGGCGGCCGTTCCTCGGGTATGCGATCTCGCTCGAGCCCGGCCGCGTCGCACCCGCCTCGCCCACGACGGTGGTGGCCAGTGGCCAGACGCAGACCTGAGACTCGAGTGCGCCATCGCGACGCCCACCTTGTCGCCCACACGACCCGGCGTGTAGCGGAGCGGCTCGGTGCGGTCGGTGGTCTCGCCGCCGGGTTCGGAACATCGCCCCGGCGAGGCGTCCGGCACGCGCTCCGGGAACCGTGTGAATCAGGGCCCAGGGGTCACGCTGCGTCACCGAACGGTCGCGGTCTCCGTGCTGGTCAGGCAGCATGTTCGTCTGAGAACGACCGCGAGGAGTTCGAGCGCATCCTCGCCGAGGTCGTCGAGCGTCACCCCGGGTGCTGGAGGCGCTCGCCGAGTACGGCCGCAGCGGCGAACGTGTGCCGGTGGCGGGACTCAAGCGGCGAACAGAGGAGAGGGCGGGCAACGAGATGAAGCAGAGTGACGCCGTGACGCCGGGCGAGATCCTGGACCTGGAGTTCCTGACCCCTATGGGGCTCACTCCTGAGCTACTGGCTGAGCGGGCCGGGATGAGTCCGTCGCGCGTCCGCCACATCATCGATGGGACACACGTCATCACCGCCGGCGATGCAAACCGCCTGTCCGCGGCGCTCGGAACCTCGGACCGATTCTGGCTGAACCTGCAGGAGGCCGCCGAGGACCGCTAGGTCGGGCCCCGCCCCACGCCGCCGTGGGCCAGACCCAGGGCCATCGCCCGCCCAGCCCCGTGCCGCCTCGGTCACCAGGGCGGCCGAGCCGTCCGACGAGCCGGGACAGGTCGAGCGCGGGTGTCCGTCCGCGCGGTCGACGCCGGGCCCGCGGGCGGCGGGACGCCGAAAGTCGCGGTCTCCAGTGCCAGAGATCGAACCAAAGGGGCATGGGCTTCGAACACCGTCCATGAGCGCACCCACGGCTGACCCGTCCTCGACCGATGGTCCCTCGTGGCTCCCGCGCCTGCCCGCGGCCGCAGGTGGGGTCCTGGCCGTGGCCGCGGCGTTGGGGTTCGGGCATCTGACCGCCGGGGTGGTGTCACCCGCGTCCTCGCCGTTCCTGGCGGTCGGCGACGTGGTGATCCGATTCTCCCCGCAGTTCCTCACCGAGTTCGCCAAGGCCACCTTCGGGGTGGCGGACAAGCCGGTCCTGCTGGCCGGGATGGCGGTGGTGATCACCGCGGTGGCCGCGGTGGCCGGCCTGGTCTCCCGCCGCCGGCCCGGCCCGGGCCTGGGGGTGGTCGCGGTACTCGGGATGCTCGGGCTCGCCGCGGTGGTGGTCGCCCCGGTCTTCACCGCACGGGATCTCCTCGCCCCCATCGTGGCGCTGATGGTGGGACTGGTGACCTTCGCCGGGTTGCATGCCCTCGCGAGGCGCGCTCACCCCACGGTCACGGATGCTGGTGCCGGCGGTCGCGCCGAGGCGGAGGCGGGTGTCGGTTCGTCGCGGCGCGCGTTGCTGATCGGGTGCTCGGCCGCGGTCGCCGTGGCCGCGCTGGGCGCCGGCCTGGGCGGGCTCGTGCTCGCCGGTGTGGCGGAGGCCCGGCAACGGGTCACCGACCAGCTGGCCCGGCTGCGGCCGGTGACCGCGCGGGCACCGGCGATCCCGGCCGGGGCGGCGTTCCCGGAGCTCGGCACTCCCAGTTTCCTCACCCCGAACTCGCAGTTCTACCGGATCGACGTCGCGCTGCGGGTCCCCGCCCAGCGCGCGCAGGACTGGTCGATGCCGATCCACGGCATGGTCGACAACCCGTTCACGCTGACGTTCGACGACCTGCTCGCCCGGCCGCTGGTGGAACGCACCATCACCATGACGTGTGTGTCCAACCCGGTCGGCGGGCAGCTGATCTCGACGGCGAACTTCGTCGGGGTCGAGCTGCGTGAGCTGCTGCTCGAGGCCGGGGTCCGGCCCGGCGCCGACCAGATCTACTCCACCAGCATCGACGGCTGGTACACCGGCACCCCCACCGAGGTGCTGCTCGAACCCGGCCGTGGCGCGCTGCTGGCGATCGGCATGAACGGCGAAGCGCTGCCCCCCGAGCACGGGTTCCCGGTGCGCATGGTCGTGCCCGGCCTCTACGGCTACGTCTCGGCGACCAAGTGGATCGTCGACATGGAGGCCACCACCTTCGCGGCCAAGACCGGCTACTGGCTCGAGCGCGGGTGGGCGCAGCAGGCGCCGATCAAGACCCAGTCCCGCATCGACCGCCCGCGCGGGTTCGAAACGGTCCCCGCCGGGCGCGTGGTCGTGGCCGGGATCGCCTGGTCCCAGCCCACCGGCATCGACACCGTCGAGGTGCGCATGGACGGCGGACCGTGGCAGGCCGCCGAGCTGGCGACCGAGGTCAGCGGGCACACCTGGCGGATGTGGCGCACCGCGTTCGACCTCGCCCCCGGCAGCCACACCGTCCAGACCCGGGCCACCGACGGCACCGGTGTCACCCAGACCGCACGACGCGCCGACCCGATCCCCGACGGCGCCTCCGGCTGGCCGGCGACCATCTTCACCACCTCCTGACCCAGCTTGGCCCTGCACCGACACGAACCCGTCACCGACCCGGCGGCGACGCAGAGCACGTACGAGTTGCGGCCCTCGCCAACTCGGGGATGCCAGCGCGCAGGTCGGCGTGCTCGATACCGGCGGCCGACCAGGTCGCCTGCGCGGCCGCGGGCGCGCTCGGGCGGGCTGTACGCAGCGCTGCACAAAGGGGAGCCCACGACCCGGACTCTCACCTCCAGCGGATCCGACCCGGCCTCACTCCGGGGCGTGCCAGCGATGCCGGGC
Organism: Pseudonocardia sp. C8; assembly: GCF_014267175.1. Classification (NCBI taxonomy): domain Bacteria; kingdom Bacillati; phylum Actinomycetota; class Actinomycetes; order Pseudonocardiales; family Pseudonocardiaceae; genus Pseudonocardia; species Pseudonocardia sp. C8. Next base: position 1,507,460 of record NZ_JACMTR010000002.1, read on the forward strand.
TCAGCGACAACGCCACGAACTCGGGCTAGACGGCTGTGATGGTCACTCCAGCCAGCACCGCCTGAGGCGGGCCCGCGTTGCAACGACCGCGTTGTTGAGGTTCGCGGACGCGGTCGTGCTGGCCGGCGCCCGCTCGACCGATCACTCGGCCACGAAGCCCGGGATATGTGCACCGCGTTCGCCGCGACACGTCGGCTTGCCTCCATCCATGCCGGGGGGGGCGTCGGATGGTTCACCCCAGGATTCCGTGGCTGAACCGTTACCTGATTCGGTGAACCGCCCGCCCCGTCGCCGACGAACGCTTTTCGAGCCCGGAACGCCCGGGATCCTTTGTTGAGGAGTTTCCGTGCGCAACAGCAAACGAGTCGCCGCTCTCGGCGCCCTGGCCGCACTGACCGTGACCCTTTCCGCCTGCGGCGGCGCGGATCAACAGGTAGACAACGCGCCACCGCCCGCGCCCCCGGCACCCGCCGCGCCGATGAACCCCCCGCCGGCCGCCGCCGGGGACGGGGTGACCACCAACGCCGACGTGTTCGGCCCGGCCTGCTCGCAGCTCCCGCAGGGTGATGCGCCCGGGTCGCTGAACAACATGGGCCCGCAGCCGGTGGCCAGCGCGGCGAGCACCAACCCGCTGCTCACCACCCTCGTCACCGCCGTCGGGAAGGTCGACGGGCTGGCCGACACCCTCAACTCCCAGCAGGCGATCACCGTGTTCGCCCCCTACAACGGCGCGTTCGACGAGGTCAAGAAGGCGATGGGTGACCAGGCGTTCACCGAGCTGCTGGGCAACCAGAAACAGCTCGGCGGGCTGCTGTCCTACCACGTCGTCCCGCAGCGCTACGACGCCGCCGGCCTCGTCGGGGCCAAGACGGTGACCGAACTGGCCGGCGGGCAGGTCACCATCGGCGGCACCGCCGAGGCCCCCACGGTCACCGACGGCAAGGGCAACACCGCCAACATCCTGTGCGGCAACATCCCGACCGACAACGCCACCGTGTTCGTCATCGACAAGGTCCTCATGCCCGCCAGCTGACCAGCTTTCCTCAGCAGAATGATCCGCTGACCGCAGCTCTGCATGAACCCGAGCAGGGTGGCCCCATTTCAGCGGGCCGACCTTGCCCGGGGCCTCGGTCCTCCCCGTAGTGGGGTGGGAACTCCAGAAATCCGGATCTCGGCCACCAAGAAATCGCCAGCGCCACGTTTCGTGGCGGCACAGGCCGCGATCCAGTGACAGCAATCGGTAATGACTATCAGCAGTTTCCAGTATCAGATCGAGGGAGAGGTCCTCTCATGTCGCAATCTCCTGGCGCGCGCGTCCGCGTCGGCCGTCACCCCGTCCAGCTCGCCGCCGCCGTTGTCGGCGCGGTGTTCCTGCTGGTCGGCATCCTCGGGTTCATCCCCGGCGTGACGGCCAACTACGAGCAGCTCTCGTTCGCCGGCCACGGATCCGGGGCGCTGCTGCTGGGCGTGTTCGCGGTGTCGATCCTGCACAACCTGGTGCATGCAGCCTTCGGCGTCGCCGGACTGGTGCTCGCCCGCAGCATCGCCGGCGCCCGCAACTTCCTGATCTACGGCGGTGTCATCTACGCGGTGCTCTGGATCTACGGGTTGGTCATCGACCACGACAGCGCCGCCAACTTCGTCCCGGTCAACACCGCCGACAACTGGCTGCACCTGGCCTTGGCCATCGCCATGATCGCGCTCGGAGTGCTCCTCGGCCGGCGGCACCCCGCCCGCACCACCTGAGCACGCCACTAGCACGCCCGGTCGCCGCCACGAAACGGCGCCCGGGCTGCCCCGGGCGGCGACGATCGGCCCGATCGGCTCTCGAGCACCGGGGAGCCGACCACGACGCGACGCCATCCGGACCCGACCCCTGTGCACTGCTTGCGGGGCGTGCAGGTGCGGCGGGACCGTGGTCACCATCGCCACCCTTCGGGAGAGGAGGAGGCACATCATGGGCAAGGGCGCGCGGGTAGCCGAGGTGCCGACGCTGGTCGGGCTCAGGACCGCGGCCGCGCACGACGCGGCCCTTGATGCCGGCCTGCTGGCGGTACTCCAACATCCCGCTCCTGCTGGCCCCAGCGTCGTGACGGTCACCGCCCAGCGCCCGTCACCCGGTCGCCGGCTACGCCGCGGCGCCCGGGTCCTGATCTGGGCTGTGCCCGACGACGGTCCGGGTGACGACTCGGGTGGAGGTGGTCACCGCGTCCCGGTCAACCCCCGCCCGAAGACCCCCGCAGGGACCAAACCAGGCCCGTAACGGGGCTCGACATGCCGACGTCCCGGGGTCGGAGACTCCGGCGGCTGGCGCCCGGCTGATCCGGCCGCCCTGCCGCGTCCGAGCTCGGCGCATGGCTGAGTGATCTGGATCACGTATACTGCCGCGGTGTTGAGAGGATCGCTGCAGTTCCAGGCGACCCCGTCGACAGCTGGTCGGGTTTCCCGGATGTATCGGGGTCGGAGGCTGGGGCGATGACGTTGACTCGGATATGTCAGCCCGTCCTGATCGGCGATGCGGGGCCCGCGGGGGCGGAGCGCGGGGTGCTGGCCGGGGTTGTCGAGCGGTTGTGGGTCGAGTTCGCGGCGTCGCTGGAGCGGGCGAGCGTTGCCGAGGTCGTTCGGACATGCCGCGGCTACCTGGCCGGTGTGCCGGCGGGTGCGCTGCCGGAGCTGGTCGAACGGCTGGCCCGCGAAGAGCTCGCCGACCGCACCAGGCAGCCGACCGAGGTCGAGGCTCTGTTGCTCGTCGAGCACGGACTCGAGGCCGAAGGGAACTGAGGTCCGGCTACGTGTCTCCGGTACGTGGGTAGCGCAGGCCATCGGGCGGGATCGGTTGGGCGATCATCGGCCCGGTGCCGCTCCGCGCGACCGGCGGAGGCGAATTGGTATACCGCCCTGCTGTTCCCCTGGGATGGGCGAGGTGACGAGCCCATAGATCGGGTCTACGCCCGCCTGGGCATCCTGACCCAGCGGCTCCACCGGGCGCGCCGCGAAGCCACCGGCGGCCGGTGAGGGCCGCGGCCGAACACTGGCCGTCGCGAGCGTGCGCCCCTGGTCACTGGGTCGAGTCTGGCAGTTGGTGCCCCGTGGCTGGTTTCGCGGGGCGTGGTGCGTGCTACCTGCATGTTTAGGGTCCGGCCCGGGTGCGCACGGGTGGGGCCTTAGAGCCGGTCGGTTCAGCCCATGTGCCGGCTGGCTCGTCTCGTGTCCCGGCGCCCGGTGGACACCTGTGGTCGGTTCTCGGAGCCCGAGTACCTCGCGGACGCGTTTGCCCGCGTTGCCCGGGAGATGGAGGCCGCGGCCGGCCCGGCGCAGACCCAGCAGGTGGTGACCCGGCGGGCGGTGGAGATGGTCCCGGGCTGTGGCGACGCCGGCATCAGCTTGCTCCGCCGTGATGGGCTCGGTCACCACCGTGGCCGCCACCGGCGAGGTCGCCCACCGGATCCATGTGCTCCAGCATGAGCTCGGCGAGGGCCCGTGCCTGAGCGCGATCCAGAACCGCGCCGTCTACACCGTCGACGATCTCCGGAATGATCAACGTTGGCCGCGGTTCGCCCGCCGGGTCGCCGACGAACTGCCGGTGGCCAGCATGCTGTCGTTTAGGCTGTTCACCTCCGAGGACACCACCGGCGCACTGGATCTCTACGCCGACCAGCCGCACGCGTTCGACGCCCACGCGCGCGATCGGGACCGTCCTGGCCGCGCACGCCGCGATCGCGATGCTCGCCGCCCGCGAACGCGAGCACGCCGACCACCTCGAGGCCGCCCTGCACAGCAGCCGCGAGATCGGCATCGCCATCGGCATTCTGATGCACAGCCGCCAGCTCAACCGGGACCAAGCGTTTGAGTTCCTGGTCCACGCCTCCCAACGGCTCAACCGCAAAGTCCGCGACCTCGCCTGGGCCATCGCCGAGGCCGGCGAGGTCCCCAGCGATACCGGTGCTCAGAAACGGTGAACCGTGCCTGTCCCGGGTCCACGGCGAGCACCACCTCACCGCCGCCGCAGGCGCGGCGGTCTGTAGCGGCCCGGACCCCAGGCCGCCTCGCCGCTCTACCGGGCTGTTCAGCGACGAGGCCGGCGTCGCGGGGAGCCATGGTACGACGGGGTACCGGGCCGGTCCGCGACGGCGTGTTCTGCGGTGGCCTCGGGAGGAGCTGGCGTTTGACCGGGGGTGGGGCCGGCACACCGGGCCAACCCGACACATGTGGCGTGCATGAAAGGCCTGGGCCTGCACAACTCACACGGTGGCTGTTCCGCACGGTGGTACCGGCCTGTCGCGGACTGTCCGGCCCGGCCATCGCGGGCTGGGAGCGGGTCAGCCGGCCTGCCCCCATGGTGCGCCCGGATCCGGCGGTGGGGCGCCGTCGATGATGGTCAGCGTGGGCGACCGGTGTTCGATGAGCTCCACCAACGCCCATCCGCGGCCGGGCTGGCTCACGCGGACATCGTCGACCTCGTAAGCCGCGGCGAGTCGTGGTATGAGGTCGGCGATGTCGTCGGCGAGCTGCCCCGGCCGGAGCCGGACGGTGAATCGCGTCGGTGGCCCGAGCTCGATCTGCCCGATGTGTGGGAAGGCGCGTGGTCCATCATCCGGGACCACGCGCCGGGTCAGCCGGTAGCCGGCACAGACCTCTCGCCAGATCGCGCGGATCTCGTGTCGGTTCTCGGCATCAAAGACAGTGTCCTGGCCGGGTGGCCCGGCCCACCGCCAGCTGAATCTCCCGAAGAACGGATTGGCTGCAGTGGCCATGACGTGGCTCGATTCGTGTGCGCACCATGCCGTGCGGAAAGGTGCGCACACGGCCGGCTCGGACACGCCGGGTGCCGCCACCTATTCGACATGGTGTCACAGTCATGTTGACCGCTGCCTCATCATGTTTGCTGAATCAAAGTTGGGGGACGTATGCGGTCCCAGGAGCCGGTCGGTTCAGCCCATATGCCGCTGGCTCCCCTCGCGTCCCGGCGCCCGGCGGACACCTGTGGTCGGTGGATCTAGCGTCAGGCTGGACGAGGCTCCGGCACATCGAGCAGCCTGCTGGCCGACGAGGCATCCCGCGCTGGTCAAGTCCGTTGGCGTGGTGTTCGACGGCTGGCCGGTGATCTTGCCTGGTTCTGTTAGGCACCGAGCGCCGGGGCCCGTTCACGCCGTTGTCAGGAATCGGTGAGGTGGGCCGACGAGCTCGCGTGACCGGTGCCGATCAGTGGCGACGGCCTGCACGCCGCATGAAGAACACCATCGCGCCGAGTGCCACGACGGCAACTGCTCCGAGGATCACGGCGAATGCGACGTGGATCCGATCCGCCACACCTTGGCCACCGATCACGATCGCCAACAAGATGCCCTGTGCCACGTATCCCCAGCCAAGCGCCCGGACATCGGCGACCTCGTGGGCGCGCGGCATCCACCACCGTTTGACCGGCGGGGCGTTGCCCGTAACAACGAGGCGCAGTCCCATGACTGCGATGAGCAGGGCCAAGGCGACCAGGGACCACGTGAACAGTTCCATGACGCTCATGCTGGCGCGCGCTCCTGTCCTGGCCTCGGCGACACTGGCCGCCACGTTCCGGGCCGGACGCGGCACTCGTTTCGCTGGGCCTTCGCCGATTCGTCGCGTCCGTCACCGGTGCTGTTACCGCGGGCACGTCGAGCGCCGGTCGCGCTCGTACTTGTGATCGCACCCTGGTGGCCTCCCGTATGGCGCTAGCTGAATCTCCCCAGTCCTGCTAGATCAACTTCCCCAGGTGAGCACGGGTTCCGGCGTGGCGTTGGGACCGGGGACGGGTCTGCCGCTGGGCTGCTGGTGAGTGATCACCGGCGGACTGGCGGGAGGCCCGGGTGTTGTCCTGGGAGGCTGATGTGGAAGCGCACGCGTGTCGGGAGCAGGGCTGAACGAACCATCAACATCTGGGCCGACCAGCGCAGCATCCACCTACTCATCAACTGCGAGGTCCTGCGCGCCGTCGCCTCACGGCTGCGCCCCGAAGACCTGCGCGATTGGGCATGCGTGCTGCCCGCCCAGCCGGTCCTCCACCCGCTCGCGGCGCCCTGCGGCGTCGACGCAACGGGCCCCCGGCGCCGCTCGAGCCGGGCGCTGCTGTCGAGGTCGACAGAACGGTGACCAAGGACGGCCGGATTCCCTCGCCGGGGCCACCCATCTGATCGGGTTCGCTTACGCCGGGCGCCGGGTCACGCTGCGGCTGGACGGCCACCTCATGCACGCCGTCATCGACAACGCGCTCGATCGACAACGCGCTCGCTGGGACCTGGCCTGCCCCATTTCACCGCCCGGCTCGCCGCGCTGCAGGGAGCCGGCCCAGCCTCGACCGCCCTGCCTCCGCCTCCACTGCCCGCCGGCTCGCTCCAGGCCATGTGCAGAGTCCACGCCAGCGGCCGGATCATGGTCGCCGGCCAGCGGATCAAGCTTGGGCCCCGCCACGCCGGGAAGCTCGTCACCGTGGTCATCGAGGACCCACCTCCGCATCCTGCACGACGGCGAAGAGCTCGCCGTCCGGCCACGACGCCGCCGCGCGCCGATCACCCGACTCCACATCACCGGCGCCGGAGTGCGCACCACGGTCGCCGGTCAAGCATCAGCTGAGAACGATCGGACAAGTCTCACCTGAGACCCCACAGCGACAGATGCGGGCCGGTCGACCGCCATTCGGCCCCAGCCCGGGTCGGGTCTGCGTCACACCCATCCTGTACTGGGCAGTAGGCGGTGACCCGGGGCGTCGCGCCGCCCTACGGTGTGTCGCCATACGGTCCCCGGGGTCGGCCGCCGTCCGGCCCAACCCCCTCGAGTACCGAGCACGGAAGGACGCATGGACCCACAGCAGGTATGGCCGCCGGATCGGACCGGTGAGCTGGCCGAGTTGTTCGTCGAGTGCGCCGACACCCTGGTGGCCGGGTTCGATCTCGTGGAGTTCCTGATCCGGCTGTGTGACCACTGTGTGCGCGTGCTCGGCGTCGACGCGGCCGGATTGTTGCTGGCCGATCCGCAGGACCGGCTGCAGGTGATGGCCGCCAGCAGCACACAGGTCTGGCAGCTCGAAGTGCTGCAGACCGAGATCGGACAGGGCCCGTGCCTGGACTGTCACCGCGCCGGCGTCGCGGTGGTCACTACCGATCTTGCCGCGGACGGCGAGCGCTGGCCGCGGTTCAGCCCGGCCTGTCGGCAGGCCGGGTTCGCCGCGGTCCACGCGCTGCCGATGCGCTACCACGACCAGGTCATCGGGGCGATGAACCTGTTCGCCCACAGCCCCGGCCCGCTGCACCCGGACTCGGTGCGAATCGCCCAAGCCCTGACCGACGTGGCCACCATCGGGCTGCTACACCATCGCGAACGCGCCGACCAGGCCACGCTGATCGGCCAGCTGCACACCGCGGTGAGTAGCCGGGTGGTCATCGAGCAGGCCAACGGGATGCTGGCCGAGCGGTTCGGCCTGACCCCTGACCAGGCGTTTCGGCTGCTGCGACAGTATGCCCGCGATCACAACCGTCGCCTCACCGACCTTGCCGCTGCCGTCGTCACCGGCCGCGAGGACCTGTACCGGCCCGAGCCCGGCAGCCGCTGACGGGACTGCTGCAGTCCCGCCGGCGTCGCCGGAGCAGCGGGACCGGCCGGCCCACTCCACCGGTGCAGCCCGACCCACGAAACTGAGCGGCGACTGCCACATATGCGCGCTGTCGTTACCCTATCCTTAGCCTCCTGACGAGTCCTTGACGCGACAAAGGGTGGCTGGGGTGTGACCGCCGATCGGTTGGTGCAGGCCTGCGTCGACACGCTGGGAGTCGACGGGGTCGCGCTGACCGCACGCGGCGACCGCGGCGAGTTCGTGCACCTGGCCGCCACCGGCCCGGCCACCGGGATCGCAGAACTGCAGCTGACCACCGGCACCGGCCCGTGCTGGGAGGCCGACGACTCCCACCGTCCCGTGCACGGGCCCGACCTGACCCGCCCGACCGAACGGGCCCGCTGGCCCGGGTTCGCCGACGCCGCCGTCGAGCACGGGGTGCGGGCGGTGTTCGCGTTCCCGCTGCTGGCCGGCGCGGTCTGCTGCGGCACCCTGCTGCTGTGCCGGCATCGTCGCGGCCCACTGACCGCCGGGCAGCTGCGGGACGGGCTGTGGTTCGCCGCCGCCGGGCTGGGGACGCTGCTCGACCTGCGCGCCGGGATCCCCACCGGCCAGCCCACCGATCCGTTCGGTGCCGGACAGGCCCAGATTTTCCAGGCCAGTGGCATGATCGCCGCCCAGATCGACGGGGGCGTCGACGAGGCCCTGGCCCGGCTGCGTGCCCATGCCTGGGCCGCGAACCGCTCCGTGGCCGAGGCCGCCGCCGACGTCCTGGCCCACCGCCTGCGGTTCGCCCCCGACTCCACCTGAACACCTCGACGGTCGGTCGGTGACGCTCGAGGTCAAGCGGTTCGGTGCCGCCCTGGCCGTGCACCACCGCTGCGCGGCGGCATGATTTGGGCTGGACGATCTCGGCGATCGCCCGGCATCTGGGGTGATCACTCACCAGCAGCCCAGCGGCAGACCCGTCCCCGGTCCCGACGCCACGCCGGAACCCGTGCTCACCTGGGGAAATTGATCTAGCAGGACCGGGGAGACTCAGTTAGCGCCATCATCCGAGCAGCATGTCGGGTCCCGAGAGATCGTTGGCGGTCCGTTCTCGGGAGATCGTCGCACGCGGCCGCCGAAGTGGTCGTTGATCCGCAGTTGTGGCGACGCGAGCAGCGATCGCGCATCCCTACCCTGGCCCCGGGAGTAGCACGCCATCACCCGACCGCTCGGACTCGGAAAGACGGTGCCCCATGGCCGACATCGCGCTCGGTTTCCAGCCTGAGACTCGCCGGGTCTACGACGCGCCGCTGCTGCGCGGGGTCGACGGCGACACGGTCAACATCGACCAGTCCGTGCGCATGGTCTCGATCGACACTCCGGAATCCCACTTCGGGGGTGCCGCGCCGACCGCGCAGGCCACCTTGAACCGGGCCCGGGAACGCCTCGAGGCCGGCGACTACGACGCGATCGGCCCGCAGCTGCGCGACTACCAGATCGCCCGGCTCACCCCGACCGCCGCCGAGCGGCACCTGAGCGCCGGTGCCCGCGCCGCGGCGGAGTTCGCCAGGATGCGCGCCGAGCGCTTGGTGATCGACCCGGTCAGCGGGGTCGGCAAGGTCGGGATCCTGGTCACCGGCGAGGTGATCGAGGAGAACGGGCGCCTGCTGGCGTACGTGACCCCATGGCTGAACAAGCCGCTCCCGCCACCGAACGACCCGCGGCGGCGCACGTTCAACCTGCAGCTGGTCGAGACCGGGTGGGCCGCGCTGTTCCTGATCTACCCGTCCCTGCCCCGGGACTCCGACCTGCGCCGAGCCGTGACCGCCGCCGAGACCGCGTGGGAGAACAAGCTCGGGGCCTGGCACGAGTTCGGCGAGGACCTGCTGCTCGGCTACGAGTACCGAGCCGGCATCAAGCTTGGCGAAGCCGACAAACCAGACCAACCCCCGGTCCCGCCCGGCGAGCGGATCGACGCTGCGTTCCGGCGGGTCTGCGTCGACCTGCGCACCCGCGAGATCCTGGGCCGCTTCGGCTACCACAAGATCGAGCCGCCATTCCGGCTCTGGTTCTGGCAGAAGGACCTCGACACGGCCCGCGAGATGTTCCAGCTCGTCGACCCCGCCATCCCCTGACCAGAACTGCCGTAGCCGCGGTTCGCGCTGGCCCGGGGCCCGCGTCGTTCGCCGCGCGGCCGGCGAATCCGGGCATCGTCGACAACTTGCTGTGGCCGCGCAGTCGACATCGCGCCCGACGATGTGCGCCGATCGAATAGTCGGCTCAGCTCCGGAGACCACGCACCGTGGGACCGTCGGTGTCGGACGCCGAGCACGGCGGTAGCCACCTCCCGCTGAGTGCGGACGGCGGGACGCCGCTCGGCGGGGCCGAGACCAGCACGGCCGGTCGGGTGGGATCCCGTCCAGGCCGAGCCGGGCCCGGGTGGCTTCGTCCCACCACGGCCCTGCCGGATCCGCGGAACGGAGCATCGTGGTTCGAGCTGGACGGGCTCACTCGGCCCGGTGTGCTGGGGTGGCGTGGTTGCGGCGGGCGAGCTCGGCCAGGTCGGCGGCGACCTCTTCACCGGCCTGGCGCCACGCGTTCGCCCGGGCGCGGGCGAAGTAGCCGCCCGGGTCGGTCAAGATCGCATCGATCTGGTCTTGGGCATCGGGGAATCTGAACCGGATCATGCTAGAACCGTCCGCTCGTGCCCGCACCATGGTCGACAGTTTCCCACGTCCCACCCGGGTGGGCAGCCCGTCCGACCGCTGAATGGGTACGGGTTGTGGCCGGCGGTACCGCGGGTGGGTCACATGATCAGTGCGGTGGCCAACAGCGTGGCCAGCACCCGGACCAGTGCCACGTCGATTCCGTCGAGCTCGCCGGGGCCGGGGGCGTCCATGCTGATCAGCCCGACCACCGTGTCCGGGGTGGCGACCGGGCCGATCAGCACGCTGCGGTAGGCCCGCTCGTCGTCCCACCAGCACGGCGGCGGCTGAACCGCGGTATCTGGGAAGTACAGCCAGGCCCCGCCGTGCGCGATGCCCAGTGCCGCCGCACCGGCGGTGGTCTCCTCGCTGAATTCCGCGGTCGGGGCTCCCGCGCGTCCGGCGAACCGTTCCGGGCGCAGCCGGGGTGGATCGTGATCGAGCGCGAAGAAGCACACTCGGGCCCGGTGCTCGCCGCCCAACCCGGCCAGTGTGGTCACCACCAGCGAGATCGCCTCGCCACGCAGCTGGGTCTTGGCCGCGCCGCGCGCCACCGTCAGCCGGCCCAGCAGGTGCACCAACGGGTCCAGGGTGTCGGACAACGCCACGCGCAGCGCCGCGCGGGCCGCTCGCGCGGCCACCGTCGCGTCGGCGCGGGCGGCGTTGGCCCGGCGGCGTTGCCACAACGGCAGCCCCACCGACACCGCGGTCAGCACCGCCCCGGACACCACCAGCACCGCCTGCAGCCGCACGCCGGACACCAGCCCCGACACCGCGGCCGCCACCCAGGCCAACACCGCCGTGACGACCACGATCGCGGCCAGGAAACGACCCTGGCCGTCCGCCCAGCCCGCGCGCCACCCCGGCCGGGCGGCGCGAGCGAGCCCGGCGTCGCCCTCACCGCCGGTCACGGCATCGTCCCGCAGCGTCACCACCAGCCCAGCATGCTCTCATCAGCCCAGACCTAGCACCCCAAAGAGCGCCTGGACTACACACAGAACGCCCGATTGGCCTAGATACGAACTCTGGACGGGCGGACATACCGGAGACGGCCGCATGCTGCACGAGCGTGGCCACCGCTTCTGCAGTGCTCGGGCCGGTTCTCACCGGTTCCAGCACGAACACCCGTCCCAGGCGAGTCCGGCCTGCTCGGCTGGTCCCCACGATGGTCGACACGCTGATGTCGGCCGGTCTATGACCTGGTCGCGGCTGTGGCGACGGACCGGGATCGACGTCGACCCGCCCTGGTGCAGCTCGCGCCTACGCCACCGTGCTGCTGCGCGCGGGCTCCCCGGTGGAGGTCGGGAACAAGGCTGCTCGGGCACGCCTCGGTGACCACCACCGGTCGCGGTCTACCGAGACCGGGGCACGCGTCGTGGCAGGCTCTCGCCGCGGGCCCCGGGTCGGTCTCCCCGGGCGCGCCGCTCGGGCCCGATCCCGCACAGCCGGCGCCCTCCGGGGCTCATCTCCTCCCGATGTCGTCGATACAGCCCGGGCACACCGGACCGGACAGCCGCCCCCCGGGTGTCGACAGCCTCCCCTGCACCGGCGCGCGGGCCGGCTCGTCGGCCGTGGCGGGCTCCCCGCCCCGCAGCGGGTCGTCCCCGCAGCGCACGCACACCGCGTCGTCGACCGCGCCGGCGGGCACCCCGCCCGCCCGGACCGCAACCCCAGCGGGCCCTGCCGGGCCGCGCGCAACCAGATCATCGCCACCTCCGCCCGTGCCAGCGGATGCGGTGCCTGCCCGAGACCACGATCAGGGCACCGGCTCCGCCGACCCGGCCCGGGCCGGCGGTACGACGACCGGGTCCGGGATGCCGGCCGGCGTGGCCTCCGCGTCGGACACAGGCGGGGCGAGCGGGGTGGGGCGTAGCCCCCGGATCCGCAGCAGGTGTCGGGTCCGGCCCAGGTGGCGCTGGGTGCGCCCGAGCACATCGAGCAGGCTCGGGTGGTAGCTGTCGACGTCGCGGCCATCGACGGTGATGTCCTCGATCCCGGCCGCCAGGACGTCGCCGATGTGCAGGCGCACCCGTCCGACCGCGGCGGCGTCGAGGTCACCGCGCAGCACGATCACCGCCTGGTCGGGGGCGTCGAAGAACGAGCCGATGAAGCTCGCCGCCCCCGGCCTGAAGTCCGCGTGGCTGTGTGCCATCGCGTCATCGCCTCCCGGAACACACTGATCGAGCAGTGGGTCGCCGGGGTCTGGGGCGACTACCTATCCGGAATGCTAGGTGATCCACATCACTGCGGTCGAGGAGGGGTGGGCGCGCACCCTGGATCAGCCCGGCAGCCATCCCAGACCCAGAAGGACCAGGATGACCAGCGCTACCAGTCCCGCCTCGATTCCCCAGCCCAGCCGGTCGATCAGCGCCGGCGGCGACGGTGGTCGCTGGTGCATCATCACGGTGGTGTCCTCGCGGCAGGCCCCGTTTCAGTTACTCCCAGCCGCCGACCGCACCAGCGCGCCGCGACCGACCCGGGCCGATGGTGCGCCCCGACCGGTCGCCCCGTACGGACGCGCTCGACGAACTGTCTGCGCGTTCGGTCTCCATGGCCATCCAGCGCGGGCCTCCGCCGCCATCCGGCCCGAGCCCCACGGTCCCGCCTCCAAGTCGAACCGCCGCCGCGTCCACCGGGCGGGGCGCCCCGGGCCGCGCTCAGGAACTGGGGTGGCGGCGTGACGCCGCGCCGCAGCGACGGTCGCGTGGCATGGACGGGGTATCAGTGAGTTCCGGTGTAGACGCCGTTCTTGTAGAAATCGACGTACCCGTCCCCGCCCTCGTCTTTGTACACGCACTGGGAATGACGCGCCCGCCGATGACGTCCGTGGAGTAGCTGCCGCCAGCGGCCTTGCACTCGCTTTTGATCGCCTACTCCGGAATTTCCTCCTCGGCGCTGGCCACTGATGCGCTCACGGTCAAAGCGGCCACCGTCATGGCGGTGGCGACGAGGATGGAACGAAGCCGCGGCATGATCATGACCACTCATTTCTCAAGGCGACCGAACGATGATTATTGGAAGGACGGCCGTTGCGGCTTCCGGCGCACAGGGGGCAGCCCCTTCCGGGCGTGAGAGTAAACCCGACACCCGCCCGCGGTGCGTGCCCGTTTGTGGGGTGGCACCGTGGCTCGATCCCCCAAGGGCATGTGGTCGGGAACGGCCACGGTGCCGGAGGTCCACGTCGTTGTGGCTCTCGACGGCGTTCGGTCAGGGGCGGCGCGAGGGAACCGTCGTCGTGATCCGCCGGGGCCGAGCCGCGGCAGCCGCGGTCGTCGCACTCGGCCCAGCGGCAGCCCGGCCAGCAACCGCCAGACCGGTCAACCATCCTCAGGAATTAGCCTCTGTCCCGCCGACATGAACAGGTCGACAATGGCTCGACCGACAGCGGTCCTCCCACGGAGGTGAGCAACATGTCCACCCCTCAGAACCCCCCGATGGCCGAACACCCCGACTTCGCCGAGGTCGCGCGGGGCCATGAGCTGCAAGAGGTCCGGATGCGCTACGAGCGCGCGGCCGAGACGGTCACCGGGCAGGTCATCGAGGGCGTGATCCTGCTGGCCGGGCTCTACCTGGCGCTGTCCGGGTGGATCGTCGGGTTCACCGGCCCCCTGCAGACCCACAACCTGATCATCGGGTTGGCGATCGCGGTGCTCGGCTTCGGGTTCGGCGCAGCCTATGGCAGTACCCACCGGCTGGCCTGGGTCTGTCCGGTGCTCGGGGTCTGGACAATCGTCGCGCTGTGGGCGGTCAGCGGCGCCGCGGGTGGCATCGGCGCGATGCTGACCAACATCCTCGCCGGGGCCGTGGTGCTGTTGGCCGGGCTCGCGCTGCTCGGCGCCCCCCGGATGGGCGGCGGAACGATACTGCGCACACGGGAGGGGCACCGCACTCGCTGACTGCAACCAGGCAACGTAGAGAAGGGCCCCTCGACCATCCCCGGTGGGAAACGGGGATGGTCGAGGGGCCCGCCTGCTGCTCGTAGCTCCCGACGCAAGTCGTGTGAGGCCTTCTTACGGCGTGCTGTCCGGGTTCGTCGGTGTCATTACGCCCTCCTTGGTCATTGTCCGTTGCCGCCGGCTGGCTGTTCCAGGCCCGCCTGGGCGCCGTCGGGCTGCTGCTCGGCACCGGGCTGCTGGTCGGGCTGCTCACCACCGGGCTGCTGCTCACCGCCGGGCTGCTGCTGGCCGTCGGGCTGCAGCTCGGCACCGGGCTGCTGGTCCGGCTGCTGCTGGACGTCGGGCTGCTGTTCGCCGTCGAGCGGCTGCTCGCCGGCGGGCTGGGCGCCGTCGGGCTGCTCGTCACCGGGCTGCAGTTCCGCCTCGGGCTGCTCGCCGGCGGGTAGCTCGTCGGGCTGCGGTGCGCCGTCGGGCTGTACGGCCAGTTGCTGGTCGCCGCCGGGCTGCTCCTCGGGCTGCGGTGCGTCGAGCTGCTGGGCACCACGTGGCTGCGGCGGTGGGGGCGAGGGCAGTCCTGCCTTCTTCTCCTTCTCCCGGGCCAGCCGGTCGAGCTCGGCGGCTTCGGCGTCGGCCTTGGTCTTGTCGGCGTCGGCCTTGTCCTTGTTCTGCGCGGCCGCACCGGCGTCCTTGATCGCGGCGACGATGCGGCTGCTCAGCCCGGTGGGGCTCGCGTCGTTGAGCTGGGCCTGGGCGGCCAGGCGCTCGAAGAAGGGCCTGGTCGGATCGTTCGCGATCGCGATGAGCCGATCCCGTTCGGCCGTGAGGTTGTCGAGACGCTGCTTGGCCTCCCGCAGCCCGGTGTCGGCGATCCGGGCCGCGGTGGCCGCGTCAGCGGCCCGCTCCTTGGCGGCGTCGGCGTCGATCCGGGCCAGCACGGCCGCCTTCACCAGCGCCGGGTCCACCTTGGTGGGCCCGGGGTTCGGGCCGGGCTTGGGCCCGGGGTTCGGGTTGGGGCCGGGGATGGGCTTGGGGTCCGGCTTGCCGGGCACCGTGATCGTCGTGCCGCCGGTGGTCAGGTTGACGAAGGTGTTGGTGACGATCTGCCTGCTGGCGGGGGTGATGACGGTGACCGCGGGATCGCGGCTGGTGCCCTGGGTCAGCGGGTTGCCGTTGTAGCACTTCACCGTGGGCTCGCCGTAGCTGTTGATGAACACCGCGGTTCCCGCTGCGAGGACCGCCGGGCGGGCGATGAACGTGCCGTCGCGGTAGCCGTGGTCGATGACCGCGGTGTTCGCCCGCAGCACGACCGGGGTGAGGCTGTCCACGAAGGCGGGGATGCCCGCCGGGGCCACTCCGAGGACCTGTGCCCACGCGGCGGCCTTGGCCGGGTCGGCCTGCAAGTTCTCGATCAACGCTGCGGCGTCGCAGGCGGGCCGGGCCGGGTCCTGCGCGTACAGGCCGGCCAGGCCACCGGACTGGGGACCGCCCGCACCCGGCACCGGGGTGATCTCCGGCTGGTCGGTGCCGACCGGGGTCATGAACGGGTTGTCTCCGGCGTAGGAGACGGCCTGGTACTCATCGCCACCGGACCAGGCAGGCAACAGGGTGGCCCCGCCGGCCGCGGCCAGCACCAGCGCGGCGACACCGGACACGATCTTGCTGCGGGTGCTGAATCCCCGCCGCGGCGGCGGGTGACCCGTCGGCATCTCGGCGGGGCCGGCGAGAAACTGATTCATCTGGTGAGTACCTTTCTCGGTGCTGAGTGAAATCGTGCGGGCCCGCGTTGCTCCGGGAGTGACCACCTCTGACGGGGGTTCCATTCGCCGAAACTCGTCGAGGACCACAACTGTTCGGCACTGATGTCGTGAAAGCCATCGGGTCACCCCCAAGGCTCCGGGTGTCGGCCCCACTTCCGGCGGTGGGTGCTCCCTACCGCCATTTGCAAAGCGGCCGCCGGAACTCGATCCGTCCTGTTTGGTTGGCCGAGATCACGGCAGCGCTGGCCGTGGCGAGGTGGTGACGGACAGTCGGGTCTCGAGGGTCGGCTCGGCTGGCGTCGCCGGCCGGTGCGGCCTTCGTGTCCCGGCGCGGCCACCCCGCGCCAGGGTCACCACGCTGTCCGCGACCACCGCCACCGGATCTGGCCGGGCCGCGGCTCTCGCGCTCTGGCCCGAAGCTGGTCGGGGAGGGCCGTGCCGGGCCTCGAATCCTCCGGTGCCGAACCGCCGGCGGCCGGGAGTGGCGGGAGGGCGGGGCCGGTGGCTAGCGTCGGGCGCGCAACCCCGTGCCCTGGTCGCGGAGAGGGGGTCTCGCGGACCGACGATCGACCACTGACAGGAGTCCGCCCGAATGCCGTCCGCCCCCTACGACAGCCTGGTCTCGGCGCTGCGGGCCGCTGCCCAGAACCTGATCTCCGACCGCGCCGTGGAACACCGCCCGGATGGGGGGATGGGCCAGATCCTGGCGGCCGCGGTCGCCACCGTCCCGGGCGCCGACGTCGGCGGTATCTCCATCACCGAGCACGGGGTGATCGACTCACCGGCGGTCACCCATGACGACGTCCGGCTGCTCAACGAGCTCCAGACCCGGCTGCACGAAGGCCCGTGCTTCACCGCCCTCGAGACCCCACCACCCGACGGGGTCATCGATGCCCAGGATCTGACCCGGGCTCCGGATGCGACCCGCTGGCCGCGGTACGCTGCGCAGGCCGTCGAGCACGGCTACCGGTCGCTGCTATCCACCGAGCTGTCGCTGCGCGGGCGCCACCGGGTCGGGATGACGCTGTATGCCCGCGAGCCAGGGGTCTTCGACGACACCGCACGCACGCTCGCCGGGCTGTCCGCGGTACAGGCCGCCCTGGTGGTCAACGGCGCCGATCGGGCCGCACACCTGCGGCGCGCCGTCGACTCCCGTGACCTGATCGGCCAGGCCAAGGGCATCCTGATGGAACGCTTCATGATCGACGCCGAGGAAGCCTTCCGGATGCTCGTGCGCGCCTCGCAGGAGACCAACGTGCGGCTCGTCGACGTGGCCCACCTGCTCACCGAGGGCGCCCTCTCCGTTCCACGCAACTCTGTGAGGAACCCGGAGAAGCCCGGCCCCAGGCGCAGTCCCGACCCGAACTGAGGTCGCGAGGATCGCACGTGGACCGGTGCGGAACCGGCCACGCTTCACGTAGGCTGCGCGGCGCGGTCGGGACCTGTCGAGCAGCTGCTCCGGTGCCCGACCGTCCAACGCCGGCGACGGCGGGGCGGGCTGGCCATCTCAACCCGCCCCGCCTCGACCGCGAGACATCCGCGGGCCACCCGCGGCCGTGGGCGGGCGTATATCTCACCGCTGGAAGGCCAAACGCCACCGTCGGCTGGTGTCGGTCGCCTGCTGAGACCAGTTGCTGGGCGGCGGAGCTCGTACGCGACCCTCAGGGAGCGGCTGTCGGTGTGGGGTCTCAGGACGCTTGTCCGATCGTCCTCAGCTGATGCTTGACCGGCGACACGTTTCCGTTGCCGTTCTCAGCGACCGGCGCGCCGATGGCCGCGAGGCTCACCCGCCCGACGAGCTTCCACCATGGGCACATCGACCGCGCGGCCGCGTGCTGACCGGCGACTGCGCGTCGACCTCATCCGAGGGACCGAGGTGTCCCCGCCCGCATCATGCGCACCGTGACAGAGGCCAACACCCGGCGTCACACTCTCGGCGCGCATGGTTATTGTGCGTGTCGGGCTCCTTCGGCGGCAGCCCACATGCCGCGTCCCCGCGCGTCCCCCTCCGGGCGGGGACGCGGTCTCACCGGGTGTACGGTCCGCCACCGCCGCGGATCGTGGACTGGGTCGGTGAGTGCCGGGGTTCATCCGGCCCGCGTTACATGACCACAGGCGTGGGCACGCTGTCGATCGCGGTCCACGCGAAGCTGACCGGTCGCGGCGACCGACTCCGCGAGCCTCCGCGCCCCCTGTGTGCTCTCCCTGTCAGTCTGCTCCCGAAGCTGCGCAGTTCCGGCTCGCCCGAGCGGGCCGCGAGCAACAGCACCGAGAGCAGCGATCCGAGCCGGTGATACACCTGCCGGACGCTCGGGTCACGTCGTAACGGTGCAACGGCGCCTCAGCGCCGGGCTCGTCGATCATCGCCCGATAGGCCGGCCGCTCGCCGACCAAAACCGGACCGTCCAGTCCGGCAAGTTCCTGCAGAAGCTTCACCCGGCGGCCGACCTCGGCGTACATCTCGTGCCTGGTGCCAGGTGGAAGCTGGCTCTGTCGTCGACGACCGACTGCGGTGGCCGGCGCATTGACCGATATGGATGTGGCGCTGATGCACGAGTCGTGCTGTACTAGTCCGGTTGCCGGACGCCGTTGCTCGAGTCGTGCACTATCCGTGACCGGCATTCTTGGGCTGTCCATCATCCAGACACTGACATGAACGGTCAGGTGGCCACTCGGATGTGAGCATGAGTGATGATTCGATACGGAGTAGTTGTCCCGACGAGTTGACCCACGATTCCCGGACTGTCGTCAGGCGTGATCCTACCCGTCTACTTCTGTGCTTTCATGATCCGCGACAGCCGGACGAGCTCGGGCGGCGCCTGCAGGAGCTCGACCTTGAGCTTGAGCCGAGCGGTGTCGCGCGAGGTGGCGAGCCGCCCACTGAGGTGGTCAACCACACGGATCGGCGATTCTGGGTGCGCTCCGCGGTCGCCGCCGAGATCGACGACGAGTGGCTCGATCAGGTCGAGCGGGTGTTCGGCCGGCAGCTCGCCTGGATCGGCGGGGTGTACTGCGACCCGCAGGTAGCGGGGCGGGGTGGCCTGCACTGCCCGCTCCCCAACGCGTTGCTCGTCGCTGATGGTGCCGATGTTGGCGATCGTCTGCGGGAAGACACCGGCGTTTCTCGCTACATGGCCGGATATCGCTACTGGACCGTCGTGGAACCGCGCGCCGTTTCCGCCTACCAGGTGCGCGCCAGCCTGTTGGAACGCGGCCGGCACGGTGTCGAGGACGTACTGTTCGATATCATGCCGCTTCTGGCGCCGTACTCGTTCGAACCGGCCGACACATTCTACCCTCCGGGGCCGCAGCCCGGCGTGCCGAGCTATCGTGGGCAATGGAACCTGTCCCGGATCCGTGCCTACGGTCCCGGGCGCACGGCGTTTGATTACGTGCCGACTGGAGCTTCCGTCACTATCGCCGTGCTTGACTCGGGGTGCGATTTGACCCATCCAGATCTGTTGTTCGCTCCCGGGGCCGGCGGGCCGAGCCAGAACGGCGACCATGGACTTGCCCCCACCTTCGCCGCCGGTCACGGCACGATGTCGGCCGGGGTCGCCGCGGCGACCACGCACAATCTCAAGGGAATCTGCGGGGTCGCCGGGTACTGGGCGAACGTGATGCCGTTGGCGTTCACCAACGTCACGGTCGCCGAGTTCAGTGCGTTGGTCGGGTTCGCCGTGAGCAACGGCGCGGACGTGCTCAATATGAGCTTCAACGTGCCCCGATGGGCGGGCCACCCGGTTACTGATCTGGCACTGACCAACGCATACAACAACAATGTGGTCGTCTGCGGATCAGCAGGAAATGACAATGGTGCGGTGACCTACCCTGCCACCCATGCCCGGGTCATCGCGGTAGGCGCGACCGATGTGAGCGACGCACGCTACTTTCGGTCTAATTTCGGGGCAGCATTATCCGTATGCGCGCCCGGCGTGGATATTCCCACGACAATGGTGCAAGGGAGCGGCAACCTCGTCGACCTCGGTCGCAGTGACTGGCTGTCCGACTTCACCGGAACCTCGGCCGCGGTTCCGCACGTCGCCGCGCTCGCAGCGATGCTGCGTTGCGCGGACCCCACCCTGACGGTGGACGAGGTGCGCAACATCATCGAAGCCACCGCTGATCGGGTACCACCGACGCCCTACTCCGGCGCGAGCTCGAACGGACCACGATCCCAGTTTCTGGGGCACGGCCGGATCAACGCCCTTGACGCGTTGCTGGCGACCCGGCCGGCGCGGCTACGCCGGTAGACCCGAGCGGGAGGACTGCCCACCATGCCGATGACCAGGCTGCACCGCGAATGGATCGATCGCGCGGTGGCCGGGCACGAGGCAGCGCTGCGTGCTCCGACCAGGCCGCTGAGTCCGATGCAGACGATGGTCCACACCATCCTGCTGGAACTCGGACGGAACAAGGAATTGTTGGCACTCGTCGACGAGTTCGTCGACTCGGCCGAACTCGTCGACGAGATACGCACCGACGGCGAGTCGGTACTCGCTGCGCGCGGCATCAGCCTGCCCGACGGCGTGTCGATGTGCGTCGTGGAGCCTGCCGGGACGCCGATTCCGGTCCTGCGATTCCGGTTTTCGGTGCGGAGCTCTGTCGTCATCGTGGACTACCATCCTGTAATGGGGGTTTCTACCCGACTGGGGATCCCGGGGAGCGCACATGGCCTACATCATTGATACGGCACTGGACGGGAAAGGAAAGTACAGCGGGAGCGCCTACTTCTTCCGAGACAGTCGTTACGTCCGTTATGGCTGGAAAGAAGGGCGCGCCATCGCCGGGCCTACCGGATTGACCGCATGGAACCTCCGGGCCCCGTTCTCGAGTGGCGTGGACGCCGCCATCAACGGGCGCGCAGAGTACGAGGGGTACGGCTATTTCTTCCGAGGGGATCAATACGTCAGCTACAACTGGTCCACCGGCGCGACGACCCAGGCGGCGTCGCTGAAACTCTGGAACCTCCCGGCCGGCTTTGTTTCCGGAATAGACGCCGCCCTGAATGGTTTCGGCCCTTTCGCAGAGTGGGCATACTTCTTCAGGGATGACCAGTACGTGCGCTACCGGTGGGCCACAGAGGCCGCAGCAGGACCGTTCCCGTTATCGGAATGGAATCTCATGGGGTTATTTCGAAATGGCGTGCATGCCGCCGTGAACGGAGAGGCCTCGTTTATCGGAAAGGCGTACTTGTTCAGGGGTCCGCGTTACGTCAGTTATGACTGGGCATCGGGCCAAGTAGATCGCGAGTCACACATCGACCTGTGGAACCTACGGGGCAGTGTGGGTGCATGACAGCGCCTCGCAGGGCGGCGCGCAGACGGATGCCCCCGTGCCGTGGCGCGTGAGCGGTCACGATCAGCGCCCACCCCTTTGGCATTGGGACTGTGACCCCGGAGTCCGGCGGCGAACGTCGGCGAACGTCGTTGTGTGGATCGTCGGTCATCATCGCCCTGACCCCGTCGCCGTGCCCGGCGTCGACCTGGCGCGGGACCACCCAACCCCTCCGGCGATTAGCAAGCCCAGCGCCGCGCGGTATGCCTGCCCGTCCTCGCCACTGGGAACTGCTCGGCGCCACCGGTGCCCCGAGCACCCCTCGGAAAGCGCAGCCTCGATATGGACGGTCGTCTCGACCTCGCCGCGGCCCGACAGTCGTCTCGTAAGGAGATCGTCTCGTAAGGAGATCGGTCAGCGGGAATGCCGTCGCGTCGTGGCCGGTCGCGGGCCGGCGGACGACACAGCCCAGACCATCCGCAACGAGTCCGGCACCGGCGCGGTGGCCCGTGTCGTGCACGCGCCGGGACGGCCGGGTGCGCGGTGTCATCCTTGGTCAGGCGATGTTCCGGTCGCGGGCGGTCAGCCGCGGGCCCGGTCATGGGGCCCTGGCTCGGGTTTCGGCCGGAGGGTCGTTCGTACGCCGGGTCAGGAAGCGTCGGTTCCCGGGCCCGGCGGTGCTCCGATGGGCGCGCTGCGTCTGATGGGGACGAATCGGGGAGTTCCGGCTGCTGTGGGCGGCGCGGACCGTGTCCTATCTCGGCGACCCCCTGAGCCTCGTGGTGCTCATGCTCTACGTGGCCGAGACCACCGGGCAAGCGCTCGCGGTGGCCGTGCTCCTGCTCGTCGGCGACGTGGTGCCGGCCCTGTTCGGGCCGCTCACCGGCGCCGTCACCGACCGGTTCGATCTGGCCAGGGCCTCTGGTGAGCCCTGAGCGCGGCGATCTTGGCTGCTCATGGTGCTGCGCTCGACTCATGACCGGGACGGTGGTGAGACGTAGGCGAGGGCCTCGCGGAGGGCGCGCTCCCACTGCTCGCGGTTGCGGCCCTCGATGACGACCCACTCGCGGAAAGTTCGCCCATTGGGGCGGAACGGTTTGCCGGCGCCGCTTTTCCACAATCTCGTCGACACGGTGGGCCGGAAGCTTGACAATGAGGTGGCCGGTGCGGCTCTCGCGCGATGCGAAAAACGCTCCCTCCGCACGAAGGCAGGGGTAACCCATCATCGTCCCGCGACGGACGGCGGGTTCGGCCAAGAGGGACTCTGTGGCGTCAAGATAGAAATCGGAGGGGTCTGACATCGGACAGTCCTCATTGTGGTCCAGAGTGGTTGGCGTGCGGTGCGGTCCGGTCTTCCCATGCCGGGCTCGGTTCGTCCATGGTCGTGCCTGCTGGTGCTGCTTCCACGGGACCGAGCTCAGCGGGGGGCCGGCGGGCGGCTCCGGTTTCGGCGTAGGACTTGAAGGACTCGAGGGCGCGGAGGCGGTTACGACGCTGCTGTCTCAGGATCATGAGCCGGTTCATCAACCGGGCGACCGCGTTGCGTGGCTCGTGGAAGAACGACCAGGTGAGCCGTGTCCGGCCGTTGTCGAGCGGCTCCAGGCGCATCAGGCTGCCGGTGTGGGCGAGCAGCTTGCCGAGACCGAAGGTGTCGGCTTCGATCACGAACGCCATCACCCGTGCAGTCTCGTCGTGGATGATGCGCCGCTCGGTGAACGTGCCCTGCTTGCGGCCGAGTTTCGCCTCGACGGTTCGTCGGCTTCCTACGCCCTCGGGCTGGTCGTGGACCTGCACCGAGATCACCGGCGGGCCCAGTTCACCAGTTGCATGCTGTCGGCGATGAGCGGCCACAACTCCGCGGTCGCCTTGTCGGTGATGATCGAGTCGGTTCCCTGGATAGGTGCCGGCAGTCCCGGCGTCGAGCTTGGGTTCATGGGTGCTCCTTCGGGTTCTGCTGGTCGGGCGCGGTGAGCTCGGCCTGTCGTCGAGACAGGAACCGTGCTTCGCAGGCCGTCGGTGCCAGTTGGGCGGCGCGGCGGTATCCCGCGGCCGCCTCGGCTATGCGGCCGAGCCGTTCCAGCATCGCGGCGCGGGAGGCGTGCAGGAGGTGGTAAGTGTCGAGCTCCGCGGCCACCCCGTCGAGCAGTTCCAGGGCGGCGGCGGGACCCGCGGTCTCGGCGACGGCGATGGCCCGGTTCAACTTCACGACGGGCGTCGGCATGAGTGCGACCAGGCGGTCGTAGAAGCGGACGATGGCCGGCCAGTCGGTGTCCTCGAACCGAGGCGCCGCGCAGTGCAGCCCGTGGATCGCAGCTTGGAGCTGGAACGGGCCCAGGTGCCCGCGGCGCAGGCAGGCGAGCACCAGCTCGTGCCCTTCGGTGATCAGAGCCCGGTCCCACCGTGACCGGTCTTGGTCGCGCAGCAGCACGATGTCACCGTCGAGCCGCCGCGCCGGGATGCGGGACTCGCACAGCAGCAGGAGCGCGAGCAGCCCGCAGGCCTCCGCTTCGTCCGGCATCAGCGCCACCAGGGCACGGGTCAGCCGGATCGCCTCGCGGCGAAGCTCACCGCTGTCCTGCGGGTCGTCCGCGCCCGCGTTGTAGATCAAATACAGCACCGCGAGCACGACACGCAGGCGGGCCGGCAGCTCGGCATCGGTCGGGACTCGATACGGGATGCCCGCGGCCTTGATCTTGTACCTGGCGCGGACCAGGCGCTTGGTCATGGTCGCCTCGCTGATCAGGAACCCGCGGGCGACCTGCGCGGGTGTCAACCCGGCAATCAAGCGCAGCGTCAGGGCGACCTGATGCTCCACCCGCAGTGCCGGGTGACAGCAGGTGAAGATGAGCCGGAGCTGATCATCGCGCATGGTCAAGGGATCCTCTCCCGTCCCGGGCGGGGACGAGCCGGCCAGCTGATCGGTCGCGACCTGCGCGAGCAGGTCGCGACCGCGCTGGTGTCGGCGCACGATGTCGATGGCCCGGTTCCGCGCCGCCGTGATGATCCATCCGGCCGGATTGGACGGGATGCCCTGCCGCGGCCAGAGGTCCACGGCGGTGACGAATGCATCCTGCACGGCGTCCTCGGCCAGCGAGATATCACCGAAGATCCGGACCAGGGTGGCCACCGCCTGGCCGTGGGCCTCCCGGAACGCCCGCTCCACCTCGTCCATCCGGCCATCCTTTGGTCGGCGTCAGTGATCCCGGATCCGGCCGGTGGCGCGGAACGGCCGGACCTCGATCGCGTGATTGGTCGCCTCCACGACCCGTTCCGCCCAGTTCAGCGCCTCGTCCAGGTTGACGGCGTTGATGATGTAGAACCCGCCGATGTGCTCTTTGGCCTCCGTGAACGGCCCGTCCGTTGTGATCTTGTCGAGGCCGGTACCGCCACGGACCACGGTCGCGGCGTCCGGACCGTGCAGGGCCCCACCGAAGACGAATGCTCCGGCGTTGTCCAGCTCGTCTTCCAGGGCGACGACCCTGGCCATGAACGACTGCATCTCCTCCGGAGTCGCCGGAGCCCCCTCAACCGTGCCCCCGGACTCGTAGACCGCCAGCAGATACTGATTCATCCGTACTCCTCGGCTCATGGACAGCGGGACCATCCCCGCTGTGACCTACTGACGAACGCGCGACGCCGATCAGGACACTCGCGGCGTAAGAATCGTGTCGAGATGTCCCGCCACTCGCGCGGGCTCGGCTCGGTTGGGTCGCACCGGCGACCATGCCGGATGCCGGCCACGGTCAGTCGCGGTGGTAGAGGTAGGTGGCCAGGGGAGCGAACACGGCGGTCAGCCCGGCGGCGGCGCTGAGCGAGACGGTCAGTTCGAGGCCCGGGACCATTCCGCCCATCAGCGTGCGAGCGGCCGTGGCCGGGGATGCTGTGAGTCCCTGCCCGATCGCCGGGGCCGCCGCGGTGGACAGGCTCGATCCGAGCGGGCTGCCGCTGACCGTCGCTCGGGCGGAACTCGGTCCGTGGCTCGCCGACCTGGGTAGCCGGCCGAGCTGCTCGCCGTGGTGCGGCGACGTGCTGCCCGCGTTCGGGCATCCTCGGGCGAGGTCAGCCGCTGAACTGCGGCGCAGTATCCTGCGTCGGCGCGTGGGACTGGTTCGCGGACTGATACGCGGCCACGACCTCGCCGGGGATACGGCCGCGCTCGGAGACTGTGAAGCCATTCTGGCGGGCCCACGCCCGCACGGCCTGATTGCGTTCCCGCGTGGCCGTACTGCTGGCGGTGCCGCCGCTGCTCCGGGGACCATGGCGCCCCCGGTGACCCGGGCGGGAGGAGATATCGCGGGCGGCCGCGACGAACGGGGCTAGCGATTCGCGAAGCGCGGTCGCGTTCGCAGCCGACAGCTCGATCTCGAAATGCGTACCGTCGACGGCGAACGGGACGGTTTCGACGGCCTCATCTCCGGTGAGGTCGTCGACGAGTCGGACGGTCTGAATCTTCGCCACTGTCTCTTCCGTTTGCTGCGGGGGAGGGCCTGAGGATATCAAGATTGTCGGGCCGCAGCGCTCGTTGCACACGATGTGATGGCCGCTGGGGCGGCCGCCGACTGTGCACATGATCGCTCGAACGCCGGGGCTCGCCATTCCGGTGGGCTTGGCCGCCTGCGCGGCCTGCGCCGGGGCGGCGCGTCTCTGAACACGACGACGCGCCGACGAACACGGGCGACCTCGCGGACGGGCCTGCCTCTTGGTGATCCAGGCTCGTCAGCCTCGCGGCCGGTGAGGTCGTCGAGGCGACCGATGATCTGGATCCGTGCCGTGATCGCGCACCCGTGGTGCGGGGACGGGCACCGAGACGGCCGAATCCGGCGCGGCGTTGCGATCGCCGTCCCGATTCACGCCGGTAGCGGTGAAGGTGCCGGTGATGGCGCGCGCGACCGGACTTCCGGCGTGGTGGGCGAGAAAGGCTGCGAGGGCCCGTAGGGCGTCGATGGCCTGCTGTTCGCGGTCGATCCACTCGGTGGTCTCGGCCGACTGCGCGGCGTGGGCGGCGGTCCGCAGCCGCCGGGATAGGGCGAATCCGGCGGTGATGACGGGATCGGGCATCGGTGCTTCCTCATTCCCGGTCGAAATGGATGCCGGGAGTGTGCCGCAGCACCACGACAGATCCGGGGCCGCCGTGTGTCAGGACGGCGGTGTGCTCGCAATCGATCACAGCTGGATGAGAACGAAATCGTCGAGCTGGCTCAGCGGTCCGGTTCGGGAGGCTGGTCTGGTACCTGAGGGTGCTCGCTGCCGGCTCGACGAGGGTCGGGGACGTCGAGTTCGGGTGCGGCCGATGGTGTGCTGACCAGGCGGTCTAACAGGGCTTGCAACGGTGCGGTGTCGCCGCGGTGTGCCGCTTGACAGGCGGCGATGTTGGCCTCGGGGTCGATGGTCTCCCACCGGATGCCCTGAGCGAGCTGTCCTCTCTCACTGAAGTTGGCACCTGCGCAGTGCTCTGAGCTGCACGGAGTCAGGTTCAGTGAGACGAGCCGTCGACGGGTTGTCTTATGAAGCTGGTCCCGCTGGAAAGGGCTTGACCCGGTACTCGGGTACTGGGTTCATTCTGGGCGTGTGCGCACGAGTGAGGTGGCTGCCCAAGCGCGGGTGAACCCGCAGACGCTCCGGTATTACGAGCGCCGTGGGTTGCTCCCGGAGCCGGAGCGGTCGGCGTCGGGCTACCGGGCCTACCGTCCGCAGGCGGTGCGTCTGGTGCGGTTCATCAAGCGGGCACAGGACCTCGGCTTCACCCTCGACGACGCCGAAGCCCTGTTGCATCTCGGCGATGGCGGCCCGGATAGTTGCGTGGCCGCACGGGAACTTGCAACGGCGAAGATCGCGGACCTGGATAGGCGAATCGCGGACCTGCAGGCGATCCGGACGGCGCTGGGCCACTTGGTGGAGACCTGTGAGCAACCGCGTGACCGGCGGGAGTGCCCGATCCTGCTCGAGATCACCAGCGACGACGAGGACTGATGGTGGACACCAGCCAGGGACCTCTGCGGATCGAGTTGCGCGAGACCGGGCGGGACGGGATCGCCGCGCGGCAGGCGAGGCTGCCGGCGACGACCCGGCAGGTGCACCGCGCGGTGCTGAGCGCCTTCTTGACGACCGGACAGGCTCCACATCGCGGCGACCTGGGGCTGGTCGAGGGCATCGATGTGGTGGCAGCACTCCGCCAGCTCGACGAGGCCGACCTGGTCCACACAGATTGAGCACGCGTCGCTGTGGCGTATCCGTTCTCCGGGATTCCTACCGCCCACGTGGTGCGGCTTGACGATGTGGCACCGGTGCACGCCATGTGCGCGATCGACGCGCTGGGCCTGCCGCTGATGACCGGCCGGGACGGGGTGATCGAGTCGGTCGATCCGGGTGACGGACGACCAATCCGAGTGGAGCGTCGCGGCGCGAGCTGGCACTGGTCACCGGCGGAGAGCGTGCCGCGCGGGCCGCACGACGGTCGCCGTCGCGCGGGACGGCGAGGCCCGGCTGGTCGTCGCCGACACGGTCAAGCCAACGACGATCCCCGCCACCGCACACACGTCGTGGCCGCAGTCGCCGACCGGCGTGCGGCGATGAGCACGATCGGCTATCCGGCGCTGCGCCGGTTGCTTGAAGACGGGGCCCAGCTGGTCGAGGTGCTCCCGGCCGACGAGTACGCCGAGATGCACCTGCCAGGCGCCGTGAACTTCCCGCTCAAGACGCTCGATGCCGCCAGCGCCGCGGACCTCGACCACTCCCGTCCCGTCGTCGTCTACTGCTGGGACGGACTTTGAGACATGAGCCCACGAGCCGCGTGCCGGCTCGACGGTCTCGGCTTCACCCAGGTATACGACTACATGCCGGGCAAGGTCGATTGGCTCGCCCGCAACCTGCCGGTCGAGGGCACCGACGCCGGCGCACCGATCATCGGCCGAGATCTGCGCAACGACGCCGTCATCGCCGCGCCCAACGAATCGATCGCCGACGTGCGCGCCCGGGTCATGGCGTCACCGCAGAGTTTCGCGTTGGTCACCACGGCCGATCGCATCCTGCTCGGCCGGCTGCGCGGCAGCCAGCTCGACCACGTCGACCCAGCCGCGGTGGCCGCCGAGGTGATGGAAGCTGGCCCCTCCACCCTTCGTCCGCACGAACCGGCGGACACGGTTCGATCGCACCTGGTCGGCAAGGGCCTGACCTACGCGATCGTGACCGACCCGGACGGTCGGCTCCTGGGCACCGTGAACACCGACGACCTGATCCGGTCCTCGGCCGGCCCTCAGGAGCACCGATGACCGACGCAGAAGCAGCCCGACCCGAGGGCGCACCATCGACAGCATGCTGGTGCTGTGGCGGCGACTTCGCCGAAGCCGAGCTCGTCCGGCTCGGCCAGCACCCTGAGGCCGGAATCTGCCTAGACTGCGCGGTCTGGGTCAAGCGCCGGGCCACGACCCGCCGCCACGAACAGCGCCCATCGTTCCGTGGCCGACTACACGCCGGTCTGGACAGCATCCGGAACGCCGTGATCGCCCGCGGCGGGCACGAGCGCGGCGCACTCGGTGTGCTCCTGCGTCGAGTCGATCGCTGGCTGCCATAGCCGTCGGGACTACGTGATCCCGGCGTGGCTCGGCCGCGGATACGCCGGCGCCGACCAGTCCGGGACGACCAAAGGCTCTACCCGCATGCCGTTGGGCGCTCTGGCCCAGCTGCGGGCACTAACTAGCGTGGATGGCCAGAGGCGGTCGCATGGACCCGGACGACATCGGCCACGAGATTCGGCGAGCGCAAGCCGAGTTCTACTAGCTGTACTGATCGGACAGGTTGGTCAACCTGTTGATCGGAGGCAGACCGCCGATGGCGGTGTGGGGCCTGTGGTGGTTGTACTCGTGTAGCCATCCCGGTAACGCCTTTCGGCGCTGGGACTCGCCGGTGTAGAGCCGGGCGAAGGCCCAGCCGTCGGCCAGGGTGCGGTGGAAGCGCTCGATCTTCCCGTTCGTCTGGGGCAGGTAGGGGCGCGTCCGTTTCGCGGTGATGCCCAGCTCGGCGCATGCGTCTTTCCAGGCGTGGGACTTGTAGGCCGACCCGTTGTCCGAGTGCACTCGGCGCACGGTGACCCCGCGGGCGGCGAACCAGGCCACCGCGTGGGCCAAGACCTCGATGGCGGTGGCGGCGGTCTCGTCGTCGTGGATCTCGGCGTAGGCGAGGCGGGAGTGGTCATCGAGCACGGTGTGCACGAAGCAGGTGCCCATCTTCGGGCCGCGGTGGTGGTTGCGCGGCTTACCCGGGGTCGCGGCCCGGTTGCGCTCGCCCTGGACCCGTCCGACATAGCGCCAGCCACCACCGTCGGGGATGTTGCCCAGCTTCTTCACATCCACGTGCAGCAGGTCCCCCGGGGCGGGGTGCTCGTAGCGGCGCACCGGCGCACCGGTCGCGCGGTCGACATGACCAAGGCGATTGATCCGGCAGCTCACCAGCACCCGGTGCACGGTCGAGGGAGCACACCCGACCCGATCGGCGATCTGGACCGGGCCGAGGCGCTTCTTCCAGCGCAGGTGCACGATCCGGCGCACCACCGGCGCCGGCGTCGCCCGCGGCATGTGGTGCGGGCGACTCGAGCGGTCGGCCATCGCCTCCGGGCCTCCGAGGCGGTAACGGTCGGCCCAGCGTTTCGCGGTCGGCCAGGACACCTGGAACCGGGCCGCGGCCTGAGCGACCGGCACGTGCTGATCGACGATCAGGCGCGCCAGGCGCAGCCTGCCTCGTTCGGTCAGTGGCGCGTTAACGTGGACCACGAGGACCTCCGGTGGTCGGGGTGGGTGCCGTCAGACAGCTCCACACCAACCACGGGAGGTCCTCCCCGTTCAAGATCAGTCAGATCGTGTCGTCACACGACCTCAACCAACGTCTCCGATCAGTACAACTAGCTCATCGCTGCGGCCACGCCCACTGACCTCCGCCGCCGACGATTGGTGCAAACACTGTGCGGCTGGCGCTGATTCGAGATCTTCGCTCGGGGCGACCACGTCCTCGGTGGTGGCCGCCACCGTTCGCCCGGACCGGTGGGCCTCGCCGTTGTGTAACGCAGGTCACCGACTCCCGGCGGGGATCGGACGATGCTCACGGGCCCGTGGTCGGCAGGAGGCGGGCCAGGGTCGGGAGGTTTCTGATGGCGGCAAGCGTGTGGACCGGCACCGGTGTGGTGGCTCGGGGCTGGAAGGGGGTCGTGGCCGGGCTGGCCGGCGGGATCGTGTTCGGGATCTTGATGGCGATGATGGGGATGATGTCGACGATCGCGATGATGGTCGGTTCGTCCAGCCCGGTGGTGGGCTGGCTGGTGCACCTGGTCATCTCGGCGTTCTACGGCGCGGTGTTCGCAGAGATCGTGCCCGCCACGCTCGGCACGGGCGGCGTTCTGGGGGCCGGCGCGGTCTACGGGATCGTGCTGTGGGTGATCGGTCCGCTGTTGATCATGCCGGCCGTGATGGGGATGCCGCTGTTCATGTTCAACACGACCACCATGATGAGCCTGATCGGCCACCTCGTGTACGGCGTGATCGTCGCGGGCGTGCTGGTGCCGCTGCGCCGGCGCAGCACAGCTCACGCGTGACGGCGCAGCACTCCTCGCGCGTGACCAGGGCAATCGCGCTGCGAGTGGTCGTGTCGGCCAGATGCGCCACCTGCCGGTACGCGCTCGAGCTGGTGGACGCGGTACGCCGGCTACGTCCACGACAGGCGGTGGAAGTGATCGACCTCGACGACGACCGGACCGTCACCGTGCCGGGCGGGGTTGTCGGCACGCCCACCTTCCTGCTCGGCGAGCAGGTGGTGTCGCTGGGCAACCCCACCCTCGAGGACCTGCTCGCTACCGTGGATTCGATGACGCGGTGACGACGATGTCACGGAAGGTTGGCAGAGCGTGGGCGACGACCATTTCTGCCTGTCCGAGGTCGCGCTGTTCCGCGACCTGTCCCGGCAGGAGATGGAAGCGATGGCCGCGGCGGCACCGATGCGCACCGTGCCGTCGGGTGAGATCGTCTACGACCCGGCGCGCCCGGTGAGCGTGCTGTTCATCGTCAAGTCCGGCAGGTTCCGGCTGTTCCGGACAGTTCCTGACGGCCGGACGGTCACCACGGCGCTGTCGGGGCCGGGTTCGGTGTTCGGCGAGATGGACCTGCTCGGGCTGCGGATGGGAGCCACCTGGGCGGAAGCCATGCAGGGAGGTGACCTGTGTCTGATGAGTCGGGCGGATGTTCGCCGCCTGCTGCTGTCGGATGCCCGCATCGCGACCCGCATCGCGGAGCAGCTCGGGGCCCGCATCGCCGAACTCGAGGACAGGCTGGCCGATCAGGTCGGTAAGACGGTCGTCGAGCGCGTCGCGCACACGCTGTGTTCGCTGGCGGGGCCGGCCCCGTCCGGATCGGAGGCCGACCCGATCCGGCTGACCCACGGGCAGCTGGCCGGACTGGTAGGTGCCACCCGCGAGCGCACCACCACCGCGCTGGGCGAGCTCGCCGGGCACGGGCTGGTCTCGCTCTACCGGGGCAAGATCCGGATCCGGGACCGGGCCCGGCTCGCCGCCACGGCCGACGGATTGCCGCACATCGCGGACCAACCAGACGGAGGCGTCCGCTGGTTGCGGGGATTCCTCCAGAAATGATCACCCCTCGGCTCTCGGCTCGTCCGAGGGGTGCCGGTCGCCGTGCTCAGGGGTGGTTGTGCCGTGTTCGTCCGTGACCAGCCAGCCGACGCCTCGAGGTGAAATGTACACAGTGAGCGGGCCGGCTTCGGCGGAGCCGGGACCTCGAATTCTCCGCCACGACGGTCGACGGTGCTCCGTTCGACGCCGCATCGTTGGGCGGGACGCGGGTGGTGTGGTGGTTCCGGGCGCCGTGATATCGCGCGCGAGGGCTCATCGTTAGCCCACAGTCACCCTCGTGCGGCCACACCCCATGGGGTGCCTCCACTGGCTAACGATCAAGGCAAGAACGGGGACCGTGGCTACTGGGGAGAGGCAACGCCTCCGGATCGTCAATCGCCTCAAAGCCGACAGTTCGGGCCTTCTCGGCAGCATACGATGTGCGCGACCCCCTCACGTGTCTGTCGACTGCATGCGCGCTGCTGGAGGTGCTGAACGCGCACTCGGTGCACTGCCAGGAGGCCAACCTCGACGACGTCGACGGTGACGGTTCCTGAGCGGTTATCGGCGTTCGTGCCCGCACGTCGCTGCTCGATCGGGCGCCCGGTGTCGCGCCGGTGGCGCGGGGGCCTGCGCGGAGATCGAGTTCGCGGTCGCGACCGACCGCGCTGGCCCAGGCCAAGGCTTGGCATGGCAACGCTGGCGCTTCTCCGATCGACCGTTCCCACCCGAGGATCGCTCCGAGCCCGCGCCGGTTGATGCGAGAAGCAGCTCCGCGACCAGCGGGGTCGCAGCTCCACCGATCACGGCACCGAGCTGATAGCCCGGGGACGCGCCGCTGTAGCGGACCTCGGGCTCGAACAGCTCGCCGAAGAAATGCCGCCATGGTGTCGCGTGCCAGCAAGAAGGGACCACCGGTCTGCCACGAGCTAGGGACCACGTCGGCGGTCGCGGGCCGTGTGATGCAGGGTGGCCGTGGCGGGTCGGGAGGTCAACTCTGCTCGGCGGTTTCGTCGGCCGCGGAGCGGCCGGCGGGGACGGGTTTCTGGCGTTGCCGGTAGCTCTCGCCCTCGACGACGAGCTCGTAGGCGGCCGACTGGAGCCGGTCGATGGCGGACTGGGCCAGCAGCGGATCGGCCATCATGGTGACCATCTCGCTGGGGTCGCGGTTGCTGGTGGTGATCGTCGAGGCGTGCCGGTGGCGTTCGACGACGAGTTCGTAGAAGTCGCTGGTGTCGGTGCTCCCGAGCGGGTGCAGGGCGAAGTCGTCGAGGATGAGCAGCTCGACGCGGTGCAGCTTGCGCAGCTCGTCGTCGTGGGTGCCGTCCAGGCGGGCCGCGCGCAGGCGTTTGAACAGCTTGTCGGCGCGCTCGAAGTGCACCGAGTAGCGGCGGCGGACCGCGGCGTGCCCGAGCGCGGTGGCCAGGAACGTCTTCCCGACCCCGACCGGGCCCATGATCAGCGCGTTGTGGGCGTCGGTGAGGAAGCGCAGCGAGCACAGCTCCGACCACAGCTGTCGGTCGAAGGCGACCGGGCTGGTGTCGTCCCAGGCTTCGAGCACCATGTTCGGGTCGAGCCCGGCGCGCGCGGCGCGCAGAGTGGTGGCCTGGCGGTCACGGCGGCCGACCTCGTCGGCGAGCAGCATCTCCAGGAAGTCGTGGTGGGCCAGATGCTGGGTGCGGGCCAGGGCGAGGCGCTCCGGGAGGGTGTCGAGCAGGCGGCCGAGCTTGAGCCGGCGCATCAACTCCTTGAGCTCGGCCGAGACCTCCACCCGTTGTGGCGCCCCGCTGCCGGCGGCGCGGGTGGCTGGCTTCGGGGTTCGGCTGGTCATGAGGGCCGCCGGCTGCTGGAGTTGGTGCTGAACTCGTCGGCGTCGCGGACGAACCGGCCCGCGGCCGGCACCACCGAACCGGTCGCGCCCGCATCGCCGGTGGCCGCTGGGCCGGCCCCCTCGCGGTGCTGGTCGTCGCCTTGCTGGTGGTGGAGTCCGCGGGCGAGCATGCGCTCGATGAGCCCGACGTTGATCACCTCGACCTCCAGCGCCCGAGCGCAGGCCGTGTCCAGATCCTGAGCGCCGTGGCGGCGGGCCAGCCCGAGCAGCCGGTAGACCTGCCGCATCTTCGTCCAGGGCAGCGGGTGCTCGAGCACCGCGGCGGCGAAGGCGCCGACGTTCGGCCCGTAGGTCTCGGCCCGGCGGGCGAGCCCGTCCAGATCACGCAGCGCGTAGGCGGACACCTCGGTGGGCAGATCGGCCGGGTCGGTGTGCCGCCGTCCCGGTGCTTGGCGGGGATGGACCTTGAGCAGCTGCCCGCGGTGGTAGAGCTTGACCGTGTTCGCGTCCGCGCGGGCCAGAATCCGCTGCCCGATCAGCTCGCCGGGCACCGAATAGAGCCCGCGGGCCACCTCGACGTGGCGGTCCCGGGCGACCTTGGGGCGAGTGAAGCTCGGGACCGCGAACGGCGCGCTCGGCGCCGGGCCCAGCAGCGGGGCCTCCTCGGCGGCGAACACCTCCCCGGGACGCGCCCGGGTGCTGCCGTGGATCCTCCTGCCGGCCACGTGGGTACACCAGTGGACGGCGCGTGCCCGGCAGTCGGCCAGGTCGACGAACTGTTCGCCGGCGAAGAAGTTGCCGCGCACGTACTGCACCGCCCGCTCGACACGGGGCTTGTCCTGCGGGTGTCGCACCCGGGTCGGGTCGATCGCGAACCCGCGGTGCTGGGCGTACTCCCGGAACGCGTCGTTGAACCGCGGGAACAGCGCATCCGCACGATCCACTACCGGGGCCAGGTTGTCCGGGATGACCACGGCGAACACTCCACCGAAGAACGCCCACGCGGCGTCGAACCCGGCGATCACCTCGTCCTGGGTCTGTCGGTGGGCGGGGAACACGAACAGGTGCCGCGAGTAGACCGCAGTGAAGATCAACCCGTGGGTCACTCGCCGGTTGCCGCGGGCCGGGTCCGGGATCAGCCCGAGCCGTCCGAAGTCGACCTGCACCTCCACGCCCGGCTCGCCGTCGACCACCGGGACGGTCGCGCGACGGCGACCGAATCCCAGCTCGGCGACCGCGAAGCGGTGCAGCGTGCGATACGGCACCGTCACCCCGCGGCGTTCGAGCAGCACGTGCACCTTGACCAAGCTCAGCCCGTCGCCCAGCCAGCCGGCGATCCGTTCTCGCTCACCGGCGATGATCTCCCAGGAGGTTCCGGTGCCCCGCGGTCGCGCCGGGCGCACGGCGGCCACCACCGTCCCGAGCAGCTCGTCGGTGAGTTGGCCCGGCCCGCCGTCGCGGTCGAGTCCGGCGGCCTTGCCGGCCTCGACGTAGCGGCGGACCGTCTTGCGGTCCACCCCGGCCAGCGTGGTCACCGCCCGCAGCGACTGGCCGTCCAGCCATAGCCGCAGGATCTCCTTGACTTCGATCACGGACACCTCCCGGTAGCTCATGCGGTCGACCACAGCGGCCGCACGACCTACCGGAGGGGAGCCACGCCGAGGTGGTCCCATCACTGGCAAACAGGTGGTCCCATGCTCGTGGCAGAACTACGCCTCAGCCGGTCCCATGATCGTGGCAAGCGACAGCCATGGGCCCGTACATCATCGCGAGCAGAATCAGTCCGAGACCATGGCCGCGTCCGTGCCGGTGCCCGGCGTACTCCGTGGGGGTGCTCTTGCCCCTGGTCAGGTCCCAGATGCTGTCCCCCAGGGCGATCGAACAGCCTGGGGGACCCGTTCAGCCAGCCGCGCTGGCGTCCACCACGGAGGACACAGTAAATGGACGACGCCACGCGGCTGCGGGCGGTGGCCCGGACTCCCGCACGACGCGGCCTCCTCCCGCACGTTCACCGACGCAACCGGTCCCGGTCGCCGCGGCCGACAGCACCGCCGGGGCGCTTCCCCCGCCCCCGGGTGTGCCGGCCGCGGCGCGGGACGACGCTAACACAGAATCGAACAGACGTTCCCTTCGAACGGGTGACGGCGGCCGCCCGGGGCCGGCTCTGGCCGGGTGCGGTTTGGTGACGCCCGCAGGGCGAGCAGACCGGGCGCGTTCCGTTACGCGATACCGGGCGACATTCGGCGGTCCGCCCTCGCTGGGTGGCCAGCCCTTGCTGGGTTGGCCGGCGTCCCGGAAATCGAGTGTCCGCTTGCCACCGCGACGTGGCGCGTCGCGGCCTGTGGGCCCCCTGGTCCACACCTAGATCGGCGACAGCCCTACCCCGACCGCTGTGCCCGCCGGCCTCGAAGAGGGTCGGCTGCGGCCGTTTGTAACAGCGCCTCCTCGCTGTTCGAGTCAGTCAGCACGCAAGGGACGAGCAGGACCGAGCGATGAGATTCGTACTACCCGGCGGCTGAGGAGGTTGCAATGCCTGAGGATGGCAAGGTTCAGGGGCAGTACACTCTCGGAAACGACGATATTCACGTGCAATACCGCAATAAGCAGGACCTCGTACGTCAAGCAATTAGTTTCGCCCAGTCACGGGCCGACGATTCGGTTTCGCCCGACGGGGCTATCACCATGCCGGCGCGGTCATTTCGGATGGTTGTGGAAGCATTGCGGATGACGTACAAGACTCTTGGTGAGACGATTCACCAGGATCTGAGCGCGACCACCGCGCCTCCATCGGCGACGGCCCATGCTACGAGCGACAAAGGGCTCGGGCCGGCGGTTAGTCACGCGGAGGCAGAAGTCTTGACCCGGTTCAATTCTGGCAAACCAAGAGCGCGGGAGGCTCTGAGGCAAGCCACGCTCCATTCAGAGTACAACGAGGATGCATTCCGCCACGGGGACCAAATCTCCATCCCCTTGAAGGCGTTCCAAGATATATCCGCAGCACTAATTGAGAGCAACGACCTCATGTCCGACATCCTGCGGGACCAAAGACTTCTAGCTGAGTTGAGAACCTTGGAGTCATCAGGTCCGCGGCCCGATCATGGTGACTATGGCTCGAATTGGGACCCGTGGAACACGGGGGACTGGTTCACAACCCACTGACCCTATCCCGCGAATCTGGAGGAGATGGTGGAGTCAGCGTCATCGGCGGCGCTGGAACGGATAATCTCGCCGCACACAGTCGCCGAATTCATTTCAAAATACTGGGAGCAGACTCACCTGCATGTTCCTCACGAGGGTAATCCACTCCTCAGGAGGTACCTGACCGAGCTAGTATCGGTTGACGACATCGACTATTTCTTGGCCACGATCTGCGGTGCCGGTCCGCAACGGTGGGATTCGCTTCGCCTCAGCCAGAACGGGACGCCGATTCCGCCCGCGGAGTTTCAATTCAACGAGCGCGCGGGATTCGCGACGTTCGACATCAACCGGATCCTATCGCTGTACCGCAACGGCGCAACGCTGATCGTGAACAGTGTTCAGCAGACCCTGTTCCCCGTCGCGACACTGTGCAACGAACTGGCCGGTTTCTTCGGCGTGCGCGTCTTGGCGAATGTCTATATAACGCCGCCGTCCGGACAGGGATTCCCTGCCCATCACGACAACCACGACGTGTTCCTCCTGCAGGTCCTCGGCGAAAAACATTGGACGCTCTACGGGTCGCCAGTTCCATTGAGTCGCTGGCCCGGCCGAGCTGACGTGCGGGACGCCCCAAGAGAAGTAGCCCGGGACCGGCTTTGCCTTAGGGCGGGCGAAGCGCTCTACATGCCGCGCGGTCTCGTTCACGAAGGAACCGCGTCGGAGGCGACCTCTTTTCATTTGACAATCGGGATTCATCCCTACACGTGGGCGCAACTGCTGATCGACGTGGTGTCAGAGGTCCAACGCGAGGACGTCGAATTTCGGCGCTCAGTCGCACCACAGCTCGCAGCCATCGGGGATGGAGAGGGGTTGGAAGAGATCGTGGCGAAACTGTCAGGGCGCCTCCGCGATGGAAGCCGACTCGCCCGGGTTGTGAATCAAAAGATGGCCGAGGTTGCCTGCGGCCCAGGTCCGGTACCGGCTCACGGACGTTTCCGCAGGCTGGTTGACCCTCCGGGAGTCACGCTCACGACCCTGCTTCATGTGCCTCGCGATGAGGAGGTCGAGATTCACACGAGCGAGGATGGGATCGAGGTGATCTCCCGCGACAAAGTTGTTACGCTTCCGGGGTTCGCACTACCACAGGTTCAGGCGCTTTTCTCCGGAGCGCCGACCTGCGCGGCGGCCCTGCCCACGGGGCTGGACGACGAAGGGAAGTTGGTTCTAGTCCGACGACTAGCCCGCGAAGGTCTGCTCGAGGCAGAAGTCAGCGGATGACTTGGCGCGCCGGCCGTGTCCCCGTCAAAGGATCGACGAACGGCACGGTGCTAGCTCGGCCCACGGAGATCGGCTCCCGCGGGCTGCCACAGCTGGATCGGATTGCCTTCTGGATCGTGCAGCTGTGCGAATCGGCCGTTGGGGTACTCGCTGGCGTCGACGGCGACCTCGATCCCTGCGGCGCGAAGTTGGCTGACCATCGCGTCCAGGTCCGCGACCCGGAAGTTGATCGCCCACGCGTGCTCCGGCCCGCCGAAATGGCAGGAATCGGCCGGCATGGCGGCGAACACGGTCGGACCGGCTTGCTGCCACCACGAGGACACCTCGTAGGACTCTGGTGCCGGGTCAACGCCGAGATGCTCGGCGTACCACCGACTGAGGCGGTCCGGATCCGCGGCGCGGAAGAACACCCCACCCACCCCTGTCACCCGCTCCACCGCGGCTCCCTCCTGCCACCGAGCCGTTCACCGGAAACTTGCCACCAGCCCGGCCGGACGACACGGTCTGGCCGGGCTGGTGGCAAGGTTCTCTACTCCGCCGAGGAAGTCGACCGCGAGACCGTTGCTGGTACTTCGGAGGCAGGTCCGAGCTCAACGCCGACCGCACCGTGTTCCGGGAGATCTGCAGCCGACGAGCGATCTCACTGATCGACACGCCCTCGGCCCGATGCAGCCGGCGGATCTCCGCCCAGTCCTCCACCTTGATCACCCTCCTCACGATCTCGGAGGGTGGTCACTTTTCAGCCGTCGACACCTGCTCAGTCTTCACCCGTCGTCGACAGGAGGAACCAGTTGGAATGGGACGGAGTCCGCAGCCTTGTCTCACCGAAGTTGGTTCCGGTGGAAGCGCGCCGATGGACGGACTTGCAGTGCACTCGCCCGAGACTCGCGGCGAAGGAGGAGGATGTCCTGTCTCATTGAAGCTGGCACCTCCGCGATGCTCTGAACTGCGTGGAGCCAGGGGGCGGACACACCGGTCGATTACGTGCCGGGACGGCGACCACAGTCGGTGCACCGTCTGGTTCGGGCGTGGAAAGACGTCGAGGTGCGGTGCGGACGCGGCTTGTCGTGGCGGAGCTGCAGGCAGTTGCCGTGCGGTGGAATCCACACCTCCGCGTCGTCGTGTCCGTCCCCGCGCGGCCACCAGTTCTGCACGGGTGCGGAGTCCGGCGCCGCCGTCGCGGTTCGGACATCCTCGCTGGCCTGGCTCAGGTTCTGTGGGCCGTGCGCGAGCAGTCCCGACGCGCGCACTCGGTGAGGAGCTCGGCGGCGACTCGCGACAGCGTGATCACACGGGGTTCCGGGTCGGCGGCGCCGCCGAGCACCTGGTGCAGGCCCCACTCGAGATGTCCGGCGACCAGCCCGGTGGCCAGGTCCTGGCCGTGCCGGTCGGGTTCCGGGTCGGTGCGGGCGGCGAGCTCCTCGAAGGTGAGCTGGTCACCCCAGGTGGGTCATCAGGTCACCACCGTTGACGTTGCGTTCTCCGTCGTCTTTTTGGAGCTGGGTCCAGGCCACGAAGAGCGCGAGGATCCACCGATCGGCGTCGCGGCGGTGTTCAAATGGCATCTGGGGTGTGGGCTCCGGGGTGGCGCAGCTGCAGGAGGGCGTCACGTTGCCGAGCGCGGGCCGGCGCATGGCGGGCTTGCTGATGGCGGTGGAGCATCGAGAGCAGGCCCTCCGGGATGGTGGTGTCGGTGTCCGGCCTCGGTGAGCTCACCGTGTCGGTTCCATGCGCTGTAGGCCCACCCGAGGCGCGCCCGGGCCAACCAAACACGGGCAGACCTCGAACATCGGACTCGACACCGCAGGCGAGATGACAGAGGCTTCGGACGTGGATCACCGACTCGTCGCCTTCGCCTCCGCCGCAGCGATCATCATCGTCGTGCCGGGCCCCAGCGTTGTCTTCACCGTCGGACGCGCGCTCGCGGTGGGTCGGTCCGCTGCGCTCTCCACCGTCGCGGGAAACGCGGTCGGTGTCTTCCTGCAGGTACTCGGGGTTGCGGTCGGTGTAGGCCAGGTCATCGCGCAGTCGGCCGCGGCCTTCACCGTGCTGAAGCTGGTGGGCGCTGCCTACCTCGTCCATCTCGGATTGACAGCCGTCCGCCGCAGGCACGATCTGGTCCGAGCGATCACCGCATCCGACGACTGCGGGCGCCGTATCGGTCGGCTTCGTAGCGGTCTCGACGGACTGGTCGTCGGCGTGACGAACCCCAAGTCGGTCGTGTTCTTCGTTGCCTTCCTGCCGCAGTTCGTCGACGTCGGTGGGTCGGTCTTCGCTCAGGTAGTGGTACTCGGTGCCATCTTCGTGATGCTCGCGCTGGTGCTGGACAGCGCGTGGGCGCTCGCGGCCGGCTCAGCCCGCACCTGGCTCGTCTCGTCGCCCCGACGCAGCGCGGCCGTCGGCGGCGTCGGTGGGCTCGCCATGATCGGTGTCGGTGTCGGCGTCGCGACAGCCGGGCCGGCCCAGTAGCGAGTCGTCCGCGGCCCCGGTCAAGAACACCGAGGCCGTCCGGGCAGTTGGGCTCCTCCACTGCCGCCGGCGGGTGGACGTCGTGCCAGCCGACTCGCGATCGGCCCAAGTGGGCGGGTCGTGCCGCCGAGTGCCTCGGCGAGCAGCTGGGCGCCGAAACAGATCGCCAGGATCGGGGTTCCAGCCTCGTGCGCCTGGCGGAGGAAGGCGGTCTCGGCGGCGGCCCAGGCGCGGATGCGCTCGCGGGGCCAGGGCGCTCCAAGCGTCATGATCAGGTCCCCATGTCTGGGGGGTCGGGGAAGCTGACCTCGACGTCCGGGGGTGTCGAAACGGTCGGCCGAGACGACGGTGAGCCTGGCATGCGCGCCACTTTCGTGAGACATGGCTTCGCGGACGCGGTGCCGCGGACCGGCGTCGGCAAGCAGGACAAGAAGGTGCTGCGGGCGAAGTACAGCGACCTCTACGGCGATGCCTGAGTTCTGCTGAGTAGGTGCCGTCCGTTGCCGGCCGAGCGCCATTCCTGACCACCGCTTGAGTCCGCCACAACGGCTGAGGACCTGACAGCGCGTTTCCCGAACCTCGACTGGCGGATCACACCGGGCAGCTCCTCGCCGCTGACCGACGGCGCGTCCGCCGTGCTGATCACGAGCGAGCGGCGCACGCCGAACAGATCGCCAGTATCGGGACTCCAACCTCGTACGCGTGGCGGAGGGAGGCAGTCTCGGTGGCGGCCCAGGCGCGGATGCGCTCGCGGGGCCAGGGGGCTCCGAGCGTGATGATCAGATCCCATGGCTGGGGGCGGGGAAGGTGACGTCGACGCCCGGGGTGTCGAAACGGTCGGCCGAGACGACGGTGAGCCAGTCGAGGTCGATGTCGCGGCTGTGCAGCGCGAGTTCGAGCAGACCCAGCCCGGCGAGGTGATCGTGGCCGATTACCAGGGCTCGTCAGGTGGTCACTCTCGGAATCTACTGCGCTATAGGCAGAGCTCCCTCCGGAGCGGCCGTGGGCGGAGGCTGGAGATGAGCGATGCCGAGGAGAACAACGGGGG
Source organism: Pseudonocardia sp. C8 (assembly GCF_014267175.1). NCBI lineage: Bacteria > Bacillati > Actinomycetota > Actinomycetes > Pseudonocardiales > Pseudonocardiaceae > Pseudonocardia > Pseudonocardia sp. C8. The sequence goes on from NZ_JACMTR010000002.1 coordinate 1,549,035, forward strand.
TCGTCTGGCCGGGGTTGAGACGTGCCGATGGTCGACGTTGTCGAGACCGACGCAACGTCCTTCCTCGCATTCTCCAGTCATTTGATCCTGGCGGGCCCCCGGCATCACCATCGGTGAGACACGCATCAGATCGGTGAGACGCCGCATCAGGTCCAGCGAAGTCGCATCAGATCCGCTGAGGCAGGACAACAGCAGCGAGCCAGCAGAGGCTCGATCGTGTCGTACCTGCTACGCGCCAGAACCAACATTATGTCGCGTAGCGCCCATCCACCGGACAGTGCCGCTATCGGTCATCATCTGGGGAGGTGTTCGGACAGACTCGGGGCGTCTGCATGAGGCGCGACTTGTCATGGCGGGTGGAGCCGGAGTATGCCGGCGGTAATCGTCAGTCGCGGCGGCCGTGTGCTGGTCGCTGAGCAGGTTCGTCGGGGCCTCGGCTGCGCCCGGGTCGAGGCTGATGTTGTCGGTCGAGGATGGCGTGTAGTGATGGAGAGTCTGGAGCAGTTGATGGCTCGGATCCGGCGCGAGGTCGCCGAGTCCTGGACCGGGCCCGCCGACACCTCCGCCGCGGAGGAGCTGATCAGCGACCGGCGCGCCGAGGCCGCCGCCGAGGACGAGCAGCAGTGAGTCCTCCGATCCCCGCTCACCGCCTCCGGCGGTGAGCGTCCAGTGGTGCTCGACGTGTCCGCGGTGCTGGCCTGCCTGGCTGCGTGACGAACCGGTGCCGTCGTGGTCGCCGGCCACCTCCACGCTGCGATGATCTCGGCGGTGAACCTCTCCGAAGTCCACCAGAGTCTCGCCGAGCGTGGTGTCGCCGCCGGCTGCACCCGGCGGGTCCTCGTCGTGTGCCGGTAGCCGGTTGAGGTATCACCGGCGTGTCGACGAGCATCGGGTGTGATCGTGTGTCAGGCCCGGTCGAACGCGCCGGTCTGGAGTGCGTGGCGGTAGAGGTGTTCTTCGATCCATCGGTCGGCGCTACACCGCCCGCGTGCGGTCGGTGGCCGCTGCGGGTCTGCGGGGACGACGACGGTCGCGGTGGTGCCCGCTTTGGCCGTGGTGACCAGCCCGACGCCGTGGAGGGCGCAGTCGAGCCGTTCCGGATCGTTGTCGGTGACGGTGCTGCTGGTGAGGACGGCGCTGGGTCCGAACCCGCTCCAGCGGGTGGCCGCGGTGATGCTGGTGCGCAGGCGGCGTCGGGTGTCGGGGAACAGCGTGCCGGTCAGGGTGAGCGCCGGTGCCGGGGCGGGGTAGTCGGCCCATTCCCAGGTCGCCAGGGTGTCTTCGTCGAGCTCGGGCGGGTTCCCGTCGATCTGACGGCGGGTGCGAAACCTGCCGGGCGAGCGTGACGATCGGCCAGAGCCTCAGGCCGAACAGGCTTACCGCGGGCAGGGTCGTACCCGTCCAGCCCAGACCCGACACCGCGGCGCGGGCGGCGACGTCGTCGACCGGAATCCGCCATGGGGAGAGTCTCTCGTCCTTCGCCGGCAGTGCTGGGCTGTGTGCCGGTGATCAGCGATTCGCGTCCGACGGAACAGTGCTCCGGTAGCTCACAGTCGATACCCGGTGCCGCGGTGCGCACGTTGCCGATCTCCACGTCGCGGTCGCCTGCCGGTGCCTGTGGTGCGCTCAGGGCCGCGCGGCCTGGTGTTGGGTCGGACCGCCGGTGGCGGGGCCTGTCGGCCCGGTGGCTTCGCACGGCCGGTCTCACGGTCAAGGGCGCTGCGCTGGCGCTCCGCGTCGCCTTCGGCGACCGGCCTGCGGCCGGCCCTTGACCGTGAGCCTCGCCGGCCGTGCCGGGACGCCCGAAGGGGCGGCGGGGAACAGCGCCCCGCCACCCCTTACGGGGTTCCCGGGCCGACAGGCCCACCGAGATGTGGGAGGCCAGCATGGCGCACAGCGGCGAGCACACCACCGACCCGCAGGGCATCGACGGCGCCGATGCGGGCGAGGCCCGGCAGGGCGTGGCCGGGGCGGTGGAGGTGCTCGGGATGGTGGTGCGGGTGGCCGGGCCGGTGGCCTGCCGGGTGGATATGCGGTTCGCCGGGACCCCGCAGCGGCAGTTGGGGCTCTCGATGGGCCCGGTGTTGATCTATCTGCAGAGCCAGTACACCGCGGCGCGGGTCGCGCGCCAGTGGCGCTCGGCGGCGCCGTTGGTGGCCTCGCTGCCGACGGTGTTGGCCGGGCGGCGTCGGGGGGTAATGACTGCGGGTGGGCCGTGGTCGACCGCGACGATGATCCGGCTGGGTGGGGCGCCGACGGTGTCCGGGGGCCTGGTCGAGCCTCGGCCGGGGTCGGAGGCGGCGGTGGTGTTGCGGATGCGGGTCGGTCCGTTGGTGTGGGAGTTGTGCGACGCCGCGGCCTACACGGCCACGGTGAGGGGGTGGACGCTGGCTGCGCAAATGCTGGCGGTGGACGGCGACGACCTGTAACCCCGGGGTTGTGGATAACTTGGGCCCGGCTGCTGGCGTGGCCGGGCCCGCCCTGTCACCGTGCAGGCATGCGATGGCGGGTCGGGGTGCTGCGGCCGGACGCGGAGAACGTCGACTGGACGGCCACCGGGCAGGCGCCCGAGTGGGTGGTGGCGCGGCGCCGGGCGCTGGACGCGCTGGCGGCGCTGATCACCGGGGAGGGTCGGTGTCAGGAGTACCGGCTGCTGGTTGACACGGTGCCGGTCGTGGTGTGGCCGGGCATCACCGACGACGGCACCCTGGACGTCCGCGGGATCGACGACGTCCTGCCCGCCGACCGCTACGGCGCCCCGTGCCCGTGAGGCCCACCCGTCGTCTCGTGCTCGTCGGGTGGCGATGCGCTCAGGGCCGCGCAGGGCCGAGCGGTCGTGCGGACACCTCCGGCGGCCGAGATCCCACCGTGTCGTGATCGGGCTCGGACCTGGCGGTGCGTGTGCCTGTCCCCGCCAAGGGCGTGGCACGCGGCCGGTGCACCCGTGCCGGCCGAACGGTCCGCGAGCCCGTCGTGGGCTCCGCGGGGTTCGCGTTCGCGAACGGGATGTTGCGATCGGCCGCGCACCGGGTGAGGGGTGCGGATCCTGGCCGGCATGGGTGGTGTTCGGTTCTGGCTGGCCGCGGGTGCGGCCTGCGTGCTGGTCGTGCTGGTCCCGGCCGGCGCGGCGTCGGCCCAGGAGGTGGGGGAGCCGGACTTCGGCACCCATCCCGGCCGGTATCTGGTCGACTCGGCGATCTATGCCGAGTCGGTCGATGGCTGGCGGTGTCATCTGGTCGACGACTGCCGCACCGAGCAGCGGTTCGGTGGCGATCCCGCACCGATCGCCTGGCCGGCCCGCGGGCAGCGGGTGGAGGTCTCGTGCCGGTTCGGGGCCTACTACCTGGTCACCACCGAGCACGGGATACGGGGCTGGTCACCGGCCCGCGAGATCGACTCGCCGTGGCGGCAGTGGCCCTGCACCGCACTGGACTGGATGTGGTGAACCCCGAACACGGGCCCGGCCCGGATGATGTGAGGGAGACGGGAGTGCGCGCAGGCTCCGCGCGGGACCTGGCCCGCCGACATCTGGCCGGGGCGTTGCCGCGCCGCTGGCGCCACGTCCAGGGTGTCGCCCGCCGCGCCGAGGCCGTCGCCGGCCACCTCGGCGACGCCGAGGGTGCGGTGTTGGTGGCGTGGCTGCACGACGTCGGCTACGCCCCGTCCCTGGCCGTGATGGGGTTTCATCCGCTCGACGGCGCGGTCGCCCTGCGCGAGCTCGGGGCCGGCGAGCGAGTTTGCGGTCTGGTCCTCGACGACGTCCAGGCCGCGCTCGAGCGCCGCGGCCGCGGCGAGATCGAGGCCTGACCGGTGCTCGAGCTCGTCGCCGCGCTCGTCGTGTCCAGCGGCTCGCTGTGGGCCACCGGGATCGTGGCCAGCGTGGTCTACGTGCCCACCTGCTGGAGTGGCCGTTCGCGTTCTGCTGGTGTTGCCACGGCAAGGGGAAGCACTTCCGGCGCGGCGGGAAGCTGTTCCGCGACTGCGAGATCTGCGCGAGCCGCGGCCGGCGCTTCCGGGTGGAGGCCTTGCTGTTCGCACGGGCCCGCTCGGGCCGGGACGAGTAGGCCCGCTTGCCGCTACATCCCAGGTCAAAGCCGTGATCATCGGCTAGCGCCGCTGCTTGACCAAGCGGGGTCCGGTGCTTGATCGGTACGCGCCCGAGCCGGGCGGTGGGGCGGGCTGTAGAGGGTCTTAACCCGCCCCGACCTCGACCGCCTGACGCCCCGGGGCCGCCGGGCGGCCGTGCCAAGTAGGTACCTCGCATGGCTCAGGTGAAACAGACTCGCGCCCATCTCCGAGCATGGGCGAGACCCCCTTTGTAACGCCCGGTGGCGTTCTGCCGCTGAAGCGTTCGCACACCTACAGACGGAAGGCCTCACCTGATGCGCAAGATCGCCCTGCTCCCCATCGCCCTGATCGCCGCGGCCGCACTGGCCGGCTGCGGTTCCAGTGCGGAGGAGAGCTTCGAGGAGGGCTTCCGGGCCGGGCAGCAGAACGCGGCCCCGACGACGGCCGCCGCGGCTGCGTCCCCCACGGCTCCGCCGGTCACCGACGTGACCATCCCGGACGTCGAGGGCAAGAACGGTGCGATCGCCCTCGACGAGCTCGAGCAGGCCGGCCTGACCAACGTGCAGCCGGCCTCGCGCGACAAGGAAGACAAAGTCGTGCTGAACGCGGCGAACTGGACGGTGACGAAGATCGAGCCTGGCGCCGGCGAGACGGTCCGGTCGGACTCCACCGTCGTCGTCACGATGACGAAGCAGGGCTGAGGTCGTGACCACGCCGCCGCCACCCGGGGTCGACCCGGGCCCCGTCCCGCCTTCGTGGGCCCCCGGATACCAGCCGCCGACCCCGCGCCGGAAAGCGTGGCCCTGGGCGGCCGGCGGCTCGGTCGCACTGCTGCTCGTCCTCGCGGCGGTCACGGGCCTGATGCTCGGCAAGGCGAGGTCGACCGTGCGCGGGTCGGTGGTCGGCTCCGGCATGTCGACCTCGATCTTCGATCCGTCGGCCTTCTATCCGGTCGCCGGCGGCGAGTGCAGGGGGCAGGGCGGATACAGCGACATCCGTGGCGGCGCCACCGTCACGGTGTACGACGCCGAGGGCGGCGTCGTCGGGACCGGGCAGCTCGAGCCGGGGGCCGGCAGCTATGGGCAGTGCACGTTCTTCTTCGAGGTCCGGGACGTGCCGCGGAGCGACTTCTATTTGGTCGAGGTCTCGCACCGGGGGAAGGTTCCCTACAGCGCGGCAGAGGTCGCGGAAGGGATCCGGATGTCGATCGGATCCTGAACGACCGGAACGGTTGGCGACAGGTACTCGCTAGGCTGTTTGGGCGAGCGCTGGAGCTGTCGGGCGGGGTCGCTACTGTCCGCCGTCATGAGTGAACTTGACAACAGGGCGCTGAAATCGCGACCCAGGAGGAAGTCCTCCAGATGATCAAGCGGCTGGCCCCGAACGTGAACGATGTCTACCGAGCGCGTCAACTGGCCGAGGCCTACGCGCTGGCAACCGGCGAGATCAGCACGATCCACAACACCGCGGTCAAGACCTCCTGAATGATGCGGAAACGACGACGAGCGCCCCGCCCCGTGAGTCCGGAGGCCGTCCGCTTCTCGTTCGGGGAGCGGACGGGTCCGTGATCGATGTAGGGCGGGCGCGGGCTGCTCGACACAAGCGACGCGGTGCCCGGGCTCAACGGCCGGCGCGGACACGATCGACGTGAGCACGCTGATCACGGCGGCGCCGGGGGCGACCCCGAGCGCGAACCCCAGTCGACGGACAGCAGGTCGAACGCGACGTCGCCGACCAGCCAGATCGACAGCAGCGCCTGGGCTGCCGTCTTCAGGGCCCGCTCGGCGGCGTCCTTCCAGAACACGACGGTGCACAGGCCACTGTGCCTTTTCCGAATCCGGGGCGGCCCGGTGGGGGCCGTGTCGGGTGTGTGCGGTGCCCTTGGCAGCCGCCGAGCCGCGGGCCCGGCGGCGACACCGGGGTGGCTCGGCGAGCGGTACCGGCACGCCCGGTGGCCGGCCGGGCCCGGTGGGTGACGATCACCAGTTGTGACGACGCCCCCGGGCCCGGTGGTTGTCTACGTTGGTCGCGGCTCGACCATCAGACGTGGACGCTCAGAGCGGGAAGAGATGGTGCCCCCGATGGTGGAGATCGCGTTCGGGTTCCGGCCCGAGACCCGGCGGGTCTATGACGCGCCGCTGCTGCGTGGCGTGGACGGGGACACGGTCAACATCGATCAGTCGGTGCGGATGGTCTCGATCGACACCCCGGAAACCCACGTCGGCGGCAGCGCCCCCACCGCACAGGCCACGTTGGAGCGGTGCCGGCAGCGGCTCGAGACCGGCGTCTACGACGTCATCGATGCGGGGTTGCGGGCGCATCTGCTGGCCCGGCTGACCGCGGATGCGGCGGCCCGGCACCTGGCCGCCGGGGCGCGGGCGGGGCAGGAGTTCGCCCGGATGCGCGCTGAGCGCCTGGTCATCGACCCGGTCACGGGGGTGGGGAAGGTCGGGGTCGTGGTGACCGGGGAGGTGATCGAGGAGAACGGGCGGCTGCTGGCGTATGTCACCCCGTGGCTCAAGGCGCCGTTGCCGCCGCCGGAGGATCCGCGGCGGCGGACGTTCAACCTGCAGCTGGTCGAGACCGGCTGGGCCGCGTTGTTTCCGATCTATCCGTCGCTGCCCCGGGATGCGGACCTGACCCGCGCCATGCACGCCGCCGAGACCGCCTGGGCACAGAAGCTCGGCGCGTGGGCCGAGTTCGGAGCGGATCTGCTGCTGGGTTATGAGTACCGGGCTTGTCTCAAGCTCGGTGCCGTCGACCGCCCCGACGAGGCCCCGGTCGAGCCGGGCGAGCGTGTCGAGCAGGCCTTCCGGCGGGTCTGTGTCGACGTGCGCACTCGCACGATCCTGGGTCGCTTCGGCTACCACCAGATTGACCCCCCGTACCGGCTCTGGGTCTGGCAGGACGACCTCGACGAGGCCCGCCGAGTCCTGCAGCTCGTCGAACCCTGAGCTCCCGCCGACGTCCGACCAGCAGCCGGCCTGCTCCGTCCGGTCGCACCGGCGTCACAGAGCGAGGCCCTCGCTGCCTGCGACCGCCCGCGGCATGAGCGCCCTGTACAGCCTCGCGATCGAGGCCGGTCGGCCGCGCCCGCGCATCATGCCGCCTCGCTGCGATGCAAGAAGGCCAGCGCATCAACCACACACCGGTGGCGACGACGGCACCCGCCAACTGCGCCGGTGTCGTGGCGTTCCCCTCAACCCACACACCGCGTCTGCGTTGCTCGCAGAATATTGCGATCATCGCAAATCTGAGTACCGTCCGGGCCATGAGCGATGACGTATTCGCAGCGCTTGCGGCGTTGGCGTGTCCGGACCCGGTGGCGGTGGATCCGCCGGAGGCGTGGGCCGATCTGGCCGACGAGGTGGCCCGGGAACGGGCCGAGTTGGCCGACGAGCTGCGCAGCCAATGGGAGGTGGCCCCGGACCCGGTGGATCCGTTGTTGGCCGAGCTGGCCGCGGCGCGGCGGCAGGAGCTGGCGGCGCAGCGGCACAAGCGGCTGCTGGTGGCCTATGCCCGGGAGTTCAGCTCGCCGGGCCGGACCCGGCCGTACACCCTCGAGCAGCTCGCCGCCGCGGCCGGGATGTCGATCTCGGGGGTGCGGACCGCCTACGACGGCGACGACATCGACACCGTCGCCCGCGCCACCGGCGCCCACCGCCACCCATCCCGGGACGGCTCGTGAACCCCGCCCCGACCCACACCCCCGGTACACCCGCCGGGACGGGTACGGCGACGGTGGCTGAGCTGCGGGCCCGGCGGGACCGGCTACGAACTGAGCTGGCCGAGGTGACCGCGCAGCGCCGACAGGTCGAGGCCACCGCCGGCCGGGGCGTGGAGTGGGAACGAGCGATCGCGGTCGTACGGCGGGACCGGGACTCGGGCCGCTCGCCGCTGCTGCTACGCCAACGGGCGGTGTTCGAGCAGGTGATGGCCCAGTTCGAGCAGGTCGAGTACCTGATCGCCCGGCTGGCCACCCGCCTGTCCGACCCCGACGCCGACGTGGGGGAGCGCCGCCGGGGCCAGGCGGCCTGCGAGCGCGGCCTGGCCGCCATCCAGTGCCTGGTCGACACCCTGCGCGCCACCCCACCCGACGCCGCTGACGGTGTCCGGGGGAGGGGTGCGCGGTGAGCCGGGGCAAGCACGCCCGCCGCCGCGCGAACCGGAACCGGGCCACCCTCGAAGGCGAGGTCGCCGCCCTGACCGCCCAGCTGGTCCGGGAACGCAAGCGCCTCGACCAGGCCCGGGCCGGGGCGCGGCGCGCCGACACCGCGCAGGCGCGGCTCACGGCCGAGACCGCGGCGGCGGCAAGGGTGATGGCCCCGGTCGAGGCCGAGGCCACGCAGACCGCCGCCGCCGTGGGGCCGGCGTGCACAGTGTTGACCGAGGCGGCCCGGGAGCTGGCCCGCTGCGATGCCCGCCTGTCCCGCGCCGCAGGTCGGAGTGCGGACCCGGCGCGGCTGCGCACCGCCCTGAACACCGGGGTACGCGCGCACCTCGACTCGGTGCACCGCAGCGCCCCGTTGGAGTATCACCACGCCGCGTTCCGACGCCGCCGCGGTGTCGACACCCCGCTGTGCCGAACCCTGAACGTGGGCGGGTGGATCCCACCCGAGATCGCCGGCACCGACCACGACCGGATCGCCGCCCACATGGCCTCCCGGGCCGGCGAGCACACCCGCGCTGCGCTGTGGTGTTGGGCGGTGCCGCCATGGATGGGCCTGCCCGACGGCACCGACGCCCCGGGGCGCCGCACCGCACTCGGCGCCACCACCACCGGTGCCCCCGACCTGCCCGACGGCGAGTTCGGTGGCCGGCTCCGGGCCGGCGCCGTGGTGGGCACGCCGTGGCGGCACCGCCCCCTGGTCGCACTCCCAGAAGATGCGGTGGATCTGGCGTACTGGTATCGGCGCAGCGCCTGGACCCAGAACTGGCACCCGCACACCCGGCCGGTGCCGTTCTGGCTCGGTGACGAGCACGCCCACGGGTTTCCCCGCTCCCAACCGCTGCCGCCGGGCACCGACCGGCGGCTGCCCTTCCCCGCGGTGATCGTGGTGTTCGAATCCGGCTGGCAGCTGCCCGCCCGCCACCCCGACCCGCCCGACACCCGCGCCCCAACCGGACTCCTCTACGCCCGCGGACACGGCCCCACGACCCCGCCGCTGGAACAACCCCTCTACCGGCTTGCCCCCGGCACCCGCCGCGACGAGCTCGCCACCCCCCTCGAGTTGGTCGACCGTTACGGGGCCACCGTGGAAGGGCTGATCTTCACCGCCGACCCCGACGGCCACCCCACCGACGAGTTCGCCTGGTGCCTGGCCATCCACCACCCCTGGGGCCTCCCCCTGGGCCGGATCACCATCCCCGCCTCCCGCCGAGCCACCCACTGGACCACCGCCATCGACAACACCCTCGCCGGCGTCTGCCTCGCCCACTTCCACCCCACCGCGACCAGCACAGGTTCGCCCGGCGCGGACCCGTCGTCCGCCAACGCCGAGCCGCACGCACGCGACGACGCCGACGTCCACGTCCTCGACATCGCAGCAACATCACCCACCACTGGCTCGCACCGGACACCAGCACACGCGGCTGGGCGGGCGGCCCACCTGCGTCGCGCGACCTGGCGCTACCAGCCGGTCGGCCCCGGCCGACAACACCGACGCTGGACCTGGGTCCGCGCCACCATCGTCGGGGGCCGGGCTTCGTCGCGCTCGACGGTGTACCGACTCACTGATACGTAGTAGGCGTGGGTGCGGGCCGGCGCTCCGACGCCCTCGTGACGCCAGCGGACAGAGGCGGCGCGCCCTTCGCGCGAGAACGCCATCGTGACGGCTTGCGGGTGCGGCTGATCCGGCCGGGCGGCGCCCCTCGGCCCCGGATCCGCAGCAGGTGTCGGGTCCGACCCACCGGCATCCCGAACCCGAGCGATGTACCGCCGCCACCCCGGGCCGAGACGGCCCCCGAGCCGGTGCCCTGATCGTCGTCTCGGACGGGGGTACCAGACAAGCGCTGGCACGGGCTGAGGTGGCGATGACCTGGCTGCTCCGACCGGCCGTGTGCCCCGGTGGGCTGGCCGGCCGCGCTCGACGAACCTGTCCACGGGTTCCGGATCTCCACTTCGTGGAAGGGCCGCTTCGGTGCCTTCCGACACCGTCGGGCCCCGTGAGCGGCGGCTCCCGCGAGCAGTCGAGGATTCGTTGCGCCATACTGCGGCCTGCAGCCGGGGCCGTGCAGTAAGCGAGCCCCCTCATCATCAGTGTTGTTGATATGGGCTTTGTGACTAGCCACAGACCCAGGCTGCTGGGCGTGGCCGTACTGCACTGCCTGCCCGGATCGAGGCCGACGCCGCCAAGGAGCGCGCCGCCGACGCCGCCACCGCGGCCCGGGTCGCCGATACGGGGCTGAGGGAGGCCAAGCAGCGTCTCGACAATCTCAAGGCCGAACGGGATCGGCTCATTGCGATCGCGAACGATCCGACCAGGCCCTTCATCGAGCGCCTGGCCGCCCGAGCCCAGCTCAACGACCCGAGCCCCACCGGGCTGAGTGGCCGCATCGTCACCGCCACCAAGGACGCGGGCGCGGCCGCACGGAACAAGGACCAGGCCGACGCCACCAAGGCTGCGGCCGAAAAGGAGGCCGCCCAGACCGACCAGATCGCCCAGGGGAAGGAGAAGGATGTGGGACTGAAATCGCCGCCCCTGCGCCGCGCCGTGGAACCACCTCGACCAGGAATAGCGCGGTGGGCTCGGCAAGGTCCGCACTCGGCCACTCGGCCCGGTGTGCCCCCCTTTTGCTGTGCACCCAGCAGCACCGGTCAGCAACTTCGGGGAAGCACACCCGACCGGCCCGGCGGCTGGACTGCCCGCTCGCTAGGGGAGCTGTTCCAGCGTGCCGTCCACGACGAGCGTGGCGTTCTCGTTGTCGAGGAAGCCGTCGACGAACGGGTCGGCGCCGACGAGGCGCACTTTTCTTGTCGCACTGTCCAGCGGTCTGCCCGTGTGGCTGCCCGCCGTACCGGTGGTCAGTGTGATCGGGAGCTTCGAGTCGCCGGCCGGGAACGGCAGGTCGAAGAGCAGGGTGATGGAGAGCAGTATCGCTCCGGTGTTCTTTGTGAACGTGCCGTTCCCGCCGGCGATCCGGCTGACGACGACCGGGCCGTTGTCGGTCTGCACCGTGATGTCGGGGAACGAGCTGACGCTGACCGTCGTGCGTGGGCCGTTGAACAGCAGTCCGATCGACACCGGCACCGTGAACGGGCCGGGAGCCCGGCTGCTGCTCGTGGTCAGGGTCGCGGTGCCGTTGAGTTTGGTGGCCAGCGTGTCGGATCGGCGGATCTCGAAGTGCATGTCGTAGGTCATGTGTTCGTTGCTGGCACGGACCCGGTGCGTTCCGATGCCATCGGTTGCGGGGCTGAAGGTCCGGGTGAAGCCGGGGAGGACGTCGTCACCGCTTGTGGTGTCGTTCTCGATGCCGGTGACGCGGATGCTCAGGCTGCTCGCGGTCGTGACGAAGACCGACCGGTTGATGGCCGTCGTGCCGCGTCCGAGGTTGTCGTCTACGAAACTCTGGCTCTGCCCGTTGGCCGTGAGCGTGAACCTCGCTTCCGCCTCAGTACCGGGATCACTGATGGCGAGGACGTCGATCCGGGTGAATCGCACTTCCAGACCGATGCTGGTTGCTGTGGCGGTGGGTGTTGGAGTCTCGAGCAGGTCGCTGCGCTGTTGCATGTACTTCTCCTCCTGTGGGGCGTCCGTGCTCCTGCGAGATTTGGAGCGTCGGGCGTCGTGGGCGTCCCGGCCTACGGGATGGTGATCTCGCGGACTTCGACGATCTCGGTGCGGTCGGCGACGAACGTCGGTAGCAACCCGGCGGCCGATGCCGCGTTCTCGGCGTCGACCGTCCAGCACACTCGGTGGGTCCCGGTCAGGCAGGATGCGAGGGCGGGAGCCTTCCGCAGCGGGCTGTCGAAGCCTCGCCACGAGGCGAAGACGGACTGGCACTCGTCCGGTTGGTGGCGGTGCCAGAGAGCGAACCGACGCATACCCGACTGTCTCGTCCGTCGGGGTGCCTCCGGTATGCGGAGAATCCCTGATCCGGTAGCGCCCCGGGCCTGAGTCACGCGACCATGGCCTGGTGGGCGAGCGTGGTCGCCTCGTCGGACGAGCGAGCGAACTCGCCCAGATCGACGGGGTTGTCGAGCGGGTCGCCGCCGGATTCGGGGGCGGCCTGGTCGTCTCCGGAGCGCCGGGGATCGGAAAAACGAGCCTGCTCGGCGAGCTGGGAGCGCGAGCCGAGGCGCGGGGTTGGCTGGTGCTCGACGGGCGGGCCAGCGAGTTCGAGCAGAACGAGCCGTTTGCCGTGTTCCGGGACGCGCTCGATGCCTACCTCGGCTCGCTGGATGCTGGGATGCGGGCGGGGCTGCACCGGCTGCCCGCGCTCGCGGCGATCTTCCCCGGCCTCTCGGACCGGGGCGCGGCCGGTTCGCCGGTCGACCGGTTGTCCGCGCACGCCGCCCTGCGTGAGGTGCTCGCTCGGCTCGTCGGGGACCAGCCCGTGCTGCTCCTGCTCGACGACATGCACTGGGCGGACGGTTCCTCTGTGGACCTGTTCGGCTACCTGTTGCGGCGCCCGCCCCAGGGCCCGTTCCTACTGGCCGGGGCGTTGCGGTCGGGCCAGTGCCCGCCGCGGATGCGGATGGCGCTCGATGCCGCCGCACCGGTCGGCCGTCTCGTCGAGCTTCGTCTCGGCGCGTTGAGGCGCGCCGACGTGAGCCGGCTGCTCCGCGGATTCGACGAGGACGCCATCGACGCGCTCTACGCCGAGTGCGGCGGCAACCCCTTCTACCTGCACGCTGTTTCCGCGTACACCGGACCGGTTCGGGTGCACGCCGGGAGCACGACCGAGGTCCCCCCGGCCGTAATCGCGGCTGTGGCCTCCGAACTCCGCGCGCTGTCCGTGACCGGCCGGCGGGCCGCGGGGGCGGCCGCCGTCGCGGGCGACCCCTTCGACGTCGGCCTGGCCGCCGCGATCGCCCGGGTCGGCGTTGAGGAGTTCCTCGGTGCGGTGGACGAGCTGGTCGGCAAGGCCGTGATCGAGCCCACCGATGTCCCGGCTCGTTTCCGGTTCCGCCACCCGATCGTCCGTCGCGCGGTCTACGAGGGTTGCGGGCAAGGCTGGCGGATCGCGGCGCACGCCCGTGCCGCCGCAGTCCTCGGCGAGCAGGGGTTCTCCGCGCTGCACCGCGCGCACCATCTCGCGCGCAGCGCCGCCGTCGGCGACCTCGATGCCGTCGCGCTGCTTGCCGAGGCCGGCCACGCGGCCGCCCCGGCCGCTCCCGCGGAGGCCGCGCACTGGTTCGAGACCGCGGTCGGTCTCCTGCCCGACGGTCCGGAGCACGTCACACGCCGGATGGAGCTGCTCGCACCGCTGGCGCTCACCTCGGGCGCGGCCGGGCGGATCGAACCCAGCCGGGCGGCCGTCGACGAGCTGCTTGCGCTCGTTCCCGTTGAGCAGACCCCCGCCCGAGTGCAGCTCGTCGTGCTCCGGGCGTTTCTCGACCACGTCGCGGGCCGCCACGACGCCGCCCAGAGGATCATTGAGTGGGAGCAGGCCCGGGTGCCTCCGCACCAGCACGCCGAGCACGCCGTGCTGGAGGCCCACCTCGCGATCAGTGCGTTCGTCCGGGCTGACGACCGGGCCTTGGCCGCACACGGGACTCGGGCACTCGTAGGCGCCCGCAACGCCGGACGCGGACCGCTGCTGGCACTCGCGGCCGCGCTCGCCGCTCTCGGGGAGTACTTCGCCGGGCACCTCGACGCGGCCACCGCGGAGCTGGCGGAGGCGGCGGCGCTGGTCGACGCGATGCCGGACGAGGTGCTCGCCACGCAGCTGGATGCGCCGCTGATGCTTGCCACCACCGAGTTCAACCTCGACCGGCACACCGATGCGATCCGGCACTGCAGCCGCGGGCTCGAGCTGGCCATCGCGACCGGCCAGGTCCTGATGGTGCCGTGGCTGTACCTGACCCGAGCCTTGTCGCGGGCCTACACCGGCGACCTGGACTCTGCGCTGGCCGACGCCTCGACCTCCTACGACGCGAGTGTCATGAGCGGGAACAGCTTCACCGTCAGCCTTGCACTCGGGCTCACCGGCTGGATGCACCTGTGGCGCGACGAGCTCGGAGCCGCGCGTCAATGCCTCGACGAGGCGCTGCGGACATGCGCCTCCGTCCCCGCGGTGACGAGCACTGGCGGCGTGCGGCTCTTCCACGCCGAGACGATGCTGGAGACCGGTCACGCCGGCCAGGTGCCCGAGCTCCTGGTGGCCGGGGGGTCCCTGCCGCAGCGCCCGTGGCGAGGGCGGGCCTACCAGGTGCTCGTCCGGGCCGCACTCGTGGCTGGAGACCGCGCCGCGGCACGATCATGGCTGACTCGAGCGTGGGGCGAGCTCGGTGACGTCGCGGTCGACGCCCGCCAGACGGACCTCTGGCACGCGGAGGCAATGGTGCTGATCGACGCCGGCGCAGGGCCGGCCGCGGTGGCGGCCGCGCGGCGTGCCGTCGAGCTGGCCGACCGGGGCGGCGTCCCCGTGGAGGCCGGCCGGGCGCGCACGCTCGCCGGCCGTGCGCTCGTACTCGCCGGCGAACGGGCAGCGGGTGTGGAACTTCTCCAGTGCGCCGAGCGTGACCTCGCCGCGCTCGGCGCGTACCGCTACCGGGCCGAGGCGGTCCGCGAGCTGCGTCGGCTGGGCCGCCGGGTACGACGCCCGGTAGGGGCCGAGGCGACGGTCTCCACGCTGTCCGGGCGCGAGCACGAGGTCGCGCTGCTCGTGGCGCGGGGTCAGTCGAACCGACAGATCGCCACGCAGCTCGTGCTCAGCGAGAAGACCGTCGAGGCGCACGTGACCGCCGTGCTGCGCAAGCTCGGCGTGCCCAGCCGCGCAGCGGTCGGCGCAGCCGTTCTCGGCGGCGCCGACGTCCCGGCTCCTTGGTGACGGCTTCCCGCCCGCGAGGACTCACGTCCACCGCCGGCGCGGCGCCCTCACCAGGTGGGCCGTTTGTCGTGCGCGGGCTGGGCGATGCGCGAGCCGGACCGCCGCGCAGCGCATCGCCTCGGGTGGCGCCGCCTATCAGAGGACACGACGAGGACCACCACAGACCAGCGACGCGACGAGGCCCAGATTGTCCTTCCGGGTCGGTCGGGGCCTCGACGAACGCGTCGCCGAGACCCTCGGCCGGATCCGCGCACTCGATGAACTGACCGCGGCTCTGCTGCACGAGGACGACATCGCCCGGGCGGACGTGCTGCCCGGCGTTGTGAAGACGCATCCGCCGATCGTCGAGCTGCTCATCGAGCAACGGCAGGACGACGGGTCGGTGAGCCGTGGCAGACCAGCGATCGCCGCTGCCTCGGCAAGACCACCATGGCCCTGCTCGCCCCCGTCCCCACCGAGGAGGTGGCCAGCCGAGCTCATCACGGCACGATCCGACCTCCAGAGGACCCCGCGAGCGACTTACCCCACCCGAGGGGACGCCATCGTGTGTGGCGGAGGTGATGGGAAGTTGAGCCACGCACCGGGCGGAGGCCGTGTCGCAGCCCGACTCACCGGCTTGGTGCCGTCAGGAGGTGCATCGTCGAGGGTATGCCAACGCTTCGGCCGGTCTGTACTGATCTTGGTCGAGCACGGCTCGACATCTACATCGCTCGTGACCAGGATCGATGTGGACCGCTGACCACCGGTGACGACCATCGCAGAGCCCACCGGGGATCGGTCAGGTCGTCGGTGGGCTCCCGACCCGCCCACATCAGTGCAGGTCAGCAGCTTGTGATCAGTACTGGCCTGCGGGTAGCAGCTCAGCGCCTCGCTGCCGCTCAGCACCCGGCTGCTGATCCGGCTGCGGCTGGCCGTCGGGCTGCTGTTCACCGCCGAGCGGCTGCGCCACCGGGCTGCTCGTCACCGGGCGCAGACAAGACCAAGGCGCTCGATACCGTGAGCCCGCCGGCCGCGACAACTGTGGCGACCCAGCGGGGCATGTTCCTCACCGATCCGGCGAGCGGTACCGGTGGTGCTGACGGCCCAGCCGTAGAACATCCAGGCCTGACTGGCGCCGTCGGGAGCTCGCGGCTCCTCCCGGCGGTCGGCCGCGGAGAGTCATCGGCCGTGTGCTATCCGGTGGGGTCGGTGTGCTCGGGCCAGTCCTGCTGGTCGGTGGGCTCCCCCGAGCTCGAACGGAACTGCGCCTCGTGGCCGCCGACGGACGTGTCCTCAAAGTCGGCAGCGGAGAACAGAGATGCGTCGTTCGCCTCGGAGGATGCGGCGGTCTGGCCACCGCCGTCGTCCGACGCCGTGCCGGTGCTCGTGTCGTGCTGGTTGGTCTCCCGCTGGAACACCGAACCGTCCTGGGCTGTGCCTGCGCCCCGGCCGGGGTCCGGCCCGGCCGGCTCGACGATGTCCCGCCCCGGCCCGTACCAATCGATCCGGCCTTCCTCGCCATCTGGCCCGTCCGGGACCCGCCAGTCCGGGCGCTCGACCTCCGCCACGCCATTCGGGAACTCCGGCACACGGGCGCCGTGCCCCTCGAGCAGGCGGTCCGGCATCGGGTCGTCCCGGTCGCCGGTCGGGGCGAACGGTTCGGCGCCGAGCGCGGCGTTCCCGACGGTCGTAGCGGCGAACGACTCGGTCGGCGGGCTCCCGAACGGGGACGGACCCGTCGTGGGGATCGGCGTCAGCATTCCGTCCGTGTCGCGGGTGTCGCCTCCCGCCGGAGTGGTGCCGGGCGCCGTCGTGTGGAACGGTACCGCTGAGGTGCCGGTCGGCTCCCGGGTCCCGTGCACCACGTGCGGGCCGAACCCGAACATCTTCCCGACACTCTGGAAGAAATCGCCGAGGCCCATCGTCGTCGCCTCCGGATCCGTCGGAGCGGCGTCCGGCCGCACCGGTTGTGAATGCTCGAACGTTGCTCCCCGGAGGTTCTGAGAGCAAGCGGCATCGTCAGGATCGGGTACGGCCGGCGTGCGAGCCCGCACAGGTTCGGTAGATCATCCACGGCCTGGGACGTCACGGCCTCCCGTTCAAGGATCGGAGACGTGGGGCGGGCAGTAACGGGTCGGCCTCCCGGCAGGCGGCCTCAGCCGCGTCGGCGGCGGATGGCCCCGGGTCTTGTGGGTGAGCCTTGTGCCCGTCCAGCGACGATTGGCGCGGACTCGGAGCGTGACCGGCGTCTGTCAGCAGCGTCGGGTTCTCGGGCGTCGATACCGAGGTTTACGACCTTTGCGGTGTCGCTGCGGAGAAGCCGCTGGTCGCAGGTGGAAGCGGTCAGGGTGCCGTTTTGCTGCTGCACCACGGCGAGTTCGTCGCGCGCTCTGGTCGCTGCGACATACACCAACGACCGTGTGCGCAGTTCGGCGTCGGCGCGTTCGGTCTGGGCGAGCTCGGAGGCGCGCTGTCGTTCCGCTGCGGACTGCGTGCCGACGTCGGCGAGAACGAGCTAGGAGTACTCCATGCCCTTAGCGTGGTGCGTCGGTTATCACCGCTACAGGTCCCGGTCGGGGTGTCGCGGTCGAGGGGCGGCGCCGGCCATCCTGGCCGGTTCGCCCGCGTCGATCTCGACGGCGGCCGTCCCGGTGAGTTTGGTCAAGGCTGTGATACCTCAGTGAGCGGCGACGGGTTACGACAGATCGTCTATCGACGA
The DNA here is from genome assembly GCF_014267175.1 of Pseudonocardia sp. C8. Lineage (NCBI taxonomy): Bacteria > Bacillati > Actinomycetota > Actinomycetes > Pseudonocardiales > Pseudonocardiaceae > Pseudonocardia > Pseudonocardia sp. C8. The sequence goes on from NZ_JACMTR010000002.1 coordinate 1,566,796, forward strand.
CTTGCCTCGGCGTGACACCACTCATGACACGAACTCGAGTTAAAGGACGTGGCGTCCACCCTCTGCCGAGGACGATGCGGCGAATGTCGTCGCAGGTCGTGGCCGTGGTGGAGGTCGTCAGCGCTCTTTACACCCGAGCGGTCGCAGGTTCGAACCCTGCCGCGCCCACCAGCACAGCGGCCCTTCCCCCGCATCGTGGGCCGCTAGGCACTGCCCCGGGTTCATTCGACCCGATCTCGGTAGGTGGTTCAGGCCGCGTGGGCGGTCCTTGGGGCCACGTGACCGGAGTATGCAGAACGGGCCCCTCGTGGCTCCGGTCCGACAACCGGAGCCACGAGGGGCCCTCTCGTTCTGTGCTGCTGATGCGGGAGGCGGCTGCCCCGCCGGGACGGAACCTCCTCAGATCGAGTTGTCGGGCGAGGTCATCACTGGCCGTCTCCTCCGGCGGGCTGCTCCGGTCGGGGCTCCTGCTGGCCGGGCTGCTCACCGGCGGCCTGCTCACCGCCGGCCTGTCCGCCGGGCTGCTGCCCACCGCCGGGTTCGTGCCCACCGCCGGGCTGCGGCTCGCCGCCGGGCTCCTGGCCACCGCCGGGCTGCTGCTCGCCGCCGGCCTGCTGCTCGCCGCCCGCAATCTGCTCGCCGTTGGGCTGCTGCTCGCCGGCAACGAGCTGCTCGCCGTCGGGTTCCTGCGCTCCGGGCTGCTGCTCGCCGGCCAGCTGCTGGTCCGGCTGCTGTTCGTCGGGCTGCTGTTCGGCGGGCTGCTGGACGAGGTCGGGTTGTGCCGGGTCCGGCTGCTGCGGGCCGAGCAGCTGCTGGGCGTCACGCTGTTGCGGCGTGGCGGGCGGCGACGGCAGCCCGGCCTTCTTCTCCTTCTCCCGTGCCTGCCGGTCGAGCTCGGCGGCTTCGGCGTCGGTCTTGGTCTTCTCGGCGTCGGCCTTGTCCTTGTTCTGTGCGGCCGCGCCGGCATCCTTGAGCGCGGTGACGATGCGGCTGCTGAGCCCGTTGGGGCCGTTGTCGTTGAGCTGGGCCTGAGCGGCCAGTCGATCGAGCAGGGGCTTGGTCGGGTCGTTGGCGATCGCGATGAGCCGCTGCTGTTCGGCGCGCAGGTTGTCCAGGCGTTGGCGAGCCTCGCGCAGCCCGGTGTCGGCGATCCGGGCCGCCGTGGCCGCGTCGGCGGCCCGCGCCTTGGCGGCGTCGGCCTCCACGCGGGCCAGCACGGCCGCCTTCACCAGGGCCGGATCGATCTTGGCCCCCGGTCCTGGGCCCGGCCCGGGGTTGGGGTTCGGCCCGGGGTTGGGTCGGGGGTTCGGGTTGGGGTTCGGGCCGGGGACGGGCTTCGGGTCCGGCTTCCCGGGCACCGCGACCACGGCACCCGTGGTGATGTTGACGAAGGTGTTGGTCGTGATCGGGGTCCGCGCCGGGGCGATGACGGTGACCTCGGGATCGCTGCTGGTGCCCTGGGTCAACGGGTTGCCGTTGTAGCACTTCACGGTCGGCTCACCGTAGCTGTTGATGAACACCGCGGTTCCCGGTGCGAGCACTGCCGGGCGGGCCACGAACGTGCCGTCGCGGTAGCCGTGGTCGACGACCGCGGTGTCGGCCCGCAGCACGACCGGGGTGAGGCTGTCCACGAACGCGGGGATGCCGGCCGGGGCGACCCCGAGCACCTGCGCCCAGGCGGCCGCCTTGGCCGGGTCGGCCTGCAGATTGGCGATCAACGCGGCGGCATCGCAGGCCGGTCGGGCCGGGTCCTGGGCGTACAGGCCGGGTGTGCCGCCCGCTTGTGGCCCACCGGCGGCCACGGAAGTGATCTCGGGCTGGTCGGTGCCGACCGGGGTCATGAACGGGTTGTCCCCGGCGTAGGAGACGGGCTGGAGCTCCTCACCCCCGGACCACCCGACGGTGGCCAGCGCCGCCCCGCCGCCCGCCGCCAGTACCACGGCGGCGACACCGGCGACGATCTTGCTGCGCGTACTGAACCCGGGCCGAGGCGGCGGATGAGGATGAGCGGTCGGCATTCCGTAGTGCTGTGCGGCAGGATCGCCAGGCGGGTAATTCATCTCGGCTCACTTCTCGGTGTTGTCCGAATCGTTGTTGGCCACGGGCTGTTCCGAGAGCGATTGCCGTGTTCATACGGACTTCGCCGGCCGAAACTTCCTCGTGAGATGCCCAACTGTTCGGCAGTGATGTTGGTGTAGCCATCGGGTCACCCCCCGAGCTCGGGGTGGTGGCACCACTCCTGACGGCGGAGTTGTCCCTACCGCCCCTGCAATTCCTGATCTCTGGAACGTAAACCGGAGCCCGAACGTGGTCCTGGACGAGTGCGCGGTCCCGGTACGAACTGCCCCGAGGAAGTACGGCACGGAGACGACGGACGGCCCGACGGGACCGGGCATCAATCACCTCGACCGCCTACACGCGATCGCCCACACACGAGTGCCGGGAACGCCCTGCAGGGCGTCGACGGGTCAGCTCGTTGCCGGGCGCATGCCGACCATGCGTTCGGCGAGGGAGACGTAGTGCGCCGCGATCTCCGCAGGCTCCAGTCGCCCCTCGGGTCGGTACCAGCTCACCACCTGCTCGCACATGGTGATCAGGGCGAACGCCGTGACGGTGACGTCGTCGAGCAGGAAACAACCCGCCTGTACACCACTGCGCAGGATCGCGCGGTACTCCTCCAGCACGGTCCGCTGCAGTGCGGTGATCTGCTTCCGATGGTCTGCGGTCAGGGCGCGACCGAGCTGGGCGGCCCGGATCATGATCTCGTAGCGTTCCACGTCGGACCGCCAGCTCAGCTGGAACAGCACGTGGTTGCGCACCATCTCGCGGAGGCGGTCGTCCGGGGAGCGGTCCTTGTCGACGGACGCGGCGTCGACGAAGCGTGCGAGGTAGTCCTCGATGATCGAGAAGAGGATCTCCTCCTTCGAGGCGAAATGCCAGTACAGCGCCGGAGCCTTGATGTCCAGCTGTCGAGCGATCGCCGCGACCGTGGTGCGCTCGTAGCCGTTCTCCGCGAACATCTTCCGGGCGACGTCGAGCACGCGCTCACGGGTGCTCTGCACGTCCCCGGAGGCAGTCGCCGAACGCTCCGACCCCACCGCGTCCACGCCTGCCGGCCGCCCCTTCGTCATGCACGCAACGTACGTGCTCGCCCGACGTCGCGGCACCGGCAGGGTTGACAGCCGCCATCGGGCACTCCATTCTCCGTGTGCCCTTAACGGTATTAAAGAAGATCAATCTTCGGGTGGAGGCACCAGGTGCGTGCGGTCGTCGTGGGCGGGGCAGGATGGATGGGGAGCACGGCGGCGAGGACGGCTGCCGCGTTCCCGGAGTTCGCCGAGATCGTGATCGCGGACCGCAACCGCGGCGAGGCCGAACGCGTTGCCGACCACATCGGCCCGAAGGCCCGCGCCGTCGCGTTCGACGCCGACCGCGACGACCCCGGCGAGCTCCTCGACGGCTGCTGGGGCGTGCTCAGCACGCTCGGCCCGTTCACCCGCTTCGGGACGCGCATCCTGGCTGCGGCGATCGAGGCCGGTTGCCGGTACGTCGACATCAACGACGACTGGGAGCCGACGCTCGACGCACTGGAACTCGACGCCCGGGCCCGCGACCGAGGGGTCACCGCCCTGATCGGAATGGGCGCGAGCCCCGGGGTCACGAACCTCCTGGCCGTCCGCGCCGGCCGGGAGCTCGACGAGACCGAGGAGCTCATGACCGGCTGGGCCCTGGCGGGCACCAGCCCGGAGGTTCCAGGGAGCGGACCGAGTGCAGCGATGCTCCACTTCGTCCACCAGTGCACCGGGACGATCCCCGTGGTCGAAAACGGCGACTGGCGCGACGTGTCCCCGTTCCAGGTCGTGTCGCTCGATTACCCCGGGATCGGCGAGATCCGGACGAGGACGATCGGGCATCCGGAGGTCGTCACGCTTCCGCGGGCGTTCCCCGGTCTGCGACGCTGCGCGAACCTGATGTCCGGGCCCGAATGGTATTTCGAGCGGGTCCACGAGGTCCTGGCCCGGGTCGAGGCCCGGACGCTCACCGACACCGAAGCGGCGGTGCAACTCGACCAACCGCAGGCCCGTCCCGCCGACGCGCCGCCGACCGTCCGTACGCCCACGTTGTGGGCCTGGGCTTCCGGAGTCCGCGATGGTCGACCCACCACGGTCGGCGCGGGCCTCACCCGGTGGCCCGCCGGAAAGATGGCCGGGTCGACCGGGATCCCGGCCGCGATCGGCCTGCGGCTCCTCGCGCGGGGGGACATCACCGCAACCGGCGTGGTCACCCCCGAGACGGCCGTCCCGGCCGATGCCTTCTTCGCCGAGTTCGATCCGTTCTGCACCCAGCCGGACGGGACCGACGGTGCTCTCGTCTCGGTGACGCGCGGTGAGGTGACCGCGATGCCGCAGGGGAGTCGCTGACCATGGTGGACACACTGACCGGCTACGTCGATGCCTGGGCCCGGCACACCCCGGACGCGATCGTCCTCAGCGAGGCGGGGACCGAGCTCGGCTACGCCGCCCTGCAGCGGCGGATCGACCAGGACGCGGGCAGGCTGCGCGCGCTCGGCGTGGCCCGCGGCGACCGTGTCGCCCTGGCAGGCGTCAACACGATCGACTGGGTGTGCGCGTTCCTCGGTGCCCTACGGCTGGGTGCCGTCATCGTCCCGCTGAACTCGCGACTCGGCGCGGGGCAGATCCGGCCGTTGCTCGATCTCCTCGAACCTGCCGTCGTTCTCGCGGACGACACCCAGGAGCCGTTGCTCGAGAGCCTGCCGCCCGGAACGGTTCCGGTGTACCGCATCTCCGGGAGCGGCGACATGGCCGGCCGGTTCGCGCACGTCCGACCGGAACCGCTGCCCCCGCCGGACATCCGGCCCGAGGACCCCGCCCTGCTCGCGTTCACCTCCGGTACCACCGGAGCCCCCAAAGCCGCGATCATCTCGCACGGTTCGCTGCTGGCCTCAGCGCGCAGCTTCCGTCCCCACCTGCGCCTGACGGCCGCATCACGGACCACGGTCCTGGTTCCGCTGTTCCACAACACGGGCTACGTGGACCAGCTCGCCCACATGATCGTCGTCGGTGGGCAGGTCGATCTCGTCCGTCGGTTCGGCCGCAGCGACGCGATCACGGCGATGACCCGACGGCCGCCCGACTACCTGGCGATGGTGCCCAGCATCCTGCGCATGCTCATGCTCACCCCGGAAGCGGACACGGTGTTCCGCGACTGCACGGTGATCGTGCTGGGCGGTGCCGCGTTGCCCGCGGCATGGAGTGCCGAGATGCGCGCTCGTTGGCCGGAGATCCGGATCCTGTCGGGCTACGGGCTCACCGAGTTCACCTCGGGGAGCCACGTGCTCCCCGCCGAGATGCTGGGCGCCCACCCCGATGCCGTCGGCTACCCGCTCGACGGCGTCGGGTGCACCGTCCGCGCGGTGGACGGCACCCCCTGCCGCCCGGGCGAGCCGGGTGAGGTGTGGCTGCGGGGACCGATGCGGATGACCGGCTACTGGCGCCGCCCGGACGCCACGGCCGCCGCGCTCTCCGGCGAATGGCTTCGAACCGGTGATCTCGGGACGGTCGACGCCGACGGACTGCTGAGACTGCACGGCCGGATCAACCAGGTGATCAACCGCGGCGGCGAGAAGATCCTCCCCGGTGAACTGGAGGACCTGCTGAGCGCCTCCGACGCCGTCGCCGAGGTCGCCGTCGTCGGACTCCCGGATCCGCTGCTCGGCGAGCGCGTCGCCGCTGCCGTGGTGCTCAAGTCCGGGCGACGCCTCGACACCGGCCCGTTGCTGCGCCTCCTCGACGGGAACGTGCCGGACTACGCGATCCCCGAGACCGTCGTCGCGGTCGACGAACTGCCGCGCAACCCGACCGGGAAGGTGGACCGGGCAGGCACCGCCGAGCTGCTCCGCCACCGCGCCGACCTCTCCACCACCTGATCCGGAGGAACCTCCATGGGCACACGCATCACCGTCGACACCGGTGGCACCTTCACCGACGTCGTCGTCGCGGACGGCTCGGGCTCACTGTCCCTCGGCAAGGCACTCACCGATCAGCAGCGCATCTCCACCAGCATCCGCGAGGGCCTCGCGGCCGCCTGCGAGCCGCTGGGGCGCTCCGCGGACGACGTGCTCCGGGAGGCGGACGTCTTCGTCTATGCCACCACCCGCGCGACCAACGCCATTCTGGAGGGGACGACGGCACGCACCGCGCTGCTGACGACGGCGGGCTTTCCCGACGTCCTCGTCCTGCGCGAGGGCGGACGCAGCGACGCGTTCGACTTCACCGTGCCGTTCCCCGAGCCGTACATCCCGCGGCGGCTGACCTTCGAGATCACCGAGCGGATCGGCGCCGAAGGCGGGGTGGTCCGCGAGCTCGACGAGGCAGCGGCGGTCGAGACCATCCGCGGCCTCGCCGAGCGGGGCGTGGAGGCCGTCGCGGTCTGCCTGCTGTGGTCCATCGCGAACCCGGCCCACGAGGTGCGGCTCGGGGAGCTCCTCGCCGAGCACCTGCCGGGCGTGCCGGTGACGCTCTCGCACAGGCTCAACCCGATCCTGCGGGAGTACCGCCGCGCCTCGGCGACCGCGATCGACGCCTCGCTCAAGCCACTCATGCAGGCCCACCTCGCCGGCCTCGAGCAGGACCTGCGCGCGCACGGATTCGGCGGTGAGCTGATGGCCGCGACATCCTTCGGCGGTGTGATGCACGTCGGTGACCTGGCCGAGCGGCCCATCTACAGTGCCCGCTCGGGGCCGTCGATGGCGCCGGTTGCCGGCCGCGCCTACGCGGGCGAGCAGGCGGCTCGTCACGATGTCATCGTCTGCGACACCGGTGGGACGTCGTTCGACGTGAGCCTCGTGCACAACGGCGAGATCGTCTTCACCAGGGAGACCTGGCTCGGCGGCACCTACTCCGGCCACCTCACCGGGCTCGCATCGGTCGACGCGCGCAGCATCGGGGCGGGCGGCGGATCGATCGCCTGGGTCGACCCGGGAGGGCTGCTGCGCGTCGGTCCGCGCAGCGCCGGCTCCGAACCCGGTCCCGCCGCCTACGGCCGTGGCGGAACCCTGCCGACGGTCACCGACGCGGCGACGGTGCTCGGCTACCTCAACCCGGACACGTTCCACGCAGGCCGGATGCGACTCGACGCCGACGCGGCCCGCGCCGCCGTCGGCAAGCTGGGCGCCGAGCTCGGCCTCGACACCGAAGCATGCGCGGCGGCGATCTTCGCCATCGCGAACGAGCACATGGTCCGGGCCATCCAGGAGCTGACGGTCAACGAGGGCGTCGATCCCCGCGACGGGCTCGTCGTCGCCGGGGGTGGCGCGGGTGGCCTCAACACCGTGGCCATCATGCGCGAGCTCGGTTGCCGCCGGGTTCTCGTGCCGCGCACCGCGGGCGGGCTGAGCGCGTGCGGCGCGCAGTTCTCCGACATCATCCAGGAGTACTCGGCCACCCGGCCGACGTCATCGGCCGCGTTCGACTTCGACGGCGTCGAGGCGGTACTGGCGGGGCTGCGCCGTCGGGCACAGGACGCGGTCGTCGGACTGCAGGCGCGTGGTTACACCAAGTCCCGGATGCAGCTGGCGGTCGAGGCGCGCTACCAGCAGCAGAACTGGGAGATCGAGGTTGTCCTGCCGTCGACCGGGATCGCCTCGGCCTCGGACGTGGACGCGCTCGTCACGGCCTTCCACGACGAGCACGAGCGCCTCTTCATGGTCCGCGACCCCGACTCGCCCGTCGAATGCCTCGTCTGGCGGCTGCGGCTGGTGATGGAAACCGGCGCCCCGGCTCCCGCCGCCACGCCCGTCGAAGGTCCGGTCGAGGCCGCCGTTCACGCGCGCAGGCCCGCGGTGTTCGACGGGAGCGTGCACGACACCGCCGTCGTGGCCGGGACCGACCTGCGCCCCGGCAACACCCTCGCCGGCCCGGCCGTCATCGAGGAACCCACGACCACGATCGTCCTGCCGCCCGGCGCGACGGCCGTGGTCACCGCCACCGGCGACTACCTGATCGAGGTCGGATCATGACGCACACCGTCGAGGACCCCACCCTGCTCGCGATCCTCGCCAACCGGCTCGAGGCGATCGGACGCGAGATGACCAACACGATGCTGCGCACCGCCCGGTCGGCGGTCATCGGCACGGCCAGGGACTTCTCCTGCTCGATCGTCACGGGGGACGACCGGCTGCTGGCCTCCAGCGCCGGGCTTCCGGTCCACATCTTCGGGTCCCACCTGCAGTCGGCCGCGATGCGGGAGCTGCATCCGGATCTCCGCGACGGCGACGCCTACCTGCACAACGACCCGTACCTGGGCAACACCCACCACGCCGACCACACCATCCTGGTGCCGGTCTTCGTCGACGGGGAGCACCTGTTCACGGCCGTCGCGAAGGCCCACCAGGCCGACATCGGCAACTCGCAACCCACCACGTACATGCCGTTCGCCCGCGACGTCTACGAAGAGGGCGCGATCAGCTTCCCCTGCGTCCGTATCCAGCGCGACCGGACCGACATCGCGGAGATCATCCGGATGGCGCGCAGGCGCATCCGGGTCCCCGGGGTGTGGTACGGCGACTACCTTGCCGCGTTGGGCGCGGCCCGTATCGGGGAACGACGGCTCCAGGAGCTCGTCGAGCGCTACGGCGCGGACACGATCCGGCAGTTCGTCGAGAGCTGGTTCGACTACTCCGAGCGTCGGATGCGGGAGGGCCTTCGGGCCATTCCCTCCGGTCGCTACGTCGGGCGGGCGACCCACGATCCCGTTCCGGGCGTCGAGGAGGGCGTGCCGGTCACCGTCATCGCGGACGTCGACGCCGAGCACGGCCACGTCGTGATCGACCTGCGGGACAACCCCGACTGCGTGCCTGCCGGGCTGAACCAGAGCGAGGCGACCGCCACCAACAGCGTCGTCACGGGCCTGTTCAACGTGCTCGACAGCGACATCCCGCACAACGCGGGCAGCTTCCGCTGCATCGAGGTGCTCCTGCGGGAGAACTGCGTGGTCGGCATCCCGCTCCACCCCACCTCCTGCTCGATGGCGACCACCAACGTGGCCGACCGGCTGGTGAACGCGACCCAGGCCGCGTTCGCCGACGTCGGCGGCCGCGGGCTCGCGCACGGCGGAGCGGCCATGGGCGCGGAGTTCGGCGTCATCTCGGGTACCGATCCGCGCCGGGGCGACGGGCCGTACGTCAACCAGATCGTGCTGGGCAACAACGGCGGTGGGGCGGCCGCGGACACCGACGGCTGGCTGACCCTCGCCCTGCCGGTGACCGGCGGGGTGCTGAACCGCGACTCGGTCGAGGTGATCGAGGAGAAGTACCCGGTGCTCGTCGAGTCCCTCCGCTTGATCACCGACGGCGGCGGCGCCGGCCGGCGGCGAGGCGCACCACCCGCCGAGGTCGTCTACGGACCCCGCGAGTCACCGATGTTCGTGGCGTTCGCCGGCGACGGCGCCCACAACCCGGCGAAGGGCGTGTGCGGAGCCCGGGACGGGCTCGCTGCCACGGCCCAGGTCCTCGGCCGGACGGCGGAACCGATCGACATCCCGACCATCGGCGTCGAGCAGCTCGTCCCCGGCGAGCGCCTGCGGGCGAACGCCGCGGGCGGCGGAGGATACGGCGACCCGCTCGACCGCGAACCCGAACTGGTCCGCACCGATGTGCTCGAAGGCTGGGTGTCCAGCACCGCCGCGCACGACGTCTACGGGGTGGTCCTGACCGGGGGCATCGACGACGAGACCCTGGCCGTCGACCGACCCGCGACCACCGAGCTCCGCCGACGACGCCGACCGTCCTGACCTCACACGTCCGGTCCCAGCTCGGTCACGTTGGACCTCCTCTTCTCCGCGTTGCGGGAACGACGCTTGACAGCGTGTGATGTCCGTCGCAGGATTGGTCAATCGACTCAGTCGTGTGGCCAAGCTTGGGTGGGCGTCGAGTGGACCGGACGAGTTCCCCGAAGTCGGAAGGGCCGGATGACCGAAGTGACGCCGTCCATCGGGACGTCACCTGCGGGTACCGCAGGTACCGACCTCAGGATCGAGGACGGTGCGAGCTCGGTCGTGCGGCTACCGACCGGTGCGCCGGTGAACCCGAGTGGAGGCCCCTGGGCAGGCTGGATCGCCATCACGTCGTCATGGCCACCGGTGGTCGGGGGCCGGTCGGCACGGTTCCGATCCGATGCCGTCGAGGGAGAGCAGCTGAGATGGTGATGGCCGAGAAGGCGTCCGGATCCGCGCAGAAGGGCACTGAGTCGTCGGCGCCGGTACGGCAGGTCTGACGGCGGCCACCGTGACCGGTGAACGTGGCCGTCGGCCGACATTCGCCCCCGGATCCGGACCGGACCCGGCCGGCCGGGTCGCCGCGCCGTCACCCCTCGACGGTGATCAGCGGACGCAGCGTGCGGTGGCCGAGTTCGATCCCGGTGCGCACCTGCTCGGGGCCATCGCCCCACACCGGGTCCTCGTGCTCGATGGACACGACGCCGTCGTAGCCGCCCTCGTGCAGCACGTCGACCAACCGGCGCCAGTCGATCTCTCCGAGGCCGGTCGCCCGGTAGCGCCACCACGGCTCACCCGGTTCGCCGGCTCCCTCGACCGCGCCGGGGTAGCCGTACCGGTCACGGACGTCCGGGAACGTCTCGACATCCTTGGCCTCGACATGGCGGACCCGGTGGACGTGGGGACGCAGCGCGGCGATCGGGTCGATGCCCAGCGGCGGCAGGTGGGACGGGTCGAAGTTCAGCCACAGACCGAGGTCGAAGGCCCACTCCCAGAGCTGGGGCGAGTACGCCAGGTTGCCGGGGTAGCCGTCGGGGTGCCAGTCCGGTTTGGGGCAGTTCTCGACCATGAGGTCGACCCCGAGCTCGCCCGCGTGCTCCACGAGCGGGGTGAGCACCGTCTCCGCGTCGGCGAGGTCGGCGGCGACACCGACGGACGGGTTGCGGCCCACGAACATGCTGACCGGGGCACCGCCGAGGTCAGCGGCCGCGTCGATGCACGCGTGGAGGTGGCGGTGCACCCGGGCGCGGCGCGCGGGGTCGGGGTGCAGCGGGTTGTCGTTGTAGGCCAGGGCCGACAACGTCAGATCGTGGCGGCCGAACAGGCTGCGCACCCGCTCAGCCGTGCCGGGATCGCACCGCGTCGCATCCAGATGGGTCGCCGCGCCCGGTTCGGTCGAGCCCGCCGGCCACGCCGCCACCTGCAGCGCCTGCAACCCAGAGTCCTCCGCCCAGCGGGCGAGATCCTCCAGCCGCTCGTCGGGTAGCGCTGCTGTCAACATGCCCACACGCATGCACGACCACCTCCTGGTCGGGGCTACCCGCACCGGCGCGCTCCGCACCTCCCCGCGACCGTGGCGCCGTCCGTGATCTGTCCTCGGGCAGGGCGCAGTCGCCGACGTCCTTCGTCCGAGCGACTCACGGCCGCGGCACCGGGTACCCGCCCGCGACACCGACCTCGAAGAGGTGGGGCAGATGCCGGGCAAGCACGAGCAGGCCGAACAGATGCGCGACGACGTTCCGTCGACGATCGCGCGTTCGGACGACAAGGCCGTGCGCACCTACAAGAAGGCGTTCGAGTCGGCGGAGGACACCTACGGCAGCGGCGAGCGCGCACGTCGCACGGCGTTCTCGGCGTTGAAGCACACGCACGAGAAGGTCGGAGACCACTGGGAGCCCAAGGAGGGCGCGGGTCCGTCCGACCCGCAGGCCGAGAAGGGCGCCGGCGAGGTCCGCCGCGGCGACAGCAGCGAGACGGCATCCGGGGTGGACACGAACGCCGCGAAGGATCATCTCGTCGACGTCGCCGAGCGCCTGGGCATCCAGACCCCGCAGAACCTGAAGAAGCCGGACCTCGTCGCCGCGATCGAGAAGGCCAACGCCGGCGCGACCCGCAGGGCCCGTGAGCGCTAGCCGGCCGGCGCCAGGTCCGGGTATGACGACGTCGACCCGCCCTCGCAGACCAGCCGCCCGGGCGCGGTCAGCTGCCTGCAACTGGTGAGGCAGTGTCGGAGCGGTCCCGCGCGGGTACGACGAGGCCGACCAGAAGACCAGCATCGACGAAGGCAGGACACACATGGGACTGATGGACAAGCTGCGTGAGATCTTCAACCGCCCGAGCCGGGCTCCGGAGACCGCGGGGCCCAGAGTCGTCGACGAGCCCGACGCCAAGAGCACCCCGTCCCGCGCCGCCACCACCGACGAGCGCACCGTCGGCACCGATACCCGCGTCCGGCGCGACGAAGCGCGCTGACGACTCCTCGCCACCGGGGCCGCGGCCCACGAAGCCACGCGGCCGGCGGCCCAGCGGCCTTGCTCGGCGACGTCGACGGGCTCGACACCGCCGGGAGTGCGAGCGCCGTCTCGGCGACCAGTTTCTGGAGTGGGACCTCGCCATGTCAGGCCGGGGTGCGGGCATCGTCGATCAGAGGTCGCCAGGCGGCGCGGACCCAGGGGGGCGCGCGTGGGTCGGGTCCAACCGCCTTGTCACGACATCCTGAAAGGGGTCGCCGAGTAGCTCGAACTCGGCTCCGGCCCGGACACCCGGGCACCGGGAGGGCCGCGGGCGGGCTGTTGCTCGTGCTGGCGGTCGTCGTCGCGTTCGCCGTCCGTCGGCTGTGGCGCGGTCTGCGACGGTTCGTCGGGAACAACCAGCATCTCCTCAACCGCGCCCGCGACGAGCTGCAGACCCGGAACATGTGCGCGCGAGCATGACAGCGGGCACCGACCGGGACGTCCGAGCGCTGGGCGAGTCCACCTCGGACGGCGCCGCGGCCCTCCGCGCGGGTATCGAGTTCCTGCAGGCGCAGGTCCGCAGCCGCCCCGATCAATGATGAACGTGTTTCGCGCGGCCGAGCGGAGCGCGAAATGGAACTCGGTATTGAGCCGCCCGACGAGAGGTAGGTCGCCCGCGTCGATGGCTTGACGGCATTCGACGAGCGAGAGCGTCATGTTCTCGATGTCGTCGCCCGGCCCACAGGTCCTCGATGTGCAGTGTCGCCGGGCCCTCGTGCACGCCGATGTCGGCGATCTGGCCATCGGAGCGGACCAGGTCCGCAGCCAGCCCGAAGGCTGCCAGAACCTGGGTGTTCCGTCGCCACCGGACAACGGGGTGCCGGTCGTCGGAAGCACGCAGCTTCCGAGCTCCGACGGCTGTCATGTCCAGGTAGCCGTTACGCAGGGTGCAGATTCGGGCCGTGCCGGCGTTCTCGCCAACCTGTCGTGGTGACCGTCGGCCTGAGCTCTCCCGGTTTACCGGAGTCCGGTGCGGAGGCGTCCTGCACCGAGGCCAGCCACAGCGCGCCTTCCCCGATGACCAGCCGCGTGAGACCGGCGCCCCAGTCGTTCCGGCGACGGTGACCCGCCGGGCTGACGACCAGATCACCACGAGATCCGTTGCGGTTGCAGGCAACCAGTGTATACACGCCGCCCGTTGACGAGTCGGACAATACTCGGCGACTATCCGTGTCATCTGCGCAGCCGAGTTGCATACCCGGTCCGCAGTGACACTCGCCGCTTCACATGTGCACCGGTGCACATCCACTCGGAATGAGGGCCAGAGCATGACCGACTTCACCGACCTCGTCGACATGGCGTCACGCAAAATCGGCGGCCGGGTGGTGTCCACGAACGACGAGTTCTTCGTCGAGAAGGAAAACCTCATCAAACCGGAGGCTCCGGTCTCGTGCAAGGGAATTTCCGGGAATCGAGGCGGTGTCTACGACGGGTGGGAGACGCGCCGTCGCCGGCAGCCGGGACACGACTGGGTCATCGTGCGTCTCGGGGCGCCCGGAGTCATCGACGGGGTCGTGGTCGACACCGCGTTCTTCCGGGGGAACTACCCTGACCGGATCTCGATCGACGCCTACGGCTTCGAGGACGGTGTCTCCGACGAGGAAGTCAACGATCCGGCCGTCGACTGGGTCCGCATCGTCCCCGAGACGAGCTGTCAGGGAGACACCGAGAACCAGTTCGGAGTCACCGACGACCGCCGATACACGCACGTAAGGCTCAATATTCACCCGGACGGCGGTGTCGCCCGACTCCGGGTGTACGGACACGTGATTCCGGACCCCCGCCATCTCGACCGCATCTCGTCCGATCTGGCGGCCGTGGAGAACGGTGCCGTCGTCGTCGACGCCAGCGACAAGTTCTTCAACCCTGCCGACAACGTGATCATGCCGGGGACGGCGCGCACCACGAAGGACGGCTGGGAGACCAAGCGCCGGCGTGACGACGGGCACGACTGGCTGGTGGTGCAGCTGGCTGCGCCGGGACACATCCGGCAGGCCATCGTCGACACGTCCCGCTACATCGGCAACGCTCCCGACCGCTGCTCCCTGCAGGGGTGTGACGCGACCCGCGACGATGTCGACGACCCGACCGCATGGTGGGAGTTGTTGCCCGCCACCGCAGTGCAGCCGGACACCATCCACCGGATTCCGGTCCGGGGACCGGATCGTCAGGTCACGCACGTGCGACTCAACATCCTCCCCGACGGTGGCCTCGCCCGGCTCCGGCTGGTCGGCTACGCCACCGACACCGGACGAGCCCACCTCGGTACCCGGTGGTTCGACCATCTGCCCGAGCATCAGGCGACGCGGGTCCTCACCGATCTGGGGCTCACCGAGGGTCACGCAGGGACGCTCGTCGCCGCGCGCCCGTCCGGTGACACCGGCGCGGTGCTGTCCGCGCTGGACGAGATGGCCCCCGAGCTCGACGATGCGCTGGTGACCGCGATCCGAGAGCTGCTGCTCGGCCCCCGTACGTGAAGCCCGGTCGGCGAAGGAGGTCAGAGACGATGTCCATTCCCGAAGGCTCCACGGGCCGAAAGAAGCAGCCCTTCTATCGGTCGCTCTTCTTCCAGGTAATAGCAGGGTTGATCCTCGGCCTCGTGGTCGGGTTCCTCTGGCCGGCGTTCGGTTCGGCACTCAAGCCACTCGGCGACGGATTCATCAACCTCATCAAGATGATCGTCGCGCCGCTGGTCTTCTGCGTCGTCGTCACCGGAATCGCCGGAACCAGTGACATGGCGGCATTGCGGAGGATCGGGGTGAAGGCCCTGATCTACTTCGAGGTCGTCACGACGATCGCGCTCGTCCTCGGCCTCGTCATCGCCGAGGTCTTTGCGCCCGGTCGGGGCATGCACATCGACCCGCGCACCCTCGACGCCGGTGCCGTCGAGGAGAAGACCGGCGGCGCGGAGCTGAGCGCGGGGCAGTTCATCCTCGACATCATCCCGGTGAGCGTCGTGGACTCGTTCGCGCAGAACAACCTCCTGCAGGTGCTGCTGTTCTCGTTGATCAGTGGTGTCGCCCTGGTGGCGCTCGGCGACCGTGGCAAGCCGTTCATGACTCTCCTGCAGAGTTTCCAGGAACTGATCTTCCAGATCGTCGGCTATGTGATGAAATTGGCGCCCCTCGCGACGTTCGGGGTGGCCGCGTTCACCGTCGGCGAGTACGGCGTGGACTCGCTGCTCGGCTTCGGGAAGATGATCGGGACGTTCTATGTCGCGGTTGCCGCATTCCTGGTGTTCCTGGCCGTGCTGGTGCGACTCACGGTCGGTGTCGGCCTGTTTCGCGTGGTCAACTACGTGCGCGAGGAAGTCGCCCTCGCCGCGTTCACCGGTTCGTCGGAAGCGGTCCTTCCCCAGCTGACGGAGAAGTTGGAGCGGGCGGGCTGTTCCCGATCGGTCGTCGGGATCGTCCTGCCCGCAGGTTACTCGTTCAACCTGGACGGGGCCTCGCTCTTTCTCACCGCATCGGTGGTGTTCCTGGCCCAGGCTCTCGATGTCGACCTGACACTCACCCAGCAGGTGACCATCATTCTGGTCGCCATCGTCACGTCGAAGGGAATGGCGGGTGTGGCCGGCTCGGCCTTTGTCGCGCTGACCGCGACACTGGGCGTGGTCGGCGGAATTCCGGCGGCCGCGGCGGCGCTGATCCTCGGACCCGACCGGATCATCGGCAAGGGTCGCACCGCGACGAACACCATCGGGTACGTGATCGCGACGCTGGTGATCGCGCGATGGGAAAAGCAGCTGGATCGGGAGCAGCTCCGGAAGGCCCTCAGCCGTCGTCCGCAACCGGAACAGGCAGTCCAGCCCGATAGCGGTACTCCTGCAACCGCTGACGTGGCGAGCTCGTCCGATCGATGATTCTGTATCGGGCCACCCGGCACGCCACCTGCCGGGTGGCCCGTGGACGAGACCGAACGCCGGACGCAACGGCAGGTCGCGCCGGCGTCGGTCCTGATCGGGCTACGCAAGTGGTGAACACAGGTCGGCTCCTCCAGTGCCGCAGCGCTACGCTTGCTCCCCGAGTGAAGTACGGCATAGAATTGCCCGATTCGGATGCGACTGCAGCGATGCAACGTCCAGGAGGCACTGGTGGGAGCCGATCGGTTCACTATGCCGGCGCCGCCGGACAAGGCCACCGCGTTGCGCGATTGGGTGCGGTCCGAGATTCGCGCACGGATTTCCGACGGGCGGCTCCAGCCCGGGGAGCGAGTGCTGGAGCGAGAAGTCTGCGAAGGCCTCATGGTCTCGCGTGTTCCGGTACGGGAAGCGATCAGGTTGCTGGAGGCGGACGGGTACCTGCGCGTCGTCCCTAATCGAGGTGTCGTTGTCAACGAACTCACCCCCGACGAGATCGAGCAGATCTTCGACGTCCGCGAGGCGCTCGAAACGCTGGCGGCACGCCTTGCCGCGCGACATTCGGACCAGGGTGACATCGAGAACATGACGCTCTTGCTCGTCGAATGCCGTCAGGCCATCGACGCGGGCGACCTGGCGCTCGTGGGGCGGCTCAACGCGGAGTTTCATTTCGCGCTGCGTTCGGCCGCGCGAAACAAGTTCATCATTGATCGTGAGGAACCACTCATCGGTCGCCTGCACTGGGTGTTCCAGCGCAGCCCCGATCCGGAACGGGTCTGGCGCGGGCACCGTTCGTTGCTCGACGCCGTCATCGCGGGGGACGAGGAAGCCGCGGCGGCTGCGGCTGTCCTGGACAACGAGCACAACCGACAGATCGCTCTCACCAGGGTGCGGGCAGAACCGCGAGCGTAACCGCTGGATTCGCCGGCCTACGCTTCCTTGTTCTCATCGACTGGCGCCGACGGCCGGACTGCCGCGGCGAGAGGGAGAGACCGGCCGTGGCGTTGTCGGCGCCCGGCTGTTCAGCGCTTGCCGCGGAACCGCGACAGCATCTGCTGGGCCTTGGCCCGGTTGCGCGGGTCGCTCGCCATCCGCTTGGCCTGCTCGGTGTACTTGCGTCCCTGCGGGCTCTTCAGGAACGCCTGGATTCGCTGCACGATGCCTGCCATCTCGACCTCCACCTGACCGGGCGCCGCCGCGGATCGGGACGTCCGACACCCGAGTGTGCCTGACCGGGCAGTGGAGTGCGCGAGCCGGCACCGTCCCGCACAGCGGGTGCACCGTGTGGTGTCGTCCGCCGGCCCTCCTCATGGCCCGGGCCGGCGGGGTGCTGATCCGGCGGCCACGCCGAGACAGCGGTCGACATCACCCGGCTGGCCGGCCTGCGGTCCGGTCGGCTGGCGCAGGTTAACGACGTCCGCCTGTAGTGGACAACGTGCGTTCAGGTCTGGACGGCGATTGGCCGCACGGTGAGCGGGTGGAACGGCCACACGAGCCGTCCGGCGTCGTGACCAGGGAGGCACTGTCGCGGCCGGCAAGATTCATCCTCTGTTCGACGCGCTCGCGGTGGTCACCGCACGGAAGTCGGCTGTAAAGGGTTGTCATCTGTGGGTGAACACGGTCTACTCACAAGGCGTATCGGATGTGGCCGCGCTCACGCACGGCATCGATGCCCACGCCCTTCGGAGGTCCAGAGATGTCGACCGGCGAGGCCCTCAGCTCGACGACCCCGGCTGCGACGCCGTCATCCACGAGCCCGAAACGACCTCGACGAGGACCAGGCCGGCCCGGTCGTTTCCAGCCGTGTCGGTCTGCGGTGCGGGTCAGGGGAGGTGGCCTCGCGGTCACGTCAGGGAGCTCGGCGCTGCTCCGGCGTGGCCACGGAACGTCGTGTTGACGACGACGTCCCGATGGCGGGCGGATCGATGCCGGCGACCGACAGCCGCATCGACCGTCCTGTCGGAGTTCGGCATCGACAGCGGGGATGACGCATGGACTTGGTGAGGTTCAACGGGCCGACCACGATCGTGATTCTGGTCGGGTTCTTCGGCGCGATGCTGTATGTCGTCCGGAAGATCGCCAAGAAGCAGGAAGATGCCGATGCCTACATGACGGCCGGCAACCGTGTCGGGTTCGGGATCTCGGCGGGCAGCATGACCGCGACCTGGATCTGGGCGTCGTCGATGTACGCATCGGCGACCTCGGGATATCTCTACGGGGTGTCCGGCCCGATCCACTACGGGTTGTGGGGTGCCCTGATGATCCTCTTCATCTACCCCTTCGGACGCAGGATCCGAGCGGTGGCACCGAAGGCGCACACGCTGGCCGAGGTGATGTATGCCCGGCACGGGCGTTCGAGCCAGCTGATGCTCGCGGCCTCCAACGTGGTCGGAAGCGTGATCAGCCTGACGTCGAACCTGATCGCCGGAGGTGTGCTGATCGGCCTGCTGACCCCGCTCGGGTTCACCCAGGGCGTCGTTTCGATCGCAATCGGGTTGCTCGTCTACACGGTGTGGTCCGGCTTCCGTGCCTCGGTGCTGACCGACTTCATCCAGGTCGTCGCAATGCTCGGGGTGGTGATCGTGCTCATCCCGGCGGTCTTCTACCTCGCCGGCTTCCCGGACGCGTTCTCGTCCGGCGCAGGCAACGTGAGCCCGGAGCAGAGCAACTTCTTCTCCAGCGAGGCGTTCCTGCAGCAGGGCGCGCCCTACATTGCGGCGGTGCTCGCCTACGCGATCGGTAACCAGACGATCGCGCAACGCCTCTTCGCGGTCCGCGAGGACCTCATCCGGAGGACGTTCGTGACGGCCACGCTCGGCTACGGCGGGACGGTGATCGGGATGGGCATGTTCGGGGTGATGGCGCTGTACCTGGGCATGGAGCCGCTGGACGGCGACCCGAACAACATCATCCCCCAGCTGGCGGCGACCTACCTGCCGGTCGGGCTCCTGGTCGGATTCTTCGTCCTGATCATCGGGTCGCTGTGCTCCACCGGGGATTCGGACCTGTCGGCGCTTTCCTCGATCGCGATGGCCGACATCTACGGGCAGAACATCGCGGGGAAGGACAAGGCGAATCCCCGTGTGATGCTGCTGATCGGGCGGCTGACGATGGTGGCGGCGACCGCGGTGGCGCTGGTGTTCGCCAGCATGCAGCTCGACATCCTGGACATGCTGGTCTTCGTCGGTGCGCTCTGGGGTGCGCTGGTGTTCCCGGTGATCGCCAGCTTCTACTGGGGGAAGGTGACGAACGCGGCCTTCACGACTGCTGTGCTCGTGGCCCTGGTGTTGTTCATCCCGATCCGCTTCCAACTCGTCGACCTCGGCGGTGGGCTCTGGCTCGCGGTCGACGTTCTCGCCATCGTCGGAGTGGGGGTCGTCGCGGGGCTGATGGCGTTCGGCTTCTTCGGGCTGCGGGCCGGCAAGGTCGTCGGGACCGCGGCGGCGCTCGTGGTCACGCCGTTCGCGTTCGGCGCCGTGCACGAGTACCACGTCCTGTCGGCGTCACTGATCGCCTATGCGGTGAGCACCGTCGTGTGTTTCCTGATGTCGGTCAGGTCCGGCCAGTCGTTCGACTTCGCGGTCATCAAGCGCGTGACCGGAAACTTCGACGAGAAGGAGGCGCTGAAGCCTCGCGAGGACCCCCTGCCCGATCCCTGACCACCCGGACCCGGACGCGGTCCGAGGGAGAAACGGAGCACCGAATGGACGTCATCTGGCTGAGTGGCTACGTGCTGGTCTGGCCGGCGCTGGTCGCAGGCATCCTGTTCGTCATCTCCCGGGCCTTCATCACCGAATGGCGAGAAGCGCGCCGCGAAGGGCGAGACATCATCTGACACGGAGGTGCGGCGGCCCCGGGCCCCGGGTGCGGGCCGGGAGCCGATCGACGGCCACATCCTGGCGCCGGGGATCGGGCCACGCGCTCGGCGTTGCGTCCCCGCCGGGCTACCGTCGTCAGTACGGCGGGGCGCCTGCGGTGGGCGCCGGGGCGGTGACGACATGGACACGACCGCGACGACGACCGCGTCCTCGGACGCGGGGGAGCGGCTGACCGAGCAGGCCTGGCGGGATGTGATCGCGCAGCTGCGCGCCTTCGTCCGGCGGCGCATCGCCGACCCGGACCGCGCCGACGACCTGGTCGGGGAGATCCTGCTGCGGGTCCACCAGGGTATCGGCACGGTCGACGACCGCGAGCGGCTCGCGCACTGGGTGTTCCGGGTGGCCCGCAACGCGGTCATCGACGAGTACCGCCGCGGCGGGCGCGACCGCGAACGCCTGGTGCCGGAGCAGGTCGAGGCGACCGACGACGGCCCCGTGCCCGGGGACGAGGACCCGGACGCGGCGCTGGGGGAGCTGTCGCACTGCCTGCGCCCGCTGCTCGTGGGGCTGCCGCCGGACCAGCGGCGGGCGGTGGAGCTGATCGATCTCGATGGGTGGCCGCAGGCCCGCGCGGCGCGCAGCGAGGGTGTCTCGCTGTCCGGGATGAAGTCCCGCGTGCAGCGCGGCCGGCGCCGGCTCGCAGACCTGCTCGGGCAGTGTTGCGCGCTCACCCTGGACGCCCGCGGCGTGCCCATGGACTACGCGCCGTCGCGGCCCTGCGACTGCGGGAACTCCTGAGCGCGTCGGGGCGGCGGCCGGCCACCGGCCGGCCGCCGCCCGCGTCCGGTCAGCCGCAGCAGGTGCTGTCGGCGGTGTCCCGGGCGGCACAGCTCACCGCGCACACGGACGTGCTCGCGCCGTCCGGGTTCGACGGGTCGTCGTCGGTGACGGCGTAGTACTCCCACCAACCGTGCGGGACGTCCGGCGCGGCGACGAACACCTTGTCCTGCACCGCGTGGCAGCACACGTCCTGCTCGGCGACGGTCGTGTCCAACCCGGCGGCGGTGAACCGGGCGAGCGCGGCGGTGACGTCGCCGGCGGTGGGGGCCTCGACACCGAGGTGGTTGAGCCGCTCGGGCGCACCGGGGTTCTCGATGAGCACGAGCTTGAGCGGCGGGTCGGTGACGACGAAGTTGGCGTACCCGGCGCGCACCTTGTGCGGTGGCACGCCGAACAGCCGGGTGTAGAAGGCGGTCGCCTCGCCGATGTCGTCGACGTTGAGCGCGAGCTGGATCCGCGTGCCGGTCATGGTCGGAACTCCTTGGTCGAGAGGGCTTGCCGAACGCCCCTCATGACGCGTGCGCGGCCGGCAGGACGCATCCCGCCCGGGTGCTGCGTCCCGTCGACGCGGACGTCGTCAGTCACGGGGTCATCGGCACACGACCCTGGGAGGACCAGATGACGACCACGACCCCCGAGCAGGACGCCGACCGGGCCCTGAAGGCGAAGCACCGGGCGCTGTGGGCGGCGGGCGACTACCCGCGGATCGCGACCGAGCTGATCCCGCAGTTCGGCCCGCTGCTCGTTGACGCAGCCGGTGTCCGTCCGGGGCAGCGGGTGCTCGACGTCGCTGCCGGCACGGGCAACGCCGCCGTCCCGGCCGCGGAGCGCGGCGCCGTGGTGACGGCGTCGGACCTGACCCCCGAGCTGTTCGAGGCCGGCCGCCGGACCGCCGGCGAGCGCGGTGTCGACCTGGAGTGGGTGGAGGCCGACGCCGAGGCGCTGCCGTTCCCCGACGACGCGTACGACGTCGTGCTGTCCAGTGTGGGCGCGATGTTCGCGCCGCGGCACCAGGTCGTCGCCGACGAGCTCGTGCGGGTCACGGCGCCGGGCGGCACGATCGCGATGATCAACTGGACGCCGGACGGCTTCATCGGGCAGCTGTTCCGCACGATGGCGCCGTACGCGCCGCCGCCCCCGCCCGGCGCGAGCCCGCCGCCGCTGTGGGGCGACGAGGGACACGTGCGGGAGCTGTTCGGCGACCGCGTCACCGACCTGCGGGCCCGGCGCGCCCGGATCGTCATGCAGCACGACGGGGACCCGGCCGGGTTCCGCGACTACTGGAAGCAGCACTACGGCCCGACGATCGCGGTGTACCGGTTCAACGCCGACCGGCCGGACCGGGTGGCCGACCTCGACCGCGACTTCCTGGCGTTCCTCACCGACCGGAACCGCGGCACCACCGGCCGCGCGACGTACGACGCCGAGTACCTGGTCGTCACCGCGCGCAAGCGGGAGGGGTGACCGATGTCCCGGCTGCCCGCCTCGGCACCGGCGGCGTCGGTCGAGTGGCCCGCGGCGCGCGCGGGCAGCCGGGACGCCGTCGCGGTGATCGTCGCGTACACGCCGTTCGGGATGGCGCTCGGCGCCACCCTGGCGGCGGGCGGCGTGGACCCGCTCGTCGCATGGGCGTCGTCGCCGCTGCTGTTCGGCGGCGCCGCCCAGCTGCTCGCCGTGCAGATGCTCGGCTCCGGGGCGAGTGCCCCGGTCGTCGTCGCGGCCGCGCTCGTGGTCAACGCCCGGATGCTGCTGTACAGCGCCTCGCTGGCCCCGCACGCCCGTGACTGGCCCGCGCGGTGGCGCTGGCCGGCCGCCTACCTGCTGGCCGACCCGGTGTACGCCCTGGCGATCGCCCGGTTCGGCCGTCCCGACGGCGGCGGGGGACCGCGCGCCCGGCTGGCCTACTACCTGGGGGTCGGGCTGACCTTGTGGCCCGCCTGGCAGCTGATCACCGCCGCCGGGACCGTGCTGGCCGGCGCGCTGCCCGCCGCCGTCCCGCTCGAGCTCGCCGGGCCGCTGACGTTCCTGCTCCTGCTGCTGCCCATGCTCGCGAGCCGGGCGGCCTACGGCGCCGCGGCCGTCGGCGCGGGCGTCGCCGTCGCGGCCTCCGGCCTCCCGCTGGGGCTCGGCGTGCTGGCCGGAGCCGCGGCGGGGACGGCCGCCGGCGCGATGCTGGAGGCCCACGATGCGTGAGCTGCTCGTCCTCGTCGCGATCGGGCTCGGCACCTACGCGTTGCGCGCGGCGTTCCTGGTGACCTCCCGGGCCGCACCGCCGGCGCCGGCCCGGCTGCTGCCGCACGTCGGGCCGGCGGTGCTCGCCGCGATCACGCTGCCCGCCCTGCTGGCCCCGCGCGGCGTCGTCGGCGGCGCGGAGAGCCTGCCCGCACTCGTCGCCGCGGCCCTCACCTGGCTGCTGTGGCGTCGCACCGCCCGGCTGCCGGTCGCGCTCTTCGGCGGGCTCGGAGCCTGGTGGCTCGCCGTCGCCGCCGTCGCCGCGTTCTGACCCCGGGTGCATCCCCGAACCCGCCCCGTCGTCAGACAGGGCCCGTGACTACCAGGAGGATCCGATGAACCCGCACCTCGACCCGATGCCCGACGACTGGGACCGCGCACTGGCCGTCGTCGCCCATCCCGACGATCTCGAGTACGGCGCCGCGAGCGCGGTCGCGCGCTGGACCCGCGCCGGCAAGACCGTCGCCTACGTCATCGTCACCGACGGCGAGGCCGGAATCGACGGGATCGCCCCGGGCGACGCCGCGGTCCTGCGGCAGAAGGAGCAGCTCGCGAGCGCCGCGATCGTCGGCGTCTCGGACGTGACCTTCCTGCACCACCCCGACGGGGTCGTGCGGTACGGCCCCGAGCTGCGCCGCGACATCGCCCGCCACGTCCGCCGGACCCGCCCCGACATCGTGCTCAGCACGACCAGCGAGCTGACCTTCCGCATGGGCGGGCGGCGGCTCCTCAACCAGGCCGACCACCGCACCGTCGGCGTCGCCGCGCTCGACGCCGCCCGCGATGCCGGCAATCGGTGGATCTTCCCGGAGCTGCTCGACGACGGTCTCGACGCGTGGGCAGGCACTGCCGACGCCTACCTGTTCGGGTCCGGCTCACCGAGCCACGGCGTCGACGTCGGTGACGGCCTCGCGGCCGGTGTCGAGTCGCTCCGCGCGCACCGCGCCTACCTCGACGGCCTCGGCCGCGACTTCGACCCCGACCAGTTCCTGCGCCACGTCACCGCCGCCGCCGGCGAGCGGCTCGGCGTCCCGCACGCCGTCGCGTTCGAGCGCATCGGCCTGCACGGCATCTGAGAACCCGGAGGACCCGATGCACCGACCCACCAGGAGCGCGCCCGCCGACACCGCCCGGATCGCCCTGCGCGACCTGCGGCCCGACGAGGCCGGCCTGCTCGACACGCTCATGGCCGGGCTGTCGCCCCGCAGCCGCTACCTGCGGTTCCACACCCCGACGCCCGCGCTCAGCACCCGGATGCGCCGTGCCCTGCTCGACGTCGACGGCCACGACCGCGTCGCACTGGTCGCCGAGACCGACGCCGGCACCCCGGTCGGGATCGCCCGTGCCATCCGCGACCACCGGCACCCGGACGAGGCCGAGATCGCCGTCGCGGTCGTCGACGCCTGGCACCGGCGCGGCGTCGGCCGGCGGCTCCTCACCGCCCTCGCCGAGCGGGCCCGCGCCGGAGGCGTGCGCCGGCTGACCGCCCGCGTCCTGCCGGAGAACGCCGCCGCGCTCGGGCTCGTCCGCGACCTGTTCCCGGTCACGGTCACCCGCCGGGACGACGACGCGCTCGTCCTCACCGCCGTGCTCGACACCGGGCGGCCCGACGACTGGACGATCACGATGGACGACATCCTCGCCGACCTCGCGGCATGAACCTGGCGATCGTCAGTGTCGTTCAGGCGGAGCGGATCGGATTCGGTGTCCATCCCGACCGAGCAGAACGGGTGCGCCACCGCCACCGACCACCCCCTTCGGTGTCACCTTGCTGCGGATTCGGTCAACCCCAGGTCATCCGGCCGTGCTCTCGCGGCCCAGGTATGTCGCAACGGACTTTCTCAGGGTGTCGGCGTGGGTGTAGATGTCCTGAGCCGAGTCGATCGCATGCCGGGTCTCGGTCTTGTTCTCGTCGAACACGCCGAGGTACTTCTGGGTGCGGTTGAACCAGAGCCGGGCGATCGGCTTGCGGTTGTTGTCATCGAGCAGGATGCCGAAGTAGGTCTGGGTGTCGCGGGCAGCGACCCGGTCGACCGAGACCTCGCTGCACACGATCGCCCGCACGATCTGGAAACCCTCGATCTCGTCGTCGGTGGTGACGACAACTCTGGTCGGCTTCGGCCCCTCGGCATCGTCGGGTTCGTCCTCGACAGCGGCGGCGATGGTGGTGGTGCGCTCCGGTACGGGCGCTGTGGATGTCGCAGTGACGGTGTCGGCTCCGTTGCCGAGCGCCGTCTTCAGGCGCTCGTTGACCTGCTCGTTCAGGAACTGGGTCGCGGCCTTCGGGACAAGGACCTCGAACTGCTCGCGGACCTTGGAAGTCACGTTCTTCTCATAGACCCGGGAGGCGAAGAACTTGATCCACTCAAGGCTGGGGTTGCGGAACTCGGCGGCCAGGGCGCGTTTGATCTGGCCGATGTACTTGAGCTCGCCGGCGGCGTTGATGACCGAGTCGAGGTCGAACGACTCCTTGGTCAGCTTCGCGAGCTCGGGGAGCAGGGTCGTGTCGACGGCGGCGAGATCGAGGACGAGGAAGGGCTTCTCGTCCATCTTGTTGGGTGCGTCGAGGTCGGTATAGAACTCGAAGCACTCGCCATTGGTCAGGACTGCGACGCGGGCGTTGGTGACCGCGAAGTAGCGGAACAGCTGCGAGGAGTGCTCGATCCTGAGCGGCTCGGCGACCTTCTTGGCCTCCACCAGGATCTGGACCTGGCCACCGTGCACCAGGGCGTAGTCGATCTTTTCCCCCTTCTTCACGCCGACGTCGGCGGTGAACTCCGGGATGACCTCCGAGGGATTGAAGACGTCGTAGCCCAGCACGGAGCCGATGAACGGCATCACGAACGCGTTCTTGGTCGCCTCCTCGGTCTCGATGGCGGCCTTCTGCTGACGGACCTTGTTCGCCAGGTCGTAGACGCGATCGTTGATGCTCACCGGGTCTCCCTCCATCCGCGCGAGGCCCCGACGGTGAGGGCCTGTCGCAGAGTGGTCGGTCACACGGGCAGTATGTGTTACGTCACTGTCCGTTCATCACCAAGACTGGTGAGGGTGATCGGTCGGTGGCCGCGGAACTCAGGGGACGGCACGGCGGGCAGCCCCGTAACGTCCCGCCCATGTCGAAGATCGCCGAGACCTTCCGGGCCCTGCACGTGCCGGGGCGCCCGCTGCTCATGCCCAACCCGTGGGATGCCGGATCGGCCCGCCTACTCACCTCCCTCGGCTTCGGGGCACTCGCGACCACCAGCGGCGGGCACGCGGGCACCCTGGGCCGCCTCGACGGCCAGGTCGCCCGTGACGAGGCGCTCGCGCACGCCGCCGAGCTCGTCGCGGCCGTCGACGTGCCGGTCTCGGCGGACCTGGAGAACGGCTTCGGTCCCGATCTCGACGCCGTGCGCCGCACCGTGCAGGGGGCGGCCGGTGTGGGACTCGCGGGCTGCTCGATCGAGGACTTCGACCCCGAGGCGGGCCTCTACCCGATCGACGTCGCCGCGGAGCGCGTCGCGGCCGCGGTGGGCGAGGCCGACGGCATGGTGATCACCGCGCGAGCGGAGAACCACCTCCGCGGCCACCCCGACCTGGACGACACCATCGCCCGCCTGCGCGCCTACGCCGATGCGGGCGCCGACGTCGTCTACGCGCCGGGGCTGGCCGAGCTCGCCGACATCGAACGGGTCGTCGGATCGGTCGATCGCCCGGTGAACGTCCTGGTGCACGCGGCGGCCCCCACGGTCGCCGAGCTGGCGTCGGTGGGTGTGGCGCGGATCTCGGTGGGCAGCGCGTTCTTCCACGTGGCGATGGGTGCGCTGGCCCGGGCGGGGCATGAGCTGCTGGAGGAGGGCACCTACGGCTACTCGGGCGTGGCGGCCGACGGCCGTCGCGAGTCGACCGCCGCGTTCTCGTGAACCTCGCCGGGCCGGGGAGCGGGTAACGATCGCCCCCTCCGCGCGAGCACCCCGGTGTCCGCCCCTCCGGGACCTGGTGGTCGATCATGCAGCTCGCAGTGTTCATGGACGGTACGTGGAACGACCCGGCCGACGACACCAACGTCGACCAGCTCGCCGGCCGGATGCCCGAGGTCGAGCGGGGACCCGGCGGCCGAGGACAGCGGACGCACTACATCAAAGGGGTCGGGAACGGCCCCTGGGACCGGCTGCGCGGCGGCATCCTCGGCCGCGGTGTCGACGACAACATCCGTGAGGGCTACGCGTTCATCGTCGACAACCACCGGCCCGGTGACCAGATCTTCCTCGTCGGGTACAGCCGCGGAGCGTTCACGGCGCGCAGCCTGGCCGGGATGATCACGAAGTGCGGGCTGATCCCGCCGGACGTTCTCGGCGCGGACGCCGTGTTCGAGCGGTATCGCGACCGCGCCCGGCCGGGCCTGCGGGAGATGCAGCACGACGAGGACGATCCCGGCCGGCGCACGGACCAGGACCGGACGGTGCTGGCGCACGCGCGGCTCGAGCGCATCCGCTTCATCGGCGTCTTCGACACCGTCGGCAGCCTCGGCATCCCGGGCGACATCGGGAAGGTCTTCGCCCGCAGGTACCAGTTCCACAACACCGCCCTGAGCGGATACGTCGACATCGCCCGGCACGCGGTCGCCATCGACGAGAACCGTCCCGAGTTCGAGCCGACGCTCTGGACCGCCGTCCCGATCCCGATTCCGGGTCACCACACCTCGATCGAGCAGCGGTGGTTCGTCGGCGCCCACTCCGACGTCGGCGGCGGTGGGGAGCGAGCCCGGGAGCGTGCCCCGCTGTCGGCGCTGGCCCGCGAGTGGATCGCGGACGAGGCCCGGACGGCCGGTCTGCACGTCGAGGCGCCTCGGGCACCGCTCACCGGTGACGAGTGGAGGTCGCCGTACCGGGGCTCGTTC
This sequence comes from Pseudonocardia sp. C8, assembly GCF_014267175.1. Classification (NCBI taxonomy): domain Bacteria; kingdom Bacillati; phylum Actinomycetota; class Actinomycetes; order Pseudonocardiales; family Pseudonocardiaceae; genus Pseudonocardia; species Pseudonocardia sp. C8. The sequence continues at coordinate 1,594,729 of NZ_JACMTR010000002.1, forward strand.
GCGACGTGGCTGCGTGCCCTCACCTGGCTCGCGCCGTGGCGCAGGCCGTACCTGCGTCCGGTGCACACCTCCGAGGGAGAGAAGCTCGCCCCGTCGGTGCTGCAGCGGTGGAACGGCGATCCCGCGTACCGGCCGCGGAACCCCAACCTCGCCCCGTGGGTGAAACGGCTGTCGACGGGCGGGGGAGCCCGGCCGCCCGGCGGACACGTGTGAGTGACGCGGGATCGGGGTAGAAACGGGGTCAGCAACTGACTGCTGCGTGCCGGCGGCGCGGAGCGCGGAGGCGCAGATGGCTGATCGGGAACCGGACCTCTACGAGGTGCTCGGTGTTCGCCCGGACGCGGACGCCGACGAGCTCAGCCGCGCCTACCGCCGCCGGCTGCGCCAGCTGCATCCCGACACGCGAGCTGGCCAGGGGGCGGGCCCCGCCGCGGACGACCGGGACGGGCTCGCCCGGGTCCTCGACGCCTACGAGGTCCTGCGGGACCCGCAGCGCCGCGCCGACTACGACGCCGAACGTGCCGCCCGGGCCCGCCGCAGCCCACCGCCACGCGATCCCCGGTACCGGTACCGGGCCGACGGGACACCCGTCCCGGGCTACCGGCCGCCGGCCCGCTCCCGGCGGGTGGTGGTCGACCTCGGGTTCGTGCGCCTGAGGATCGATCTCGGCGACCTGCCTTAGGCAACGCACTCGCCGGCGCCCCTCGGCAACGTCCCGACCTCGCAACCGTGGCGATCGACCTGCCGATCAGCGTGGTGGGCGGGCCCGGATCAGTCGCCGGAGGGTGTCCGCTCCGTGGCGACCGGCCCGGACGACGTCTCGTAGAGGTCGCGCCGGAACCGCTCGCGGATCGTCACGACCGAGATGAAGGTGAGCACGGCGCACGCCACGATGTAGGCCGACACCGACCACGAACCACCGGTCGCGGCGAGCAGCGCGGTCATGACGAACGGGGCGAGGCCGCCCGCGAAGACCGAAGCGAACTGGTAGCCGAGCGAGGCACCCGAGAAGCGGACGTCGGCCGGGAACATCTCGGCGTACAGCGTCGCCTGCGGGCCGTACATCGTCGCGTGGATGGTGAACGCGACCAGCAGGCCGAGGAACACCAGCGGGACCGAGCCCGAGTCGACCAGCCAGAACAGCGGGAACGCGAAGAGTCCCATCAGGACGGTGCCGATGAGGTACAGCTTCTTGCGGGAGCCCATGCGGTCGGTGAGCGCGCCGAAGAACGGCATGCTGACGACCTGGGTGAGGCCGGCGATCATCACGCACCAGAGGATCGCGGTGCGTGACATCCCGACGCTGGTCGTCGCGTAGCTGAGGATGCCGCTGATCAGGATGTAGAAAGTTGCGTTCACGACGAAGAACGCACCGGCCGCCTGCAGGATCTCCCGACCGTGCCGGCGGACGGCCTCGACCAGCGGCGCCTTGCGCAGTCCGGCCTCGCGCTTCGATGCGGCGGACTGCTGTTGCATCTGCCGGAACACCGGGGTGTCCTCGATCTTCAGCTGCACGTAGGCGCCGATCGCGACCAGCACGAGCCCGGACAGGAACGGGATACGCCAGCCCCACGCGGCGAACTGTGCGTCGGTGAGCGTGGAGGAGAGTACGAGGAAGAACAGGTTGCCGGCGACGGCGCCGACGATCGCTCCGGTCTGGACCAGGCTGCCGAAGAAGCCGCGCCGCTCGACCGGCGCGTGCTCGGTCAGCAGCAGCGCCGCACCGCCCCACTGGGCGCCGACCCCGAGACCCTGCACGAGCCGGGCCACCACCAGCAGCACCGGTGCCCAGATGCCGATCGAACCGTAGCCGGGCAGCACGCCGATCGCGAACGTCGCCACCCCCATGAGCAGCATCGACGCGACCAGGGGCGGCTTGCGGCCGAAGCGGTCACCGACGTGGCCGGCGATGACGCCGCCGAGCGGCCGGGCGACGAACCCGACCGCGAACGTCGCGAACGAGGCCAGCGTCCCGGCCACCGGGCTCACCGAGGGGAAGAACAGCGGCCCGAACACCAGCGCGGCGGCCGTGGCGTAGATCAGGAAGTCGAACCACTCGAGTGCGGTCGCGAACACGGCGGCCGTGGCGAGCCTGCCCATCCTCGCCGGTGGTGCGTGCTGGTCCATGCGGAGCCCACCTCCAGGCCGCTGCGGTGCGGCCGTGCAGCGCCGGCCACGAGCGGCTCGGCAAAGGTACGAACGATCGTTCAGGAACGTAGCGAGCGACCTCCGCCGGGGCAAGGGGTCAGCGTGGGAGTGGACCCTCCAGGAGGGCCAGCGCGAACCGCGCGTACTGCTCGGCGAGCTGCCCGCGGCTGAGTGGTCCGTCCGGCCGGTACCAGGCCGCGATCGCGCCGACGGCACTCAGGATGGCGCGGGCGGCGTCGTCGGCGTAGGGCGTGCGGAAGGTCCCGTCGCCCGCGCCCTGGGTGATGATCCGTTCGAAGACGGCCTGGGTGGCGTCCCGGTCGACGACGAGCGCGGCCCGGTCCACCGGGTCGAGGTAGCGCACCTCGTTGGTGGACACCAGCATCGCGACCTGGTGGTCGACCACGAAACCCACGTACGACCGGACGGCCTCGCGCAGCCGGGACGGCGGGTCGTCCCCGGCATGGTCGACCGCCTCGGCCACCCGCCGCTGCAGTTCGTCGTTGGCGTGCCGCAGCACCGACGCGAGCAGCTTCGACTTCGAGGGGAAGTAGTTGTAGAGGTTCGAGAGGCTGGTGCTCGCACCCTTCGCGACGTCGCGCATGGAGGCGCCGTTGAATCCCTTGGTCCCGAATGCGTGCAGTGCGGCGTTGAGGATCGCCGCCTCGTTCCCGCGGCCGGTGTCGGCGACCAAGGCCGCAGAACGGGTGTTCATGTGAGCCAGGGTAGCCCACCGGAGGTTGCGCCCCGGTGCGGCTTGACCCCGCTGTGAGGCCCGGTCTAGCGTGATTCGTAAGAACGTTCGTTCGTGTTCGCGTCGGCGACACGACGGGACGGCGCCGCCCGTGACGGCCGGGGCCGGAGAGGACGATCCATGACGAACGGCACCACCGTCGGTGCGCCCGCGCCACCGGAGTCCCCGCCCCGGACCGGGCACTGGTTCGAGGACTTCGCGGTCGGGCAGGTCTTCACCGGCCCGCCGCGCACGTTCGGCCCCGACGTCGTCGCGGCGTTCGCCGAGATCAGCGGCGACCGGGCTGCCCTGCACACCGAGCACGGCCACACCCCGGACGGGCGGCCGCTGGTCCACGGCCCGCTCGGCGAGGCCGGCTTCTTCGGCTGGCACCACGAGCTCGGCCTCTCCGAGCACGTCGAGGCCGCCCTCGACACGCGCTGGGAGTACCTCGCCCCGATCCACGTCGGGGACACCGTCACCTACGAGATGACCGTGGTGCGGGCCCGGCGCACCTCGGCGCTGCGCAACGGCGTGGTCGGCCGGTCCGTCGTCGTGCGCAACCAGGACGGCGCCGTCGTCCAGCGGGGGCGCACGTCCGCTCTGGTCACCGCGCGCGCCGCCGTCGACGACCACGCCGACCGGGTCGGCCGGGCGTTCGCGACCACCGGGTGGGCACGCGCACTCGGGGATCGGCTGGACGCGTCGGGCCCGTTCACCCGGGCCACCGCGACGTGGGACGGCACGATCGGGCTGCGGATCGGCGACGACGTGGTGCAGTTCCGCGTCTACCGTGGCCGGGTGCTCGAGTGCGGGCGCCGCACCCCGCACGGCCCCACGTTCGTCCTCGGTGCCTCCGACCTGACGTGGGTGCAGCTGTTGACCGGCCCGGTGAACGACTTCACCGCGCGGACCATGCGGGACGAGTTCACCACCGACGGTGACGCCTACGAGTACCTCCGGATGACCGCCGCCCTCGTCGCACTGGTCGACGAGGCCCGGGCTCTCGCCGGGGCCTGCGGGAAGGACGACCGATGAGGGCCGACTACGTCGAGGTGGGCGGCACGCGCACGTTCGTGCTCTCCGAGGGGGAGGGGCCGGGCGTGGTGTGCCTGCACACCGCGGGCCAGAACGGGGTCCAGTGGCGCGACACCCAGTCCGCGCTGGCCGCCCGCGGCTACCGGGTGGTCGTCCCCGACCTGCCCGGACACGGCCGGTCGGAGCCTGCGTCGGGCGGGCCGGTCCGCGATCTCGCGGACTACGCGTCCTGGTGCGAGGAGCTGGTCGGCGCGCTCGGGATGGAGCGGCCGTTCGTGGTCGGCTGCTCGATCGGCGGCGCGATCGCCCTGCAGCTGGCGGTGCGCTGCGGCGACCGGCTCGCAGGGGCGGTCGCGATGGCCGCGCACGGCGGGACCGACACGCCGGGCCTGAGCGTGCGGGGCCTGGAGCGCGAGCTCAGCGACACCGCCGCACCGAGCCGCTCGGACCGCACCTACTTCGGCACGCTCGCCGTGGTGGGCAGCGGGGTGCCGGCCGCGCGTGCCGAGCTGATCGCGCGCATGCACCGCCGGGAGGACCCCGAGATCTCCACCAGCGACCTCATCGGCTGGGCGACCCACGACGTCCGGGACGGGCTCGGCGGGGTCGCCTGCCCGGTCCGGCTCGTGGTCGGATCGGACGACCTGTGGGTGGACCCGGCCGACGCCCGCCGTGCCGCCGACGCGATCCCCGACGCCCGGTACACGCTGCTCGACGGCATCGGGCACTACCCGATGGAGGAGCTCGACGACTTCGCCGCGATCCTCGACGGCTGGCTGCGCGAGCTGGCCGCCCGGCCGGCGGGGGTGACCGCATGAGCCGCGAGACCCTGACCGGACTGCTCACCGACACCGTCGCCGGCGCACCCGGCTCGGTCGTGGTCGTCGACGGTGGCCCCGAGCCGCGCCGGGTGACCCGCGACGAGCTGTGGCGGCGCACCGTCGCCCTGCGGGACGACCTGCGCGGTCGCGGGGTCGGGGAGGGCGACTGCGTCGGGGTGTGGCTGCCGAACTGGTCCGACGCCGTCGTCGCCCAGTTCGCGGCCGCCGCGCTCGGGGCGCACGTCATCGGCATCAACACCCGCTACGGTGTCGCCGACGTCGTCCACGTCCTGCGGCACGCCCGCCCGGCGGTCGTGCTCGTCGCGCACGGGTTCCTAAGCCTCGACCTCGCCGCGACGCTGCACGCCGCTGTCTCCGAGGCCGGGGTCGCGGCACCGTCGGTCGGGGTCGTCACCGGTCCCGGAGCCGCCCCGGCGACCGACACCGACGCGGCCGGCTACGACGTGGGCGCCGGCGCGTGGGTGCCGGCACCGCCCGCGTCCGGTGCCCTGGACCTGACGGCGCTGTCGGGCGCACCGGACGCGCTCGCCGTGGCGTTCACGACGTCCGGCTCGACCGGGATGCCCAAGCTCGCCGCCCACCTCGGCAGCGCGGTCGCCGCGCACGCCCGCCACGTCGCCGCGGCCGGCCGCTGGGACGCCGGTTCGGTCAGCCTGGTCGTGCTCCCGCTGTCCGGCGTGTTCGGCTACGTCCCGGCGATGACGGCGATCGCGGCCGGTGGCGCGGCGCTGCTGGAGCCGGTGTTCGACACCGGGCTCGTGTTGGCGCACATGGCCGAGTTCGCCGTGACCCACCTGGCCTGCGCCGACGACGTCGCCGGCCGGCTGATGGCGCAGTGGCGCGATGGCCCGGTCGATCTCGATGCATGGCGCATGCTGCTGATCGGCGACTTCTACGGCAACTCGATGCAGGTGTCGGCGTGGGCGGAGGACGAGACCGGCACCCCGGCGCTGGGTATCTACGGCTCGAGCGAGGTGTTCGCGCTGACCTCGTTCTGGCGCGAGCACGACCCGGTCCCGGCCCGGCGGCGCGCCGGCGGGCGGCCGGTCTCCGCCGGGATCGAGGTGCGGGCCGCCGACCCGGTCACCGGCGGGCCCTCGCCGGACGGCGAGCCGGGCGAGCTGCAGTTCCGGGGTTACCACGTCGTCGACGCCTACCTCGGCGACGACGGGTCGATCCGGGCGCGCTCGTTCACCGACGACGGCTGGTTCCGCTCCGGCGACCTCGGGTCGGTGCACCCGGACGGCTCATTCGACTACCTGTGCCGGATGGGGGACTCGCTGCGCCTGCGGGGGTTCCTGGTCGAGCCCGCGGAGATCGAGACGCGGCTGGCGGAGCACCCCGCGGTGGCCCGCACCAAGGTCGTCGGCGTCACCGCCGACGGCGACACCCGGGCGGTCGCGTTCGTGGAAGCGGTGCCCGGGAGCGACCCGGACCCGGCCGCGCTGCGGGACTGGTGCGCGTCGGCGCTGGCCCGGTTCAAGGTCCCCGACTCGGTGCACGTGATCGACGAGATGCCGACGACGGTCGGCACGAACGGTTCGAAGATCCGGGCGGACGCGCTGCGCGAGCTCGCCCGGCAGTTGACGACCCGGGAGGCCCGGCCGTGAACGCGCTGTCCGACGTGGTGATCTGCGACCCGGTACGCACGCCGGTCGGCGCCGACGGCGGGGTGTTCGCCGGTCTCACCGCCGCCGACCTCGCCACCCACGCGCTGCGGGGGCTGCGGTCGCGGACCGGCCTCGGCGAGGGCGACGTCGACGATGTCGTGCTCGGCTACTGCTACCCGACCAGCGAGGCACCGGCGATCGGCCGAGTCGCGGCGCTGAACGCCGGGCTCGGGGTCGGCGTCGGCGGGATGCAGCTCGACCGGCGCTGCGGCTCCGGGCTGCAGGCGATCCTGCAGGCCGCGCTGACCGTCGGCCAGGGCTGGGCCGACGTCGTCGTCGCAGGTGGGGTGGAGGCGATGAGCCAGGCCGAGTACTACGCGCTCGGCCTGAAGAAGGGGATCCGGGCCGACGAGCTGACCCTGGTCAACCGGATCGCCCGCGGCCGCACGACGGCGGGCGGCACCGACTTCCCGGTCCCCGGCGGCATGCTGGAGACGGCGGAGAACCTGCGCGCCGAGTATCGGATCGGCCGGACGGAGCAGGACGAGTTCGCGCTGGCGTCGCAGGAGAAGGCTGTCGCCGCGACGAAGGAGGGCCGGTTCGCCGACGAGATCGTGCCGGTGACGGTGCCCGGCACCCGTCGCACGCCGGAGACGACGGTGACGCTCGACGAGCACCCCCGGCCCGGCCTCACGATGGACGACCTGGCCCGGCTGCGGCCGGTGCGCGGCGACGTCGACCCGGACGCCACCGTCACCGCGGGCAACGCCTGCGGGCAGAGCGACGGCGCCGCAGCCTGCGTCGTCACTACGACCGGCCGGGCGGCGGAGCTCGGCCTGACCCCGTACCTGCGGATCGTGTCGTCCGCGCTGGCGGGGGTACCGCCGCGCACGATGGGCATCGGCCCGGTCCCCGCCGTCGCGCGGGCGCTCGACCGGGCCGGGCTGACGCTGGCCGACATCGACCTGATCGAGATCAACGAGGCGTTCGCCGCGCAGGTCATCGCGTGCCTGCGGGAGTGGCGGTTCACCCCGGCCGATGACGAGCGGCTCAACGTGAACGGCTCCGGGATCTCGCTCGGCCACCCCGCGGGTGCCACCGGCGGGCGGATCCTCGCGACGCTGGCCCACGAGATGCGCCGGCGCGGCAGCCGCTACGGCATCGAGACCATGTGCATGGGCGGCGGCCAGGGGCTGGCGGCGATCGTGGAGCGTGTCGGATGAACGTGCTGTGGGTCTTCGCCCATCCCGAGCCGCGCTCGCTCGGCGGCGCGCTGCGCGACGACGCGGTCCGGGCCCTCGAGGCGGCCGGGCACTCGGTCACGCACTCGGACCTGTACGCCATGGACTGGAACGCGGTCGTGACCGCCGCCGACTACGGCCACGACCCGGCGGAGCGGTTCCGGGTCGGGCCCGTGTCCGGCACCGCGCTGGAACGCGGGACGCTGAGCGATGACGTGCTCGCCGAGCAGGACAAGATCAAGTCGGCGGACGCCGTCGTCCTCCAGTTCCCGCTCTGGTGGTACTCGGTGCCGGCGATCCTCAAGGGCTGGATCGACCGCGTCTTCGTGAAGGACTTCGCCTACGGGATCGCCGACCCGCAGCACCCGGGCCGCACGCTGCGTTACGGCGACGGCAACCTCGCAGGCCGGCGGGCACTCGTCGTCACCACGGCAGGCGGGCGGGAGGCGGCACTCGGACCGCGCGGCGTGAACGGCGACCTCGACGAGCTGCTGTTCCCGCTCACCCACGGGACGCTGTTCTACGTGGGCATGGACGTGCTGCCGACGGTCGCGGTGCCCGGCGCCAACCGGGTGTCCGACGACGAGTTCCGGGCCGCGGCGGCGCGCCTTCGCGAGCGGGTACTCGCGATCCCGGACACCGAGCCGATCGCGTTCCGCAGCCAGAACGGCGGCGACTACGACGACGACCTGGTCCTGCGCGACCACCACGCCCCCGGCCGCACCGGGCTCGGCGTGCACGTCGCACCGGCCCCGACCCGCAGGAGCGACGATGACGGCCACTGAGGCACCAGGGCCCTTCCTCACCGAGGACCGCTTGGCGATCCGCGACCTGGCGCGCGAGTTCGCCACCAAGGAGGTCCTGCCGGTCGCGAACGAGCTCGACCCGGTGCAGGGCGAGATTCCGATGGAGCTCCGCGCGAAGATGGCCGAGCTGGGCTTCTTCGGGATCCTGATCCCGGAGGAGTACGGCGGCCTGGGGCTCGGGCTGTCCGAGTACGCCGTCGTCGTCGAGGAACTGGCCCGGGCCTGGATGAGCGTGGCCAGCCTGATCGCCCGCGGCCAGCAGTTCACGGCCGGGTTCGACGAGGGCCAGCGCCGCCGCTACCTGCCGGCGATGGCACGGGGCGAATTCCTCAGCGCGTTCGCGCTGTCCGAGGCCGAGGCCGGCTCCGACGTCGCGAACCTGAGCTGTCGGGCCACCCCGGACGGCGACGGCTGGCGGATCGACGGCCAGAAGATGTGGTGCACGTTCGCCGACGGCTCCGACTACCTGCAGGTGTTCGCCCGGACCTCGCCGGTCGATCCGGCGCACCGCTCCCGCGGCGTGACCTGCTTCCTGATGCCCAAGCAGCGGGGCACGCTCCCCGATGGCGTGACCGGCACGCCGGTGCGCAAGATCGGTTACCACGGCTGGAAGACCTGGGAGCTGTCGTTCGACGGCGCCATGGCCCGCGAGGTCGTGGGGGAGGTCGGACAGGGCTTCCGGATCGCGATGGGTGATCTCGACACGGCCCGGATCCACACCGCCGCCCGCGCGATCGGTCTGGCCCGCGGAGCGCTGGAGGACGCGATCGCCTACGCCGGTCAGCGCGTCCAGTTCGGACGCCCGATCGGGGAGAACCAGGCGATCCGGTTCACGATCGCGGACATGGCGGCGCAGATCGAGGCGTCGCGGGCGTTGATGTACCAGGTCTGCACGGCCGTCGACGCGGGCATGCCCAGCCCGGTGCAGGCGTCGATGGTCAAGCTCGTCGCCTCCGAGATGGCGGAGCGGGTGACGAGCTCGGGCGTGCAGATCCACGGCGGTGCGGGGTACACCTCGGACTTCCCGGCCGAGCGCTACTGGCGCGACGCCCGCCTGACGAAGATCTTCGAGGGGACGTCCGAGATCCAGATGCGGATCATCTCCGACGCGTTGCTGGGGCGCCCGGAGGCGCGGGCCTGAGCTGGCCGCCTTCCGGCCATTGCCTCAGCCGCGGCCTCCCCGGTGCCGCGCGGTACGGTCCCCATCCTGGTGGGCGGGTCCGGCCGGGAGGACACGTGGAGCTGCGACAGCTGGTCGCGTTCGTCGCAGTGGGCGAGGAACTGCACTTCGGACGCGCGGCGGCCCGCCTGCACGTCGCCCAGTCCCCGCTCAGCCGCCAGATCCGGGCTCTCGAACGCCGGCTCGGGACGACGCTGTTCGAACGCAGCACGCGCAGCGTCCGGCTCACCGCCGAGGGTGAGGCGCTGTTGCACCACGCCCGCCGTGTACTCGACGAGGTCGCGCTCGCGGAGCGGTCGGTCCGGGCCGCGGGGGAGGGCGCGGTGGGCCGGGTCAGCATCGGCTTCGCCGGCGCGAGCAGCTACGACGTCCTCCCGCGGCTGACCCGCGCGGTGACGTCCGACCTCCCCGGCGTCGAGCTCGTCCTGCAGGGACAGACGTACTCCGGGCAGGCGCTGAACGAGGTCGCCGACTCCGAGCTCGACATCGGGTTCGTCGCGATGCCGGTCCGCGCCGGCATCAGCGCCCGGGTGGTGCGACTCGAGACGCTCACGGTGGCCCTGCCGGACACCCACCCGCTGGCGGCGCGGGAGTCCGTCGCGCTTCCGGAACTTGCGGGGGAGTCGTTCGTGTCGTTCCCGGCCGGCCGTGGTTCGGCCGTGCGCGCCACCGCCGACCGGGCCTGCTTCGACGCGGGATTCACGCCGCGGGTGGCTCAGGAGGTTCCCGACTCGTACACGCTCCTCACGCTGGTCGGGGCCGAGGTCGGGGTGGCACTGGTGGTCTCGTCGGCGCGGCGGATCCGCACCGACCATGTCGTGTTCCGGCCGATCGGCGACGGGGCGCCCGTCATGCCGATCGCGCTCGCGTGGCGTGCGGACAACCCGTCGCGGGCGGTGCGCGCCGTCCTCTCCGTCGCCGAACGCGTCCTGCCGACTCCTACCTGACACCACTATGCCCGATCAGGTCTCAGTGCGTGCCTGAAAAGGTCCTTGACCGGCCATAATGCGCGTTGCCACAGTCGTGGCACTCCTCCTTCCGCGCGTTCGCCGGCGAGCGTTCGTGGCCGAGGACCGTCCGCGACAAGGAAGTCAGGGATGACCGAACCAGCAGATCCGGTACGGACGAACGAGACCGCGGCCCCGGACGGGATGCCCCGCGAGGCGAAGAAGGCCGGGGTCACCGCTTTCATCGGAACCACCGTCGAATGGTTCGACTTCTACATCTACGGGACCGCGTCGGCGTTGGTCTTCGGCAGGCTGTTCTTCCCCGAGATGACGCCGGCGATCGGCACGCTGGCCGCGTTCGGCACCTTCTGGGTCGGGTTCCTCGCCCGCCCGCTGGGCGGCGTGATCTTCGGTCACATCGGTGACCGGATCGGCCGCAAGAAGGCGCTGATCACGACGCTGACGATGATGGCCGTCGCGACGACGGGTGTCGGGTTGCTGCCGACCTATGCGCAGATCGGCATCGCTGCGCCCGTCCTGCTGATCGTGCTGCGCATGATCCAGGGCGTGGCGATGGGCGGTGAGTGGGGCGGCGCGGTCCTGATCGCCACCGAGTACGCCCCGCGGCACAAGAGGATCCTCTACGGGGCGTTCGCCCAGCAGGGCTCGCCGGTGGGCAACCTGCTGGCGACCGTCTCGTTCCTCGGGATCGCCCAGCTGTCCGAGCCGGCGTTCGAGTCGTGGGGCTGGCGGGTTCCGTTCCTGTCCTCGCTGGTTCTCCTCATGGTCGGGCTGTTCATCCGCCTGCGCATGGCCGAGACCCCGGAGATGACCCGGCTGCTGGAGTCGAAGCGCACGGCGAAGCTCCCGATCCGGGACGTGCTGCGCCATCACCGCCTGCTCGTCGCGCTGGGTGTCGGCGCGGGCGCGGCCGGCGTCGCGATCACCTACGTGAAGACGACCTTCGCGCTGTCCTGGGCCACCACCGAGCTGACGTTCGACCGCAGCACGTTCCTCACCGTCATCACCGTCGCCCTGGTCGTCCAGGTGGTCGTCCAGCCCTTCGGTGCCGTGCTCGCGAGCCGGATCGATCTCCGGCGCGCGGTCCTGTGGATGCTGTTGCCCGAGATCGTGCTGCTGCCCCTGATGTTCGTCCTGCTGCAGACCGGGTCGACCGGGCTGGCGATGATCGGCATGGCACTCGCGACCGTCCCGCACGCGATGTTCTACGCGGCGCTGGCCGGGATCCTGTCCGAGGTCTTCCCGGTCGACGTCCGGTACACGGCCACCTCGCTCGCCTACCAGCTCTGCACGACGATCTTCGCGGGCACCGCGCCGCTGGCGTCGCAGACGCTGCTCACCGCGACCGGCTCCATCTGGGCCGTCGTCGGGCTCGGTCTCGGGTTCGTCCTCGTCTCGATCGTCTGCACCGGTGCGCTGATCCGCCGCAGCACCTGGTCGACCGCGTGACCACCACGCCGTACCGCTCGGAAGGAACGCTCGTGAACTACGCCGACCGGGACCCCGCGCTCAAGCCGATGCTCGACCGCGTGCTGTCCACGGAGGACCGCAACCGGCTCGAGCCGCTGCTCGACGCGATGGGCACCGCCGCACCGGCCGAGGTCGACCCCCTCGCCCGGACCGCCGACCGCCATCCCCCGCGGCACGTGCCGTTCTCCCCGTCCGGCGACCGGATCGACGACGTCGAGTTCCACCCGGCCTACGACGGCCTGACCGCGATCGCCTTCCACCGGTTCGGGCTGGCGGCGATGTCGCACCGCGCCGGGGTCAACGGGTGGCCCGGGCGCGCGCCGCACGTCGTCAAGTACGCGCTGTCGTACCTGTTCGTGCAGGCCGAGTTCGGTGTCGCCTGCCCGCTGTCCATGACGGACTCGGCAGCCCGGATCCTGCGGCTCTTCGACCCGGACCGGTTCGCCGCCGAGATCGACGCGCTGAGCTCGACGGATCCGGCTTCGGCCGCGACCGGGGCGATGTTCATGACCGAGATCGACGGCGGCACCGACGTGGGCCGGACCGCCACCGAGGCCACCGACCACGGCAGCCACTGGACCTTGCGCGGACGCAAGTGGTTCTGCTCGAACGTCACCGCCGACGTGATCCTCACCCTGGCCCGGGTGCCGGGGCAGGGTGAGGGCACCCGAGGCCTCGGGATGTTCCTGGTCCCGCGACGCCGGCCGGACGGCAGCCGCAACGCGATCCGGATCGACCGCCTCAAGGACAAGCTCGGCACCCGGTCGATGGCCAGCGGCGAGGTCACGCTCGACGACGCCTGGGCGCAGCCGGTCGGGGACCTCTCCCGTGGCTTCCGGCAGATGGCCGAGATGGTCAACGTCTCGCGGCTGTCGAACGCCATGCGTTCCGCCGCGATCATGCGCCGGGCGGTGCGCGAGGCGGTCGACCACACCCGGGCGCGCATCGTGTCCGGCCGGGCGCTGTTCGACCAGTCCCTCATGCGGGCCACCCTGCTCCCGCTGCTGCTCGACAGCGAGGCCGCGCTGGCGCTGGTGCTGGAGTGTGCCGACCGGCTGGACGCCGCCGACGCGGTCACCTTCGCCGACCCCGGCAGCGCCGGACCGTCCGTCGACGACGACCGGGCCCGCTCGCTGATCCGGGTCCTCACGCCGTTGGCCAAGTACACGGTGTGCAAGCGGGCCCGCTGGGTGACCGGCGAGACGATGGAGATCCGCGGCGGCAACGGCTACATCGAGGACTGGGTCGAACCCCGCCTGCTGCGCGACGCGCACCTCGGATCGATCTGGGAGGGCTCGTCGAACGTGATCGCCCTCGACATCCTCCGCTGCCTGCGCAAGGACGGCGCACACCGGCTGCTGGCCGCGACCTACACCGCCCGGCTCGACGGACTCGGGCACGAGCTCACGGCCACCGCGGCGCGCCGGCTGGCCGAGCGGTGGGCCCGGCTCGCGGCCGCCGCGGACCGCCTCCTGGGACGGCCCGCCGACGAGCAGGAGATCGGCATCGCCGGGTGGGCCACCGACGTCGCCCACACCCTGATGGCCACGCTCCTGCTCGAACAGGCCGAGTACCGGATCGGCGTCACCGGCGACCACCGTGCGCTGCTCGTCGCCGAGGCCGTCCTGCACCGGCTCGACGACCCGGCCGCGACCCCGGGTGCCGCGCTGCGACATCTCGGCGAGATCGCCGACGGCGACCCGCTGCCCCAGCCGGTGCGGCTGCCGGACGTGCCGGCTCAGGGAGGATTGACCCGTGTCTGAGTCACCCCGCACCGCACGGCCGCTGGCCGGCATCCGCGTCGTCGACCTGTCCAAGATCCTCGCCGGGCCCTACGTCGGCATGACCCTGGCCGACCTCGGGGCCGACGTGATCAAGGTCGAGCACCCCGACGGCGGGGACCCGACCCGGCAGTGGGGCCCGCCGTTCCAGGGGGAGGACGCCACCTACTACCTCGCGACCAACCGCAACAAGCGCTCGGTGACCGTCGATCTCAAGTCCGAGGCCGGCCGGGACACGGTGGACCGGTTGCTGCGCGAGGCCGACGTCGTCGTGGAGAACTTCCGGCCGGGAAGCAGCCTGCAACGGCTGTACGACTACCGGGACCTGTCCGAGCGGCATCCGCACCTGATCGTGCTGCACATCTCGGCGTTCGGCGACCACGGTCCGATGCGCGACGAGCCCGGCTACGACATGGTCGCCCAGGCCGCGGCCGGGTTGATGTCCCTGACCGGGGAGCCCGACGGCCCGCCGGTGAAGGCCGGCTACGCGATGGGTGACCTGGGGGCCGCCCTGTTCGGGGCGATCGGGGTGCTGTCCGCGCTGGTCGAACGGGCCCGCACCGGGCTCGGGCAGTACCTGACGACGTCGTTGTACGAGACGCAGCTCGCGCTGCACATCAACTGGGCGACCGGCTACTTCGCCACGGGGCAGACGCCGCACCGGCTCGGGTCCGGGCACCCGAACCTGGTGCCGTACCAGGCGTTCCCGGCGGCGGACGGGTACGTGGTGATCGCCGTCGGCAACGACTCGTTGTGGACACGGCTGTGCGGAGTCCTCGACCGCGCGGCGCTGGCGGACGACCCGCGCTTCCGCACCAACGCCGACCGGGTGACCAACCGGGACGACCTGGTCGCGCTGATCGAGGACGCGCTGGCCGCGCGGACCGTCGCCGAGTGGTGCGCGGTGCTGCAGGAGGCCGGGGTGCCGGCCGCGCCGATCCGGGACCTGCACGAGGTCTACACCAGTCCGCACACCGAGGCACTCGGCATCGTCTCGACGGTCGAGCACCCGACCGCGGGCCCGATCCGCCAGGTCGGGTTCCCGGTGAACTACCACGGCCGGCGTCCCGAGGTCCGGACGGCGCCGCCCCTGCTCGGCCAGCACACCGACGACGTGTGGGAGGAGCTGCACGCCCGATCGGGGGAGTAGCGCTGCCACGCGGTGGTCGCCAGCAGGCAAGAAGCGCTGGATCGTGAACCTGCTCAGCGCCGGTCCTCGCCGATCGAGCTCGGACCGCGGTCAGATCCCAGGTTGTACCCGACGCCCCCGGAGCGCGGCGGGCGACGCTGCGGTCATTCCGGAGCGGCCGGGCCGTCTCGCGGTTCGGACGGCTGCGGGGGAGGGGGTGCCCGCAGCCGTGCCGCGATCCTCTGTCGGTGGGGGTCGTCGGCGATCCAGCGGCGGGTGCGGTCGTCCTCGTCGATGGCCGCGAGGATGCGGGTTCGGTGTTCGGTGCGGAGCTGCGCCCACCCGGCGTCCGCGGCGCGCAGCGCGTAGAACTGCTCGTTCCCGGATGCCGAGCTGCGAATGGAGCGGACGATCGCCGCACCGTCGGCCAGGGAGGCGTTGCCGGCCATGGCCGCCAGAGCGACGGTCCGGTCCTCGCTGCCCCCGTCGAGCAGGGTGCTGATCTGCGTCGCCGTGAACTCGCCGGCGTTGGCGCCGGCCTCGACGGCGGCGAGCAGTGCGTCGAAGACCGCGGCGCGGCGCTGGGCGGAGGGGACGAGGCGGCGGACCGCCGAGAGTCCGGTCGCCGACGACTGCAATGTCGCGTTCAGCTCGCCCAACGAGCGACGGAGGTAGTCCTCGATGTAGGCCAGCGGGGCCAGGAGGAGCACCGAGGCACCGACCTCGACGAGGACCGACTGCCACCAGCCGTCGAGCGGAGCGGCGCCGAGCATGAGGCCGACTCCGGCGAGGACGCTCGCGGCGATCACGACGAGGCGCGACGCCGACGGTCGCCACGGCACCCGCCTGCTGGCGGCCGACGAGCTGTACGAGTCCCGTGAGGACAACCATCCACTCCCTCCCGGGGCATACGTACCGCCCCAGATCGGTGAGCACCTGCATACCGACCGTAGCAACGTGACCCACACGTGTGGTCACCGTCGGCGGCGAGTGCGTACCCGCCGGCGGCTCGGTCGCCACGGAGGTGAGCAGCCCGTCGACGACCTCCCATCGCGGACGGTCCGGACGTGTCGAAGCCCGCGATGATCGACGGTTGTGGAGTGCAGCGACCGGCTCGCGAGCGTTCCGCTCCTGAACCGTCGATCATGGGGTGGTTCTCGAGATCGACATCGCGTCCCGGGTGCGGCGACGACCCGGTCGGGCACGAGACCGATGCGAGCCCGACCACCGATGAGCGCGTCGTGCTCAGCTGGCGCCCAGCAGGGGGTTCCCGCAACAGAGGGGCGTGGAGGCGTCTGCTCTGTCGCCTGCCTGTCACATCCGGTCCGTGCGCGGTGTCGGAGATACAGGCGCGTCGACGCCGAGCACGAGACCGAAAGGGACTCCACCGATGAGCATCACCGCAACCGTCGTCGTCCTCGTGACCGCAGCGTGGGTCGGGTTCTCGGCC
This sequence comes from Pseudonocardia sp. C8, assembly GCF_014267175.1. Classification (NCBI taxonomy): domain Bacteria; kingdom Bacillati; phylum Actinomycetota; class Actinomycetes; order Pseudonocardiales; family Pseudonocardiaceae; genus Pseudonocardia; species Pseudonocardia sp. C8. Next base: position 1,611,125 of record NZ_JACMTR010000002.1, read on the forward strand.
TACGCGGTCTACACCCGCCAGGCGTGGGTGGTCGACAACCTCGCCGACTACGGCGTCCCCCGGAGCTGGTGGGTCTGGCTCGGGTCGGCGAAGGCGCTCGGCGCGGCCGGCCTCGTGGTCGGGCTGTGGATCCCGGGAATCGGTGTGGCCGCCGCGACCGGTCTGGCCCTGTACTTCGTGGGTGCCGTCCTCACCGTTCTTCGCGCTCGGGCCTTCTCCCACGTCCCCTTCCCGCTGCTGTACCTCGCACCGGTCGTGCTGGCAGGCATCGTGACGGCCGGCGCATGACGCGGCGACCTCCGCCTGCCTCGAGACCTGTGGGGCCGATCAGGAGGACACCGACCGGGATCCTGGTGCTCCCTGCCGGAGCAGGAAGCGCTGGATCTTGCCGCTCGGGGTCTTCGGCAGCGCGTCGGTGAAGTGGACGGTGCGCGGGTAGGCGTGCTTGGCGTAGTTGTCCTTGACCAGCTGCTGGAGCTCGCGTTCGAGCTCCAGCGTGCCCTCGGCGCCCGGGGTGAGCACGACGTGGGCTTCGAGCACCTCGCCGCGCAGCGGGTCGGGCCGGCCGACGGCGGCCGCCTCGGCCACGGCGGGGTGGCTGAGCAGCACGGTCTCCACCTCGAACGGGCCGATCCGGTAGCCGGCCATGAGGATCACGTCGTCGTCCCGCGCGGAGAAGTGGAAGAAGCCGTCCTCGTCCTGGGTCGCGGTGTCCCCGGTCAGGTACCAGCGGCCGTCGTCGCTGAAGCGGGACGACCCGGTGGCCCGCGCGTAGCCGCGGAAGCTGGCCAGCGGGCTGTTCGGGACGTCCACGGCCACCTGCCCGACCGTTCCGGCCGGTGCGGGTGTGGTGCTGTCGTCGGCGAGGATCGCGACGCTCCAGCCGGGGAACGGCCGGCCCATCGACCCCGGGCGGACCGGTTCACGGATCTCGCCGGCCCAGCCGTTCCCGATCATCATGCCCTGCTCGGTCTGGCCGTAGTGGTCCCGGACGGTCACCCCGAGCGCCGACTCGGCCCAGGCCGGGACGTCCGGGGTGAGCGGCTCGCCCGCCGATGACAGGCACCGCAGCTCCAGGCCGGGCGGCACCGGCTGCCCGCGCAGGCTGCGGTAGACCGTCGGCGCGGCAGCGAAGTTGGTGACCCGGAACCGGTCGAGCACCCGCCAGGTGGTCGCCGGGGCGAAGGGGGCGTGCAGCAGCAGGCTGCGCCGGCCCGCTGCCAGCGGGCCGAGCACGGCGTAGTAGAGGCCGTAGGCCCATCCCGGGTCGGCGGCGTTCCAGTAGACGTCGTCCGCGCGCAGGTCGAGGCCGAGCTCCAGGTAGCCCAGGATCCCGGCGAGCGCGTGCACCGGGACCTGCACGGCCTTGGGGGCGCCGGTGGTGCCGGAGGTGAATAGCTCGATCAGCACGCCGTCCGGACCGAGGGCGGCCGGCTCGACCTCGTCGCCGCCGTGCCGGGCCAGGAGCTCGTGGAAGTCGTCGTGGCCGCCTGCCGGCCCGCCGACGACGACCAGGCGCGGCCCCTGCCCCGGATCCCCGACGAGCTGGTCGAGCTTGGCGCGCTGGTCGGCGTCGGTGACGACGACCTTCGCACCACTGGCACCGACCCGCAGCTCGATGGCCGGCGGTGCGAACGCGGTGAACAGCGGGACGTGGATCGCGCCGCGCCGCCAGATGCCCAGCAGGGCCACGACGAGCTCGGCGGACTTGCCCATCAGCACCGCGACGGCGTCGCCCGGACCCACGCCCAGCCCGGCCAGCGCGGCCGCGAACTTCGTCGACTCCGTGCGGAGCTCGCCGTAGGTGAGGTCACGGGAGCCGAGGTCCGGTTCGATCACCGTGAACGCCACCGCGTCGGCGGGGTGGCTGTCGCAGAGCAGGTCGGCCGCGGAGGAGCCGGGCCGGGAGAAGTGCCGGACCAGCTCGTCGACGCGGGTACGCGGGTCGGACATCGGTGATCGGCCTCCGGGTGCGGCGGGTGTCGGGCGCGCGGAGCGGCCGTCGGCATCACCTCGATGCTGATCCGCGTCGCGTCCGGAGGCGAGTCTTGGCCATGGAGGCCGTCCAGGACAACCGTGCGGGCCGTCGATCCGACGCAGCTCTGATATCGCTGTCAGGTTTTGGCGGCGACCGACTGAGAGAACGGATTGCACGATGATGGCTCCGAGTTCGCCCACTCCTGCTCGAGCTCACCGGCGACAGTTCCCGAGGAACGGCAGCGACGTCGGCACCGTGCCGCCGAGGTCCGTCACAGGTCCAGAACGAGGATGCCGCCGCGGGCCCGGGAGACGCACGGCAGCATCACATCGCCGCGGTCGCGCTCGTCGTCGGACAGGACGTCGTCCTGATGGTCCAGCTCGCCCGAGCACACCCGCACCTGGCAGGTGCCGCAGATCCCGGCTCGGCAGGAGTTCTCCACGGCGATGCCCGCGCTCTCGATGACGTCCAGCAGCGGCACGTGCTCGGGCACCGTCAGGCGCACCCCGCTGCGCCGGAGGACGACGTCGAACGCGCCGCCCCCGCCGGTGACGGGCGGAGCGCTGAACCGCTCGCGATGCAGGGTCCCGGCCGGCCAGTGCGCGGACGCCCGTTCAACCGCGGAGATCAGCGCCTCCGGGCCGCAGCAGTAGACGACCGAGTGCTCGCCCGGCGCGCCTCCGAGGGGCGTCACGAGATCGAGCAACCCGGACTCGTCCTGGGGGACGATCTGGAGCTCGCCACCCGGGACCGCGCGGAGCTCGTCGACGAATGCCATGGAGTTCCGGGACCGACCGCCGTACAACGCCGTCCACGGCCGGTTCAGCGCCGCGACCCGGCGGAGCATCGGCAGGATCGGCGTGATGCCGATCCCGCCGGCGACGAAGACGTAGCGATCGGCGTCGACGAGCGGGAAATGGTTGCGCGGGCCGCGTACCGGGAGCCTGTCCCCGGCGCGAACGAGGTCGTGGACCCGTTGCGAGCCGCCGCGGCCCGCGGCCTCGCGCAGCACGGCGATCCGCCACCGGCCGGAGTCGTCAGGGTCCCCGCAGAGGGAGTACTGCCGGACGAACCCGGCGCCGAGATCGACGTCGATGTGCGCGCCGGGGGCCCAGGACGGCAGCGTCATCCCGCCCGCCGCGGCGAGCGTGATCGCCACGACGTCCGTGGCGCAGGGCTGGACGGACTCGACGGCGACCGTGGTCCAGGTACCGGTCATCGTGCCTTCCGGGGTGTGTCGGGCCGGAGCACTCAGGCCCCGGCGGCGCCGACCGACTCTGGGGTGAAGGTCTTCCACGCGATGTCGCGCATGCCCCGCATCGCGCGGAGGACCTCGTCGCGGTCGTGGTCGTCCGCGACGTAGGTCGAGAGCATCTGGAGTCCGAGCCCGACGTGGAACTTCTCGTCGGTCTCGATCCGCTTGTAGATCCGCACGACCTCGTCGAGGCCGTGTCGCTCCGCGCCGCGGAAGGTCGGCTCGAAGCTGCCGGACGCCGAGGTCTCGGAGAGGTTCCACGCCGCGATCGCGGCGAGGGGATGGCGGTCCAGGCACTGCCAGAGGAATGCGCTCCACGGCTCGGCCTCGGCCGGGACGGACGTGGGCACGGTGCCACCGAGGGACTCGATGGCCTTTCCGACCATGTCGTAGTGCTCGGCCTCCTGGAAGGACTGCTTCGCGAGCAGCGTGATGTGCCGGCGCTGGAAGCGCATGCCATAGCGGGCGATCTCCTCGTTCAGCAGGTACACGTAGTCGATCTCTCGCCAGCAGCGCGGAGCGAGCCATGCCGCGAGCCGTGCCGGGTCCGGGGCCTCGTCGTAGGAGGCGAAGAACGCCTCGGTCGCCGTCGCGGTCGCCTCAACGACCGAGTCGAGCAGCTCATCGATCTCCGCGCGGATCGGTTCCAGGCCGTCACCGCCACGCACGTTCCGCACATCGACCATGTCGTCCTCCGGTTCGTTGGATCCGTGTATCCATGGATACAATCTGGCGGCGTGCTGGCTGTCAAGACCGGGCTGATACGAAGGAGCGCGATGACTCGGCCCTGCCACGTCGACGGGCGCGCCCGGGATACGGGTGTGGCGGGGCACGGGATCGCCGCTCGTCCGGCACGGGCTGCCTACGATGACGGGATGTGAGAGCCAGATGAGCGACGGCATCGTGCACCCGGGGGCCGGGCTCCAAGCCCCGAGCAGCTACGCGGACCAGATCGCCCGGATCCTCGAGGGTGAGATCCTGGGTGGCCGCTACGCGCGCGGGGAACACCTCCAGCAGGACGAGGTCTGCCGACGGTTCGGTGTCAGCCGCACGCCGGCCCGCGAGGCGCTGCGCAAGCTGCAGGCCCTCAACCTGGTCGAGCTCATCCCGAACCGAGGAGCCCGGGTCCGGGTGCCGACCCTTCGCGAGCTCGAGGAGGTCTACCAGGTCCGCGCCGAGCTCGAGGGGTTCGCCGCCGAGCTCGCGGCCGGGGCGACCGACCCCGCGATCACGCGTCGGTTGCGGGAGGCGCAGCAGGCGCTGGCCGACCTCCTGCCCGCGGCCGTCGCCGCCCTGGACGGCACGGACGAGGATGCCGGTGAGCGGTTGCGCCATTTCAACGACAGCTTCCACGGTGTCATCCACGACGCCGGCGGGAACCGGCGGCTCGGGCAGATGATCCAGGAACTGCACCGGTACTTCCCGAAGGACACGGTGCGGCTGGCCGTCCGGACTCCGGAGGCCCTCCGGGCTCTCTACCTGGACGACCACGACGTCGTCCTGGACCGGATCGCGAACGGGCTCGGTGCGCAGGCCCGGGTGGCGATGCGTGACCACATCCTGCGGTCCCAGTCGCTGTTGATCGACTACCTGCGTGCGCACGGGCTCGGGGCCTGACGTTCGCGATGGACGCCGAGCACCGGGGAATGTCGTGACCAGGCAGCCGGACGTGACCCTCACGCAGCTCCGGTACTTCGTGGAGGCGGCCTCGGTGCTGAGCATGACCAAGGCAGCCGAGGAGCTGCGGGTGGCCCAGTCGGCGGTGTCCGCGGCGGTGGCCCAGCTGGAGCGCCAGGTGGGGACACCGTTGTTCATCCGCCAGCATGCCCGCGGCCTGGTGCTGACCGCAGCAGGGGAGGAGCTGCTGCGCGACGTGCGCGGGTTGCTCGCGCACGTCGGCGAGGTGCTGGACGCGGCGCGTGGCCGCGGGGACGATGTTCGCGGCCGGATCAAGGTGGCCTGCATGGTCACCCTCGTCCCCTTCGTGCTGCCCGATCTGCTCGCGGAACTGAGCGGTCGCTGCCCCGGGCTGGAAGTTGAGGTGCTCGAGCTCGAGGCGGCCGCGGTGAGCGCCGCACTGCGCAGCGGCGCGGTCGAGGTCGCCATCACCTACGACCTCGGACTCGGGCCGGGAGTCCGACGGGAGGTCATCGCCGAGGCCCCGCCGTACGTGGTCCTGCCGCCCGGGCACCCGCTCACGGACCGGCCGGAGGTGCGGTTGAGCGACCTGGCCGACGAACCGATGGTGCTGCTGGACCTCCCGCACAGCCGCGAGTACTTCCGCGAGCTGCTGGGGACGGCCGGAGCCCAGCCGCGGATTGCCTACCGGTCGGCCAGCGTCGAGGCGGTACGCGGAATGGTCGCGCGGGGGCTCGGGTTCTCTCTGCTCAACCAGCAGCCGGTGCTGGACGGGACCTACAGCGGTGGGCGCGTCGAGGCGCGGCCGATCGCCGATGACGGCGTCCCGGCGCTGTCGGTCGTCGTGGCGTGGATGGAGTCGGTGCGGCGCACCGCGCGCGCACGCGCCGTCACCGACACCGCCCGCGAGGTCGTGCGGCGGCTCCGCTCGGCCACCGGGCGCCCGGGCCCCAGCCGGGGCGGCTCGCAGTCCTGACCCTCGGATCGAGGCGTCATATGCATCGAGGAAACCGATGCACCGAACATATTATCTCTGTTTGATCGATCCCTAAGGCCTGCATAGCGTCGCCTCGCGAACAGCCGCCGCGGTCCGGAGCTGTTCACGGCAGGGTCGCCGGGCGCGGGCCTGTCGTCGTCTCGCGATGCCCCGCTGGAGGACCCGTGTCCGAGCCCACCCCACCTCCCACCACTGACGCCGCGCTCGATGCGGCCGTCCAGGTCGATCCCGCCTCGCTGCGCCGGAGCGTGGCCGCCGGCGCGATCGGCGTCTTCGTCCATTGGTTCGACTGGGCCGTCTACGCGTACCTCGCCACGACCATCGCGACGGTGTTCTTCCCGTCGGAGAGCGAGGTCGCCGGCGTGCTGTCCGTGTTCGCCGTGTTCGCCGTGTCGTTCGGAATCCGCCCGCTCGGCGCGCTGGTGCTAGGCCCGCTCGGCGACCGGATCGGCCGGCGGCGCACGCTCTCGATCGTCATCATCGTCATGTCGGTCGCGACGCTCGCGATCGGACTGCTGCCCGGGTACGCGACGATCGGGATCGCGGCGCCGATTCTGCTGGTGGCCCTCCGTCTGGTGCAGGGTTTCGCCGCCGGCGGTGAGTTCGGCAGTGCCGCCAGCTTCCTGGCCGAGTACTCGCCCCGCACCCGGCGCGCGTTCGGGGTGAGCTGGCTCGAGGTCGGATCGCTGCTTGGGTTCCTCGCCGGATCGTTCGCGTTCTACCTGCTCTCGGTCTCGTTGACCGACGATCAGATCACCTCGTGGGGGTGGCGGCTCCCGTTCCTGATAGCGGCACCCATGGGCGTGATCGGCTACATCATCCGGACGAAGATCGAGGACACCCCGGAGTATCGGACGCTCGAGGCGACCGGCTCGGTGCCGCGCAGCCCGGTCAGGGAACTCTTCCGCACGAACGTGCGGCAGATGCTGCAGGCCGCCGGCCTCATGACGATGATGCACGTGCTGTTCTACGCGGTGCTCACCTACCTGGTGACCTACCAGACCGACCACCTGGGGCACTCGGCCGAGAGCGCCGCCCTGCTCTCCACGTTCGCCTCGATGCTCGGGTTGATCCTGGTGCCCGCGTTCGGGCTGCTGTCCGACCGGGTTGGGCGCAAGCCCGTCATGGTCGGAGCCGCCGGCGCGCTGCTGGTCGCGGCGACGCCCGCCTACCTGCTGATGCAGGCGGGAATGATCGGCACTGTCGTCGCGGCGCTCGGCTTGGCCGTGATCCTCTCGGCGATCCTCGCGACCCACGCCGTCTGGTCCGCCGAGATCTTCCCGACCCGGACTCGCCAGGGCGGTCTGTCGATCGCCTACAACGTCACCGCCGCGCTGTTCGCCGGCACCGTCCCGTTCTTCATGACCGTTCTCATCTCCGCCACCGGAAGCCTGATCGTCCCCGGTCCTTACCTGATGGTCGCCGCGGCGCTCGGGCTGGCCGCCGCACTGAGCATGCGGGAGACGGCGGGCAGCAGCCTGCTCCGTGCGCAGGACCTGGGCGCCGCCGCTCCCGGGGAGGCATCGACGGTGCCGCCGACCCGGGCGTCCGCCGACGGCGTGACGTCCTGAGGTACGCCTTTGCATCAGCTCACATGATGCAAAGGTTCGAAAACATCCACTGGTCTGTTCTATCGAGACCCCCCAGACTCGGTGCATCGGCGTCCCGTCCGGGCACTCCGCCCCTCCGCCGGTGCCACCCGTCGACCTGGACGTCATCGCGGCGGGAGGCATGGCGACGTCCTGCGGGAGCGAGCGCGTCGTGATCACTGGAACGGAGGTTGAGATGGCGCACCATGAGACCGAGGTCCTCGTCGTGGGCGGAGGTCAGGCCGGCGTGGCCATGAGCGAGCATCTGGGTGCACGCGGGATCGGACACCTGGTGCTCGAACGCGATCGGATCGCCGAGCGCTGGCGGACGGGCCGCTGGGACTCACTCGTGGCGAACGGTCCGGCGTGGCACGACCGCTTTCCGGGGCTCGAGTTCAGCGGCGTCGATCCCGACGGGTTCGCCTCGAAAGACCAGGTCGCGGACTACTTCGCCGCCTACGCTGAGAAGATCGCCGCACCGGTCCGCTGCGGTGTGGAGGTCCGGCGGGTGCGGAAGCACGTCGGGCGCCCCGGTTTCCGGGTCGAGACCTCGGAGGGGACGGTCGACGCGCGCCATGTCGTGGCCGCGACCGGACCGTTCCAGAAGCCGGCAGTCCCCCCGGTTGTTCCGCGGGACGCGGGTCTGCTGCAGGTCCACTCGAGTTCCTACCGCAACCCGGAGCAGCTACCCGCGGGCGCCGTGCTCGTCGTCGGGGCGGGATCGTCGGGCGTCCAGATCGCGGACGAGCTGCGGCGCTCCGGCCGGACCGTCTACCTCTCGGTCGGTCCGCACGACCGGCCCCCGCGCCGATACCGGGGACGGGACTTCTGCTGGTGGCTCGGGGTCCTCAACAAGTGGGACGCGGTGGCGCCCCCCAGGGGGGCGGAACACGTCACCATCGCGGTTAGCGGAGCCGACGGAGGGCGGACCGTCGACTTCCGGGCGCTCGCGGCCGGTGGGATCACCCTGGTGGGCATGACCCGTGCGTTCGCCGACGGCCGGATGCGGTTCGCGGCGGACCTGCGCGACAACATCGCCGGCGGGGACGCCGGCTACTTGGCGATGCTCGACGAGGCCGACGCGTATGTCGCGCGCAACGGGCTCGACCTGCCGGAGGAACCGGAGGCCCGCGCGTTCGGGCCGGAGCCGGACTGCGTGCTCGACCCGCTTACCGAACTCGACGTGGCGACCGCCGGAGTCACCTCGATCGTCTGGGCGACGGGGTTCGTCTCCGACTACGGCTGGCTGGAGGTCGACGCATTCGACGAGGCCGGCCGGCCGCAGCACGCCCGCGGCGTGTCCACCGAGCCAGGCGTCTACTTCCTCGGCCTGCCCTGGCAGTCGCGACGCGGATCGAGCTTCATCTGGGGGGTCTGGCACGACGCCGCGTACGTGGCCGACCACATCATGATCCAGCGCAGCTACCTCGCGTACCCCGGTGTCGCCGACCCGCTCCGCCCGCGTCGGCCGAGCACCGGCGCCGCCCGGCCTGACCATGACACCGCGTGCACCGTCACGACCACTGGAGCAGCCTGATGCCGACCCACACCCGGATCCGTCCGTTCAACACCCGCGACACCTATCCTGAGCAGAACCTCGACAACGACCTGTGCCAGGCCGTCGTCGCCGGCAACACGGTCTATGTCCGCGGCCAGATCGGCCAGGACCTCGACACCAGCGAGTCGGTCGGGATCGGCGACGTCGGAACCCAGGCCGAGCAGGCGATGGCGAACATCGACATGCTGCTCCGCGAGGCGGGCAGCCGGATGGAACACCTGGTCAAGCTGACCATCTACCTGGTCGACCCGCGCTACCGGGAGACCGTCTACCAGACCGTGGGGCGCTGGACCAAGGGGGTCCACCCGATCTCCACCGGTGTCGTGGTGTCCGCGCTAGCCCGTCCGGAGTGGCTCTGCGAGATCGATGCGATCGCCGTCATCCCGGAGGCCGACCGATGACCTTCTCCATCGTTGCCCGGCACGAGGGGCGGTTCGGTATGGCCGTCAGCTCCTCCAGTCCCGCGGTCGCCGCTCGCTGCGTGCACCTGCGGCCCGGCGTCGGGGCCGCCGCGTCGCAGAACGTCACCGACCCCCGGCTGGGCGGGCGGACCCTCGACCGGCTGGCCGTGCACGGCGACGCCGGACGGGCGTTGAAGGAGGTCGGGGCGAACGCCACCGACCTGGAGTACCGCCAGCTGACAGCGGTCGGACCGGCGGGCCCGGCCGCCTGGTTCAGCGGGGAACACACCCTCGGTACCCACGGTGCGGCGCTCGGCCCGCACTCGGTTGCCGCCGGCAACATGCTCGTGAGCACCGACCTGCCGACGATCATGGTCGAGGCGTTCGAGTCCGCCACGGGAGAGTTCGAGGAGCGGTTGCTCGCCGCACTGAGGGCCGGGCACGAGGCGGGCGGTGAGGAGGGGCCGGTGCACTCGGCTGGCCTAGCCGTCGTCGCGGACGTGGAGTGGCGGGTGACCGACCTGCGGGTCGACTGGGCCGACGCACCGATCGACCGCCTGGCCGAGGCCGTGGAGACCTGGTTGCCACAGCGTGACGACTACGTCCGACGTGCGCTGCACCCAGCGAGCGCGCCGTCGTACGGCGTCCCGGGGGACCTGTGATCCGCGAGAAGGCTGCGGTCCGCACCGCCGTGGACCGGGCGGCCGACGAGCTGGTCGGATTGTCGACCGCGTTGCACGCACGGCCCGAGACCGCGTGGGAGGAGCACCACGCCGCGGAGACGGTGCCGGAGCTGCTCGACCGTCGCGGGTTCACCGTGACCCCGGCCTACCTGGGGCTGGAGACCGCGTTCCTCGCCCGGTACGGCGCGGGGCCGCTGCGGATCGCCCTGTGCGCCGAGTACGACGCGCTGCCGGGACTCGGACACGCCTGCGGACACAACCTCATCGCTGCGTCGTCGGTCGGTGCCGCCCTCGGTCTGGCCGAGGTGGCCGATGCAATCGGCCTGACCGTCGAGGTGTACGGCACCCCGGCCGAGGAAGGTGGCGGCGGCAAGATCGAGATGCTGGACCGCGGCGCGTTCCGCGACGTCGACCTCGCGATGATGGTTCACCCGGCACCGGTCGACGTCGCCGAGGCGCGGCCGTTCGCGGTCAGCCACTCCCGGATCTCCTACGGCGGCCGGTCCGCGCACGCTGCGGCATATCCCGAGGACGGCGTGAACGCGGCTGACGCGTTCACCGTCGCCCAGGTCGCCATCGGCCTGCTGCGCCAGCAGCTCCCGACGAGCTCGCGGGTGCACGGGATCGTCACCTCCGCAGGCTCGGCACCCAACGCAATCCCCGAGAGCTCTGTGGGGCGGTGGTACGTGCGTGCGGAGAGCCTGGCCGAGCTGGCCGCGATCGAGCCGAAAGTGCTGCGGTGCTTTGAGGCGGGCGCCCTGGCCACCGGCTGCACGTTGGAGGTGGAGGCCGAGAGCAAGCCCTACGCCGAGTTCCGCACCGACACGCGCACGTTGGAGCACTACCGGGCCAACGCCCTGGAGCTCGGCCGCGAGTTCGCGCCGGGCGGCCTGGCCGGCCGGATGAACCGAGCGTCCACCGACATGGGCAACGTGTCCCAGGTCGTCCCGGCGATCCACCCGTACATCGGGATCGGATCGCTACCCGCGACCAACCACCAGAGGGAGTTCGCCGCGCACTGCATCGGGGCGGAGGCCGAGCGGGCGTTGCTCGACGGCGCGGTCGCGTTGGCCTGGACGGCGGTGGACCGGGCACGCGAGGGAGGCCGGTCGTGATGGTGCAACGGGCCGCCGCCGGGTGCCGACTCGCTACGACGCGACGACGCTCGCCGCCCGGAATGTTTCCCCCGGCATCGCCCGCCGCAACTTCCAGGTGATCGCGATCGGCTTGCTGCCCTCATGCGAGACGTAGTCACAGGCGCCGAGGCAGAGGAACGGCGCGCCGGGGCCGATGTCGTCGGCCGGCGAGTCACGCACGAACAGCACGACGTGGCTGCCCTGTTCTCGATGCATGAGGTACCGCCGCCCCATCCCGGTCTCCGGTGACGCGGCGTTCTGAGACTCCCAGTGGAACACGTCAGGCTGCAGGGCGAAGTCGCGATACATCGTCGTGGGTGAGAAGTCGCGCTCGGTCTTGCGCAGGTTGACCAGCAGCGCGTCGACCCGGGGACCGTCGGCCCATACGACGCCGCTGGCGTGCCCGGCGGCCTTTCGAGCCAGGGACGCCCAGTCCAGCGCCGCGAGGATCTCCTCCCGGCGGTAGTGAGCGTGGCTGCGGAGCGGTACGTGCTGCAGCCCCTCACCCAGCGATCGGGGCAGGTGCCGGGCCTGATCGAGGGTGTAGGCGGTGAGTTCGCGGATCTCCGCACACACCGCGGGGTGGCGCCGGAGGTGGTCGAATCCGGCCGCGTAGCTGCCGAACCCACCCCGGTCGGGCCAGATCTGGAAGAACAGCATCCGCGCCAGTCGCTGATCGCGCTCGGTCAAGTCGGTGTACGCCGGCCCCTCCGGGTCGGCGACGCGGGCGTACACCTCGGCGCGTTCGGGGTCGTCGACGTGGCTGAGGTTCGCCAGCCGACGCAGCAGGGCGGTCTCGTCGGGGCCGGCGGCCGGGACGGTCAGCCCGGAGTCGCGGCAGAGCGCCGTCCACGACCCCTTGCTCCGGTACACGTCGGATAGCTCCCCGCCTGACGCCCGCAGGTAGCGCGCGAGCCCGGGCTCGCCGTGCGAGCGGACATCGGCCACGAGATCCTTCCGGGACAAACGCAGCCGGTTGCGGACGTTGTCGAGCACGATCTGCTGTGCCACCGGGTCGAGCACCATCGCCGAACCGGACGGCAGGTACGGGAAGCCGTCCTCGACGTCCCGTACGACCCCGGTCCGGCTGCTCCCGGTCAGCGCCCGGTAGCGCAGGTCGAATCGGAACTCACGGCGTTGCTGGCCGATGAAGTCGAGGACGGTCAGCACGGCCTTGTCCGGCGCCCGGCGCAGCCCGCGACCGAGTTGCTGCAGGAAGATCGTTGCGCTCTGGGTGGGGCGCAGCAGGAGCACCGTGTCGACCTCGGGGACGTCGAGGCCCTCGTTGAAGACATCGACCGCGAACAGGCAGTTCACCTCGCGATCGCGCAGCCGCCGGAGCGCGTCGTCGCGGTCGTCGCGAGCGGTCCGGCCGCTCACCGCCTCGCTCGGGATACCGGCTGCGGTGAACACCCGCGCCATGTACTCGGCGTGTGCGACCGACACGCAGAACCCGAGTGCGCGCATCGCGCTGACGTCGGTGACCTTGGCCCGGGTCTCGCGGATGATCTTTGCAGCCCGGGCGTCGTTGCCAGTGTAGAGCGTGTCGAGGGCGCTGGCGTCGTAGCTGCCACGCGTCCACTCGACGCCCCGCAGGTCGACGTCGTCGGCGAGACCGAAATAGTGGAACGGCACCAGCAGGTCGGCCGCGAGCGCGTCCCAGAGCCGCAGCTCGGCGGCGCTACGGCCGTCGAAGAAGCGATCGCGGACGTCCACGCCGTCGGAGCGCTCCGGTGTCGCGGTCAGGCCGAGCAGCTCCGCCGGCCGCAGGTGATCCAGCAGCCGGCGGTAGGTTGCGGCTTCGGCGTGGTGGAACTCGTCGATGACGACGACGTCGAAGTGGTCGGCGGGGATGTTCTCCACGCCGTAGGCGGCGAGGGACTGCACGGACGCGAACACGTGGGTCCACCGTGTGGGCCGGGCACCGCCGACGTACTTCTCCCCGAACGCACCATCGGCGAGCACCGCCCGGTACGTGCGCAGCGACTGGTCCAGGATCTCCCTGCGGTGGGCGACGAACAGCAACCTCGGATGCGCGGCGCGCAGACGCTGGTAGTCGAGGGCGGCGACGACCGTCTTCCCGGTCCCGGTCGCCGCGATCACGAGGTTGCGGTGCCGGTCGTGAACCTCCCGCTCGGTGTCGAGCGCCTCGAGGAGCTGCTCCTGGTGCGGGAACGGCCGGACCTCGAGCCCGATCAGAGGGGTGTCGGCCTGCCGGGACCTTCCGAGCGCGTCCGCGAGCCGCTGCGAGTCCGCGGGGACGGCCGGGTCGTAGGAGACGAAGTCCGGTGCGTTCCAGTAGGTGTCGAACGTGGAGGTGAACTTGCGGATCAGGTCGGGCGTCGCGACCGACGAGAGACGGACGTTCCATTCCAGGCCGTCGACCAGCGCGGAGCGGGAGAGGTTCGAGCTTCCGACGAAGGCGGTATCGAAGCCGGAGTCGCGGCGGAACAGCCACGCCTTGGCGTGCAGGCGGGTCGTCGCACTCGCATAGTTGATCTTCACCTCGGCGCCGTGGCGCTGCACCAGCTCGTCGACCGCGCGTTGATCGGTGGCGCCCATGTAGGTCGTGGTGATCACCCGGAACGGGACTCCGCGCTCCCGCAGCACGTCGAGCTCGCGCTCCAGCAGGCGGATGCCGTGCCACCGGATGAACGCGCACAGCAGATCGACGCGGTCGGCGCTGGCCAGCTCCGACCGCAGCGCGGAATGTAGCTTCGGTTCACCCGCCGCGTTCGTGAACAGGGCCGCGTCCGACAAGGGAGTGAGCGGCCGGCGAACCTCGTGGACGCCGGGAAGGACCTCTCGGGTGAGCGCGATGAGCTGTTGCAGGTCCTCGTGAAGCTGCTCGTCGTGCTCCACGAGCCCCATCAGCTGGTTGACCAGCTCGACGCGCTGCGGGGCATCGCGCTCGGCGAGCGCGTGCTCGACGACTGCGGCCACGTGCCGGGCCAGCACCCGCGGCTGGACGGCCGCGTCGATGTCGTCCCAGCGTGGAGTCAGGTCGGTGACCTCGGCGAGCGCAGCCTCGAGCCGGGTGGTGCGCAGGCGTTCGTGTGCCCCGGCGCGCAGTGGTTCGGACACGCTTCCCCGTCCGTCGTCGTTCACGATCGGGTGCAGCATGCCGTGCAGCTACGACAGGTCTCGCTCAGGGCGTTCCTTGCCGCCGGCGGCCCGTGAGTGGTTGGGAGGCCCCTGACCCGACGAACCACTCACGGGCGCGGAGCGCGAGCCGGCACGCCAGCCACGCACCCACCCCGACGACCAGGCAGGCCAGGACGACCACGGGCCCGGGCAGGTGCGCGTGCAGCGCGGCCAGCACCGCGTAGTGCGTCAGGTAGATCGTCAGCGACGCCCCGGCCACCAGCGCGGTCAGCTTGGCGAGGGCGTGCGGGAGCAGCATCCGGTCGACACCCAGGATCAGGGCCACCCCGAGCACGAGCACGGCCGTGCGGGTCGGGTCGGAGAACCCGCCGGGCACGACGAAGGGGAGCAGGCCCAGCACCGCGAGCCGGCGGCCGGGGGTGTCGGCCCGCTGGGCCAGCCAGCCCAGGGTGAAGATCCAGAACACCTGCTGGGGGGCGAACGGACCGACCGTGAACCCGTTGACCGGCCCGGCCCACGGCCGCATCAGCAGCCCGGCGACCAGCGCGCCGGCGGCGAACCCGAACGGCACGCGGCGCTCGGCCCGGCGCACCGGGGGCAGCGCGAACACGGCCGCCAGCACGAGCAGGATCTGCAGCAGCGACTCGACGAACCAGTAGCCGGTGAGCTCCGGGTCCACCACGACGTTGGCGAGCAGCAGGTTGTGCAGCCCCACGTCGTCCTCGACCGCGGCCCGCCAGGACAGCCACAGCACGGTGGGCACCGCGATCCGCAGCGCGGTGCCGAGCAGCCGCCGCGACACCACCCCGGTGGCCGGGGTGAACCGGGCGAACGACCAGCCCGCCAGCGCCAGCAGCAGGTGCGCCCCGCCCAGCACGGCCACCGGGCCGACGTGCGCCACCAGCACGAGCACGATGCCGACCGCGCGCAGCAGCACCGGGGTCTCGACCGGTCGCACCTTGCGCCGCCGGCGGGCCGCGCCCTCCAGCTCGGCGACCGTGCGCCCGGGCCAGTCGGCGGGCGGGTCACCGAGGATCTCGGTCAGCGCGGTCGACATCTGCACGTAGCGCAGCGAGTCGCCGCCCAGGTCGCGGAAGGTCGCGTCACCGGGGACGTCGGCGAGCCCGAACACGCGGGCGAACGCGGCCCGCACGGAGCCGTCGCCTTGGTCGCCGGTGTGCCCGGCGAGCCGCTGCACGGCCGGGCGGTCGACCTTGCCGGTGTCGGTGTACGGCAGCGCGTCGAGCGCGACCCCGTGCACGGCGTCGGGCGGCAGGCCGAGCCGGACCGCGGTGTCCGCGGCGACGGGGCCCGCGTCGGCGCCGACGACGCCGAGCAGCAGCCGGCTGTCGTCCCCGGTCGCCAGGGCGGTGACCCCGCGCGCGGCGAGGGTGCGTTCGACGTCGTCGAGGTCGATGCGCACCCCGAACAGCTTCACGAACCGGCTGAGCCGGCCGGCGAGCTCGTAGAGCCCGTCCGGGCCCCGGCGGGCCAGGTCACCGGTGGCCAGCGCCTCGACCTCCCGGCCCCGGGCCAGGTCGGCGGGCTCCCGGGCGTACCCGAACATGACGTTCGGGCCCCGGTAGATCAGCTCGCCGAGGCCGGGTCCGGCGCCGTCGGCCGGGGCGAGCTCGAAGTCCCCGCCCGGGATCGGGACGCCGATCGCCTCCGGCCGGGACTCCGCCAGGTCCGGCGGCAGGTAGGCCATCCGCGCGGTCGCCTCGGTCTGGCCGTACATCACGAACAGCCGCCAGCCCTCGGCCCGGCCGCGCCGGGCCACCGTGCGGACCCGTTCCGGATCCAGCCGGCCGCCGGCCTGGGTGACGTAGCGCAGCGACGGCAGCGGCGGCCAGCCGAGTGCGTCGAGCTGGTCGAACGTGTGCGGCACCCCGTGCAGGCTCGTCACCCCGTACGCGCGGGCGGTGTCCCAGAACGCGGGCTCGGTCACCGGCGTACCCGGCAGGACCAGCGCGGCCCCGCGCAGCAGGTTCGAGTGCAGCACCGACAGGCCGTAGCAGTAGTGCAGCGGCAGCATCGCCGGCGCCCGATCGGTCTCCCGGACGTCGAGGTAGTCGGCGATCGACTCGGCGTTGGCCTGCACGGCGCTCGCCGGCAGCCGGACCAGCTTGGGTGATCCGGTGGACCCGGAGGTGGTCAGCAGCAGTGCCAGCTCCGGGTGCAGCTCGTGCGCGCTCCCGGGACGGCGCGGGCTCAGGTCCCAGCCGGATCCCTGCGGTGCGGCCACCACGTCCGGGTCGTAGGCGGCGGTGAGCGCCGCGAGCCGGTCCGGGGCGGGGGAGCTGAGCAGCACCG
Source organism: Pseudonocardia sp. C8 (assembly GCF_014267175.1). Taxonomy (NCBI): domain Bacteria; kingdom Bacillati; phylum Actinomycetota; class Actinomycetes; order Pseudonocardiales; family Pseudonocardiaceae; genus Pseudonocardia; species Pseudonocardia sp. C8. The sequence continues at coordinate 1,627,778 of NZ_JACMTR010000002.1, forward strand.
GGTGCCCGCCGCGCACGGCTCCCAGGTAGGTCACCAGCGGGTCGACACCGGCTCCGGCGGCCACCAGCACCAGCCTGCGCTCCGGGCCGAGCCGGTCGGCGACGTCGTCGACCCGGTCGGCGAGCTCCCGGTAGTCCAGTGCGGTCCCGTCGGCGGCGAGCACCGCCGTCCGGTCACCGTGCGTACGGAGGTCGCGGACGAACCCGACCGTGTCGGTCCCCCGGACGGCCGTACCGGTACCGATCACGTCGTCAGGTCCGGACACCCTGACATTCGATAAGGGAAGGCTCACCATGGCTAGCCGCCGAACGAGCGACGGCGGGCCGCGACGGGTTCCGGCGCCTCCCGGGAGTCGTCGTGCGGGACCGGTGTCGGGGAGCGGCCCTCGGCGATCCGGGCCACGACGCGGTCGCCGACCCGCAGCGACGTGCTGTCCGGCAGCAGCGCGCGCAGCGTGCGGCCGGACCCCAGCCGGACCGCGTAGAGCGTGAACCCGCCCCGGAACTCCCGGTCCAGGACGACGGCGTCGCCGTCCGGGGCCGCCCGCAGCGTGACGTCGTGCGGACGCAGCATCACCAGGTCGCCGTCGGCCTCCGCGACCGCCCCGATCTCGCCGGCGTCGGCGGCGGGCAGGAAGTCGGCCTCCCCGAGGAAGGTGGCCACGAACCGGTTGCGCGGGGTGTGGAACACCTCCGGCGGCGTGCCGAGCTGCTCCACCCGCCCGGCACGCAGCACCGCCACCCGGTCCCCGACGGCCAGGGCCTCGGCCTGGTCGTGGGTGACCAGCACGGCCGTGGTCCCGGTGCGGCGCAGGACGGCGACGGTCTCCGCCCGGACCTGGTCGCGCAGCCCCCGGTCGAGGTGCGCGAACGGTTCGTCGAGCAGGAGCACCGCCGGCTCGGGCGCCAGCGCGCGGGCCAGCGCGACCCGCTGCTGCTCCCCGCCGGAGAGCTCGTGCGGGTAGCGCCCGGCCAGGCCGGCCAGGTTCACCAGCTCCAGGACCGTGCGGACCCGCTCCCGGCGTTCCGCGGCCGGGCGCCCGTCGAGCCCGAACGCGACGTTCCCGGCCACGTCCAGGTGCGGGAACAGGGCGTGGTCCTGGAAGACGACGCCGACCCGGCGGCGCTCCGGCGGCACCCAGGTGCCGGGGCCGGCGACGAGGCGGCCGGCGAGCCGGACCGTGCCGGCGTCCGGCCGGTCCAGCCCGGCGATCAGCCGCAGCGCGGTGGACTTGCCGCACCCCGACGGACCGACCACGGCCAGCAGCTCGCCGTCGCCGACCCGCAGGTCCAGCCGGCGTACCGCGTCGACCTTCCCGTAGCGGCGGCCCACGCCGTCGAGGGCCAGCACCTCGGCGGTCACGACGGCACCCGGGTGCGGGGCACCAGCAGCAGCACCGGCACGACCGCGACCAGCACGATCGTCAGGGCGGGCAGCGCGGCCGCCTGCCAGAAGTTCTCCGAGGCCAGCAGCCACACCCGCACGGCCAGCGTGTCGAACCCGGACGGGCGCAGCAGCAGCACGATCGGGAGCTCCTTGAGCACGTCGGCGATCACCAGGACGAGCGCGACCCCGATCCCGGCCCGGACCTGCGGCAGGTGCACCCGGGTCAGCACCCGCCGGGGTGGTGCGCCGAGGCAGAGCGCCGACCGGGTGGTGGCGGGGCCGAGCCCGGCCAGGCTCGCGTCGATGCTCTGGTGGCTCAGGGCGAGGAACCGGACCAGGTAGGCGTAGAGGATCCCGGCGACCGAGCCGGTGGCGAGCAGCCCGGTGCCGCCGGGCACGCCGAGCGCCTCCAGCGCGTCGTCCAGGCCGGCGGTCACCACCAGCACCCCGATCCCGAGGACGACACCGGGGACGGCGTAGCCGACCGTCGAAAGCGGGGCGGCGAACCGGACCAGCGGGCCGGGCGCCATCCGCCGCCCGTGCACCACGACCAGCGCCACCGCGGTGCAGCCTGCCGCGGTCAGCACGGCCAGCAGCAGGCCGTTGCCCAGGTGCTCGGCGAACCGGGCGGCCCCGCCGGAGCCGTGGCCCCCATCGGCGAGTGCCCAGCCGGCCAGCCGCAGCACCGGGAGCCCGAACGCGGCGGCCAGCACGACCGCGCACGCCGTGGTGGCTGCCGCGGCCCGCCGGCCGTGCAGCGCCACGGCCGGGAGCCCGCGCCCGGTGCCGCCGGCGCGGTCGAACCGGGCACGGCCGCGCAGCCGTCGTTCGGCGGCCAGGACCAGCAGCGCGAACACCAGCACCACGGTCGCCAGCCCGGCGGCCGCCTGCCGGTCGAAGGTCCCCTTCCACACCTGGTAGACGCCGACCGAGACGGTATGCAGGTCGAAGTACTGCACGGTGGCGAAGTCGGTGAGGGTCTCCATCAGCACCAGCGCGACCCCGGCCGCCAGCGCCGGGCGCGTCATCGGCGCGACCACCCGCAGGCCCGCGCGGGTGTGCCCGGCGCCGAGCGCGCGGGCCGCCTCGTAGCCGGCCGGGGCCTGCTCGGCCAGCGCGGCGCGGGCGAGCAGGTAGACGTAGGGGTACAGGCACAGCGTCAGGACGACGACGGCGCCGGCCAGCGAGCGGGGCTCCGGGAACCAGGCCTGCGGGCCGAGCAGCGACCGCCACGCGGTCTGCACCGGGCCGGTGTAGTCGACCACGGACAGGAACGCGAAACCCAGGACGTAGGCGGGCATCGCCAGCGGGAGCACCAGCAGCCAGGAGAACAGCGTCCGGCCCGGGAACCGGTGCGCCGCGACCAGCCAGGCCAGGCCGCCGCCCAGCAGCAGGGTCCCGGCGCCGACACCGACCATCAGGGCGAGCGTGGTCGCGACCATCCGCAGCATCGCCCCTGTCCCGAGCGCCGACCACGCGTCCGGCACCCGCAACAGCCCCTCCGCGCCCACCCCGAGCACCGGCAGCAGGGCCAGCGCCGCGGCGGCCACGACCGCGAGCCGCCAGCTGCGCCGCTCACCGGTGCCGAGCAGCCGGGACCGGGCCGCGCCGGGCGCGGTGACGTCAGGGAGGGGTGGCGCGCTCACCGGTAGCCGGCTTCGGCCATCAGCCGGACGGCCTCGGCGTTACCGCCGCCGTAGTCCTCCGCGTCGACCGGCGCGTACCGGAACGCACCCCAGCGCGCGATGGCGGGCTCGGGCGGGACCGACGGGTTGGCCGGGAACTCGTGGTTGCCGTCGACGAACGGGCGCTGCCCGGTGGTGGCCAGCCACTCGACGAACCGGCGGGCCAGCGGCGGGTTGTCCGAGTGCGCGACGATCCCGGCCCCGGAGATGTTCACGTGGACGCCGCGGCCCTGCTGGCCGGCCCAGTAGGGCGCGACCGGCAGGTCCGGGCGCTCGGCCAGCAGCCGGGCCAGGTAGTAGTGGTTGGTGACCCCGACGTCGCAGCCACCGGCCGCGACCTCCTCGAGGATCTGCACGTCGTTGTCCCGGATGCGCACGCCGTTGGCCACCCACCCGCGGACGACCTGCGCGGCCCGGTCCCGCCCCAGCTCACCGATCATGCTCGCGACCAGGGCCTGGGTGTAGGAGCTGTTCGCGGTCCGCATGCACACCCGGTCCCGCCACTTCGGGTCGGCGAGGGCCGCGTAGGTGTCGACCGGGTCGAGCTCGCCGGGCTGCACCCGCTGCGGGTTGTACATCACGGTGCGCACCCGCATGCTCAGCCCGTACCAGTGGCCGTCCGGGTCGCGCAGGCCGGCCGGGACGGCGCCGTCGAGCACCGGGGAGCCGGCCGGGGCGAGCAGACCCTCCCGCTCGGCCAGCCACAGGTTGCCCGCGTCGACGGTGAGGAACACGTCCGCCGGGGTGTCCTCGCCCTCGGCCTTGAGCCGTTCCCGCAGCTCGGCGTCGCTGCCGTTCAGGATCTCGACCGGGATCCCGGTCTCGTTCGTGAACTGGGTGAACGCGCGTTCCAGGTCGTAGTGCCGGCCGGAGTAGACCTGGACCGTGTCCGGGTCGGCCCCGCCGACGCCGCACCCCGCGACCAGCAACATCAGGGCGCCGACGGCGGCGAGCGCGGCTGTGCGCATGGAGTCTCCTGCCCGACCCTGGGATAAGTGAGGCTTACCATCACGAGGTGTGGTTTGCCTGTCAAGAGTGATCCACGCGGGTGGTAGAGGTGGGTCGCGGATCGGTTCGTCCGAGGGGCGGAGGGCGGCTCAGCCGGCTGCCGGTGACGCGGCTCGGCCCCGGGGCGCCGGGAACCGGGCGGCGATGCCGGTCGGGCCGTCCGGCTGCTCGTCGCCGAAGACCTGCCCGACGACGTACAGCCGCGGGTCCGGGCCGTCGTCGAGCACGCAGGAGAAGGCTCCCCGGTCGAACGGGACCGTCGCGAGCACCTCGCCGCCCTCGCGGACCCGCACGCAGTGCGCGTGGCCGACGTCGGCGTACCACAGCGCCCCGTCGCGGTCGAGGCAGATGCCGTCCGGATGGTCGCCGGGCGTGGCCGCCCAGACCCGCCGGTCGGCGAGCCGCCCATCGGCGTCCACCGTGTACGCGGTCACCTGCTCGGCGTAGGACTCGGCCACCAGCAACGTGGACCCGTCCGGGGTGACGGCCATGCCGTTGGGGAACGCGAGACCGTCGGCGACCCGGGTGACGGAGCCGTCCGGGCGGACCAGCGCGATGATCCCCGGCGCGAACTCGCCGGCCGGGAAGTCGAACCCGATGTTGTTCACGTAGGCCCGGCCGTGCCCGTCGACGACGATCTCGTTCCACGGCGTCGTGGCCTCCCCGGACAGGTCGGCGTGCCGGGACAGCGCGCCGCCGGGCTCCCGGCGCAGCACCGCACGGTCCGTCGAGGAGACGAGCAGCAGGCGCCCGTCGGGCAGGAAGTCGATGCACAGCGGGAACGAGGCGACCTCGGCCTCGACCGCGCGCGTCCCGTCGGGGGCGAGCGACCACACCCGTCCCGCGCCCCAGTCGCTCACCCAGAGCCGGCCGTCGTGCCACCGCGGGGACTCCGCGAACACGAGGCCGTCCATGACGACGTCCCTCTGCTGTGTGCTGTCCATGACGGTCAGACCCGGATCCGGGGCGGCACTCATCGGCCCCCGGTCGATCACTCGAAGCCGAAGACCGGGGGGAGCACGACGACGACCGCCGCGGCCCAGCCGGCGAAGACCGGCAGGTACGCGGTCTGCCACCGTTCGACGCGGTGGAACGGGACCCGCCCGGTGAGGAACCGCAGCGACAGCCAGGCGGTCCACCCGAGGTTCACGAGCAGGACCAGGTTGAGCCCGAGCGCCGCCGCCCGGTTCGGGGTGAACCCCAGGTCGCCGATGCGGGCGACCATCGAGCCGAGCACCAGCACGTCGAGCACGAGCGCGCTCGCGACGGTGAGCAGCCGGACGCCGTCCATCAGCCCGGCCGGCCGGGACGGGTCCCGCGCCGACGTGGCGTAGAGGACGAGCCCCAGCACGACGACCAGGAGGGCGTCGAAGACGCCGAGCAGCTCGCGGTCGAACGCGGCCCCGGACACGAGGTAGGCGACCGCCGCGACGCTGAGCATCACGGCGAACAGCGGCGTGAACAGCAGGGTGAGCACCGGCGCCATGTTCTCCACCACGTGCTGCTTCGACTCGACCAGCCACGCGGAGACGATCACGGCACCGGCCGCGCCCGACGGCACCACCCACTCGGCGACCAGCTCGACGTCGACCCCGATCGGGTCGAGGATCGCCCCGGTCAGCAGGAGCAGCACGCTGCCGCCGAGCGCGATGAGCACGTAGTAGATGATCCACTCGCCGGTGAAGCGGACGAAGTCCATGCGCCGCTCGTGCGACCGGAGCGTGCCGCCCATGTACGGGTGGGCGACCGCCAGCCACAGGACGACCGGCAGGTGCAGCCCCACGAGCACCTCGGTCGCACCGCCGGGCCGGAACGGGTACAGGTTGACCACGAGCGCGGCCAGCACGAACGGGGCCGCCGTGACCAGCCAGCCCCGGGTGTCGAGCCGCCGCCTCCGGGCGAGGTACCCGGCGAGGAACGGCAGCACGAGCAGGCCCGCGTTGCGCAGCAGCCACCCCGGCTCCTGGTCGGGGAACCCGGCGGCCAGGCGCGCGACCTGGACGGCGACGGCCGCGCCCACCGCGGGGACGAGCACCTCCAGCCAGCCGCCGGACCGGCGCACCGGCTCGGCGTCGTCGCCGTCGCGCAGGACGAGCTGCTTCCACAGCCGGCCGCTGTGCTCGCGGGCGAACTCCCGGGACAGGCTGTCGAGGTCGCCCATCCGCTTGACCGCGACGAGGAACGCCTCGTCGGCCGTGAGGTCCATCGCGTCCAGCTCGGCAATCTGGTCACGGAGGTGGGCCTCGAGCTCGTCGACGTCGCGGTCGCCGACCGCCGGGGCCTTCGCGACGTAGGCCCGCCACTCGGCGATCTGCGCCTCCACCGGGTCCATGGGTCACGCCTCACCGAGTGCGGGCATCAGCCCGCCGGGGCCCCGCCAGACGTCGCCGAGCGCACGGGTGACCGTCATCCACTGCCGTCGTTGCTCGGCGAGGGCCACCCGCCCGTCGTCGGTGATCGCGTAGTACCGGCGGCGCCGGCCCTCCGGCGGGGTCCGCCACTCCGTGGTCACGTAGCCGAGCCGGCGCAGCCGGTGCAGCAGCGGGTAGAGCATCCCGTCGGTCCACTCGAGCTCACCCCCGGAGAGCTCGCGCACCCGCTTGAGGATGGCGTAGCCGTAGCTCTCGCCCTCGGTGAGGATCGCGAGCACGAGCGGGGTGGCCGAGGCCGCGACCAGGTTTTTGTCGATCTGCACGGTCCCTCCATGGCTTGAAGCCTTATGCATAGAAGCACGAGGTATCGGTGATGGCAAGGCTCGAGGGCACTGGCCGGGTGCTCGAGCTCGACCACCTCCTGGCGGTGCTCGACACGACGCGAGAGCCGCCTGCCGGGCGCCGTGCGGCACCGGTGCACCCGTGCGGTGCCACGGGCGTCGACGCCGTCGAGCTGGTGGGGGGCGACGCCGCCGCTGCCCGGCCTGCCGTTCTCCGTGTCGGCGGTGCGCCCACGTCACGGGATGCGGCACCGTGGAGTTCTGACCGATCGTCCTCACACCCCTTCGCCACGCCGCACACCCGGCGCAATAGGTGTGACGCGCGGCGAAGGGGTGTGAGGTCGGAGCCGCCCTCGACTCACCCGTCGTCGAGCACGGCGGGCCGGTCGCTCATTCGGTTTCTCGGTGTCGGCGGCGCCATCGTCGAAGCCGATCACCTGCTGCGACCGCGAAATCCGCCGGACGGTCCGGCTGCTTCCGTCCACTGCGCCGGAAAGAGGTCTCCGTCACCCACTGTCCGGAGGCATGGACGCTGCGCCATCCGAAAGTTAGGTTCGCCTTGCATCAGAAGAAGGTAAGTAACCCTGCGCTGGTTGCCGACGGAGGTTGGAGTGCCCCCCACCCACGCCTCGGTCGAGCCGATCCTGGGCAGCGTCCTCGACTGTGTCGGGGCGACGCCACTGGTCTCGCTCGATCGACTGTTCCCCCATGCCGACGTGCAGGTTCTGGCCAAGCTGGAGCTGATGAACCCCGGCGGGAGCATGAAGGACCGCACCGCCCGGCACATCGTCGCCGGCGGGCTCGAGGACGGGTCGATCGCGCCGGGCAGCCGGCTCGTCGAGTCCAGCTCCGGCAACTTCGGTGTCGCCGTCGCCATGGCGGCCCGCCTGCACGGGTTGCGGTTCACCTGCGTGGTGGACCCGATGGCCGCGCCCGCCAACATCGCCATCATGCGGTCGCTCGGCGCCACCGTCGAACGCGTCCACCAGCCCGCCGAGGTCGGTGGCTTCCTGGCCGCCCGGCTCGACCGGGTCCAGGAGGTCCTCGCCGACGAGCCGGACGCGGTCTGGATCAACCAGTACGCGAACGACCACAACTGGCTGGCGCACTACCACGGCACGGGCGCCGAGGTCGCCGATGCGCTGCTGCTGCCGCCGACCGTGCTCGTCGCCCCGGTCAGTACCACCGGCAGCATCCTCGGCTGCGCCCGCCGGCTCCGCGAGCACGCGCCCGACCTGCGGGTGGTGGCCGTCGACGCGGTCGGATCCGTGATCTTCTCCGGGGACCGTCCGTCCCCGCCCGGCACCCGGGAGCTGCCCGGGGCGGGTTCCAGCCGGGTCCCCGAGCTGCACAGCCCGAACGAGATCGACGACGTCGTGCACGTCGACGACGCGTCCGCGGCCGAGGCCTGCCGGGAGCTCCTGCTCACCGAGGCGATCTTCGCCGGCGGCTCGACCGGCTCGGTGGTGGCCGCGATCCGGCGGATCCTGCCCACCCTGGAACGGCCGGCCCGGGTGATCGCCCTGTTCCCGGACCGGGGTGACCGCTACCTCGACCGGGTCTACGACGACGAGTGGCTGGACCGGGCCCGCGTCCGGGCCGGGCGTCCGGCGGCGGCCCCCGCCGACGCCCGTGCCGTGTCCGCGGTCGGGGTCGGCTGATGGGCCGGATGCCCTCGCCGGGCCGGTGGGTGACCGCCGACCTGCTCGAGGCGGCGACGATCGAGGGCCTGTGGGGGCTCGGCGAGCGCGACCTCGGACCGCCCCCGCCCGGGCTGCCGTCGGCGGCGCCGTGCCCGGGCTCCGGGTGGGTGCGGGTCGACCTGCCCGGTGGCGGGTGGCTGGCCTGGTCGGCCACCGACGGCGCGCCGGTGACCCGGACCCGGCACGCCGGGGGCCCGGTCTGGTACCGGGAGGACGCCGAGCACCACACGGCCTACCCGGTCGGGCCCGACCGGGTGCTCGCCCTGCTGGAGGGGGCCCGGCCGCACCGGGACGCGGTCCTCGCCGACCTGCGGACCGCCGTCCGGCACGCGCACGTCGTCCGTGCCGGCTGGCTGCGCCTGCCCGACCCGGCGCTCCGGCCCGCCGACCGGGACGGCGGGCCCGCGGCGACGCTGCTGGCCGGGGAGCGGCTCGCCGCGACCCGGGGGCGCCCGTTCCATCCCACCGCCCGCGCGGTGGGCGGGTGGACCGGCGAGGAGCTGGCCCGGTTCGGTCCGATGACGACCGAGCCGGTACCGCTGGACTGGGTGGGTGTGCGCCGCGACCACCTGCGGCTCGGCCCGGGCACGCACGCGGACCGGCTGGCCGAGCTGGTGCTCGGCGAACCCGCCGCGTCCCGGCTCACCGGGACGCTGCCCGATCCCGACGGGTTCGTGGCGCTGCCGGTGCACCCGTTCGACGGCGAGCACGTGCTGCCGAAGGAGTTCGGCGACGAGATCCGGGACGGGATCGTCGTCCCGCTGGGCCGCGCCGGCGAGGCCGGCCCGACGGCGTCGCTGCGCACGCTCGCGCTGCCCGGACGCACCCCGCGGCACCTGAAGCTGCCGCTCGCGGTGACCACGCTCGGCGCGGCCCGGCTGCTGCCACCGCGGCACCTCGACCACGGCGACCGGGCCACCCGGGTGATCTCCGCCGTGCTGGGGTCGGATCCCGGGCTGGCCGCGCGGGTCGGCGTCGCGGACGAGTCCGACTGGGCCGGGTTCGCCCGCCCGGACGGCTCGGACGAGTTCGACGACCGTCCCGGCCGGCTCGCCGCGCAGCTCCGGCACTACCCCGACCTCGGCGACTGCCCGCTACCGCTGGCCGCGCTCGCCGCGCCCGGGTGGGACCTGCTCGGCCCCCTGCTCGGGGTCGACGACCGGGCCGCTGCCGAGCGGTTCCTGGCCGCGCTGACCACCGACGTCCTCACCGCCGGGATCGGCTTCCTCGGGCACGGCGTGCTGCCGGAGATGCACGGCCAGAACGTCGTCGTCGCGTTCGACCGGGACCCGGACCGGCCCGCCCGGGTCCGGCAGCTGGTCCTGCGCGACCACGACACGCTGCGGGTGCACCCGGACTGGGCCCGTGCCGCCGGCACCCCCGACCCCGGGTACCGGATCGCCCCGGGGGCGTCGCAGTCCCTGGTGCTGGACCGGCCCGAGCGGCTCGTCGGCTACCTGCAGACCCTGGTCGTGCAGGTGGCGCTGCGCGGGGTCGCGGTCGCGATGGGGGAGGAGTTCGGGATCCCCGAGCCGGCGTGGTGGGACATGGTGCGCGACGCCGTCCCGGCCGCGCTGGACGCGGCGGACCCGCCCGCCGGGATCCGGGACGCGCTCACCGCGCTGCTCCTGGACGCCCCGGTGTGGCCGGCCCGTGCGGTGCTCGGGCCGCTGCTCGACCGCGGCCCGTCCGAGGGGGTCAGCATGCCGGCGGGCGTCGTCGAGGTCCCGAACCCGCTGCGCGGGCGGGCCCGGTGAGCGGCGCACCGGCACTCGCCGACCGGGCACCGGCCGCAGGCACCGCCCACCGGGTGATCTGGTTCGGCCAGTTCAGCGCCGTGGCCGGGCTGACCGTCGTCGTCCCGCTGCTGCCGTTCCAGCTCGCCGCGCTCGGCGCGCCGCCGGACACGGTGCCCTGGTGGACGGCGGCCTGCCTGGCGGCCCCCGCGCTGACCCAGATGGTGTCCGGGCCGCTGTGGGGCGCGCTGGGCGACCGCTGGGGCCGCCGGGCGATGGTGGTCCGCGCGCACCTCGGCCTGGCCGTCGCGGTGGGGTTGATGGCGCTGGCCGACACCCCGGGGGAGTTCCTGCTGTGCCGGCTGGCCCAGGGTGCCTTCGGGGGCGTGCTCGCGGCGACGGCCGCCTACGCGACGACGCTGAGCGCACCCCAGCGCCGCGGGCGGACGCTGGGCAACCTGTTCGCCGCCACCGCGGCCGGGTCCCTGATCGGCCCGCTGGTCGGCGGCGCCACGGCCGGGCTGCTCGGCTACGCGGTGGTGTTCGCCGCGATCGCGGCCATGCTGGTCCTCTCCGGGCTGCTGGCGTGGCTGCTGCTGCACGAACCGGCCGCCGACCCGGACGACCCCGGCGACCCGGCCGGAGCCGGCGACCCGGACGGACCCGACGGCAGGCTCGGCACGGGCACGACGGCGGCGGGCCGGCTCGCCGGTGCCCGGTCCGGCCTGGCGACCCTGCTCCGGACCCCGGCGACGCTGCGCGTGCTCGGCGCCGGGCTCGCCGCCCAGGCCGGCGTGTTCGGGCTGGTCGTGCTGTTCGCCCCGAAGGTGGCGTCGGTGGCCGGCTCGCCGGTGGCGGCCACCACCTGGGTCGGCGTGCTGCAGGCCCTGACCTGGGCCGCGTCCCTGCCCGGGGCGCGGTTCTGGGGGGCCCGCAGCGACCGGCCGGGCCCGCGCGGGCGCCCGGGCGCGGTGCGGGTCCTGGTCCCGGCCACCGCGGTGCTCGCGGTCGCCGTCGTGCTGCAGGCGGTACCGACGGATCCGGCCCTGCTGGTGCCGCTGCGCCTCGTGCAGGGGTTCTGCATCGCGGCCGTCATCCCGTGCGTGCTGCACGTGGTGACGTGCACGGTCGCCGACCGCGTCCGCGGCGCCGCCCTCGGGGTGGGCACCGCCGTGCTCGACCTCGGGCAGGTGCTCGGACCGGCCGTCGCCGCGCTCGCGGTGTCCCTGCTCTCCGGCGCCGCCGCGTTCGGTGTGCTCGGCGCCCTGTTCCTGCTCGCCGCGGGCCTCGCCGCGAGCACCCGCCGGACCGGTGCGGAGGTGACCGGATGACGACTGTTCCCTCGACCCCCTTGCATCCCACCGAGGACGTGGCGCCACCCGTCACGGCGGCGGCCGAGGCTGCCGCCCGGGAACGGCTGCTGCGCTGCCTGCTGCGGGAGACCGGGACCCCGGTGACCGCGCCCGGCCCGCTGCGGCTGCCGGTCCCGGGCCGCCCGCTCGTGGCGGAGGTGACGGTGGTGTCGCCGTCCGGGCACCACGGCTTCGCCGCACCGGTCCGCGACGAGGACGGTCGCCCGGTCGAGCACCACGCCGTCGTCGACGCCGTGCTGCGCGCCGCCGGCGGCGACCCGGACCGGGCCGCCGGCCTGGCCGGCGAGGTGGCCGACAGTGCCGCCCGCACCGCCCGCTACCTCGCCGGCGCACGGGGCCGGTGGGCGGACCGGCCCTCGGAGCTGTCCGTGCTGCGCGGGCACCCGTTCCATCCCACGCCGAAGAGTGCGGTCGGCTTCACCGACGCCGACCTCGGCGCCTACGCACCGGAGCTCGCCGCCGAGTTCCGGTGCGAGCACGTCGCCGTGCACCCGCAGCTGCTCGCCGAGCGCCGGGTCGCCCCCGGCGACTGGGGCCTCGAGCCGGCCCCCGACGGGTGGCCGGTGCTGCCGGTGCACCCGTGGCAGGCCCGCTGGCTGGCCGGTCACCCCCGTGGTGCGGAGCTGCTGGCCGACGGGTGGCTGCGGCGCCTCGGCCCGCGCGGGCCGGTCGTCCGGCCGACGTCGTCGGTGCGCACCGTGGCGGCGCCCGGAGCCCCGTCGGTGTGGAAGCTCCCGCTCGGGGTGCGGATCACCCACTTCGTCCGGACCAACCCGGCCGAGCACGTGCGGCGCGCGCTCGACGCGAGCGCGCTGGTGGCCCGCGCCGACCCGGCCGGCGAGCACCCGGGCTTCACGGTGCTGCTCGAGACCGGCTACCGCGGCGTCGCGGAGGAGCAGGCGGGTGCCGAACTGGCCGACGGGCTCGCCGTGCTGTTCCGCGAACCGCCCGGCGCCGACCTCGCGGTCCTGGCCGGGCTGCTGGAGGACGGCCCGTCCGGGGAGGAACCGGCACTGGCCCGCCTGCTCCGGGCCGCCGGCGGAGGACCGGCGGCCTGGCTGCGCCGGCACCTGGCCGTCGCGACCGTCCCGCTGCTGCGGGTGTTCGACCGGCACGGCATCGGGTTCGAGGCGCACGTGCAGAACACCCTGGTCGGCACCCGCGACGGCCGGCCGGTGCGGTGCGCGGTCCGCGACATGGAGGGCACCCACGTGGCCCGGGACGGCGCGGCCGCTGCGCTGCTGGAGACCGGCTCGCCGCTGCTCTACGACCGCGAGGAGGCCTGGCAGCGGCTGCGCTACCACGCGGTGACCAACCACCTCGCCCACCTGGTCGCGACCCTCGGCCGGGTCGGCCCGGTGAGCGAGCACGCGTTGTGGGCGGTGGTCGCCGAGGAGCTGGCCGCCGCCGGGACGCCGTCGGCGACCGCGCTGACCCGGGACCGGACCCTGCCGGCCAAGGCCAACCTGGCCAGCCGGCTCGGCGGGCACGGCGAGCGCCCCGACTACGTCGAGATCCCCAACCCCATCCAGGAGGCCGCCCGATGACCCCCGCCGACACCGTCGCGGACGCGCTGCGTGCCCCCACCGCCGACGCCGTGCGGCAGCGGGTGCTCGCCCAGCTGGTCGCGTCGCTGGTCGCCGAGGACGCGCTGAAGGCCGAACGGGACGGCACGTCGTACACGGTGCGCGGCACCGCGACCTACACGTTCACCGCCCGCGAGCACGGGTTCGGCCGGGTCCGCGTGCACGGGCCGGTGTACCGGGACGGCGAGCCGGCCCGCTCCCCGACCCGGTTCCTCGAGGAGGCCGGCGACCTGCTCGACGCCGACCCCGACCGGCTCCCCGGGTTCGCCCGGGAGCTGGAGGAGACCGTGCTCAAGGACGCGCTCGCCCAGCACGCCCGCCCGGCCGGCCCGATCGACCCCGGCGCCGGGCACGACGCGCTGGAGGCGCTGGCCGGCGACGGGCACCGCTACCACCCGGCGTACAAGTCCCGGCTCGGGTTCGACGTCGACGACCAGCTCGCCTTCGGGCCCGAGTTCGCCCCCACCGTGCACCCGGTGTGGCTGGCCGTGGACGCCGCGCTCGCCTCGGTCACCCCGTCCGCGACGGCGCCGGTCGGCAGCGACCCGGAGGCGCTGTGGTCGGCGCAGCTCGCGGGCACGGGCCTGGTCCCGCCACCCGGCACGGTGCCGGTCCCGGTGCATCCCTGGCAGTGGCGGACGGTGATCGCCCGCGCGTTCGCCCCGGAGCTCGCCTCCGGCGCGATCCGGGTGCTCGGCGTCGACCCGCACGGCTACCGGCCGCAGGCCTCGATCCGCACGCTGGCCTGCGTGGACGCGCCGTCGCTGCCGTCGCCGAAGCTGTCGTTGTCGATCACCAACACGTCCACGGCGCGGGGGCTCGCGCCGTACACGGTGCGCAACGCCGCCCCCATCTCGGACTGGCTGGCCGGCCTGGTCGCCGGCGACCCGGTGCTGCGCGCCGCGCGGCCGATCGTGCTGCGCGAGGTCCTCGGCATCTCGGTGGGCGAGGGGGCGGGCCCGCTGGACCGCGAACGCGAGGGCGCGCTCTCGGTGATCTGGCGGGAGAGCCTGCACACCCACCTGGACCCCGATGAGCGGGCCGTGCCGTTCCCCGGGCTCGCGGCCCGCTCCCCGGAGGGCGTGCCGCTGATCGACCCGTGGATCCGGGCCCGCGGCGCCCGGGCCTGGGCCCGCGAGCTGGCCGAGGTGGCGGTCGTGCCGCTGGTGCACCTGCTGGTGCGGCACGGCGTCGCCCTGGAGTCGCACGCGCAGAACATGCTGCTCGTGCACGACGGCGGCCGGCCCACCCGGGTCGCGCTCAAGGACTTCCACGACGGCGTGCGCTTCAGCCGGGCCGACCTCGCCGACCCGGCGGCCTGCCCGCCGCTGGAGGCACCGCCCGCCCACCACGGCAACGCGAACTCGTTCCTCGAGACCGACGACCTCGAGGCGGTGACCGGCTTCCTGCTGGACGCGCTGTGCTTCGTCAACCTCACCGACGTCGCGCACCTGCTGGAGACGGAGTACGGCCTCGCCGAGGCCGCGTTCTGGGCGGAGGTGGTCGGCGCGGTCCGGGCGCATGCCGCGCGGGTCGGCGAGTTCGCCGCCCGGTTGGACCGCTTCGACGTGTTCGCCCCGACCCTGGAGGTGGAGAAGCTGACCGCACGACGGCTGCACCCGGACACCGAGGTACGGGTCCGGCGGGTGCCCAACGAGTGGGCGGTGACCGGTGCTGCGTGAACGCCTGGGCGCGGGTGACGAGGTCTACGGCCTGTTCGTGGCCCTGCCGTCGCCGTCGCTGGTGGAGATGGTCGGCGCGGCAGGCTTCGACTTCGCGATCCTCGACGCCGAGCACGCCCTGGTCGACCCGCAGACGTTGCAGCACATGATCCGCGCCGCGGAGGCGTTCGGGATCGCGCCGCTGGTCCGGGTGCCCGAGCGGGACCCCGGGATGGTCCTGCGGGTCCTCGACGCCGGCGCGCACGGCGTCGTCGTCCCGCACGTCCGCGATCCGCAGGACGTCCGGGACGCCGTCCACGCGGCCCGCTACGCCCCGGCGGGCATGCGGTCGCTGAACGGCGGCCGCACCGCCGGCTACGGCCGGGTCGACCTGCGCGAGCACGTGGCCGCGTCGAACGCGCGGACGCTGGTCGTGCCGATGATCGAGGACGCGGAGGCGCTGGACCGGATCGACGAGATCGTCCGGGTCCCCGGCGTGGACATGGTGCTCGAAGGTGCCGCCGACCTCTCGCAGTCGCTGGGCGTGACCTGGCAGACCCGGCATCCGGACGTGGTGGCCGCGGTACGCGAGGTGGCCGCGGCCTGCGAGCGGGCAGGCGTGCCGTTCTGCGCGATCCCGCGGGTGCCCGAGGACCACGCGGCCTGGCGGGCGGCCGGGGTCCGCGCGTTCGTCCTCGGCGAGGAGCGGGGCATCGCGGCCCGGGCACTGCGCGCGCACCTGGCCGCGCACCGGGACACCGCAGCCGACGACGTGGTGGAGGCCGGCCGTGCGTGACCTGACTCCCGTCGTGCAGGAGCGGGCCGGTGCGGGCGAGCCGGTCTGCTTCTACGCCTACGACCTCGCCGCCCTGCGCGCCCACGTCCGCGGGGTGGTCGGTGCGCTGCCGGACCGGTGCCGGATGTTCTACGCGGTCAAGGCCAACACCGGCGGGCCGCTGCTGGAGGCGCTCGCGGGCGAGGTCGCCGGGTACGAGGTGGCCTCCGGCGGTGAGCTCGCCAAGGTGCGTGCCGCCGCCCCGGACGCGGACGTGCTCATGGGCGGGCCGGTGCCGACGCCGTCCGAGATCCGGGCGGGCCTGGACGCCGGCGTGCGGCGCTTCCACGTCGAGAGCCTGCTCGGTCTGCACCGGATCTCCCGGGTGGCGACCGAGGCCGGGGTGACGGCCGCGGTGCTGCTCCGGGTGAACCTGGCCGGGCCGTTCCCGGCGGCGACCCTGGCGATGGCCGGGCGGCCCACCCAGTTCGGGATCGACGAGTCCGACCTGCCCGCCGCCGTGCAGGCCGCGACGACCCTGCCCGGCGTGCGGCTGGACGGCTTCCACCTGCACTCGCTGTCGAACAACCTCTCCGCCGAGACGCACCTGCAGATGCTGGAGCTCTACCGGGACACCGTCGCGGGCTGGGAACACCGGTTCGGGCTGCGGTGCCGGGTCGTGAACGTGGGCGGCGGAATCGGCGTCGACTACGGCGACCTGGAGCGGACCTTCGACTGGGCGGCGTTCACCGACGGCCTGCACGACTGGGTGGACACGCTGCCCGGGCACTGGGAGGAGATCGACTTCGAGTGCGGGCGGTTCCTGGTCGCCGGCTGCGCCGGGTACGCCGTCGAGGTGCTCGACGTCAAGCACACCCACGGCCAGGCGTACGCCCTGGTCCGCGGCGGTACCCACCAGTTCCGGCTGCCGTCGTCGTGGCAGCACAGCCACCCGTTCGACGTGGTGCCGGTCGAGCGCTGGGACCCCGGGCTGCCCCGCCCGGAGCTGGTCGAGGAGAAGGTCACGGTGTGCGGGGAGCTGTGCACCCCGAAGGACGTGCTCGCCGTCGAGCACGTCACCCGGCTCCGGCCGGGCGACGTGCTCGTGTTCCGGGCCGCGGGGGCGTACGGCTGGGAGATCTCGCACCACGACTTCCTCAGCCATCCGCACCCGGAGCAGCTGTGGCTGTCCTGAGGGTTACAGCCGGACGAGGGTCCCGATGTCCTCGCGTTCGGCGACGTCCCGGACCGCCCCGGCCAGTGCCACGTCCAGCACGCCCATCCCGAACGGGTTGCTGAGCACGATGTCGGTGCTCGAGGCCCGGCCGGGGTGCGTGCCGGCGAGGATGCCGGCCAGGCTGGCGTCCACCCGGCGGCCCTTCTCGGGGGTGCCGTCCACGTGCTGACCCTCGGGTCCGGTGACCTCGCCCGACCGGTAGAGGCGCCCGAGGATCCGCCGGTCGTCGGCGGCGATCAGGTCCCAGTCGTCGACCACGAGCAGGTCGGCGCGCTCGATCACCTCGGGCAGCACGTCGTCCAGCGACACGTGCGCCACCAGCGCCCCGGGGGCGAGCCAGTCGTGGGCGATGTAGCCGGTGGTGGTCGTCGTCGTGCACACCACGAGGCCGGCACCGTCCACCGTGGAGCGCGGGTCGGTGCTGGGGTGCACGGTCAGCCCGCTCGCCGGGCCGGCCCACTCGTCGGCCAGCGCCCGGGCGCGGTCCGGGTCCAGGTCGTACACCGTGACCTCGGCGCCCGGCAGCTCCGCGGCGAGCAGCCGCAGGTGCGCGGCGGCCAGCGCGCCGCAGCCGAGCACGCCGATCCGGCGGACGCCCGGCGCGGCCAGCTCCCGGACGGACAGCACCGTGTAGGCGGCGGTGCGGGTGGCGGACAGCCAGGCCGCCTCCATCATCGCCGTGGGCCGGGCGGTGTCCGGGTCGAACAGGAACGTCAGGCCCTGGGCGCGGGGCAGCCCGCGTCCGGGGTTCTCCAGGCTCGAGTTGATCATCTTCAGGCCGATGGCGGGCCGCTCGCCCCAGACGGCCCCGGGCAGCGCGAGGCTGCGCGCGAACGCGCCGCCCTCGGTGTGCCAGGGCAGGTAGGCCTCGTCGGGCAGCGTGGTCGCGCCCTCGGCGTGGTGGATCAGGGTCTCGCGGACAACCGCAACCGGATCGAGGTCGGCTGCGGCACGGAGGACGTCCGCATGACCCAGGATGCGCAGGGGAGGTTCGTCGACGGTCACGCCATGATCGTGCACGGTGACTCTAGATATGGGAAGGCTGCCCTAACATTCGTGGTGTGGGTCGCAACACCGTGTCAAGATCCTAACGGGTATGGCGGAGGCCTCCTTTCGTCATGTATTGGTTAGCCTTCGCTTATCCGCGCACGTCAGGAGTTGTCAGTGTCACATGCCGGGCGGCTACTCGCCGCGATCATCGCCGTACTGGGCCTCGTCCTTGCGGGCTGTGGGGGAGCCGGCGGGGGCGCCGAGGGGCCGAAGCACAGCGTGCAGCACGCCATGGGCGCCTCCGACGTCCCGGTGAACCCGCAGCGGGTCGTCGTCCTCGACACCGGTGAGCTCGACTCGGTGCTCGCGCTGGGCGTCAAGCCGGTCGGCGCCGTGCGCGCCGACGAGGTCACGGGCCCCCAGTCCTACCTCGGCCAGAAGGCCCAGGGGATCCAGGAGGTCGGCACCATCGAGGCCCCGAACCTCGAGGCCATCGCCGCGCTGAAGCCCGACCTGATCCTGTCGAACAGCGTGCGGCACAAGGACATCTACCCGCAGCTGAGCGAGATCGCCCCCACCGTCTTCGCCGCATCGGTCGGGAAGTCCTGGAAGGAGAACTTCCGGCTGGCAGGCACGGCGCTGGGCAAGTCCGACCAGGCCGAGAAGATCCTCGCCGACTACCAGAACAAGGCCAAGCAGGTCGGCACCGCGTTCGGCAACCCGGCGCAGGTCGAGGTGAGCATGGTGCGGTTCATGGCCAACGGCGTCCGCGTCTACGGCCAGGGCTCGTTCATCGGGACGATCCTCGCCGACGCCGGCTTCGCCCGCCCGCAGATCGCGCGCACCGACAAGACCTTCGTCCAGGTCGGACCGGAGCAGATCACGCAGGCCGACGGGGACCTGCTGTTCTACGCCGGCTACGGCAAGGACGGCATGGACCAGCAGGCCAAGCTTGCCGCCGGCCCGCTGTGGCAGCGGCTCGGTGCGGTCACCCGCGGCGCCGCGCACCCGGTGAGCGACGACCTCTGGTACCTCGGGATCGGGCCGCTCGCGGCGAACCAGGTCCTCGACGAGCTCCCGCGGTACGCCCCGCGCGCCTGAGCTCCGCCACGACCCCCGGGCCCGGGTGCCCGCCGATCGACGACGGCGGCGCCCGGGCCCGCGTCGTTCCTGCCGGGTGTCGATCAGCACGGTCCAGCGCTGGTCGGGCCCGGAAGGCGCGTGTCGACCGCGGCGGGGCGACCGCGGCGGGTTGTCGATCAGCGCGTTGTCGCCGCGGTGGGGCGGGAGCGTGTGCCTCGGTCGGGTGCCTCGTGTTGATCAGCGCTCTTTCGCCCTGGTCGGGGCGGCAATGTGCGTGTCGGTCGACGGAACCGGGTCGATCAGCACGTTGTCGCCCTAGTGACGGCTGGATCGTGAGGCTCGACCAGGCGTCGGTGGTCGATCAGCGCGTTCTCGCCCTTGGCCGGGCGACAACGTGAGTGTCGCCGGCAGGCGCCCGGCCGATCAGCGCGTTCTCGCCCTCGCCGGGGCGGCAACGTGCGTGTCGACCGAAGGGAACGGGTCGATCAGCGCGGTTCCTCCCTGGCGAGGGCGGGATCGTGCAGGTCGGTCGGCACGTGCTGGATGTCGACCAGCGCGCTGGGGTCCTGGCCAGGGCAGGAGCGTGCGCGCCGATCTACGGGTGGCACCGGCGTTGCGGCGCTCGTGATCGGCGCTGCCGGTCGGGGCGACGCCACCGCCGGGCGGGGCAGCCCGGCGCCGCCCGCCGGGATCCCGCCGGCCACGCGCCGCCGGACCGGGTCCCGGCCCGGCAGCTCGTGTGCGGCGGTGTCGAGGGGACCGCCTTTGGCGGGAGCAGGCCGAGACCGACCAGCCGGCGGGCGCGAGCAGGAGTCCGGTGCCGGACCGGCCGCGCCGCGCCGCCTGCCCGCCCGCCCGGCTGCCCGGCTGCCCGGCTGCCCGGCTGCCCGGCTGCCCGGCTGCCCGGCCGCCCGCGAGGGTTTCGCCCCGGGCGGTCGATCAGGAGCGCCGCCCGGTGTCCTCCGACGGTGACAGCTTCACGAGCAGGTCGTGGCAGGTCGCCGCCCGCCGGGAGTCCTCCTCCATGACCTGCTCGAAGAACGCCGCGACGTCGTCGTGGCCCGCGTTGCGGGCGTCGCGGACGTACTGGCCGTAGTCGTGCCCGCCCTTGAGCGCGTGGTACTGGACCGAGACCAGGTCGTACACCACGTCGCTGAATCCGGTCTCACCGGTTGCCATCGATCTCCTCCTTCGGTGTGGTCGTGATGTGCGGTCAGCTCAGTTCCGCGCGGCCGAACAGGGCCGCGTAACCGGATGGGAGCTGGGTCAGGATGTGGTTCAGCTGCCCGCCGGTGACGGTCTCGGCGATCGTCGCCAGCACCGCTTCGGTGTGGGTGCGTGCCGCGGTCTCGTCGGTTCCGATCTGGTCGGCGACGCGCTGCACGAACTCGCTCACCCCGAAGTCGCCGTCCGCGGTCCGGTCGTCGCGGCCGCGCAGCTCCTCGTCCAGCGGCTGCGGTACCTGCGAGGCGAGGTCGCGGGCCTCGTTCCCGGTCAGCCGCGTGGACAGCACACGCAGGACGGCCCGGGTGGCCACCTCGGCTTCGGCCGGGTTCGCGTAGTTACCGCGCCGCTGGACCCCGGCCAGGAATTCGTGGGCTTTCATCGGTGTCCTTGCATCTTCTCGGGTGTCGGTACCGGTTTCCGTCTAGTTGCTGCGCCCGGTGAGCCGGTCCCGGAGCCGGTCGACGAGACCGACGCCCGGACCGGCCAGCTTGTGGAACAGCTCGGCGTTGGGCGCGTCCGGGTGCGGCCGGGTCGGTGCCGCCGTCTTCGCCTTCGCGACCTTCTCCCGGAGCTCGACCAGCACGTTCTGCGGCAGCCGGGCACGAAGCTGCGGGAACTGCTCGCTCTCCTCCTCCGCCGCGTGGTGGCGCAGCGCGTTGGTCATCTCGGCGACCAGCGTGTCGAACCGCTCGTCGGACGGGTCGGCGGACTCGAGGCGCTTCATGATGCGCTCGAGCTCCTGGTGCTCCTCGGCATCGTGCCGGACGGTGCCCTGCCCGTCGTCGAGGTTGTCCTTCATGGCCGGGTAGACGTACATCTCCTCGGCCACCGAGTGCCGGACGACCTCGGCGATCACGGTGTCGGCCATGTCCCGGCGCTCGGACGGGCTGTCGGACCGGGAGATGCGATCGAGCAGGTCCAGCGCCTCCCGGTGGTCGGTGGTGAGCTCGTCGACGACGTCGACGGCGTGGGTGTGGGCCATGGTCACTCCTGGTGGTGGGGCGTTCGGGTGCGGAGTGCGTACCCGCCGTCGGCGAGGCCATGCGCGCGGGGGACGGCGGCCGCCGTTCCGCGGAACGCGCGCCGCCGTCACCCGGTCTCGCCGGTGTCGGCGTGCGCGGCGCCCACCGGCTTGGACTCCGGCGAGCCGCGCTGGCGCAGGTAGATCGCGAGGACCGCCATCGATCCCACGGCGAGCATCTCGGACTGCCAGTTCTGCAGGGTCCGGTTCCAGAAGTCGGCTCCGCCGATGTACTCCAGCCAGCCGACCGGGTCCTGGTGGTGGCCGAGCTGCTCGGTGTTGTAGGCCGCCCACCCGGTGACCGCCTGGGCCAGCCACGACAGCACGAAGATCCCGCCCATCACGAGCCCCAGCGAGTGCGCGAACACGGCCTGCCGCCAGCCGTGCCGGTGCGCCCAGCGCGGCGAGTCCGCGCGGGCGTGCGGGCCCACCAGCTGCTCCGCGTCGGATTCCGAGCCGGCCTTCTCCACGTCCTTCGACTCCGGCGAGCCCTTCTGGACCAGCCACACCGTGGCGAAGATGTAGAGGAAGAACTGCAGGTACTCCGACTGCCAGTTCTCGACGACGTCGACGGCGAACGTCGACGACGTCACCCACTGGACCAGCGACACCGGTTCCGCGCCGCGGGTGAGCTGCTCGTCGTTGTACTGCGCCTGCCCGGCGACCGCCTGGCCCGCCAGCGTGACCAGGAACAGGGCGCCGAACCCCAGCCCCAGCCCGTTGACGCGAAGGTTCCGGCGCATGCCACTCACCGGCCCAGCAGCCCGAGCAGCGTGAAGTACGCCAGCCCGAGCCCGATCACGGCCAGGTAGGTCACGAACAGCACGCGTACCGATCTCACGGCCCCTCCAGGCGGCATGCGTAGGGCGCCTCCCCGGCGGGGGCGCAGCCGGCTGCGGACACGGCCCAGCCGTCGCCGGCACGGGTGAGGAACAGTGTGTCGCCGGCGACGCGGACCAGGGCCTGGTCGCCCCACACCTCGACGTGCTGCACCTGCCCGCCCGGGCGGGTGCCGCCGGCCACCGTGTCCGGGCACGCGCCCGGCCGGTCGTGCTCGACGGCCGCGCGCGTGGCGGGGGCGAGCAGAGCGCAGCGGGTGGCCGGGTCGCCGGTGGCGAATGCGGTGGCGACCCGTTCGACCTGCGGGACCTGGCCTGCCGCGCAGGCACTCACCAGCCCGGCCGCCGCAGCGGCCAGGCCGAGCACACCGACCATGGCCACGATCGTTGCTACCCCTCCGGAGTGGACCGGAAACCCCGGCCGGGCATGACCGGCGTGCCCGGGGGTAGGCGCGGCCGATGACGGAGACGAGCAGACGCGACAGGCCGCTGGCCCTGGTCACCGGGGCATCCTCGGGCATCGGGCGGGAGCTGGCCCGCGAACTGGCCGGGCGCGGGTTCGACCTGGTCGTCTGTGCCGAGGACGCGGAGCTGGACGACGCGGCCCGCGCGTTCGAGGAGTCCGGAGCCGAGGTCGCACCGGTCCGGACCGACCTGCGCCGGCCGGAGGGCGTGGACCAGGTGTGGTCGGCGGTCGAGGCCGGCGGGCGCCCGCTCGCGGCGGCCGCGTTGAACGCCGGTGTCGGGCAGGGCGGTCCGTTCGTCGGGACCGACCTCGTCGAGGACCGCTCGATCATCGACCTCAACATCACCTCGACCGTGCACCTGGCCAAGCTCGTGCTCACCGACATGGTCGCCCGGGGCGAGGGACGGGTGCTGATCACCTCGTCGGTCGCGGCGACGACGCCGGGGACCTACCAGGCCGTCTACAACGCGTCGAAGTCGTTCCTGCAGTCGTTCGCGCTCGCCGTGCGGGCCGAGCTGCGCGACACCGGCGTGACCGTGACGTCGTTGATGCCGGGCCCGACCGAGACCGAGTTCTTCGAGCGTGCCGACATGACCGACACCCGGGTCGGCGCGGGGGAGAAGGACGACCCGGTGCAGGTGGCCCGGCAGGGTGTCGAGGCGATGCTCGACGGCCGGGAGAAGGTGCTGGCCGGGTCGCTGTCGACCCGGGCGACCGGGGCGGCGACCGCAGTGCTCCCGGACTCGGTGAAGGCGGCGGTGCACGGGCGGATGGCGAAGCCCGGCTCCGCCGGGTGACCACAGCGGGACAGCGGACCGCGCTGCAGCTCGGCCGGGTCCTGGTGGGAGCCCAACCGACGGTCCGGGACTGGGGCGCACCCGGTTCCGGCGCCCGGGACGCCACGCCGACGCCATCCGCGCGCGCACCGCGCGTGAACACTGCGGATCACGGGTAGCCGCAGGACGGACGCGACCACCGAGGAGGTAGCGATGCCGAACCCGGGAAGCCACAGCTACGACGTCAAGCGGACCCGGCTGCGCGACCGGTACGACGACGAGGGCACGCTGCACACCAACGACGGCAAGGCCGACCGGGCCGCGAACGCCGAGCTCGAACGCGAGCACCCGCCGAGGACGCTCGGTGACCCGGACCGTGCGGCCGGGCCGCGGGGCGAGCAGGGCGGTACCGGTGCCGCCACACCCGTCCTGCGCAGCACCGCGTTCGTGGATCACGACCTGATCCCCGCCGAGTACATCGAGGCCGGGCCGCCGCTGCAGTGGGCCGGTGCGCCGGACGGCACCGCCGAGTTCGCGCTGCTCTGCGAGGACCGCGACGCCGGCGACGCCGCGCACTGGGTCGCCGCCGGTATCCCCGGTGACGTCACCGGGATCGACTCGCCGCGCGCCCTACCGGAGGGCGCCGTGCCCGGGCTGTCCGACGACGGCACGCTCGGCTGGCGGGCGCCCCAGCCGCCGGTCGGGGACGCGCATCGCCTGGTGTTCCGGCTGCTGGCGCTGGACCGCACGCTCGGGTTCGGCGAGGGGGTGACGGCGGCCGAGGTGCGCCGCGCCGCCGAGGGGCACGTCCTCGCGCGCGGCAACCTGGTCGGCGTGGTGGCGCGGTAGCCGCCACCACGCGCGGCACGCCGGCCCGGCCGGCGGGTGCCGAGGGTGGGCATGGACGCCGGCGACCGCGGGTAGTCGACCTCCGGTTGAGCCACCAGCCCGAGCAGTGACCCCGCACGGCTGGAGCGACCATGCCCACCGACCTCATCGTCCGCGGCGCCGAGCGGATCGGCGCCGCACTCGTCGCCGGCCTCGACGACGGACCGGGCGGGCCGCGCGACGGCGAGCAGGCGGCCCCGGTCGACGGGGACCCGGTGCTGCTCGTCGGCGGTTTCGCCACCACGCCACCGCTGCTGGGCCCGATGGCCCGCTGGCTGTCCGCCCTCGGCTACGCCCCGACACCGGTGGCGATCGGCGCCGGCCTGGACTGCGGGCAGCGCAGCGTCGACGCCCTCACCGAGCGGGTGCGCGAGCGTGCCGACCGCACGGGGCGCCCGGTGCGGCTGCTCGGGCACAGCCGTGGCGGGCAGTTCGCCCGTGCGGCCGGTGCCCGGACCCCCGGCCACGTGGCCGGCCTGGTCACCCTGGGCACCCCGTTCGACCTGTACGGGCTCGCAGTGCCGACGATGGGCGCGATGGCGACCGTCGCCGTGGCCGGCACCATCGGGCTGCCCCGGCTGGCCCGGCTCAGCTGCCTGTTCGGCGAGTGCTGCCGCCGCTTCCGGTCGGAGCTGCGTGCCCCGTGGCCGGACGGGACACCGTTCACCAGCATCTACAGCCGCGCCGACCGGGTCGTCCCGGCCCGCGCCAGCATCGATCCCTCGGCGAGCAACGTCGAGGTGCCCGGCACCCACAACGGCCTGCTCCTCGGCCGCACCGCGCACCGCGCGATCGCCGAGGCGTTGGCCCGCTGCGAACCGGCCCCGGCCGCGGAGCAGCGGGGCGGGGCGCTCCGGGCGACGGTGGCGTAGCGCCGCGTCGAGGGACGAGCCGGAGCCGGGCATCCTGGTCCGATGCCCGACCCGCCCCCGCGGACAGCGCCGCCGCTGCCGCGCCCGCACCTGCTCCGGCAGCACTGGTGCGACGTCACGTTCCTGCACTGGGCCGTCCCACCGGGCAGCGTGCAGCACCTGCTCCCGCCCGGTACCGAGCCGGACGTCGCGGACGGGGCGACCTACGTCGGGCTGGTGCCGTTCCGGCTGGTCGGCACGGCGGCCGCCCACGGTCCCGCGATCCCGTGGGCCGGCACGTTCCTCGAGACGAACGTGCGCCTCTACACGGTCGACGGAACCGGCCGCCGTGGCGTCGTCTTCCTCAGCATGGACGCCGGGCGCGCCCTGCCCGTCGTCGTGGGGCGCGCCGTGTTCGGGCTGCCCTACCGGTGGTCGCGGATGCGGTTCCGCGCCGACGGGGACGTCCGCTCGTACACCACCCGGCTCCGCGGGCGCGGACCGGAGACCCGCAGCCGGGTGGTGGTCCGCCCGGCCGGGCCCGCGCCGGACGGGCCGCTGGAACGGTTCCTCACCGCACGCTGGGGCCTGCACGTGGCGCGGCTCGGCCGCACCTGGTACCTCCCGAACAGCCACGCCCCCTGGCCGCTGCGGCGGGCAGAGCTGCTCGAGCTCGACGACGGCCTGCTCGCCGCGGCCGGCCTGGGTGACGTGGCGCGGCGGCCACCGGACCACGTGGCGTTCAGCGAGGGTGTCACGGCGACATTCGCTCCTCCGGCGCCCGTGAGTGGTGAGCGGTGCCAGGGCACTGCCAACCACTCACGAGCGCCGGAGGGGCCGCCTGGTTCGGGCCCGGCCCGCCGGGGTACGGCGTGACCAGCACCCGTTCGCACGACCGGAGGCACCGTGAGGGAGACATCGAGGAGCTCGTCGTGATCGAGGCGTCCCGTGCCGGCTGAACCGACCCGTGTGACCGTGACCGACGACGGGCCGCTCCTCGTCCACGGGCCGGTGGAGGTCGAGCTGCCCGACGGGCGCCGGGTCCGGTCCGACCGCCCGGTCACGGCCCTGTGCACCTGCCGGCGCACCCGGCGTCCGCCGTTCTGCGACACCAGCCACCG
Source organism: Pseudonocardia sp. C8 (assembly GCF_014267175.1). Taxonomy (NCBI): domain Bacteria; kingdom Bacillati; phylum Actinomycetota; class Actinomycetes; order Pseudonocardiales; family Pseudonocardiaceae; genus Pseudonocardia; species Pseudonocardia sp. C8. Next base: position 1,653,903 of record NZ_JACMTR010000002.1, read on the forward strand.
CGCCCGGGTCCGAGAGGAGCGACGACCGTGACCAGCACCGTGACCACCACCGGGCCGATCGCCCGGACCGGCCTCGCCCCGCTGCCGGGTGCGCGCGGCCCGCTGTCGGCGACGGTGCTCGCGCTCCTGTGGGGCGAGGACCCGCCGCCCGCCGATCCCGGCTCCGCGGACCCGTTCGGCGACGACCTGCACCTCGCCCTGCACTGCTGTTACGAGCTGCACTACCGCGGCTTCACCGGTGTCGACGACGACCGGGAGTGGGACCTGCGGCTGCTGGGGATGCGGCGGTCGCTGGAGGAGCGGTTCCTGGCCGCGCTGCGGGCCGAGGTGGCACCGGACGACGACGTCGCGGGCGCCGTCGACGCCCTGCTGGTCGAACCGGTGGGGCCCGGCGCCGAGCCCGGCGTCTCGCACCACCTCCAGCGCAGCGGGGAGTTCTGGCAGCTGCGCGAGTACGTCGTGCACCGCTCGATCTACCACCTGAAGGAGGCCGACCCGCAGGCGTGGGTGATTCCCCGGCTGCCGGTCGCGGCCAAGGCCGGGCTGGTCGGCGTCGAGCACGACGAGTACGGCGCGGGCGACCCGGACCGGACGCACGCGAACCTGTTCGCCGCCATGATGCGCGAGCTCGGCCTGTCCGACGGGTACGGCCACTACGTCGACGCGGTGCCCGCCGCCACGCTCGCCGAGGTCAACTTCATGTCGCTGTGCGGGCTGCGGCGCAGCCTGCGCGGCGCGCTGGTCGGCCAGTTCGCGCTGGTCGAGCTGACGTCGTCACCCGGATCTGCACGGCTGGTCCGCGGTATGCGCCGGCTCGGCTGCGGACCGGCCGCGGTCCGGTTCTACGACGAGCACGTCGAGGCCGACGCGGTGCACGAGCAGGTCGTCCGCCGCGGGGTGCTGGCCCCGCTGCTCGCCGACGAGCCCGGCCTCGCCGCGGATGTCGTGTTCGGGATCCGGGCGGCCGGCGTCCTCGGCGACCGGCTCGGTGCGGCGATGCTCGACGCCTGGTCGGCCGGCCGGTCCAGCCTGCGCGTGCCGCTGCCGGACGGGCCCGGCCGGTGAACGCCGGTCCGGTCGCGCTCGAGCACGGCGCCGTCGACGAGGCCGCCGAGCTGCGCGCCCGCCTCACCGAACCCGACCCGGGGATCCCGCCGTGGTTCGGCTACGACGCGCGCGGGTCGCAGCTGTTCGAGCAGATCACCGAGCTGCCGACGTACTACCTGACCCGGGTCGAGTGGGGCCTGCTGCGGCGCCACACCGACGACATCGCCCAGCGGCTGGGCTGCGCCCGGGTCGCCGAGCTGGGCTCGGGCAGCGGGAAGAAGACCCGGCTGCTCCTGGCGGCCTGCGCGCGGCGCCGGCCCACCACCTACCTGCCGGTCGACGTGAGCCGGGAGATGCTCGAGCACAGCGCCGCGCGGCTCGCCGGGATCCCCGGCCTGGCCGTGACCGGGCTGTGGGGTCGGTACGAGGCCGGCCTCGACCGGCTGCGCGACGACGGCGGCGCGCCGCTGGCGGTGCTGTTCCTCGGCGCCAACATCGGCAACGCCACCCCGGCCGAGCGTGCCGCGCTGCTCGCCCGCGTCGCGGCCACCCTCCGCCCCGGCGACGCCCTGCTCGTCTCGGCCGACCTGCTCAAACCGGCGACGGTGTTCGAGACCTGCTACAACGACCCGCCCGGCCACACCGCGTTCGCGGAGTTCCGGCTCAACCACCTCACGCGGCTCGCGTGCCGCTTCGGGGAGGGCCGGGTCGACCTGACCGGCTTCCGGCCCGCCGCGCACTACGACGGCGCCGCCGAGGTCGTCGACGGCCGGCTGTGGGCCCGCCGCGACCAGCAAATCACCCTGCCGGGGCTCGGGCTGGACCTCGCGCTGCGCCGCGGCGACGGCCTCAACGTCGGCGTCTCCGCGAAGTTCGACCGGGACCGGTTCTGCCGGGAGGTCGCCTCGCACGGCCTGGCGAGCGAGGCCGAGTGGATCGACCACGACAACCGGTACGGGATCTTCCTGTTCCGCCGCTGAGCCCGGAGCCGGAGGCCACGTCGTCGATAGCGATCGCCGAGTACCTGGTCGCGGAGCACGCGAGCGCGGGCCGTGAGATCCGCGGTGGTCGTCGGTGCTTCACCTCCCGCCGTCCGCCTCGCTCCGATAGACACAGGCGAACCCTTCGATGTGCTCGCGCATCAGGGTGCTCGCACGATCGGCGTCACCGTCGAGGTAGGCCTCGACGATCTCGCGGTGCTCGTCGAGCTCCTTGATGCTCGTGTCGTATCGCTGCCACCCCTGCACGACGGCGAGCGTGAGCCGGTCGCCGTACGACGCGACGACGTCGATGATCTCCTGGTTGCCGCATTCCGCGATCAAGGCGCCGTGCAGGCGGCGGTTGGCCTGCGCCAGCGTGGGGTGGCGGGTGTGCTGGGCGACCTCCTCGATGCTGCGCATCGTCTCGCGAACGTGCCGGCGGCCTTCCTGCGTGCTGCGGGTGCATGCTCGCCCGATTGCCGTCGATTCCAGGATCGCCCGGATATCGAAGATGTTCTGCACGTCCTCGGAGGACAGGACGCGGACGCGCCAGGTGCGGAACGCGTCCGTGGTGATCAGGCCGCTGTGCGCGAGGAGTCGCAGCGCTTCCCGCACCGGTGTCTTCGACATGCCCAGTTGCTGCACGAGGTCGGCCTCGACGAGTGGAGCGCCCGGGAGTAGTGCTCCCTCGAGAATTGCGCTGCGCAACTGCTGCTCTGCCTTGTCCGCCAGCGGGACCCGCGTCGTTCCCGACCTCTTCGGGGCCCGGTCCCAACGCGGTGTGGCTTCCGCTCCTGCGACCTCTGCGCGACCGCCGTTGACACCGTCTGGCATGGTGCGTACCTTTCGCGTATCAAATGATATACCGTTTGAGGAGCGGCCTGGTGAGACTGACTTCGAACCTCGACTCTCTGGATCAGCAGGGGTTGCGACCGCGCACCGAGCTCCTCAGTCCACACCTGCGTCGCGATGCACTCCTGATGACCACCCCGCTCCTCGTCGAAGACGATACCAAATGGTGTCGTACGTGGCTCGTGCGTCACCAAGAGCGGGGTGCCATCGAGGCGTCGTCGGTCGACGTGGCCCACGTCGTGTTCCATGACCCATACATGACGTTGCGGCCCGAGCCCGACGAGGTCGCTCCCGACCTGGGCGCAGCCGTGGCCGGTCTGGTCGGTCGTGGACCGGTGGAGGTGGACCCGGAGCTGCCGCTCGCCCGCTACCGGGAGATTGCCCGCCACGTCGAGTTGTACGTGGGCGGGGACGTCGTGCGTCCGGCTGTCGCTGCGGGCTCGGTCGGGACGGGCGAGGTGTCCGAGACCGTGGCGCGGGCCGTGGCCCGGATCCGGCTGGCCGCAGCCGAGTTGATCGAGCAGACGCCGTCGCTGCGGCCGTTGGCGCCCTACCTCGAGGAGTGGTCGGCGGACACCCGCTTCACCGACCTCGACGAGGTGCTCGCGCGGACCGGCGCCGACGCCGTGCTCACCTCGTCCCCGATCGGTGTGGAGGAGTTGTGCGCGCTGCCCGGCCGGGATGGCAGCGCACTCTACCGGCGCGGCTCGGACTCGGTGGAGTACGGCCCGTCGGCGGCCGTGCTCGTCGAGGCTGCCGGTGTCCGCCGGGTTCTGGTCGAGGAGTGGGGCCTCGGGATCGGCGAGGCCGAGGAGCTGCAGCAGCTCGGCGTCACCCTGGTCGACGGTTCACACGCCATCGCCAAGTGGCGGGAGCGGCGCGATCACCAGTACCTCCCCGCCGTCGTCGTGGTCGCCCGGGCCACCGGGCACGCCCTCGACTCGGCCGTCGAGTTCGCACGTGACGCGGTCGCACGGGTTCGGCCGATCACCGAGAACGACGTCCGCGCGGCCTACCTCGATGCAGCGCACGCGTTCGCCGACAGCATCGGACTGACCGGTCACATCCACGAGTTCTTCACGAACTGCCACGCCGGGGACCGGTCGATCCATCCGTGCCTGGCCACCGACCATCCGGTCGGGCCCGGCACCACGTCGCTCAAGCTCGACGCCGGGCTCGCGGTCGTGGTCGACGGCCTCACCCTGGCCACCTCGGACGCGGCCCGTACCTTTGTCAGCGATCCCGATGCCGAGCGCGCCTACGAGATCCTGATCAGGATCGTGCGCAGCACGATCTCGGAGCAGATCACCGAGGGCGCCGTGTTCGCCGACGTTCACCGCCGGGTCGTGGATCAGCTGGTCGCCGAGCGCGACGGCCTCGTGAAGGCCGGCTTCTGGCCCGAACAGATCGATCTCGCCGGGCGGTACGCCCTGCGCAACGTCGGACATCTCATGGGCCGCCAGGAGTCGTTCTCCTCCGAGTTCCGGCCCGGTGACCGTGAGGTCGTGCGGGTCGGTGACTTCGGCGCCTGCGAGATCCAGTGGCCGATCGGTGAGTACTCGATCGGCGCCGAGGACATGTGGCTGGTCCTCCCGAGCACCACCGTCAACCTGACCCAGCAGGGTGATGCGCCGTGAGTTCACCCGAGCCGCACCGCTCGAGCCGCCCAGGTGGGCACGCGCTGGTCGAGCAGCTGGTCGCGCACGGTGTCACCCGGGCATACGGCGTGCCGGGGGAGAGCTATCTCGCCGTGCTCGACGGGATGCACGAACACGGCGACCGGCTCTCCTTCGTCGCGACCCGCCAGGAAGGCGGCGCCGCGCTGATGGCGGCCGCACACGGTAGGCTGACCGGCCGTCCGGGGATCTGCATGGTCACCCGCGGGCCCGGCGCGACGAACGCCGCGATCGGGGTGCACGTCGCCGCCCAGGACGCCAGCCCGATGCTGCTGCTCGTGGGCCAGGTACCACGCCGGGAACGAGGCCGCCGGGCCTTCCAGGAGATCGACTACAGCGTGATGTTCGGCGGGATCGCAAAGGCCGTCGTCGAGATCAACGAACCCGCGCGCGTGCCGGAGCTGACCTCGCGTGCGCTGACGTTGGCGACGTCCGGCGAGCCCGGTCCCGTCGTCGTCGTGCTGCCCGAGGACGTGGTGTCCGGCCCGACCTCGGCGCCGGTCCGGCCCGTGTCCGCCGTCGCCGACGCTGCGCCACGGGGCGAGGACGTGCGCCTCACCGTGGAGCTGCTCGAGTCGGCCCGGGCACCGGTCGTCGTCACCGGACGGTGTGGCTGGGACGCCGACACCACCGCCGCCGTGCGGGACTTCGCCGAGCGGTCGGCCGTCCCCCTGGTGACGGGGTTGCGGAACCAGGACACCGTCGACCCGGCGTCGCCGATGTTCGCCGGAACCCTCGGCCTGAACACGACGGCGGGGTTGCCCGAGCGGCTCGGTGCGGCGGATCTCGTGATCCTCCTCGGCAGCCGACCCGACGGACTCACCGCCCAGGCACTGGAGCCCGCGCTGCACGGGGCCCGGGTCGTCCACGTCTATCCTGGTGCGGACGACCTGGGTGTATCCGTTGCGGCCGACGTCGCCGTGGCCTGTTCGCCCGCGGCGTTCGTCGCCGCACTGCCCGAGCGGATCGAGCCCTGTGACGAACGGCGCCGGTGGGCGGACAGCCTGCGGTCGGCGTTCCACGAGGCCCACGACACCGTGCACGCTCGCGATCCGGCCGCCGCGTTCATGCGGGTGTTCGACGAGCAGGTGGGTTCCGACGCCATCGTCAGCTGCGGTGCAGGCAACTACACGGCCTGGCCGCAGCGCTTCCACCGGTTCGGTGTCTACCCGTCCCAGCTCGCATCGACCAGCGGGGCGATGGGTTACGGCATCCCCGCAGCGATCGCCGCCGCGTTCGAGCAACCCCACCGGGAGGTCGTGGCCTTCGCCGGGGACGGCTGTTTCCTGATGACCGGCCAGGAGCTGGCCACCATCACGCAGTACCAGCTGAACGTCCTCGTGATCGTGGTCAACAACGGCCGCTACGGCACGATCCGCGACCACCAGGAACGGGTCTACCCCGGCCGGGTCAGCGGCACGGACCTGACCAACCCCGAGTTCGTCCCGCTCGCCGAGGCGTTCGGTGGCCTCGCCGCGCAGGTTCGCACGCCCGAAGAGCTCGCCGTCGCACTGACCAAGCTCCGCCAGGCCGACGGTCTACGACTGATCGAGATCCGTACAGACAACCTTCCCAAATAGGCCGCCCCACGCAGGGGCAGTCGGTCACAACGAGGTGCCCATGACCCAGGCAGATCACACCGTGCGCCATGACCACCACGCCGGAAGCAGCCCACGGCGAGTGGCCGCCGGTGCCGCCGTCGGCCAGTTCGTCGAATGGTACGACTACGGGATCTACGGCTTCCTCGCCGTCCCCATCGCCGCCACGTTCTTCGCCTCGCAGGATCCGACCACGGCCCTGCTGTCGACCTTCGCCGTCTTCGCCGTTCCCTTCGTTGCGCGACCGTTCGGCGGTGTCCTCTGCGGGTACCTCGCGGACCGGTTCGGTCGGCAGAAGGTGCTCGTCGGGGTGCTGATGTTGATCTCGGCGGCCACCGTGCTCATCGGGCTGCTCCCCGGGCTGGCAACCATCGGGATCGCGGCCCCGATCCTGCTGGTGTTGTTCCGGTTGATGCAGGGCGTCTCGGCCGGTGGCGAGATCGTGAGCGCGATGTCGTTCGTCGCCGAGCACGCGCCGCTCGGGAAGCGGGCGTTCTACATGTGCTGGGGCCAGACCGGCTCGTTCCTCGCCCTGCTCGCCGGAAACCTTGCCGGCCTGGGCCTGACCGTGGCCCTCAGCGAGGAACAACTCCTGGCCTGGGGCTGGCGGATCCCGTTCCTGCTCGCCCTGCCGCTGGCGTTGATCGGTATCTATCTTCGCCGTCGTCTCGACGAGTCCCCGGCCTTCCTCGCGGCCCTGAAGGCGGCGTCGGCCGAGCAGCGCCAGCCGCTACGCGCCTCGCTCGCGGTGCCCGCCGTGCGCAGGGCGATCATGCGGTGCGGGGCTCTCTCCCTGCTGAACAGCTCCGGCTACTACGCCCTGCTGACCTACATGCCGACCTACCTCAAGACCGAGCTCGGTCATTCCCAGGGGCAGGCATTCGCAGCGACGGGGACAGCGGTCGCGGTCCTGCTCGTGCTCATCCCGTTCGGCGCCGTGCTGGCCGACCGGATCGGACGGCGACCGGTCATCATCGGCGCCTCTCTCGCCGTGGCGTTGACGGCGGTCCCGGGGTTCCTCCTGCTGCGCCAGGGGGGCTTGTCGATGGTCCTCGGGCTGACGATGATCGCCGCCGCGTTCGCCTTCTACACCGGTACGATCCACGCCGCATTGGCCGAGCTGTTCCCGACCAGCGTCCGGGTCACCGCCTATTCGGTTGGCTACAATTTCTCGACCGCTGTCTTCGGCGGCGCGGCCCCGTTCCTCATGATCTACCTCATCGGTCTCACCGGGAGCTCGCTGATCCCGGCTGTCTACATGGTCCTGACCGCACTCGGCACGGGAATTGCCGCGCTGAGCCTGGGCGAGACCCGGGCAGCCGAACTGCCCAATTAGCGTTTCGAGCGGGCGATTCCGCTCGCCGAGCATCTGTCACCGATTTCTGGTTCACGGAGGTACCACCCATGATGCCCGACCTGTTCCCCTCCATCGACGAATGGGGACCCGAGCGGATCGTCGTCGTCTCGGACGCCAAGACCGGGATGAAGGGAGTCCTGGTCATCGACAACACCGCGCGCGGCATGGGCAAGGGCGGCACCCGCATGTCGTCCACCCTGCAGGTGGGAGAGGTCGCCCGGCTCGCGCGGGTGATGACCTGGAAGTGGGCCGCCACCGACCTGTTGTTCGGCGGTGCGAAGGCAGGCATTCTCGGTGACCCGGCAGGCGTAGACCGCGAACGGGTCATCCGGGCCTTTGCACGCAAGCTCGCCAACGAGGTGCCCCGCGAGTACGTGTTCGGCCTGGACATGGGGCTGACCGAGAACGACGCGGCCCTGATCCAGGACGAGCTCGGCGACCGGGGTGCCAGCGTCGGTGCCCCGGCGGTGCTCGGTGGAATGCCCTACGACGAACTCGGTGTAACCGGTCACGGCGTCGCCGAAGCGGTCGCCACGATCCTCGACGTCGAAGGCAGGCAGGTCGCGGGCACCCGGGTCAGCGTCCAGGGCCTCGGCGCGGTCGGCGCAGCCACCGCCCGACGCCTTGCCGGGATGGGCGCCCTGATCGTGGCCGCATCCACGGCCAAGGGCGCCCTGGTCGACCCGGACGGTCTCGACATCGCCGCGCTGCTGAAACTCCGCGAGGAGTACGGCGACGCCTGCGTCGACCACTATGACGCCGCCGTGCAACCGCTCGGCACCGAGCTCGTGTGCGACACCGACGTCCTCGTCCCGTCCGCGACCCAGGACGTTATCGACACCGGGCTGGTCGACGAGCTCAAGGCCTCGATCATCGTCGAGGGCGCCAACCTCCCGATCACCCCGGACGCACTGAACCTCCTGTACGAGCGCGGGGTCCCGGTGGTCCCGGACTTCATCGCCAACGCCGGGGGAACGATCGCCGCGGCCTACAGCATGGACATGCGCTACTCGGCCTTCCGCCCGGACACCGACGCCATCTTCACGACCACCGCCGAGAAGATCCGCACCAACGTGGCCACCGTCGCCGCCAAGTCGGCGGTCGACGGGCTCCGCCCGCACAACGCCGCCCGAGCGCTGGCCCAGGAACGGGTCCGCCATGCGATGGAGGTTCGGGGCGGCGTCACGCGGTCGTGACAGGACGGCCCAGGGACAGGCTGGACGTGGACCGTCCGACGATCGAGCCGTCCATCGACGGCGCCGGTCGGGTGTCGGCGCGACGCTCATGGAGGTGCTCAAGCACGCCGCGCCACACGAGGGTGGTCAGAGCGGGTTGACGAGCTCGGAGTAGAGGTCCGGCCGTCGGTCGCGGAAAATGGTCATCTGCGCGCGCTCCTCGACCAGGGCCGCCTGGTCGAGTTCGCCATGGATGATGGTGTCCTCCGTCGTGGCCGCGGCGATGGTCTCGCCGAGCGGGTTCGCGATGGCGCTGTGCCCGAAGAAGCGGATGTCGTTGTTCTCGCCGATCCGGTTGCAAGAGACCGCGAACATGCGATTCTCGAATGCGCGCACCGACGTCAGGTGATGCAGGATGCTGCCGTCGTTGGAGAAGCTCGGCATGTTCCACAGCATCACCAGGATCTCAGCGCCCCTCAGGGCGTAGGTCCGCGTGAGCTCGGCGAACTGGTTGTCGTAGCAGACACCGACGCCCACGGTGCCGATGTCGGTCTCGATGACGCCGTTGGTGTTGGACGGAACGAAGTAGTGCTTCTCGTAACCGGGGATGTGCGCCTTGCGGTGCACCCCGTGGACCTTGCCCGACGGGCCGATGACCACGGCGGTGTTGTAGAGCGTCGCCGGCACGGTGGGATGAAGCTCAGCCATACCTGCGATGATGTAGGCACCGCTGGAGCTCGCGAGTTCACCGAGCGCCCCGGTGAACTCTCCTGGGACCTTCTCGGCTGCTTGGATGTACCTCGCGCCGAAGTGCTTGTCTCGCCCCTTGATGTAGCCGATGTTGGACAGCTCGGGAAACACGATCAGGTCGGGGCTCGCCTCGGCCGTGGCCCGTCCGACCGCTGCGTCGATCCGTTCCAGATTCTTCTGGACGTCGAAGAGCTCGACGTCCATCTGCACGGCGGCGACGGTGAGCTTCTTCTTCATGGAAGTCCTCCGGGAGCGCGGTTGCGTCGGATACCCGGTCGCGGTGTCGGGTGGGTCAGGCGATTCGTCGACCGTCCCGGTATGTCGCCAGGACGTTCCGGGTCGCCCGGATGTCCTCGGTCGGATCGCCGTCGAAGAGCGCGAGGTCCGCGCGGTGGCCTGGGCGGATGTACCCGACTTCGTGGTCGATACGCAGGTACGTGGCGTTCCCGCTCGTGGCGAGAGTGAGGATCTCGGTCGCGGAGTAGCCGGAGAGCGAGAGCAGCCCCAGTTCGGTCGAGAAGTCACCGAAGGCGGTGTGCTTCCAGCCGGCATCGCTGGCCGGAGCGATGCGGCCGCCGAGGGCCCTCAAACGGCCGGCGTTGTGCACGTAGTAGTCGGTTCGTTCGCGCTGTTCGTCGACCTCATGGTCGGAGACCTCGCCCTGCTCGGCGAGCTCGACATAGTGGAAGTTGCAGCCCAGGGTCGACCCGAAGGTGGTCCCGTGCTCGACGGCGAGCGCGACGAGCTTCTCGTCGAAAGCTGCCGAGCCGTCGGGGCCGAGGAAGGCGATGTGCTCGATCCCGTCACTGCCGGACACGATCGCCCGGCGAATCGACTCGTTGGACAGGGCGTGGGTCGTAGCGAGCAGTCCGTGCTCGTGTGCGACCGACACCGCGGCGCGGATCTGGTCCTCCGTCAGTGTCTCGTGGTGGGGGATCGTGCCTTCGGTGCCACCACCTGTCGCCGCGATCTTGATGCCTTCGGCTCCTAGCGCGATGTTGCGGCGGGCGATGGCGGCCGCCTGCTCGGCATCGGCGGCGTCGCCACCGAAGAGATGCATGTGGCCACCGACCCCCGTGACCGGCATGCCGTAGCGGATCAGCCGTGGCAGATCGGCGGGCTCGGCCGGAAGCCAGCTGAGGAAGTCGGGATGCGAGCCGAGGTCGCGCACGGTGGTCACACCGCCGGCGGCGTGTGCGCGCAGATTCGCCGCGGCCTGGGCGAATCTGGCTTCGGCAGCACGGTTCACCGCCGGTTCGTACGCGGTCCCGTCGCCCGGCATCGTCAGGTGCACATGGCTGTCGATCAAGCCGGGGCTGAGGGTCGCTCCCGGATAGTGGTCGACGGGGATGCCGGGCCACCGCTGGAGCACTTCGTGGGCGGCGCCGACCTCGGCGATGGTGTGGCCATCGAGCGCCACTGCCGCCTCACCTGCGCCGAGCTGTTCTCCATCGAAGACCTGGCCTGCGTGGACGAGTCGGTCGACGGGCACGTCAATCCTCCTTGATCGAGACATCTGGTGGTCGTCGCAGCGGCGCCCCGGGTGAGGGGTGCGTGGGACCCGGGGGTGAGCCCTCCTTGGCTCGATCTTGCATCATTGCTACATGTGATGCAAGAAACGGATTCCTTGTCGAAGTACAGACGTCTCGGTGATCGATGCGCCGGGGGTTGTCGTCGACACAATGCCCCCGTTAGAAGCATCACCTGCGTCGGGGTCGCGACGCTCAAACCGCTTGCCCTGGCTGTGCGCGGAGAGCAAGGGCTTGCATCTGGACATCATATGACGCAAGCTCGCGAGTGAGGCCGGACAGGGAGACACGATGACGTGGACTGATGCCGGGGAATCGCCGCCGGCCCTCGATCGCGGCTGCGAGGCGCGCCGCAGCGCTCGCGGAGACGCCGAGCGCGAGGCTCCGATACTCCGAGCCCTGCCCAGGAGGGGCGTGATCCGATGAGTGGAACCGTTGAGACCGTCCGCAAGGTCGGTGAGCGTGGCCTGCTCATCGAGTTGGCAGCCGGCATCGATTCCCATCGAGTTGCTGCGTGGGTACGACGACACGAGGTCCGGGCGCAGCTGACCGAGGTGGTTCCCGCCGCACGGACGGTGTTCGTGCTGGGCGACCCCGACGCAGTGCGGCAAGTGGCGGAGGGCGTCGAGTCGGCGACCATTCCCGAAGCGGAGAGCCGCGCGTCCAAGACGGTGATCGTTCCGGTCCGCTACGACGGTCCCGACCTGTCCGACGTCGCTGAACTCACGGGACTGTCGGAAAGGGAGGTGATCGAAGCGCACACCGGTACGGAGTTCACCGTGTCGTTCTTCGGGTTCGCTCCCGGTCAGGCGTTCTTCGCCCCACTACCCGACCGGGTGCGGGTTCCTCGCCGGACCAGCCCGCGCACGCGTGTCCCGTCGGGCAGCGTGGCCATCGCGAACGAGTTCACGATCATCTATCCGCTCGACTCACCGGGAGGATGGAACTTGATCGGAACACGGATGGGTCCGTCGCTGTGGGACGTCCGTGCGGAGCCCCCGAACGCCGTCGCGGTCGGGGATCGAGTGGTGTTCGAGCAGGTCCGATGATCGAGATCGTGCGTACCGGTCCTCAGGCGACGGTGCAGGACGCCGGACGGGTCGGACACGGCCACCTCGGTGTACCGCGCGCCGGCGCGATGGACCTCCGCGCTCTCGAGCAGGCGAACCGCCTGGTGGGCAATCCTCCGGGCACCGCCGCGATCGAGATCCTCCTGGGCGGCGTGGCGATCCGGTTCCACGCCGACGTGTCTTTCGCGCTGACCGGAGCCCCGCTCGTCGCGACCTTGCACGGCCGACCCGTCCACCGGAACGCATGGACCTACGCCCGTCGCGGCGAGGAACTGGTCGTGTGCGGGCGCCCGCTGTTCGGGCTGTACAGCTATCTCGCCGTGGCCGGCGGGATAGCCGTCGAACCGGTCCTGAGCAGCAGATCGACGGACTCGCTGTCCGGGCTGGGGCCGCCTGCCCTGGCGGCCGGGGACGTTCTGCCGATCGGCTCGGAGCGCGGTGTCCCCTCAGAGCCGGGGGACGTGTTGCTCGAGACCGCGTCTCCGGACACCGTGCTGGATGTGCGATTCCAGTGGGGCCCGCGCAGCGACTGGTTCACCGGCGCGGCTCGGGCGCGGCTCGCCTCGACGCGTTGGACGATCAGCAACGAGGTCAACCGCATCGCGGCACGTCTGACCGGACCCGCGCTCGAGTACGCCCGTACCGATCAGTTGCCGACCGAGGGAGTCCATCCGGGTTCTGTGCAGGTGCCGCCCTCCGGGCTGCCGCTGCTCTTCCTCGCCAACCACCCCCCGACCGGCGGCTACCCGGTGATCGCAGTGGTCTGCGAACGGGACCTGCCCCGGATCGCCCAGGCGCCGCCGGGAACTATCTTGTCGATGCGGCCTGTTCGGTGCAGGCACACGACCACGGTGTCCGGCTGAGAGGTGAGAAGTGTCGACTGGCGCAGGTTCGTTGCCCGAGCGGATCCGCGTCCGTTTCGACCTGCTGAGCAGCAGCCAGCGCAAGATCGCGCGGTACTGCCTGTCGCGCCCCGGCGACGCCGGCACGCTGACCGCCCTGCGCATCGCCGAGCAGCTGGGAGTCAGCGAGTCCACGGTCGTCCGGTTCGCGATCAAACTCGGCTACGACGGGTTCCCGTCGATGCAGGAGGCCATTCGCTCCGAGGACCACTCTGCCACGATGCACGACGACCAGGACGTCCCTGCCGATCCTGTGCAAGGGACCACGTCGCGCTCGCTACGCAACGATCTCGACGTGCTCGGTCAGTCCATCGCCGAGCTCGACCTGCGCGCGGTCGGTCACGCGGTGCGAGCGCTGTCGGAGGCGGACCGCATACTCGTGTGCGGCTTCCGCACGTCGTTCAGCCTGGCGCACCTGGCGCACTTCCATCTGCGCAAGGTCCACCGCGACACCAGGCTGCTCGACGACCTGGGCGGGACTCTGGTCGACGACCTGGAGCTCGTCCGGGGCGGCGACGCGGTGTGGGCCTTCACCTTCCCTGTCTATGACGAACGGACCATCCAGGTCGTCAATCACGCGGAGTCGGTCGGAGCGTCCAGCGTCGTCGTCACCGACAGTGCGTTGGCACCGCTGCCGATCGGGCCGAGCATCCATCCGCTGATGGTCCGGCACGACAGCGTGAGTTTCTTCAACACCACAGTCGCTGCAGTCGCTCTGGTGAACGCCGTGGTCTCGGAGCTGACGGAGATCAGGACAAGGAACGACCCGATGTTCGCACGTCAGCTGTCCCGCAAGTTTCACACGAAGGGCCAGCTGCGCGCCGCGACCCGTTCCGAATGAGGGCGATCACGGGCACGAGGCGTGCCTCGAGTTCCGGTACCGGGACGATCTGGTCGGGTTGGAACCGGTACTCGACGCAGCCGCGACGCGCGGGTGCCCGCCGCTGGTCACCAGCCACATGCGGCGTAGCAAATGCTCCCGGAGCGTCGCCGATGTTCATGGGACTCCCGGCGCTCAGGTTCGGAGGTGGCTGGCGCCGTTGACGTCGAGGATTGCGCCGGTCGTCCATTCGGCGTGCGGCGAGGCCAGGTACAGCACGGCGGAGGCGATCTCGGCCGGTTGTGCGACGCGTCCCAGCGGGCTCTGGTCCCGGATTCCCTTGCCTTCGGGACCGTCGAGGCGACCGGCAACGCGCTCGGTCTCGACGAAGCCGGGGGCGACCGTGGTGACCGAGATGCCGTGCTTGCCGAGGGCCAGCGCGAGCGACTGCCCCAGGGCGTTGAGAGCAGCCTTGCTGGCTCCGTACGCCGGGTGGTGGGGCTCACCGCGAAAGGCACCGCGCGAGCTGACGTTGACGATGCGTCCTGCCCTCTGACCGGCGATCATGTGCCGGGCGGCGCAGTAGCTGACGTTCGCCGCGGCGAACACGTTGACGGCGAAGGTCTGTTGCCAGGCCTGCTGCCAGTCGTCGTAGGAGCAGTCGTCGATCGAGCTGGGAAGCATGATCGCCGCGTTGTTGACCACCACGTCAATTCCGCCGAGGTCGTGTTCTGCGGTGTCGACGAGATGTGCGACCTGTCCGGAATCCGACAGGTCCGCGCGGATCAGGGTGTGGCCGTCGCCGCGGAGACCGGCGCGGGTGCTCTCCGCGTCGACGTCGCGGCTCGCGTAATGAAGTGCGACCCGATCGCCGTTGCCGGCGAACGCGGTGGCGATTGCGCGTCCGATGCCGCGGGCGGCACCGGTGACCAGGACTCCTCGGGAACGGGGAGAGCCCGCGTCTCGGGTCATCGGCCTCGCTCTCCGTTCAGCGCAGCGGTGGCGGGCGCGGTCGTGAACACGGCGGTGACCTCCACCGGTGCGCCTTCCGGCAGGCTGCTCACACCGACGGTGGCGCGCGCGGGTACGTGCGAGTGCAGCATCTGCGAGAGGACCGCGCTCGCTCCGTCGGCGACGGCGCTGTGTGAGGTGAACTCCGGGATCGCTCTGACATAGACGGTCAGCGAAACTGATTGGTCGACCGTGAGCCCGGCATCCTGTGCGACGGCTCGAGCTGCGCCGATCGCTCGATGGGCTGCGTGCGCGGCGAGACGGGCAGCGTCGTCGACGTCGATGTCGGCGCCGACGACACCGACACCGTCCATGGTGGCTCCTCGTCGTGGCGTCATCCCGGCGGTGAACACCAATCCTCCACCCAGCCGGGCCACGGAGTAGTCACCATGTGCTCGCGGCTGGTCCGCGGTGCCCGGCGGAGGGTGCTGGTCGGTCGTGCTCATCGGTCCTCTGGTGGTGGTGTTGTTGCGTGGTCAGACGGCACCGACGGTCGGGAGCGTCGCGTAGTCCACCGGCGGTAGATCCAGGCCGTAGGTGTCGCGGGCCAACTGGCGGATGTCGACCTCGTGCGGGCCGGTGAGGTACAACCGGTCTCCGCGGCCCGGGCCGGCGTGGGCGGCGACGCGCGCCGCGGTGTCCAGGACGAGGTCGGCAGCGGCGCCAAGGGGGTCGATGACGGCGATGCCGTCCGACGCAGCCGTGATGAGGTCCAGCACGCAGGTGAAGTCGGTGCAGGCCAGCAGTATCGATGTGCAGTGCCAGCCGCGTAGGATCGCGACGGCCTCGTCCACCAGGGTCTGGAGCCGCCGCGGGTCGTCCCCGCCGTCGATCTCGGCGAGGCGCAGCAGGTCCTCGGTGGCCAGCTCGCGTACGTCGCGGTCCGAGATCGCGCGACCGACCGCACCGCTGGCGACCGTGCCGGCGGTGGCCAACACCCCGATCGTCCCGGCCGGCGCAGTGTCGGCGGCGGCTCTGTTGGCCATGAGCATGTCGACCCGTGGAATGAGACGAGCGGGCTGGTCTTCGAGGACGACGCTCGCGGTGTTGCACGCGACCGCCCAGACGTCGCAGCCGGCGTCGGCGAAGAACTGCTCGGCCTCGGCGACGTACTGGGTGACCTCTGCGGCCGGTCTCGGCCCGTATGGTCGCCGGGCGGCGTCTCCGAGGTAGACCAACGAGTGCTGGGGTGCCCTGTGACGCAGGATCGAGGCGAGTGGGAGTCCCCCGATCCCCGCGTCGAACACGCCGATGGTCGCCATGGGCAATCTGTGTGGCTCAGTCATCGACCAAGGCCTCGTGCGCGGTCTCGCGGGTCAGCCAGACCGCGATGCCGGTGGCCACGGCACAGAAGAGCACGTAGTACGCCGGGACTGACGGGTTCCCGCTGACCCCGATGAGATAGGTGACGATCAGGGGCGCGGCGCCGCCGAAGATCGCGGTACCGACGTTGTAACCGAGGGAGTATGCGGTGTAGCGCACGCGCGTCGGGAACAGCTCCGCGAGAACGGTGTGGATGATCCCCGTGTGACCGGCGTAGGCAAGGGCCAGTAGCGCTGCGCCCAGGGCGGCGAGCGGGACAGAGCCGTGGGTCATGAGCCCGTAGCAGGGCAGAGCCAGTCCGCCGACGAGCACCGACGACCCGATCATCGTGGGCCGGCGCCCGATGCGGTCGGAGAGCCGACCGGCCAGCGGGATCGCCACCATGACCGCGACGAGCGAGATGCTGGTAACCATCAGTCCCTGTCCGACGGTGAAGTGAAGGGTCCGGTTGAGAAACGTCGGCATGTAGGTGAACAGGATGTAGTAGCCCGCACCGTTCAGCATCGGGATGGTAATTGCGAACAGCACGGCTCGGCGGTGGCGCTTGGACGCGAGCGCCTCGCGCAGGGGGTTCCCGGCACGGGTGTTCGTCTTGCGGAGCTCCCTGAACTTCGGGGTGTCGTCCAGCTTGTTACGGATGTAGAAGCCGACCAGGCCGAGCGGGAGCGCGAGCAGGAAGGGGATGCGCCAGCCCCAGGCCTCGAGGTCGTCGCTGCTGAGGGTCTCGGCGATGATCGTGCCCATCATCGTCGCGGCGAACAGCGACAGGTACGAGGCCATCTGCGCCCACGCCACCAACCGGCCACGCTCTCCGGTGGGTGCGTACTCGGCGACGAACGACATCGCCCCGGCGGACTCGCCGCCCGTCGCGAAACCCTGCACCAGACGGAGCAGCAACAGTAGGATGGGAGCCGCGATCCCGATCGCGGCGTAGGAGGGAAGCAGGCCGATCATCGCGGTGGACACCGTGATGAGAGCCATGATGAACACCAATGTGCGCTGGCGACCGATGCGGTCTCCCATGAAGCCGCACACCACGCCACCCAGCGGGCGGATGAAGAACGTCAGTCCGAAGATGGCGAACGTCAGCATGAGGGCGGCGGCGGGATCGTCCGCGGGGAAGAAGACCAAGGCGATGGTCGAGGCAAAGAACCCGTAGATCCCGTAGTCGAAGAACTCGACGAAGAGCCCGGCCGAGGCGCCGAGCGTGACCCGGCGCAGTGTCCTGCGATCCACCGGGGTGTCCTGTTGGACGTGTGTGTGTTCCATGGCAGCTCCAGCCGTGAGGCGGGGTCAACTCTGACCTGACCACCGCAGGTTGGTGACGAACTGAGTCGTCCGGGTGCTAGGACAGGGCCCGCCGAGCGTGAGGCGTCCGGCGTCCGATCTGCCCGCAGCGTTGCCTGGTACGTGGACGAACGGCGTGCTACGCGGGTGTGGCGGTGGATCGGTCCGCGAGGATCTCCCCGACCGGAGCGATGCGCACGCCAGCCTCCTCGAGGTCGGCCCGGATCCGGGTGGCGAGTGCGACGGCACCGGGGCTGTCCCCGTGGACGAGCACGGTGTCGCACGTCACCGGCAGGTCCTTACCGTTGATCGACTCGACCAGTCCCTCGGTCACCATGCGGACGGTCCGTGCCGCGACGACGTCCTCGTCGTGGATGACGGCGCCGGTTTCCCGGCGGGGCACGAGCGTCCCGTCGTCGAGGTAGGCGCGGTCGGCCATTCCGATGATGCCGACCTCGAGCCCTCGCTCGCGCGCGATGCGCGCGAGCTCGCCTTCCTGGGTGAGGATGATCAGACCCGGGTCGAACTGCTCGACCGCGTCGGCGACTCCGAGCGCGTACTCGGTCTCGGTGACCACCAGGTTGCCCAGCCGTCCGTGTGCGGTCAGGTGCGCGATGGCGGTCCGGTGCGCGGTGGTGAAGGCACTGAGGGCGCCGACCTGGTAGAGGACGTCGGTGCGGATCTCGTCGCGGGTGAGTGTCATGTCCCGTCGGCCGAACCCGACCAGGTCCGGGAAGCCGGGGTGGGCACCGACGGATACGCCAGCGCGGCGACACGCGGCCACCGTGGCGTCCATAACGCGCGGGTCGCCGGCGTGGAAGCCGCAGGCCAGATTCGCCGAGCTGACCAGCCTCAGCATGGCCGAGTCGTCTGCCATCCGATAGGCGCCGTAGGCCTCACCCAGGTCGGCGACGACATCGATCGCGGTCGTCATCGAAGCCCTCCTCCTTCGTTCGTGCTCGGTTGTCATCCTCAGGCGAACGAGGTGACGACATCGATGATGCGGTCGAGGGCTCGGTCCCAGACCTGCTCGTCCTGGGCGAAGCACAGCCGCATGTGGCCCACTCCGCCGGGCCCCGACTGGTAACCCGGGTTGACCACGACGCCGGCGCGAGACTTCAGCGCAAGCGCGAGCTCCTGGTCGGTGGCGTCGACCAGGACCTTGGGGAAGAGGTAGGCCGTTCCGAAGCTGGGTTCGACGGAGAACACTCCGCTGTCGTTGAGCTTCTGCGCCGTGGAGTCGCGCAGCACCTGGTACTCCTTGATGCGGCCGACCAGGTACTCCTCGTCGTCGGCGATCCAGCGCGCGAGCAGGTGCTGCGCGTAGGACGGGGCGCGCAGTGCGGTGCAGGACTGCACGTCCTCCATGGCCGGGAGCAGGGTTGCCGGGGCGACGGCGATCCCGAGGCGGTAGCCGGACAGCGACTCGGTCTTCGACGGGCCGAGCAGGGTCACGGTGCGTTCGGCCATGCCCGGGCGGGCCGCGAGGTGGTGGAACGGCTCGCCGTCGTAGACCAGCCGGCAGTAGAGTTCGTCGGCGATGACCGTGAAGTCGTGACACTGGGCGAGCTCCGCGATGGCGGAAATGGTCTCCTCGCCGTAGATCCCGCCGGTGGGGTTGTTCGGGTGGGAGAAGACCATCAGCTTCGGCTTGCGGGCCGCGGCCTTCTCGAGTGCGTCGAGGTCGAGGGTTGGACGAGCTCGGTTGCCCAGCGGCCCCGGCTCGGTCGGCCAGACCATCGGCACGCGCACGACCTCTGCGCCGAAGTAGCGCAGCATCCGCTCCGTGGACAGGTAGTCCGGGTCGGGGAGGACGACGAGGTCGCCGGGAGAGAGGATCGCTGCCAGGGCGGTGAACAGCGCGCCCTGGGTACCCGGCGTGAGCATGACCGAGGCGGGTTCCGTGGTGGGTACGCCCAGGACCGACGCCACGTTCTGTGCGACGGCCGCACGCACGCCATGGTCGCCGCGGTAGGGGGTGTAGGTCATCCCCGATCCGGACGCCGCCTGCTCGAAGGTGGGCAGGGCCCACTCCGGCGGGGGGAACCTGTGGGTGTCGGCGTACGTGGCGTCGAGGATCTGCGAGGGGCCCTCGGCCTCCTCGAGCTCACGCTCGGCGGCGCGCAGCGGCTTTCCGACGTAGCTCGTCGCCTCGGGGACCAGGAGTCGGTCGACGGCCTCGGGCTGGGAACGCATGGATGTCCTTTCTCGGATGTGGGAGTGCGACGTGCGGTGGGGCGGTCAGCCAGACGTGGTCGGCGGCTCGTCGGCCTCCAGCGACGCGACGAGGCTGCACCACCCGCCGAGGACGTGATCGCGGGTCAGAACCGCAGTGCGGTCGGCGTCGCCGGCATCGAGGGCGGTGAGGATCTGCTCGTGTTCGGCCAGGGAATCCTGCGCCCGGTCGAGCCGGGCGAGATGCAGTGAAACGTACCGATCGCTGCGGGTGCGGAGGAGCTGCAGCGCCGAGAGCGAGGCGGGCATCCGTGCCAGCTCGTAGATGCGGGTGTGGAACTCGTGGTCGAGACGCATGAGCTCCCGACGGTCCTGGTCGCGGGCCGCGTCATGCTGACTGCGCAGGACGTGCTCGATGCCGATCAATCCCGGAAGCGGTGTCTCGCTCTCGGCGACGCGGTTCGCGGCGGCCCTCGCGAGTGCTTCCTCCAGCGCGGCGCGACCGAGGTAGAGGTCTCGCGCATCCTCGACCGAGATCTCGGCGACCGTCCAGCTCTGATGCGGGCGGTCGACGACCAGGCCGTCGGCCGCGAGGCGGGACAGGGCGTGGCGTAGCGGAATCCGGCTGACGGTCAGTTCGTCGGCGAGCTCCTGCTGCCGGATCGTCTCCCCGGGCCCCATCTCGCCGGTGAGGATGCGGTCGCGGATGACCTGGTAGGCCCAGTCCTGCTTGCGCAGGGAGAAGGGAATCTGGGGGGCCCGCGACTTGGCCATCTGCACAACCTCACTGTTTCCGCAGCTAGCTAGCTTGTGTATCCAATATGCAACCTAGCGCGGTCGTGCGTGTCTGGGCAAGTGGTGATATCAGTGCGGTCGTCAGCCCCGCGGCCGGACGACCGCGGCCAGGCCGGGCGGGTCGCCGAGCGGCTCGGTGGACGGCCCCTCCAGCACGGTGCCGTCCGGGGCGAACCGGGACGCGTGCAGCGGGCAGTCCCAGCTGAGCTCGGCGTCGTTCCACTCGACGATCCCGCCCAGGTGCGGGCACACGGCGCTGCGCTCGTAGGCCCGGCCGCCGACCCGGCAGCGGGCGACCTTCCCGCGCCGGGTCGTCTCCACCCGGCCCTCACCGTCGGCGAGACCGTCGCGCGGCAGGTCCGGCCGTGCCCATCCGGTGGCCAGGTAGCGGGTGACCTGGCCGTTGGCCATCGCCAGGGTCGGCAGCGCGCGCGGCCGTGGAACCCGGTCGGCCCGCATCCGGGAGGCCCACGGCGTCGTCCGGCCCAGGACGTGGTCGGTGAGCGCGACGGCGGCGGCGGTCCCGCCGGTCATGCCCCACTTCGCGAAGCCGAACCCGACGAGGACCTGCGGGGACAGCGGGCTGATCGGGCCGAGGAACGGCAGCCCGTCCTCGGTCCGGTAGTCCTGCGCCGACCAGCGGTGGACGACCGCCTCGACCGGCCAGTGCCGCGACGCCCACCCGGCCAGGTCGCGTTCGTGCTGCAGCATCGGCGCGGTGGTGCCCACCCGGTGCCCGTCGCCGCCGACGAGCAGCAGCCGCTCGCCGTCACCGGCGGCGTCGCGGATCGAGCGGGTCGGGGAGTCGGCGCAGAGGTACATCCCGGCCGGCAGCTCGGCACCACACCGCAGCGCCAGCGTGTAGGAGCGCGAGGGCTCCATCCGGGTCGAGTGCAGGCCGCGTTCGAGGATCGGTAGCCCGGTCGCGACGACGACCCAGCGCGACCGCACCCGCCCGCCGGGCGTCCGCACCTCGTGCGGGGCGCGCCAGGACACGGACCGGACCCGGGTGTCCTCGTGCACCGCGCCGCCGCTGCCGTGCACCTCGGCAGCGAGATCGCGCAGGTAGGGGACGGGGTCGAACTGGGACTGGCCGGGGAGGGTGACCGCCTCGGACACCGCGAAGGGCAGGCCGACGTCGGTGCCGCCGGTCACCGGCAGCCCGGCCCCGGCGAGCAGTTCGCGTTCGCGGCGCACGGTGCGCGCCGCGGACCCGTCCCGCGGGCCGGTGCTGTAGGTGACCGCCGGCCGCCGCTCCAGGTCGCAGTCCACCCCGGCGGCCCGATCGAGCAGCCAGCGCATGCCGGCCGCGTGCGCCGCGAGGTGGTCGTCCACGGCGGCGCGGCCCGCGGAGCGGGCGACGTCCGCCGCACGGGTCCCCTGCAGCAGCGAGATCTTCGCGGTGGTGCGGCCCGAGGTGGTGGCGGCGAGGTGCCGGGCCTCCAGCACGGCGACCGTGCAGCCGGCTCGCGTGAGCATCACCGCGGTGGACAGGCCCGTGATGCCGGCCCCGACGACGGTGACGTCGACGTCGAGGTCCTGCTCCAGCCGCGGGTAGGTGGGGGCGGCGCCGTCGTCGAGCCACAGCGACGACGACCGGGGCGGCAGCGGTGGGGTCATGCGCCGGTGGCTTCCCGCGTCCGGCCCGGTGAAACCCCGCGCCGCACGCCCCGCCGGCCGGGCGGGAGGGGTCACGCCCCGGGGTCGGCGGACCTCAGGTAGCCGGTCGCCAGCTCGGCGATGTCGGTGGCCGCCCGCTCGATGCCTGCTCCCGGGCGGACGATGTGGCTGAGCGTCAACCGGACCGTGGCCTCGGCGGCGAGCCGGGTCGGCCGCTCGGGCAGGTCCGGCCACCGCTCGCGGGCCGCCCGGGTGAGCCGGTGGGTCGCGCGTTCGATGACCGCGCCGCCCTCGCTGGTGAGCAGCGGGAGGAACTCGGCGCTGTCGACGCCGGCCAGGACCGTGCCCAGCAGCGGGTCCTCGTCGGCGGCGCGCAGGGCGCAGTGGACGGCGTCGTGCCAGCTGGTGGTCAGGTCGGGGGTCGCGACGAGGACGGCGTGCACGTCGTCGAGGAACCGCTCGGTGACGCGCATGATCAGTGCCTCGGCGAGCCGAGCCTTGGTGCCGAACTCGTTGTACACGGTCCGCCTGCTGACCCCGACCCGCTCGGCGATCGCCTGCATCCGCAGCTGCTGCCAGCCCCCGTCGACGACCATGCCGGCCGCCGCGTCGATCAGCTCCTCGCGGAGCTGGGCGCGGACCCGCTCGCCGAACGTGGCCGTCATGCCGCCCAGTCTCGGACGGGACAGGCAGATCGCGCAAGGTGCTCACAGAGCAGGTACCGCGGGACACAGCTGCACAAAACTCAAAACTTGTGCAGGCTCTGCAATCTCTGGCACCATCTGTGCACTCCACGTCAGGCGCTCGGAGCAAGGAGGCACGGCGAATGACGGACACCGAGAAGTTCAGCGGGCAGGGAACGGGCCTGACGCAGCAGGCCAGCGGCAACCCGGACCGGCCCTACTGTGAGATCGACATCTCCGGCAAGGAGTTCTGGTCCACCACCGCCGACGAGCGGGAGCGGACCTTCGCGCGGCTGCGGGCGGGCAGCCCGATCAGCTGGCAGCCCCCGCTGGAGGACAACCTCCTGCCGGTCGAGGACGACCACGGCTACTGGGCGATCACCACGCACCGGCACCTCACCGAGGTCACCAAGCGCAACGCCGACTTCCTGTCCGGCCCGGGCATCGTCGGCGACAACATGCCGGTCGAGATGCTCGAGGCGGCCCAGTCGATCATCGCGATGGACCCGCCCCGGCACACGAAGCTGCGCCGCCTGGTCTCGGCCGCGTTCACGCCGAAACAGGTGCGCCGGATCGAGGACCGGATCAAGGGCAACGCCCGGCGGGTCGTCGACAACCTGGTGGAGAAGGCCCGGTCGGCACCCGACGGCCGGGTGGACTGGGTCGCCGAGTGCGGCGCGCTGCTGCCGATGCACAACTTCAACGACATGATGGGCGTCCCGGAGGGCGAGCGGGAGAAGACGTCGCAGCAGATGACGTTGCTGATGTCCTGGGGCGACGACGACGTCAGCGGCGCCGACCGCGAGCAGAAGCTCGGGACGATGCTGCAGGCGCTCGTCTACATGCACGAGCTGTCCGCGCGGATCGTCGCCGAGCGCCGGGAGAACCCGCAGGACGACCTGTTCACCGCGCTCGCCCAGGCCGAGGTGGACGGTGAGCGGCTCACCGACCACGAGATCGGGTCGTTCTTCGTGCTGCTGACGATCGCCGGGAACGACACCACCCGGCAGTCGCTGGCGCACGGCGTGCGGGCCCTCACCACGCATCCGGAGCAGCGGGCCTGGCTCGCCGAGGACCTCGAGGGCCGGGTCACCACCGCCGTCGAGGAGATCGTCCGCTGGGCGACGCCGATCATGACGTTCCGCCGGACGGCGGCCCACGACACCGAGCTGGACGGCGTCCCGATCACCGCCGGCGACAAGCTGATCATGTTCTACAGCTCGGCCAACCGGGACGAGCAGGCCATCGAGCGGCCGCACGAGCTCGACCTGTCCCGGCACCCGAACCCGCACGTGTCGTTCGGGGGCGGCGGCATCCACCACTGCCTCGGCAACCAGCTCGCCCGGTTCCAGCTGCGCGCGTTGTTCGTGGAGCTGCTGACCCGCTGCCCGGACATCGTCGCCGAGGAGCCCGAGCTGTCCCCGGGCAGCTTCTTCCACGTCGTCAAGCGGATGGCCTGCCGCCCGTTCCCGAACTGACTCCCACCACCACGAGGAGGACACCCGCCATGCGGATCGTGCTCGACGAGTCCAAGTGCTCCGGCCTCGGCATGTGCGAGGCCGAGGCCCCCGATCTGTTCGAGGTCCAGGACGACGGCTCCCTGCGGGTCCTGGACGACCGCCCGCCCGAGGACCAGTACGAGGTGGCCCGTGCGGCCTGCGACGCCTGCCCGACCGAGGCGCTCTCGATCGTCGAGGACGACCGGTGACCGCGGCACCGCCGGCCCACTACGACGTCGTCGTGGTCGGGTCCGGCTTCGGCGGCAGCGTGGCCGCGCTCCGGCTGACCGAGAAGGGCTACCGGGTCGGGGTGCTGGAGGCGGGCCGGCGGTTCAGCGCCGAGACGCTGCCCCGGACGTCCTGGGACGTGCGGAGCTTCCTGTGGGCCCCGCGGCTCGGCTGCTTCGGCGTGCAGCGGATCCACCTGCTGCGGGACGTCGTCATCCTCGCCGGGGCGGGCGTCGGCGGCGGATCGCTGAACTACGCCAACACGCTGTACCGCCCGCCCGCGGCGTTCTACGCCGACCCGCAGTGGGCGCACCTGACCGACTGGGGCGACGAGCTCGCGGAGCACTACGACCGGGCCGAACGGATGCTCGGCGTCACCGAGAACCCGCGGGAGTCCCGGGCCGACGGGGTCATCCGCGCGGTCGCCGAGGAGATGGGCGTCGGCGACACGTACCACCGCACCCGGGTCGGCGTGCTGTTCGGCGCCCCCGGCGACGCCCCGGGGGCCGCGGTCCCGGACCCGTACTTCGGTGGTGCCGGCCCGCCGCGGCACACCTGCACCGCCTGCGGATCGTGCATGACCGGGTGCCGGGTGGGCGCCAAGAACACCCTCGACCGCAACTACCTCTACCTCGCCGAGCAGGCCGGCGCGACCGTGCACCCGCTCACCACGGTGCAGGCCGTCCGGCCGCGCCCGGGTGGCGGCTACACCGTCGAGACGACGGCCACCGGACGGTCACCGCGCCGCGCGCGCCACCGGTGGACGGTCACCGCCGACCAGGTCGTCCTCGCCGCGGGCACCTACAACACCCAGAAGCTGCTGCACGCCATGCGCGACAGCGGTGACCTGCCGCACCTGTCGCCGCGGCTCGGCGTGCTGACCCGCACGAACTCGGAGTCGATCCTCTGCGCGAAGGGGCCCGACCCCGAGGTCGACTACACCGACGGCGTCGCCATCACCTCGTCGTTCCACCCGGACGACCACACCCACGTCGAGCCGGTCCGGTACGGGCGCGGCAGCAACCTGATGGGGATGCTGCTCACCGCGCTGACCGACGGCGGCGGGCCCCGCCCGCGCTGGACGACCTGGCTCGCGACGATGATCCGCCGGCCCCGCAACCTCGGCTGGCTCTCGGTCCGCCGCTGGTCCGAGCGGTCGATCATCCTGCTGGTGATGCAGAGCCTGGACAACTCGATCACGGTGTCCGGGCGCAGGCGGTTCGGGCGGTTCCGCCTGACCTCCGGGCGCGGGCACGGCGAGCCGAACCCGACCTGGATCCGGGCGGGCAACGAGGCGGCCCGCCGGGTCGCCGCGAGGATCGGTGGCATCGCGGGCGGCTCGATCGGGGAGATCCTCAACGTCCCGATGACCGCCCACTTCATCGGCGGTTGCGCCATCGGCGCCGACCCCGGGCAGGGCGTCGTCGACCCGTACCACCGGGTGTTCGGGCATCCCGGCCTGCACGTCGTCGACGGCTCGGCGATCTCGGCGAACCTCGGTGTCAACCCGTCGCTGACCATCACCGCGCAGGCCGAACGGGCGCTGGCGATGTGGCCGAACCGGGGCGAGCCCGACCCGCGCCCCGCGCCCGGTGCGCCCTACCGCCGCGTTCCGCCGGTGCCGCCGCGGCACCCGGCGGTCCCGGACGGTGCCCCGGCCGCCATCACCGTGCCGGTCCCGTCCGTCCCCGCCCGGGCGGTCGCGTCATGAGCGCGGCGGATCGCTTCGTCGTCGTGGGGGCCTCGCTGGCCGGGCTGCGCGCGGCACAGGCCGCACGCCGGCAGGGCTTCGACGGGCCGTTGACCCTGGTCGGGGCCGAGCCCCACCTGCCCTACGACCGCCCCCCGCTGTCGAAGGAGCATCTGGAGCCCGGCGACGAGCCGGCCGACCCGGTCTTCCGGTCCGAGGCCGAGCTCCGCGACGAGCTGGGGATCGACCTGCGGTGCGGCACCCGGGCCACCGGGCTGGACGAGCGCCGCGGGGTGGTCGCGCTGCAGGGACCGGACGGCGAGTCCGAACTGGACTACACCCGGCTGGTGATCGCGACCGGTGCCACCGCCCGCACCCTGCCGGACGCCGACGGGGTCACCGGCGTGCACACGTTGCGCACCCTCGACGACGCCCGCGCGGTCCGGGCCGCGCTGGACGCGGGCGCGCGCACCGTCGTCGTCGGCGCCGGGTTCATCGGGTCCGAGGTGGCCTCGGGGGCCCGGAAGCGGGGCCTGCCGGTGACGGTGCTGGAGGCGCTGCCGGTCCCGCTGGTGCGGTCGGTGGGGGAGGACGTCGGACGCGCCTGTGCCGAGCTGCACCGCCGGAACGGGGCCGACCTGCGGTGCGGGGTCCGGGTGAGCGGGCTGGAGCAGGACGGCGGCCGGGTGACCGGTGTCCGGCTCGACGACGGCGACGTCGTCCCGGCCGATCTGGTCGTGGTCGGGACCGGCGTCGCCCCGAACACGGGCTGGCTGGCGGGGACCGGGGTCCGCCTGCACGAGCGGGACGGCGGGGTGGTCTGCGACGCCACCCTGTCCACCGGCGTCCCGGGCGTCTACGCGGCCGGGGACGTCGCGCACTTCCCGCACCCGCTGTTCGACGACGACGTGCTGCGCCTGGAGCACTGGACCAACGCCCAGGAGCAGGGCACCCTGGCCGCCCGCAACGCGCTCGCGCCGGACGCGGCGGCGGCCGTGACCGGGGTCCCGTACTTCTGGTCGGACTGGTACGGCAGCCGCATCCAGTTCGTCGGGGTCCCGCGGGCCGACGAGATCCGGGTGGTGTCCGAGGAGCTGGGCGACGACCGGTTCCTGGCCCTCTACCGGCGGGGTGACCGGATCACCGGCTGCCTCTGCATCGACCGGCCGTCGCAGGTGATGAAGTACCGCAAGCTCATCGCCCGCAGCGCGACCTGGGACGAGGCCCTGGAGTTCGCGGGTGCGTCCTGACGGGGGACCGGGCGGGGCCGGCCGCGGCCCGGCGATCTCGGGCCGGGCCGGGCGGCTCCCCGCCACCCCGCGGCAGTACCTCGACGCGGGGCTCGACCTGCTCGCCGAGCACGGGCCGGCCGGCACGACGATCACGGCGCTGTGCCGGCGGCTGGGGACCACGAGCGGCTCGTTCTACCACCACTTCTCCGGGTGGGACTGCTACCGGGAACGGCTCGTGCAGCACTGGGAGCGTCGCCATCTCGACCACCAGCGTGCGGTCACGGGGACCCCCGGCGGACCCCCGCAGGCCGGCCTGGCCCGGTACCGCGCCGCCGTGCTCGCGCTGCCGCACAGCGTCGACGCGGCCGTCCGGGTCTGGGCGGTCGCCCGCCCGGAGGTGGCCGCCGCCGCGCAGCGCGTCGACTCCGGGTGGTTCCACGCGCTGCACGGGCTCCTGCTCGACGTGTGCGCCGACGCGGCGACCGCCCGGCGGCTGGCCACCCTCGGTCACGCGCTGGTCGTGGGCTGCCAGCTCGTGCACGGCCGCCGGACCGGTGAGGTCGTCGGGGACATGCTCGCCGACTTCGAGACGATGGTCGGGCAGGCCGCGCCGCACCGGGCGACGCCGCCGTGACGGGGCGGCGCCCGGTGCGACCACCGGTGGGCCGGGCCGTGCCCGGTCAGGACCGGGCCGGCTCCGGGGACCCGGTGCTCCCGCCGGTGCCGCCCGGACCGGCCGGGTCACCCTCCGCCGGGCCGGCCGTCCGGCGTCCGCGCCGCGCACCCCGGTTGAGGACGAGCGCCGACACCAGGGAGAGCACCCCCATCGCGATCATGTAGACACCCAGAGCCGCGATGCCCGCCGCGGCCACCAGGCTCGCGGCGATCATCGGCGCGACGGCGCTCCCCGCGATCATCCCGATCGTGTAGCCCAGCGACAGCCCCGAGTACCGGACGGTCGCCCCGTACACCTCCGCCAGGTACACGCCGGCGACACCCTGGGTCGCGGCGTGCGGGACGGCCATCATCAGGTATCCGAGCAGGACGATCCACGGCTCGCCGGTCCCGAGCAGCCACAGCCACGGGAACGCGAGCACGAGCATCCCGGCGACACCACCGGCGTACACCGGGCCGCGGCCGACCCGGTCGGACAGCCGCCCGAACCCGATGATCATCAGGCAGTCGACGACCATCGTCACGAGCACGATCAGCAGGATCGTGCTCCGTGGCATCTGCAGGGTGGACGTGCTGTAGGACAGGCCGAACACGGCCATCATGTAGAAGGTGACGCCCCCGCCGAGCGTGGCGCCGGCCACCAGCAGGGTCCGGGCGGGGTACTGGCGCAGGACGGTCAGCAGCGGTGCGCGGTCGACCGCGCCGGTGCGCTTGACCTCGGTGAAGGCCGGGCTCTCGTGGATCGTGCGGCGCAGCACGTAGCCGACGACGATCAGCACGACGCTGAGCAGGAACGGGATCCGCCACCCCCAGGTCAGGAACTCCTCCTGCGGGAGCGTCGCGATCGGCAGGAAGACGAGGTTCGCCAGCACCAGCCCGAGCGGGCCCCCGGTCTGCACCCAGCTGCCGAAGAAGCCGCGCCGGCGCGCGTCGCTGTGCTCCATCGTCAGGACGACGGCGCCGCCGAACTCGCCGCCGAGCGCGAAGCCCTGCACGATCCGCAGCAGCACGAGCAGGATCGGTGCGGCGATCCCGATCGAGGCGTACCCGGGAAGCAGGCCGATCAGCAGCGTGGCCGCACCCATCGAGACGAGGGTGAAGACCAGCATCGGCCGCCGGCCCAGCTTGTCGCCGAGATGCCCGATCACGATCCCGCCGATCGGCCGGACGACGAACGCGATCGCGAACGTGGACAGCGAGATCAACGTCCCGGCGAGGCCGTCGAACGAGGGGAAGAAGACCTTGTTGAAGACCAGGGCGGCGGCCGTGGCGTAGATGAAGAAGTCGTAGTACTCGATCGTGGTACCGATGAGCGACGCCGCGGCGGCACGCCGCGGCTGGAGGACGGACATGACGAGCTCCTGGGGGAGAGTGACGGTACCGGTCGCCCCGGAGGGGACCGGTCGTGCGGGACGGTGGTGCGGGTCAGCCGGAGCGGAGGAAGGGCGCCGACGGATCGGCGTCACCGAGCGCGCCCCGCTTCCAGGTGGGGCCGGCGGGAACCGCGGGGGCACGCGCCCCGGACTGCTCCCAGTCCAGGACGACGGTGCGCTCGGCGATCGCCCATCGGCCGTCCCTCCGCTCGAGCCGGTCGAGGTAGCGCAGGCCCTGCAGGACCGCGTCCTCCGGCGCGCTGTCGTGGGTCTCGCGCCGGTAGAGGCAGTAGGTCTCGGCCAGCGCGGTGCCGGGCCCGGTGAACCGGATCCACGGTGGACCCATCTGGTGGAACGTGCGGCGCAACGTCGAGCCGAGCGCGGCGAAGAACTCGATGAGCCCGTCGACCCCGCCGGAGTAGCGACCGTGGTCGTCGACGGCGTCGGGGTGGTAACAGGACCGGGCGAGATCGAGGTCCTGCCGGTCGACCGCGTGGGCGTAGCACAGCAGGACGTCGGTGATCGCGATGCGGTCGGCGACGGTCCCGGGTGCGTCGACGGCGCCGGGCGCGGTCACGAGGGCCGCCCGGCGAGGATGCGACGCGGGGTGTCCACGAGCATCGCGGTCAGCTGGGCGTCGGTCACCCCGCGCTCGCGCAGCGCCGGCAGCACGTCCTGCGGGATGTGCGTGTAGCGCCAGTCCGGGAGCCGGCGGGCCTTGAAGTCGGGGTCGAAGTTGTGGCTGAAGCACGACGCGTCGTGCGAGAGCACCATGCGGTCGGCGTAGCCGAGCTCGCACATCCGGGCCACGGTCTCGACCCGGTCGGTGAAGCCACCGAGCGACTCCAGGCCGAACCGGTCCATGCCGAGCGTCGACCCCTGGTCGGCGAGCGCGCGCAGGTAGTCGAGGTCGGTGCTGTCACCGCTGTGCCCGATCACGACCCGGGAGAGGTCGACCCCCTCCTCGGCGAAGATCTTCTGCTGTTCCAGCCCGCGCCGGGTGGCGGCGTCGGCGTGGGTGGAGATCGGGACGCCCGTCCGCCGGTGCGCCGCGGCGACGGCGCGGAGCACCCGCTCGACCCCCGGGGTGACGCCGGGCTTGTCGGTGGCGCACTTCAGGACGCCGGCCCGGATGCCGGTCTCGCCGATGCCGTGCTCGATGTCGCGGACGAAGTGCGTCTCCAGCGGGTCGTCGCCGCCCTGCATGGTGCCGGGCCCGCGGAAGGCGACCCAGTTCGGCAGGTCGGTGAACGTGTACCAGCCGGTGGCGGCGACGACGTTGATCCCGGCCCCCGCGGCGACCTCGGCGACCCGGGCGACATCGCGGCCGAGGCCGAACACGGTGAGGTCGACGATCGTGGCGAACCCGGCCTCGCGGAGCTCGGTGAGCTTGGCGACGGCGTCCGGGATGCGGGCGGCGGCGTCGAACGACGACGGGTCGTTGCGTTCCAGCTCGGCGTTGAGCACGAACACGTGCTCGTGCATGAGCGTGCGGCCGAGCCGGTCGGGGGCGACCGGGCCGGTGACGGTGGGTACGGCGGTTTCCATGTGCGCTCCAGGTGATCCGTGGTTCGGGGGGCGTCAGGAGGTCCTGCGGGCCTCCTCCCACGAGACCGGGACCTCGTCCGGCGAGCTCGCGAGGTCGCGCACACCGCGGCTGCTCGACACCGCGGCGTGGTCGAGGATGTTGCGTGCCATCGACGACGTCTGCTCGGCCGCCCGCGCCGCGTAGACCTCGGCCCGCAGGCGGTGGGCCTCCGGGGCACCGCCGGACGCGACGACGGCGTGCTCGACGAGATGGCAGGCCAGCGCCAGCTCGCCGGCGTCGGCGAGGGCGCGCGCCCGCTCCAGGACGGCGGTGACCCCGCCGGCCAGGGCCACCCACTCCCGTGCCTGCTGTGCGCGCGGGGCGGGGAGCAGGTTGTCCGGCTCGCCGTCGTACCACCCGCCGAAGCGGCGCCATATGTTGCGGACGAGGAACTGCGGGTGGTCGTAGACGGGCCGGAGATAGGGGCGTTCGAGGAGGTGGGCGGGCGGGGTGACCTCGTGGATCACCGTGTCGAGCGGCAGCCCCTGGTTCATCAGGTCGAGGGTCTGCTGCACGAGGCTGTCGAGGAGGTCGGCGGTGTCGGTGAGCGCCTGCCGGATCCGGTCCGCGCCGAAGATCGGCAGCCCGTGCCCGGCCAGGAGCAGCTCGGCGCCGAGTGCCGCCATCTCGCGCAGCGCCGCGGCCCACTCACCGGCGTAGCGCTGCACCTTCTGCGGGTTGCCGGCGTTCGGCACGCCCCAGATGAAGAGGTCGCCCGGGTGCAGGATGCGGCGCTCCGGGATCCAGGTCCAGGTGTGGTCCTCGGTCTCGCCCCGCGCGTGGTGCAGCTCGAAGGTGAGCTCACCGCGGCGGAACGTGAACCGGTCGGTGTAGGTGTGATCCGGGTAGCGGAAGCTCTGCGGCCACGTGAAGTTGCGGGCGAACCCGAACTGGCGCCGGTTGAGGCGGGCGTTGAGGTCCAGGGTCCGCAGGTAGCGGTCGAAGTGCTCGGCCATCACCGCGTGGCCGTAGACGACCGGGCCGGCGACGCCGCGTTCCTCGGCCTCGCGTTCGAACGGGCCGGTCCCGCCGACGTGGTCGATGTGGTGGTGGGAGAAGACGGCGGCGGCCAGCGGTGCCGAGCGCCAGCGTCGTACCTGGGCGAACAGGTCGTCGGCCTCCGGGGCGCCGCCGGTGTCGAGCAGGACGAGGCCGTCCCCGGTATCCAGGGCGTTCGCGCTGGCCGTGCCGGTGAACAGCAGCAGTCCGTCGTCGATCTCCTCGGCGTCGGCGAACCGGGTGTGCACCGGGTGGAGGTCACGCTCGAGGTCGGCCGTTCCCTGCCAGCACTGCTCGGCGAGCTCCCGGACCGAGGTCTGCGAGGTCGGGGTGGTGGTCATCGGTGTCCTCCCGGTGGTCAGGTGGTGGCGGGTGCGAGGGACACCCGATCCCGGTTGCGACGCCCGATCCGGATCAGGCCGAGCACGCAGCCGAGGGTCAGCACCCCGGTGGCGACCATGTAGACGCCGACGGCCGGCAGGCCGGCCGAGGCCTCGAGCGCGGCGGCGATCATCGGCGCGACCGCACTGCCGGCGATCATCCCGACGGTGTAGCCGATGGACAGCCCGGAGTACCGGACGGCGGCCGGGAACGTCTCGGCGAAGAACACCCCGGACACGCCCTGCCCCGCCGAGTGCGTGGCGGTGAGCAGGAGGTAGCCGAGGAGCATCCACCCCGGCTCGCCGGTCTGCAGGAACCACAGGAACGGCAGCGAGAGCGCGATCTTGCCGACGGATGCGATCACCATCATCACCGGCCGCCCGGTGCGGTCGGACAGGCTCCCGGTGATCACCACCAGCACGCAGCAGGCGATCATCGCGGTCATCACCACCACGAGCATGGTCGACCGCGGCAGCCCGAGCTGCGCGGTGCCGTAGGACAGCCCGAACACCGACATCATGTAGAACGCGACGCCGCCGCTGATCGTCGATCCGGCCACGAGCAGGGTCTCCACCGGATGCCGGCGCAGGATCGTCAGCGCGGGGGACCGGTCGGCGCGCCCGCGGACCTCCTGTTCGAAGGCCGGGCTCTCGTCCACCGAGCGGCGCAGCGCGTACCCGGTCACGATCAGCACGACGGACACCAGGAACGGGATCCGCCAGCCCCACGCCAGGAACGCCTCCTCGGGCAGGGCCGCGACCGGCAGGAAGGCGGCGGTGGCGAGCACCAGACCGAGCGGGCCGCCGACCTGCACGAAGCTGCCGAAGAACCCGCGGCGCTGCTCGGGGGCGTGTTCCATCGTCATGAGCACCGCACCGCCCAGCTCGCCGCCCATGGCGAAGCCCTGGACGACGCGGAGCAGGATCAGCAGCACCGGCGCCGCCACCCCGATCGCGGTGTAGTCGGGCAGCAAACCGATGAGCAGCGTGGCGCCCCCCATCAGCACCAGGGTGAGGACCAGCACGGGTTTGCGGCCCATCCGGTCCCCGAGGTGTCCGAACACCACGCCGCCGAGCGGGCGGACCACGAAGCCGACCGCGAAGGTCGACAGGGCGACGAGGGTCCCGGCGAGGCCGCCGAGCGCGGGGAAGAACACCTTCTTGAACACGATGGCGGCCGCCGTCGCGTAGATGAAGAAGTCGTAGTACTCGATCGTCGTTCCGATGACGCTCGCCGCAGCGGCGCGCCGGGGCTGGAGCCGGGCCATGGCGGGTCTCCTCCGTTGGAGCGGGTGCCAGGGGCAGGAATGCCGTGTCCGGGGCGCCGCGGAACCGCGGTGGCGCCCGTTGTGAACGGGAACACTGACTTGACTTTGATATCAAGTCAAGGTTCTCTGTGTCCACAGCCGGCCGGGCGCATCGCCGCCGGCACCGTCACGTCCCCGTCACCGCCGACACCGGGAGCGAGCGATGTCCGCACCACACTTCGGAATCTTCCTGCTGACCAACGTGCCCGAGTGGAGCTCGGACACCGAGGCGATCCACAAGGGAATCGAGCAGATCCGGTACGCCGACGAGCTGGGCTTCGAGGAGGCCTGGGTCGCCGAGCACAACGGACGCAACTACGGGATCATCGCCTCTGCCCAGCTCATGCTCGCGGCGGCCGCCTCCACGACGTCGCGGATCCGGCTGGGGTCCGGGGTGACCCGGCTGCCGATGCACCACCCGCTTCGGCTCGCCGAGGACTTCGCCTACCTCGACCAGCTCAGCCGGGGCCGGATCAACTGGGGCATCGGCAAGGCCTACGACCCGCTGGAGTTCCAGGCCTACGGCATCCCGATGGACGAGCGCGACGAGCGCTACGAGGAGATCTTCGAGATCGTCATGCAGGCCTGGACGACCGGGCGCGTCACCCACCACGGACGGCACTACCAGGTCCCCGGCCGGGGCGACGTCGTCGAGTCCGTCGAGCTGTTCCCGAAGGTCTACCAGGACCCGCACCCGCCGGTGTTCGTCATGGTGTCGCGGACCGAGGCGTCGCTGCGGGCGGCCGCGCGCCGTGGGTTCTCCTTCGTGCTCGGCCAGCTGCCGGGCCGCGACGAGGTCCGGCACCTCATCGACGTCTACCGGGAGGAGGCCCGCGACGCCGGGCACTCCTTCGACACCATCGACGCGAACATCGCCCGTGCGTCCCAGCTCAAGGCCGTGCACGTCGCCGACTCCACCGAGCAGGCCGAGCGCGAGTACGAGCAGGGCTACATGTGGTACATGGACATCGTCGGCAACCGGGCCAAGGTCGGCCTCGGGATCGAGCAGCTCACCTACCGCGAGTACATCGACAAGAAGGCGATCATCCTGGGCTCGCCGGAGCGGGTCGCCGAGGAGCTCGCCGACTACCACGGCCACACCGGGATCGGCGGCCTGCTCAGCTGGTTCGACGCCGGCAGCCAGCCGCAGGAGCAGGTGCTCAACGGGATGCGCCTGTTCGCCGAGAAGGTGCGGCCGCAGCTGTGAGTGCGGGAGCGGTCCCCTCCGGGAGAGCCGGGCCGGAGGCGGGCCTGTGGTATGACTGGCCGACGCCGGTCCGTGACGCTCGGCGACGAGGAACTGGGGGGCGCGTGGCACGTAGGGGAGGGCGACCCGCCGTGGTCGCCCCTGCCGCCGAACCGGTCCCCGAGCCCAAGACCCACCGGGGCCGGCGCACCCGCGAACTCATCGTCCGCTCGGCCCGGAAGGTGTTCGAGGAGAAGGGCTTCCTCGACACCCGGATCGCCGACATCGCCGCGGCCGCCGAGATGTCGCACGGCACCTTCTACACCTACTTCCAGACCAAGGACGAGGTGTTCCGCGAGATCATCGCGGATGTCGCCGAGGGCCAGTTCGAGGCGACGAAGGTGCCGGAGGACTTCTCCGCCGACCCGGCCGAGCGGATCGCCTACACCATCCGCGAGTACCTGCGGACCTACCAGAAGACGGCCCGGCTGTCCGGCGTCATCCAGCAGGTCGCGGTGCTCGACGAGGACTTCCGGCGGGCCCGCCTCGAGGTGCGGCGTGCCTTCCGGGACCGCATCGAGCGCGGCATCCGCCGGATGCAGTCCGAGGGCATCGCGGACGAGACCCTCGTGCCGAAGGTCGCTGCCGAGGCCATCACGTCGATGCTGTCCAACTTCGCGTACACGACGCTCACCCTCGGCGAGCCGTACGACGAGGACGAGGCCGTCGCGACGCTCACCCGCATGTGGACCAACGGCATCGGCCTGCGTTCCCGCGGCTGACGCCGCACCCGTTCCGCACACTTCTTCGCACGCACCGCACGCCCGGTGGTGTCCCCGTGGCGTGCCTCAGGGAGGAGATCCCGCATGGACTTCGCCGTCCCGCAGGACGTCCAGGACGTCGCCGACGGCCTGCTGACCTTCGTCGACCGCTTCGTGGCGCCGCTCGAGGAGCGCAACCGGCACCTGCTCGACTCCGAGCGCACCCTCTACACCCCGGACGGCCGGCTGGTCCCCGAGGTCGTCGACCTGCGGCGCCAGGTCCGGATGGCCTCGGCCGAGGCGGGCTTCTACACCCTGTTCGCCCCCGAGGAGCTCGGCGGTGGCGGGCTCGACGAGATCGCGCTCGTGCACGTCCAGGAGACGCTGAACCGGCACACCGGGCCGCGGCGGCCGCTGCTGCACGAGGTCGTCGTCCCGTCGGTGTTCACCAACGGTCTGAGCCCGCTGCTCACCCACCTGCGCCCCGAGGTGCTGGAGAAGCACCGCGACCGGATCGCCTCCGGCGAGGCCACGCTGTGCTTCGCGCTGTCCGAGCCCGGTGCGGGGTCGGACGCGACCGGCATCAGCACTCGCGCCGAGCGCACGGCGAACGGCTGGCGGCTCACCGGCGAGAAGCAGTGGATCACCAACGCCGCGTACGCCGACCTGGCGTTCGTGTTCGCCGTGACCGACCCGCAGGCGCAGGCCGCGGGCCGCGGAGGCGGGATCACCGGCTTCCTGGTCGACACGGCCACCGCCGGGTTCGAGGTGACCTCGCAGATCCCGGTGATGGGCCACCTCGGCTCGCACATCTCCACGGTCTCGCTGACCGGCGTCGAGGTTCCCGACGACCACGTGCTCGGCGAGGTCGGCCGGGGCCTGCGCCTGGCGATGGGCGGGATCAGCAAGGGTCGGCTGAGCATGTCCTCGATGTGCGTCGGCCTCGCACGGTGGGCGCTGGAGCGGGCCGTCGAGTACGCGAACACCCGCAAGGCGTTCGGGACGGTGATCGGGGACCACGGTGCCGTCCAGCACCACCTCGCGGAGATGGCGATGGACATCTACGCCGTGAAGTCCCTGGTCGCACGGACCGCATGGCTGGTCACCACGGGCGAGAAGGCGATCAAGGAAACGTCGATCACCAAGGCGGCGGCGACCGAGATGCTCGGCCGGGTGATGGACCGGTCGATGCAGGTGCACGGGGCGATGGGCCTGACCAACGAGATGCGGCTGGAGGAGGGCCTGCGGTTCGCCCGCACCCTGCGCATCCCGGACGGGACCTCGGAGATCCAGCGCCGGACGATCGCCCGGCGACTGCTCGACGGGGACGTCGCCCTGTGACCGCCCCGGCCCGGGCCGTCGGCACGCTGCCGGCGTTCGACGAGCTGCCGGTCCTCCCGGAGAGCGGGACCCGCCACGCATGGGGGTTGTTCGGCCCCGACGACGAGCTCGGCACGCTGAACCTGCTCACGCCGGCCGTCGTCCGGGCGGGTCTCGACGCGGCGCAGACCGGAGAGTCGATCGGGCTGGCCCTGGACTCCGACGTGATCGACCCGCCGCTGTACGGCAGGCGGGCCGCCCGGCACGTCGTCACCGAATCCGGCCCGGTGGTCGACGACCGGCTCGACGACTTCTTCCCGCAGGCCGCCTCCCAGTGGGACGGGTTCGGCCACCACCGCTGCCGGGCCGGTGCCTACGGCGGCGTGACCGCACCGCCCGGCCCGGGCAGGCCGCGGCTCGGTATCCACCACTGGGCGCGGCGCGGGATCGTCTCCCGCGGGGTGCTCCTCGACGTCGCCCACCACCGCGGTGCCGAGGCACCCGATCCGCTGGTGGAGGGCACGATCACGCCGGAGGAGCTGCGGGCGGTCGCGCGCGCCCAGGGCGTGCACCTCCGGGCCGGGGACGTGCTCTGCGTGCGCACCGGCTGGCTCGCGACGTACCGGGCCGCCGGGTCCCGGGTCCGGGAGCGGCTCGCCGCCGACGGCGCCCGCGTGGCCTCGCTCGGCCTGGCGGCCACCGAGGACACCGCCCGCCTGCTGTGGGACGCGCGGGTCGCCGCCGTCGTCACCGACAACCCGGCCGTGGAACAGACACCCGGCGACCCCGCCGTGGGAAGCCTGCACAGGAGGGTCCTGATGAGTCTCGGAATGCCGCTCGGGGAACTGTTCGACCTCGACCACCTCGCGGAGCGCTGCGCGGCCGACGGCCGGTGGACCTTCGCGTTCACCGCCGCGCCGCTGACGATCGTCGGCGGGCTCGGTTCCACCGCGAACGCGCTGGCGATCCGGTGAGCGCGCCCGCCGGGACCCGCCCGCTGCTGTCCTCGCTGGACGGCGGCGTGCTGACCCTGACGCTGAACCGCCCCGAGGTGCGCAACGCGCTCGACGACGCCACCAAGCACGAGCTCGTCGCGGCCCTGGACGACGCCCAGGCCGAGCCGGGCGTGCGCGCGATCGTGCTCCGCGGGGCCGACCGCACGTTCTGCTCGGGTGGGGACATCCGCCGGATGGGCACCCGGACGGCCGTCGGCGGTGCGCTGCGGCTGCTCGGTGGCCGGCGCTTGATCGACAGCCTGGTCGAGATCCCGAAGCCGGTGATCGCGGCCGTCGAGGGGCACGCCGCGGGCGCGGGCTTCTCGCTCGCGCTGGCCTGCGACCTCATCGTCGCCGCCGGGTCGGCCGACTTCCGGCTCGCGTTCATCTCCCGCGGGCTGGCCCCCGACACCGCCGCGACCTGGTTCCTCACCCGCCAGATCGGGGAGCGCCGGACCAAGGAGCTCGCCCTCACCGGCCGGCCGGTGGGCGCCGCCGAGGCGCGCGACCTCGGCATCGCCCAGGAGGTCTGGCCCGACGACGAGTTCGACGACCGCCTGCGCGACTACGCCGGCCGCATCGCGTCCGGGCCGACGGCGGCGCAGGGCATCACCAAGCGGATCGTGCAGCGCGCGGCCGACTGCGACCTGGCCGCGGTGTGGGACCTGGAGTCCCTCGGCGCCGCGGTCGCCTCCACCACCGACGACCACCGCGAGGCGATCGCCGCCTGGCGGGAGAAGCGGACCCCCACGTTCGACGGCCACTGAGCCCGGAAGGACGCCCACGATGACGTACATCCGCACCAGCCGTGACGGCGACGACGACCGGATCGCCGAGGTCGTCCTGGACCGGCCCGACAAGCTCAACGCGCTCTCCGGGCCGATGCTCGACGAGTTGTCCGCCACGCTCGACAAGCTGGGCCGGGACCCGTCGGTCTCGTGCATCCTGCTGCGCGGCGAGGGCCGCTCGTTCAGCGTCGGCTACGACGTCGGCAGCGGCGGCCCGCACGAGACCGCCTACGACGACTGGGAGAGCCTGAACGAGAAGATCGACCACTGGATCCGGGTGTGGGAGTGCCCGAAGCCGGTGATCTCGGCGATCCACGGGCACTGCATGGGCGGCGCCACGATGCTCGCCGTCTGCACCGACATCACGATCGTCGCCGACGACGCCGTGATCGGCTGGCCGACGATCCCGCTGGGCGGCGGGCTGCTCAGCCCGGTGAGCATGTGGCTGATCGGTCCGAAGCGGTCCAAGGAACTCTCCTACACCGCCGGGTCCAGCATGGACGGTGCCGAGGCGGCATCGCTCGGATGGGCCAACCGGGCCGTCCCCGCCGGCGCGGTGCTGCCGGAGGCCCGCCGGGTCGCCGCGGAGATCGCGAAGATGCCCACCGAGCTGCTCACGCTCAAGAAGCGCGCGTTGAACCGGGTCATGGACCTCCAGGGGTTCCGGGAGATGCTGCGGATGGGCGCCGAGTGGGACGCGATCGCCCACACGTCCGCCCAGCTCGAGCCGATCACCGACAAGCTCGCCGAGGTCGGCCTCAAGGGGACGGTGTCCTGGTTCCGGGCGGGCGCACGATGAACCGGGTCGACGCGCTGCTCGACTGGGCGGTCGGGCTGCGGGACAAGGCGGCGGTCCGGTTCGAGGGCCGGGAGATCACCTTCGGTGAGCTCGCCGACCGGATCGCGGGCGCCGCCGGATCGCTCGCCGGCCGGGTCCGCCGCGGCGACCGGGTCGGGCTGTACTGCGAGAACACCCCGGAGTTCGTCGTCGCCGAGTACGCGTGCTTCTGGCTCGGCGCGACCGTCAGCCCGCTCAACCGCCAGCTCACCTCCGCCGAGGTGCGCGAGACGGCGCAGCGGCTGGGCCTGTCGGTGGTGCTGGCCGACGGCCCGCTCGAGCTCGGCGACGTGCCGGTGCTTCCGGTGCCCGACGGCACGGGGCCGGCCGCCGCGGCGCCGCCGCCGCCGGAGCGGATGGGGCCCGAGGACGGGTGCCTGCTGCTGCAGACCTCCGGTTCGACCGGGACCCCGAAGGGGGTGCTGCTCAGCTATGCCAACGTCGTCGACAACTACGACCGGACCTACCGCTGGGTGGGCGCGACCGGGGCGGACGTGCTGCTGATGGCGCTGCCGCTGTACAACACCTACGGCCTCAACCAGGGCATCAACCTGATGGCGGTGACCGGGGCGACCCTGGTCCTGCACCGCGGCTTCTCGCCGCGCGCCGTGCTGCGCGCGCTCCGCGACGAGGGCGTCACCTTCTTCCCGTCCGTGCCCACGATGATGACCCGGCTGCAGGCCGTCGCCGACGGGCCGATCACCGACCGGGTGGTGCGGGTGGGCGTCGGAGCCGCCCCGACGGCGTCCCAGGTCGTCGCCGACGTGTGGCGGATCCTGCCGAACGCCTCGATCCGGCTCGGCTACGGCCTCTCCGAGGCCACCGCGCTGGTCACGCTGACCCACGTGGGCGGCCCCGAGGAGGCGGCCGGTCGCAACCTCGACACCTGCGGCCGGGCCGTCCCCGGGTTCGAGATGCGGATCGACCGGCCCGACGAGACCGGCCTGGGCGAGCTGCTGCTGCGCGGCGACGGCGTGTTCGCCGGGTACGTGGGCACCGAGG
Organism: Pseudonocardia sp. C8; assembly: GCF_014267175.1. NCBI lineage: Bacteria > Bacillati > Actinomycetota > Actinomycetes > Pseudonocardiales > Pseudonocardiaceae > Pseudonocardia > Pseudonocardia sp. C8. The sequence continues at coordinate 1,694,414 of NZ_JACMTR010000002.1, forward strand.
CGCCGCGTCCGGTCGAGGACGGCTGGCTGCGCACCGGGGACATGGCCCGCATCGTCGACGGCGAGCTCGTGATCGCCGACCGCAAGCGGGACCTGGTGATCCGTGGCGGGCAGAACGTCTATCCCGGTGAGATCGAACGGGTGCTGCACGAGCTGCACGCGGTGCTGGAGGCGGCGGTGATCGGGCGGCCGCACCCGGACCTCGGCGAGGTCCCGGTGGCCTACGTCGTCGCACGGCCGGGCCACGATCTGCACGTGGACGCGGTCGCCGCACACTGCGCGGAACGGCTCGCCGGGTACAAGCGGCCCGCCGAGATCGTGGTGGTCGACGCCCTCCCGCGCGGGGCGACCGGCAAGATCTCCAAACCGGCCCTGCGGGAACGGGACGCGCTCCAGGCGGCGGGCCGATGAGCGTCGTCGTCGTGACCGGCGCCGCCGGCGGCATGGGGCGGGCCCAGGTGGCCGACCTCGCCGCGGCCGGGTACACCGTCCACGCCCTCGACCGGGAGCTGCCCACCGGCCTGCCCGGCGGCGTCACCGGCCGGGCGCTGGACGTCACCGACGCGGACGCCTGGGCGGCGTTCGCCGCGGAGCTGGCGGACCGGCACGGATCGGTGCACGGCCTGGTGAACCACGCCGGCGTGATCGACCGCCACCGGCTCGACGAGGTCGACCCGGCGACCGTGCACCGCCTGGTCGACGTCAACCTCGTCGGCCCGCTGCTCGGGATCCGGTTCCTGTCCCCGCTCATGGGCGCGGGGGCGTCGATCGTGACGATCGGGTCGGTGGCCGCGCTGACCGCGTACTACCCGGTCGCCTACACGGCCAGCAAGTGGGCGCTGCGCGGGCTGACCAAGGTCGCCGCGGCCGAGCTGGGGGCGCGCGGGATCCGGGTCAACGCCGTGCACCCCGGCTTCGTCGAGACACCGATGACCGCCGGTGCGTCCGACCGGTTCCGCGCGGCGAGTACCGAGTTCAGCCTGCTCGGCCGCGCCGGCCGCCCGCAGGACGTGGTCCCGGTCGTGTCGTTCCTGCTCGGCGACGGTGCCCGGCACGTCACCGGGGCCGAGATCCCGGTCGACGGCGGGGCTGCCGCGCACGGCGGGGCGAAGCCGCTGAACACCGCCGCGAACGGGGTCGCGCCGTGACCGTGCTGCCCACCGATCCCGCCGCGTTCCGCACGGTGCTCGGTGCGTTCGCCAGCGGGCTGGTGGTCGTGGGGGCGAGCGGCCCGGACGGACCGCTCGGCATGACCTGCCAGTCGTTCTGCTCGCTGTCCCTGGACCCGCCGCTGGTGCTGTTCTGCCCGGCGGCGACGTCGTCGACCTGGCCCCGGGTCCGGGCCGTCGGATCGTTCTGCCTCAGCATCCTGTCCGAGGACCAGGCCGGGGTGAGCACCCGGATGTCGCGGTCGGGCACCGCGAAGTTCGCCGGCGTCGGATGGGACCGTGCGCCGTCCGGGGCGCCGCGGCTGCTCGGCGCGGTGGGCTGGCTCGACTGCAGCCTCCGTGACGAGCACGAGGCCGGGGACCACACCGTCGTCGTGGCCCGGGTGGAGGCGTTCGGACTCGACCGGGAGCGGCGGCCGCTGCTCTACCACCGCGGGAGCTACGCCCACGTCGCACCGTGACGGATCGGTGCCGGCTCCGGTCGCGCCCTACCCCGGCGCCGGCTCGCCGGCGATCGTCGAGGGGGCGAGGCCGAGTGCCCGGGCGACGGTGACGGCGAAGTGGTCGGCCACCCCCTGTGCGGTGGCGATGTACTGGTCGTCCAGGGCGACCGGGCGGTCGTAGTAGAGGCTGATGGTGGCCACCAGCGAGTCGCCGTAGAGCACCGGCAGGGTGAGCAGGCTGACGTATCCCTCGGCCCGGACGAGGTCGTGGGCCGCCGCCATCAGCGGGTCGGTACGGGCGTCGGCCAGGAACATGTGCAGCCGGGACTCCCAGACGCGCTTGATGACGCCGTCGGTCCGCCCGTCGTTGATCCGGGCGACCAGGGCGTCGAGGTAGCGCTGGGAGATGCCGCGACGCCGGGAGACGGTGTAGCCGGCCCAGTCGCCGTTCGGCCGGTCGCTGGTCACGACGAGCACCCGGTCGGCACCGAGCCCACCGGTCATCGCGTCGCAGATCGCGTCGGTGAGCGCGTCGAAGCTCGGATGGCGGGGCGGGCCGATCATCAGCGCGGCCAGCACCTCGGTGTCGACCCGGGGCCCGGCCGGGGCGGCCTCGAACGCGGGCCCGCCGACCTCGCCGATGAGGTGACAGGACTGCGCCGACCGCACACCCGGGTGCCCCTCGACGACCTGCACCTGGAAGCGCAGCGCGGCCGCGTCGTCCGGGAAGGACGCGGAGACCATGACGTCGGCCGAACCCGTGATCAGCTGGACCTGGTCCACCTCGGACTGCGCGGCCAGGAACTCCGCCACGCCGAAGCGGCGACCGGGCTCGGTCAGCAGGAGGTAGACCATCCGGCTGCGCTGGGCGGGATCGGACAACCGGGCGGTCACGGTGAGCCCGTGCTCTCCGACGAGCCGCGCGATCCGGCTGCGCACGGTCTTCTCGGACACGCCCACGAGCTTCGCCAGCTCGACGTTCGGCGTGCGCCCGTCGCGGCGCAGCGCGGCGACGAGGGCACGGTCGATCTCGTCCAGCTCCTGCCGACGCTGACGTCCCGGCATCTTGACACCACCCGTTCGTGCCCACGAGACTCCGGAAATCGGCGCAAGTTGCACAATATGCGCCGAAATTCGGCTCTAATGGGTCGACCCTAGCACTCTCCTGGCCTCGCGGCGCACTGCTCGCGGGCCACGACTCGCAACGACGCGTGTGGAGGCGGGATGTCCGTGATCGGCAAGGTGTCTGCTCCGAGACGCCGGGCCCGGCTGCTCGTGGCCGGCATCGCAGTGGTGGGAACGCTCCTCGCGGGCTGCGGTGGCGGGCAGCCCGCCGCGCCGGCCGCGATGGGGAGCTCGGTCGGCGCCGCGCCGACCGGCCCGGCCGACCCGAACGCCACATTGCGGTTCAGCTTCGGCACGGACGCCAGCAAGAACTACGACCCGGCGACCGCGGCGAACCAGTTCGTCAACGCGTTCCTGCTGCCGGTCTACGACCGCCTCTTCGACATCGACGCGCAAGGGCGGGTCGTGCCGATGCTGGCGGAGTCGTCGAGGCTCTCCGACCAGGGCCGGACGCTCACCCTGACCCTCCGGGACGGGGTCGTCTTCCACGACGGGACAACCTTCGACGCGGCCGCGGTCAAGGCCAACATCGAGCGCGCGAAGACCACCGAACGCTCGACCCTCAAACCCGATCTCGCCGTCGTCGAGTCCGTCGAGACCCCCGATCCGCGGACCGCGGTCCTGCGGCTCGCCGCGCCGAGCGCGTCGCTCCCCGCGCTGCTCGCCGACCGTGCCGGGATGATGGTCTCGCCCACCGCGTTCGGGAACCCCGATCTCGACCTGCGGCCGGTCGGCGCGGGCCCGTACCGCGTCGTCGACGACCAGCCGGGCGTGCAGGTCACCTACGAGAAGTTCGACCGGTACTGGAACGCCGCGGCGACGGCCGGTGCGGTGCGCCGCATCGAGCTGGGGGTTCAGCTCAACCCCGAGACCCGGCTCCGCTCGGTCGGTGCCCGCGAGTTCGACGCCACCGCGATCAACCACGACCAGTATCCGCAGGCGGCGACGTCCGGCCAGCAGGTACTGGTGAAGCCGGGGACCGGGGCCTTCCTCGTCTACCTCAACATGGCGAAGAACCCGCCCCTGGCGAACCCCGACGTGCGGGCGGCCATGGCGATGGCGATCGACCGCGCCGGGATCTCGCAGGCCATCCTCGGCGGCCAGTGCACCGCGTCGCCGCAGATCTTCCCGGACGGCTACTGGGCTACCGCGCCGGATCCCGGCCCCGACGCGTCGAGATTCGACCTCGCCGCGGCGAAGCAGAAACTCGCCGAAGCCGGGTTCCCGCAGGGGTTCGCCATGTCGATGACCGTGGTCAACGTGCCGCCCTACTCCGCGGTCGCCGAGGCCGTCGCCGGTCAGCTGGGCCAGATCGGCATCACGGTCGACCTGCAGATCGCCGAGCCGGCCCAGGTCATCGCCGGCTTCACCGGGCAGAAGTCCGTGGACTCGTACGTCTCGCAGTGGCCGGGCGCGGTCGACCCGGCGCGGACGGTGGCGTCGCTGTACCTGCCGGGCGGCACCTTCAACCCCGGCGGGATGCGCGACCCGGAGATCGTCCGGCTCGCGGCGCAGGGCCAGGCGGCGCCGGACGCCGCCGCCCGCGCGCAGGCCTACCAGCAGATCTCGGCCCGCGCGGTGGACCAGCATCTTCACCTGCCGATCTGCAGCTCACCGGCCCTGCTGATGGCGTCCCCGAAGGTCCGCGGCCTGACCACGACGATCGCGGGCGCACCCGACCTGCGTGCCGTCGAGCTCGTCCCGGGGGCCTGATCCGTGCTGCACACGATCGTCGTCCGGGTGGCCACCCTGGCCCTGCTCGTCTGGGTCGTCTCGATCGCGGTGTTCGCGCTCGTCCTGCTCATCCCCGGTGATCCGACCAGCACCCTGCTCGGTGACAACGCCACACCCCAGCAGGTCGCGGCCCTGCGGGCGAGCCTCGGGCTGGACGACCCGGTCCTCGTCCGCTACTGGGACTGGCTGTCCGGCGCGTTGCACGGCGATCTGGGCACCTCGATGCTGACCAGCTACCCGGTGACCCAGGCGATCAGCGACCGGATGGCGGTGACCGTCTCGCTGGTCGTCCTCGCCCTGCTGCTGTCGGTGCTGCTGGGCCTGGTGGTCGGGGTGCTGGCCGCGGTGCGGCAGGGCAGCGTGTTCGACCGGATCGCGCTGCTCGGCAGCTCGGTGGGGATCGCGATGCCGAACTTCTGGCTGGGCCTGGTGCTCGTCACGTTCCTCGGCGCCGAGCTGGGGCTGTTCCCGACGAGCGGCTACGTGCCGTTCGGGGAGTCGGCGGGAGCCTGGGTCGCGCACCTCGCGCTGCCGGTCGTGACGCTCGCCGCGAGCGGTGTCGCGGAGGTGGCCCGGCAGACCCGGGCCAGCGTCGTCGACACCCTGCAGCTCGACTTCGTCCGGACCCTGCGGGCGAAGGGCCTCGCCCCCGGCAGCGTGGTCGTCAAGCACGCGCTGCGCACCGCGCTGGTCCCGGTGGTCACCGTGGCGGGGCTGCAGGTCAGCCGCCTGTTCGGGCTCTCGGTGCTGGTGGAGGCGGTGTTCGCGCTGCCGGGCATCGGCTCGCTGATGGTGCAGTCGGTGTTCGACCGGGACATCCCGATGGTGCAGGGCACGGTCCTGCTGGCGACCGTGGTCGTGGTGACGGTGAACCTGCTCGTCGACCTGTCCTACGGCTGGCTCAACCCGAAGGCGGCCGCATGACCACCGTGCCGACGACCGCACCGGCGGCCCCGGAGTCCGCGTTCGGCGCGTTCCGCAGGCGCTTCGGCCGCCAGCGGCTCGCCGTCCTGACGGCCGCCGTCCTCGGGCTGATCGTCGTCGTCGCGCTGCTGGCCCCGTGGATCACCCCGCAGGACCCGAACGCGCAGACGCTGATGGACCGCCTCGCCGCGCCCGGCCCCCGCCACCTGCTCGGTGCGGACGACCTCGGCCGGGACGTGCTGTCCCGGATGGTCGTCGCCACCCGCGAGACGCTGTGGGCCGGGGCGCTAGCCACGGCCGTGAGCATGGTGTTCGGGCTGCCGTTCGGCCTGCTCGCCGGCTACCTCCGCGGCTGGGCCGACGCCGTCCTCTCCCGGATCGCGGACGCGCTCATGGCCATCCCACCGCTGCTGTTCGCGATGGCGATCGTGGCCGTGCTCGGCCGAGGCGTCACGAACGCGATGATCGCGATCGGGGTGGTGACGGCGCCCCGGTTCTTCCGGGTGGCGCGCAGCGTCGCGCTCGTCATCCGCGAGGAGACCTACATCGAGGCGGCCCGCTCCATCGGCTGCCCCACCGGGCGGATCGTGCGGACCCACGTGCTGCCGAACATGCTGTCGCCGCTGATCGTGCAGGTCTCGGTGACGATGGGGTTCGCGATCCTGTTCGAGGCCGGCCTGTCCTTCCTCGGGCTCGGCGTGCAGCCACCGGACGCCTCCTGGGGCTCGATGCTGCAGCGTTCCACCCAGTTCGCCGCGCAGGCGCCATGGCTGGTGCTGCTGCCCGGGCTGGCGATCCTCGTGACCGTCCTGGCCTTCAACACCGTCGGCGACGCCGTGCGGGACTCGGTGGGCCGCGAGAACCGGAGGCTGGTGTGAGCATGCTGGAGGTGCGGGACCTCACCGTCGAGGTCGCGACCGCGAGCGGGCCGACCGTCGTGGTCGACCGGGTGGGGCTGTCGGTGGCGGCGGGGGAGACCCTCGGGCTCGTCGGCGAGTCCGGCTCGGGCAAGACGCTGACCTCGCTGGCGATCCTGCGACTGCTCGGGTCGTCCGCGCGGATCGCCGGGGGCAGCGTGGTTCTCGACGGCACCGAGCTCACCGAGCTCGACGAGCGCCGCATGCGCGAGGTGCGCGGCGGCCGGATCGGCATGGTGTTCCAGGAGCCGATGACCGCACTCGACCCCGCCTACACCGTGGGCGAGCAGGTCGCCGAGACCGTGCGCCGGCACCTGCGGCTGTCCCGCCGGGAGGCGTGGCGGCGGGCGGTGGCCGCGCTGGACCGGGTCGGGATCCCGTCGGCGGCGCAGCGGGCCCGGGACTACCCGCACCACTTCTCCGGTGGCATGCGGCAGCGGGTGGTGATCGCCATCGCGCTGTCCTGCGACCCGGTGCTGCTGCTGGCCGACGAGCCGACCACCGCCCTCGACGTGACCGTCCAGGAACAGATCCTCACGCTGCTCGCCGGGCTGCGCGACGAGTCCGGGCTGGCGATGGTGTTCGTCTCGCACGACCTCGGGGTGATCGCCGACATCTGCGACCGGGTCGCGGTGATGTACGCGGGCCAGATCGTGGAGACGGCGCCGGTGCGGGAGCTGTTCGCCCGGCCGCGACACCCGTACACGGATGCGTTGCTGCGCTGTGTCCCCGGGCCGGTCGGGACCCGGCTCGCGACGATCCCCGGCACCGTCCCGCCGTTCGAGCACCTGCCGGCCGGGTGCCGCTTCGCGCCGCGCTGCGGCCACGCCGCGCCGATCTGCGAGGAACCGGTCGAGCTGACCGACGGCGTCCGCTGCGTCCGCGCCGGCGAGCTGGTGGGGGAGCGCGCATGAGCCCGCTGCTGGAGGTCGACGGCCTGGCGAAGGCCTTCCCGGCCCGGTCCGGGATCGGCCGTCGGCGGGTCTGGGTGCGCGCCGTGCGGGACGTGTCGTTCACCCTCGAGCGCGGCCGAACCCTCGGCGTGGTCGGCGAGTCCGGATCCGGCAAGTCGACCGCGGCCCGGTTGCTGCTCGGGCTCGTCCGTCCGGACCGGGGCACCGTCCGGCTGGGCGGTGACGACGTGCTGGCCGCACGGGGGGACCGGCTGCACGCCCTGCGCCGCCGCATGCCGATGGTCTTCCAGGACCCGTACTCCTCGCTGGACCCGACCTGGACGGTGCGGGACATCGTGACGGAGCCGCTGCGGCTCGACGGCGTGCGTGACCGGGCCCGGCTCGGCGACCGTGCGCAGGAGCTCCTGGACCTGGTCGGGCTCGGCCCGGCGTTCGCCCAGCGCTATCCGCACGAGCTCTCCGGCGGGCAGCGGCAACGGATCGCGCTGGCCCGGGCGCTGGCGTGCGAGCCGGACCTCGTCGTGCTCGACGAGGCCGTCGCCGCCCTCGACGTCTCCACCCGGGCCGGGATCATCGGGCTGCTGCAGAACCTGCAGGAGCAGCTGGGCCTGTCCTACCTGTTCATCTCGCACGACCTCGCGCTCGTCCGGGTCGTCGCCCACGATCTGGCCGTGATGTATCTGGGGCGGATCGTCGAGCGAGGCCCGACCGACCGCGTCTACGCCGAGCCGGCCCATCCCTACACCCGGTCGTTGATCGCGGCCGCACCCGTCCCGGACCCGGAGGTGCAGCGCCGCCGGGAACGCCCGCCGGTGCGCGGCGAGGTGCCCAGCGCCCTCGCGATCCCGGACGGCTGCGCGTTCCATCCGCGCTGCCCGCTGGCCACCGACGTCTGCCGCACGAGCCCGCCGCCCACGATCGGGCTCCCCGGCGGGCACGTCGCCGACTGCCACCACACCACGCCGGAGCTCGAACCCGCACGGAAAGGAACGTCGTGAGCACACTCGACTACCGCAAGGGCCTGCACGACCTGGGCGGCGGCTGCCACGCGTGGCTGCTCCCGGACGGCAGCTGGGGCTGGAGCAACTCCGGCCTGATCACCGGCTCCGGTACCTCGTTGATGGTCGACACCCTGTTCGACCTGGACCTCACCCGGGAGATGCTGGACGGCATCCGGCCGGTGACCGACACCCATCCGGTCGGCACGCTGGTCAACACGCACTCCGACGGCGACCACGTGTTCGGCAACCAGCTGCTGGCCGAGCGGGACGTCGAGATCGTCGCCTCGGAGGCCGCCGCCGAGCTGATGACCCAGGAGGCGGTGGCGGCCCTGCAGAACGTGAAGGCGCTGGACGGCCCGACCGGGGACTTCGCCCGGCACATCTTCGGTCCGTTCGACTTCGCACCGGTCGTCGCGACCGGGCCGGACCGGACCTTCGCAGGCGAGGAGAGCATCGACGTCGGCGGCCGCGAGGTGCGGCTGATCCAGGTCGGCCCCGCGCACACCGCGGGCGACACGCTCGTGCACGTCCCGGACGCGCGGCTGCTCTACGCCGGGGACATCCTGTTCGTCGGCGGGACGCCGATCGCCTGGGCGGGCCCGATCGACCGCTGGATCGCGGCGCTGGACCGCATCCTCGACATGGACGTGCGGACCATCGTCCCCGGGCACGGCCCGGTCAGCGACAAGGCCGAGGTCAGCAGCATGCGGGAGTACCTGGTGTTCGTGGAGCGCGAGGCCCGCACCCGGTTCGAGGACGGCCTGCCGGTGGACCAGGCCATCGACTCGATCGACCTCGGGCGGTACGGCGACCTTCCCGAGCACGGCAGGCTCGCCCAGAACGTCCTCAACGTCTACCAGCAGCTGGATCCCGCCATGGAACGCCCGGACCGGTTGACCGTGCTGTCCCGGATCGCGGCGCTGGAGGGCTTCCCCTCGCCGGAGGTGACCCGCTGATGCGCTTCGTCACCTACGCCTCGGCCGCGGGCGACGACCGCGTCGGGCTCGTCGACGGGGACCGGGTGCACGGTCTCGAGCCGGGCGTCACCCTGCTCGGGCTGCTGGAGTCCGACGGCCTGGACGCGGCCGGGGAGCGGGCGCAGGCCGACCCGGTCGAGACCGTCGACCTCGACGGCCTGACCCTGCGGGCGCCCCTGGAACCCCGGTCGATCCGGGACTGCATGGGCTTCCTGCAGCACCTGCGCAACTGCTCGGCCGCCTCCGACCTGGAGCTCGACGAGCGGCACCACCAGTTCCCGGTCTTCTACTTCTCCAACCCGGCCGCCGTCGTCGGGCCGTACGACGAGGTGCCGATCTCGCCGAACTGCCGGCGCTTCGACTACGAGCTCGAGATCGCCGCCGTGATCGGCAAGCCGGGCGCGACGATCCCGCTGGACCGGGCCGAGGAGCACATCGCGGGGTACATGCTGCTGTGCGACTGGAGCGGGCGTGACCTCCAGATGAACGAGATGGCGCTGCGACTCGGACCGGCGAAGGGCAAGGACGGTGCCAACACGCTCGGGCCGATGCTCGTGACCCCGGACGAGATCGAGCCGTTCCGCTCGAAGAACGCGTTCGCACTGAACATGACCGGGTACGTCAACGGTGAGCTGGTCAGCGAGGGCAGCTGGGACACCGTCGACTGGGGCTTCCCGGACATGATCACGTACACGTCGCGCGGGACGCGGCTGCGCCCCGGTGACGTGATCGGCTCGGGAACGGTGCCCACCGGGTGCCTGTTCGAGCACTTCGCGATGGACCCCGACGGGTTCCGCGGCTGGCTGCAACCGGGTGACGAGGTGCGCCTGGTCGTCGAACGGCTCGGCGAGCTGCGGCAGCGCATCGTGCCGGGCGTGCCCGCCGAACCGTTGAGCTCGGGCTACTGATGGGCACCCTGGCCGGGCTGTGGGAGGCGGCTGTCGCCCGGCACGGCGCGGCCGGCTTCCTCCACTTCCACGACGTCGACACCGGCGACACCGTGTGCTGGACCTACACCGAGTTCGACGACCGGGTCGCGCGGGTCGCCGGCGGTCTCGGCATCGGGCCGGGCGACACCGTGCACCTGGCGCTCGGGAACTGCCCGGCGTTCGTCGCCGTGTGGCTCGCCGCCGCGCGGGTGGGCGCGCGGATCGTCCCGGCCGATCCCCGCGCCACCGAGGCGGAGCTCGCCGAGCAGATCCGCCGCACGCGTCCGGTGGTCGGGGTGTGCGCGGCCGCCCGCGCGGCGCCGTACCGGGCAGCGGCCGGGGGCACCCGCGTCCTGGAACTGACCGAGACGGCGGCCGACCTCGACGACGGCGCACCGCTCGTCGGGACCCCGCGGACCGGGTCGGCCGCGGCCGGGGACGTCCTGGCGATCATGTTCACCTCGGGCACGACCGCGGCGCCCAAGGGCGTGCTGCTCACGCAGGCGCTCTACGCGTTCACCGGGGAGACGATGGCCCGTGCCGCCCGGCTGTCCGCCCGGCACCGGTGGTTCGTGGTGCTGCCGCTCTTCCACGCCAACGCGCAGTACTACTGCTTCGCCTCGGCGATCGCGGTCGGCGCGTCGGTGGCGCTGGCGTCGCGGTTCACTGCCTCCGGCTGGCGCGCCCAGGCCGCCGGGCTCGGTGTCACGCACGCCAGCCTGTTCGCCGCGCCGGCCCGGATGATCCTCGCCCGGGACCCGGGAGGTGACCCGCTCGCGCTGGAGCACGTGTGGTTCGCCCAGAACCTCACCCGGGACGAGTACGAGCGGCTCGCGGCGCTCACCGGCTGCCGTCCGCGGCAGCTGTACGGGATGACCGAGACCGGACCCGCCGTGCTCACCGACACCGGCCCCGAGCCCGTTCCGGACACGATCGGTACGCCGACCGAGGGCTGCCTGGTCCGGCTCGCCGCCGACCCCGGCGGTGGTCTCCCGCACCTGGAGGTGGGCGGGCAGCCCGGGCACACGCTGTTCCTCGGCTACCTCGACGACCCCGGCACCACGGCGGCGGCCTTCACCGACGACGGCTGGTTCCGGACCGGGGACCGGGCGACCGTCGACGACGACGGCCGGTACCGGTTCGGCGGGCGGGGCGGCGACATCGTCAAGGTCGGCGGGGAGAACGTCAGCCTGACCGAGGTCGAGGCCGTGCTCGCCACCCATCCCGCGATCTTCGAGGTCGTCGCGGTGGGGGCTCCGGATCCGGTGCTCGACGAGACCGTCGCCGCGGTCTACGTCCCGGCCGGGGCCGCGCCCTCCGAGGAGGAACTGCTGGCCTGGAGCGCGCAGCGGCTCGCGCCCGCGCGCCGGCCGCGCCGGTTCCTGGCCGTCGACGAGCTCCCGCGCACCAGCGTCGGGAAGATCAAGCGGTTCCAGGTCGGGCAGTTGCTGCGGTGAGGGCCGGCGACGGCCCGGCCCGTTGCGGCCGGTCGTCGCCGGAGCAGGTGCCGCGCCCGTCGTGTCGCCGGACGGTCGCCGGCCTGCGACGACGGACAGTCGATCAAACACATGTTCGAATAGAATGAGGGCATGCCCAGCGACCGGCTGTGATGTCTCAGGACATGGGTGACAGCTCTGCATCAGGACATCGGTGACGGTTGATGTGTCAGGACTTCGGTGACGTTCCCGGGTTCTTCGGGCGTCTTCCGCGGGGGCGGCCGTTGCCGACGTAGCGGATGCCGGGAGCGGGTCGGGTTCGCTCGACGAGGATCTCGCCGTCGAGGTCGGTGACGATGATCTTGTCGCCTGGTTGGTCTCCGTCGGTGACGATGAGGACCTGTCCGAACGCGTGCTCGCCGCCGATCTTGTAGTGCACCTTGTCGAGGTAGAGGACTCCGGCGGAGTTCACCGTTCTCAGCCGTGTGCCGGCGGGCAGGTCTGCGGGCGGGGTCGGCCGGGGCGCCACGACGGGGGCCGGTGGCCGGTAGACGGGCCGGTCCGGCTTCGGGCGGGGTGGGTCGGCCGTGGCAGTGGCCTCCCACGCAGCCAGCGGTGTGATCCGTCCGGGCAGCCCCTGGTGAGGGCGCTCGGAGTTGTAGAGGTGGTCGAACGCGTCGATCTGGGCCTGGAGCTCGGCGAGTGTGGCGGCCAGCGGCTGCTTGTCGAGGTAGCGGAACAGGGTCTGGTGGAAGCGTTCGTTCTTGCCCTGGGTGGTCGGCTTGTGCGGCTTGCCGGTGATCGCCTCGGTGCCCAGCGCGGCGACATGTGCCACGAGCCGGCCGACCATGCCCCGTCGCGACGGGTTGAGCGCGAGCCCATTGTCCGACAGCAGCCGTTGCGGCACGCCGTGGGCGGCCACGGCCTTGTCGAAGACCGCGATCGCGTCCTTGGCGGTCTCACCGGCCGCGGCGTGAGAGGCAAGCGCGTAGCGGGAATGGTCGTCGATGAGCTGGAAGATCACGCACTTGCGACCGCCGGTCAGCACGTACTCGGTGGCATCGAGCTGCCAGCACGCGTTCGGCGCCGGGTAGACGAACCGCCGCCACGCCGAGCGGGGCTTCTTACGCGGCTCGCGTCGGGCGACACCGGCCTCACGGAAGATCCTTGCCAACGACGCCGTCGAGGGCACCGATCCCAGGCCCATCGCGCACATCTTCTCGTGAACACTGATCGGGCCGTGGTCCAGACCGGACGCTTCAAGCGCGGCCCGCACCGCAACAGCGTGGGCCTTGACCTGCTCGGTCAGCTTCGACGGACTCGATCCCGGACGCCTGGACCTGGGCACGAGCACTGCTGCGGGCCCGTCAACGCGAGCGCGCTTCCGCAGCTCATAGAACGACTTGCGCGAGATGTTGTGCTCGATGCAGAACGTCGAAACCGCCCCCCGCGGCGCGTCATCAGGCCACTGCGAGATCGCGAGGCGGACACGAGGGTCGATGGGGTCATGGGCGGCCACCGCCACAGCCTCACGACGGAAGTGTCACCACCAACAACACCCACAGCGTCACCGATGTCCTGACACAGGACCGTCACCGATGTCCTGAGACATGACATGCCCAGCGACCGGCTCGCCGCCGCGCACCGCCTGCTCACCGAGGCGATCGCCGCACTCGACGAGGTCGCGGGCCCGGCCGCCTCCGATGACGAGCTGCTGTCGGTGCTGACCCTGTGCGAGGGCGCGGTCCGCCGGTTGGACCGGGTCACCGTGTCCTCGATCGCGACACTGGAGCGGCGGGGTACGTTCACCGAGCGCGGCTACCGCACCCCGGCGGCGGGGTTGGCGGACCTGCTGAACTGGGAGCGTTCGGAGGCGCGGCGCCGCACCCGGGCGGCCGAGCAGGTGCATCCGCGTACCGGGTTGGATGGCGGCGTGCAGCCGCCGCGGTTGCCGGCGACCGCGCAGCGGTTCGCCGAGGGCCGGATCGGGCTGCGGCACGTGGACGTGATCGCCTCCGTGCTGGACTCGCATGCGGCACGCCGGGTGTCCCCGGAGCGGCTGGCCGCGGCCGAGGAGAAGATCGCCGAACACGCCTGTGTGTACAACCCCTCCGAGCTGCACACCTGGGCCCGCCGGTTGATCGAGGCCCTGGACGAGGACGGCGCGGAACCCGACGACGCCCCGCCGCCGCAGCGCAACACGCTCAAGGTGGTCGCGCACCGCAGCGGCTCGGGGGGCCGGATCAGCGGCCGGTTCGACGACGCCGCCCGGTTCGACGCGATCGCCGCCGCCGTCGACGCCCTGGCCGCGCCGCGGGACCACCTCGACGACCGCCGGCCCGAGGAGCGCCAGGCCGACGCGTTGTCCGAGCTGTGCGCGCAGGTCCTCGAGCGCGGCGAGCTGCCCGAGACCGGTGGGCGGCGGCCGATGCTGAACGTGCTGATCGGGCTGGAGGACCTGCAGCGGCGGGCGCAGGGCGCGCTGCTGGACTTCGGCGGCCAGGTCAGCCCGGAGAGCCTGCGGATGCTGGCCTGCGACGCCGCCGTCGTCCCGATCGTGATGAACGGCGCCGGCCAGCCCCTCGACGTCGGCCGGGCCACGCGCACCATCCCGGACGGGCTGCGCCGCGCGGTCACCGCCCGCGACCGCGGCTGCGCCCACCCCGGCTGTGACCGGCCCCCGTCCTGGTGCGAGGTCCACCACATCGTGCCCTGGGAACACGGCGGCGACACCGCACTGTCGAACACGGTCATGGTGTGCAAGGTGCACCATCGGCTGCTGCACCATCCCGGGTGGGTGGTGCGGATCCGCGACGGGTTACCGGAGTTCGTGCCGCCCCGCTGGATCGACCCGCTGCAACAACCACGCCGCCAACCCCGCCCCGCCACCGCGGCATGACCGTGGCGTGGAGCTGACTCGTCCGGGTCAGCCGTTTCCTTCGCAGCCGACACCGTCGTCGTCGGCGTCCAGCCGGTGCCGGTCACTGCCGATCACCTGGTACGGCCCGCCGGGCAGGTCCCCGCAGTCGAGGTCCTTCGCCGACACCGGGACGCACGGCGTGTACCCGGCATCGCACCCGCCCCGGGCCGGGGCAGGTGCCGCCGCTGCGGGGGCGGGCTCCGAACCGGCCGGCGCGGTCACCGCGGGCGGCGCGGCCGCGAGCCGGCTCTCCTCGGCCGCGCGGTCGGCGCGCCGCCGATCCTCCTCCTCCCGTTCGGCGCGCCGCCGCTGCTCGGCCTCGCGGGCCGCACGGTCGGCCGCGGCCTTCTCCGCCTGCTCGCGGGCGATCCGCTCCTGCTCTGCGGCCAGGCGCTTCCGCGTCTCGTCGGCCAGCGCCGTCCAGCGCGCGTGCAGGGCGCGGGCGTCGGCGTGGGCCGTGCCGACGGAGCCCGCGAGGCGGCGGTCGTCGTCGGGGGACAGCGCCGCCCACACCAGGCCCCGGCGCGGGCCGGTGAACGCGGACTGCACGGCGCCGATCTCGTCGATCAGCACCAGGGTCCGCTGCGCGGCACGGTCGAGCCCGGCCGGATCCGGTGACGGGAACCGCAGTTCGTGCTGCGCGCTCGCGACCGCCGAGGTCGCCTTCTCCACCCGGGCGGGGACCGTGCAGGCGACCGCGGGGGAGTAGAGCCCGCGGGCGGCCACGCGCGCCTCGTCCTGCGCGTCGAGGACGTCGTCGTAGAACCGGTCGTTGGGCTCGATCAGCACGGCGGTGCCGAGACCTTCCCGGGCCAGCTCCGCGTTCACCAGGCGTCCGGCGCCGTCGTGGACGCCGGCCAGGGTGCGGCCGTGGGTGTCGATCCGGTCCTCGTCGTAGGTGAGCGTGACCGTGCTGCCCACCGGGATCAGCTCGCCGAGCCGGGCCGCGGCCTGCGGGCCGAGGCACTCGACGTCGGCGTCGGGGTCCTTGGTCTCCGGCGTGTCGACGTTGAGCAGCCGGATCCGCGCGGACCGGCCGTCGACGGTCGCGTCGAACGTGTCACCGTCGACGATCCGGGTGACGACGGCGGCGTCCGACGATGCCACCGTCGTCACGACCCCCACCCCGACGGTCACACCGGTGACCGCCAGGACACCGACGACGAGCTTTCCGATCACGGCACGGACCCCCGGATGCCACGGGCCGATCCGGATACGCTGCCGGCCCTGTCCTGCACTGCATCCGGCGCATCGGACGCCCGGGAGACCCCGTTAGCGGCAGGGTGTCGACCGGACCCGGAGATCATCACTTCTGTCGATCCACGGTGCCGGCGACGACCACGAGCTGATCCGTCCCCGGAACGTCCGTGCCCGGAACGCCCTCGCCGAGGTGCAGCCGAGGGGTCCGCGAAGATCGACAATTCGCGCTGATCTGCATCTCGGCGGGATCCGGCGGGCCGGCGCGGCCCGGGGCCCGGCCGACGCAGGGTCCGAGCCGCGCCGGCCCGGACCCCCGCCCGGCGGCGGCCGGCACCCCCCGACGCCGGTCGCCGCCGGTACACGCGCGCGCAGCAACCCCCTCGCTGCGCCGTATGCTCGGCAATCGTGCACCGTCGATCATGAACGGACCTTGTGGGAACCTTGAACCCGCAGGTCAGATCCGGTAGAAACGTCGCCCGGCACGGCGTGAGAGGGGACCGAGAACGGTGGAGTTCCGGGTTCTCGGTGAGGTCGAGGCCCGGGTCGACGGCCGGCTCGTGGACCTGGGGCACGCCCGGCAGCGGCACGTCCTGGCGGCCTTGCTGGTCGACGCCGACCGGCCGGTGTCGACCGAGCAGATCGTCGACCGCGTCTGGGGCGAGCACGCGGCGCCACGCAGCCGGGACACCGTGTACAGCTATCTCTCCCGGCTGCGGCGAACCCTCGCCGGCGCCGGCGTCGAACTCCACCGCCGCCCCGGCGGGCACGTCGTCGCCGTCGACCGGTCGGCCGTCGACCTGCACCGGTTCCGCGACCTGGTCACCCGCGCCCGGGCCACCGCCGACGCGGAACGCGCGTCGAGCCTGTTCGAGCAGGCACTGGGCCTGTGGCGGGGCGAGGCGTTCGCGGGCCTGGACGGCGAATGGGTCCAGCGGCTGCGGGAGGGTCTCGAGCAGGAGCGCTACTCCGCGGAGCTCGACGGCAACGACCTGCGCCTGCGGCGGGGCGACCACGCGGCACTGCTCCCGGTGCTGACCGCGCGAGCTGCGGCGCATCCGCTGGACGAGCGGCTGGCCGGGCAGCTCATGCTCGCCCTCTTCCGGTGCGGTCGCCAGGCCGACGCCCTGAGCCAGTTCCAGGAGATCCGGTCGCGCCTGGTCGAGGAGCTCGGGCTGGAGCCCGACGCGGCACTGCAGCAGCTCCACCAGGAGATCCTCGGCGGTGGTCCGGCGGCGGACGACCGGGGGCCGCCGGCCCCGACCGGCCCCGCCGTACCGGCGCAGCTGCCCGCGGAGGTGCCCGGGTTCACCGGCCGGGCCGGCGACCTCGCGGAGCTCGACCGGCAGCTGAGCGGGCCGGACCCGGCCGCAGGCCCGGGCACCACGGTGCGCATCTCGGTGATCTCCGGTACGGCAGGGGTGGGCAAGACCGCGCTGGCACTCCGCTGGGCACACCGGTCACGGGACGGCTTCCCGGACGGCCAGCTCTACGTGAACCTGCGTGGCTACGATCCGGACGAGCCGTTGTCGGCCACCGAGGCCCTGACCCGGCTCGTCCGCGCCCTCAGCATGCCGGGCGCGCAGGTCCCGACCGAGCCCGAGGAACTGTCCGCCACCTACCGGGGCCTCATCGGCGGGCGACGCGTGCTCGTGGTGCTGGACAACGCGTCCTCGGCCGAGCAGGTCCGTCCGTTGCTGCCCGGCACGGCATCGGCCGCGGTCGTGGTGACGAGCCGTGACTCGCTGGCCGGGCTGGTCGCCCGGGACGGCGCCCGCCGGCTGCTCCTGGACCGGCTGCCGGTCGCGGAGGCGGTCGGCCTGCTGGAGTCGCTGATCGGCGACCGGGCGACGGCCGAGGCCGGGGCGGCCGCGACGCTGGCCCACCGCTGCGCCCGGCTGCCGCTGGCGCTGCGGGTCGCCGCCGAGCTGGTGGCCGGGCGACCCGCCGCCCCGCTGGCGACGCTCGTGGCGGAGCTGGCCGACGAGCAGCGGCGGCTGGAGCTGCTCGACGCCGCCGGCGACGCACGCACCGCCGTCCGCGCCGTCTTCTCCTGGTCCTACCGGCAGCTGCCGGACGACTCCGCGCGGGCGTTCCGGGTGCTCGGCCTGCATCCGGGCCCCGACCTCGACTCCTACGCGGCCGCGGCCCTCACGGGCACGGGCCTCGACCGCGCCCGGGACCTGGTGGCCGGCCTCGCCCGCGGGCACCTGATCCGCGAGGTGGCCCCGGACCGGTACGAGATGCACGACTTGCTCCGGGCCTACGCCGTGCAGCGTAGCTCCGCGGTCGACACCGAGCAGGACCGGCGGGACGCGCTGACCAGGCTCTTCGACTTCTACATGCACGCTGCCGGGTGTGCGATGGACGCCCTCGCGCCGGCCGAGACGGCGCTGCGGCCCCGGGTCGGGCCGGCGACCACGCCCGTGCCCCCGATCGACGACCCCGGCACGGGGCGGGCCTGGCTGGACGCCGAACGGGCCTGCCTCACCGCCGTGTGCGTCCACGCCGCCGTGCACGGCTGGCCGGCCCATGCCACGGACCTTGCCGGAACCGTCGCCCGCTACTTCGAGCTCGGCGGGCACTACCTGGAGGCGGTCGCGGTCCACACCCACGCCCGCGATGCCGCGCAGCGGACCGGCGACCGGGCCGCGGAGGGGCGGGCGCTCGACAATCTCGGCCTCGTGCACCGGTGGCAGGGCCGCTATCCGGACGCCGCCGAGGAACACCGCCGGGCCGTGGTGCTGTCCGCCGAAGCCGGCGACCGGATCGGGGAGGCGTACGCGCTGGGCAACGTCGGTCTCGTCGCCTGGCAGCAGGGCGACTACACGCAGGCCGCCGAGTACCAGCTCCGGGCGCTGGCGCTGTTCCGGGAGATCGGGGACCGGGTCGGGGAGGCGCGAACCGTGACCTGCCTCGGGTTCGTGCGCCGGCGCCAGGGGCGGTACCGGGAGGCGGCGGAGCACCACCGCAGTGCGCTGGCCTTGTTCGAGGACCTCTGCGATCCGATCGGGGAGTCCTACACCCACGCCAGCCTGGGGCTCGCCCTGTCCCGGATGGGTCACGACGACGAGGCCGTCGAGCACCACCGGCACAGCCTCGTGCTGTTCCGCGAGAACGGGGACCGTGCCGGGGAGGCGTACGCGCTGGGGAACCTGGGGCTCGTCGACTGCCAGCGGGGTGACCTCGCACAGGCGATCGCCCACCACCAGCAGGCGCTGGCCGTCGGCCGCGAGATCGGTGACCGGGCGACGGAGGCGTACAGCCTCGACGACCTCGGCGTGGTGTACCGGAGGCAGGGCCGTACCGCGCTGGCCGTGCGCCACCACCAGCAGGCCCTCGCCCGATGCCGGGACATCGGCGAGCTGCCGGGCGAGGCCAAGGCGCTCAACAACCTGGGGGAGACGCGGTACGCCGCCGGCGAGCCCGCCGGAGCCCGGCACGAGCACGCCGCCGCGCTCACCCTCGCCACCCGGATCGGCGACCGGTACGAGCAGGCGCGGGCGCACGACGGTGTCGCCCGCTGCCTGCGTGACGCCGGCGACCCCGAGCAGGCCCGCGGTCACTGGCGGGAGGCGCTCGACCTCTACACCGATCTCGAGGTCCCCGAGGCGGCGGGGGTGCGCGCGGAGCTGAGCGGGCTCGAGCGGCCGACCTGAGGGCGCCGTCAGGCCCGGTCGTGGTCCTGCGAGTCGTGCCACGGCGGGGTGAGCAGGGCATCCATCCGGCGCAGCTCGGCGCGGTGCAGTGCGCTGAGCCGGGTGAGGATCCGGTCGCCGGCGGTCGTGAGCAGCACCCGGACCGCCCGGGCGTCGTCGGGGTGGGCGGCCCGCTCGACCAGGCCCTGCGCCTGCGCCCGGTTGACGAGCTCGACCACGCTGTGGTGCCGCAGCTGCAGCCGGTCGGCCAGCTCCCGGACCGTCGCCCATTCCCGCTCCGGGAAGCCCTTGAGGGCGAGCAGCAGCTGGTACTGCTGCGGGGTCAGCCCGTGCCCGCGCACGGTCTCCTCGCTGAACCGCAGGTAGCTGCGGATCCCGAACCGGAACCGGGCGAGCGCCTCGAAGTCCCGTTTGGTGAGCGCACCCGCTTCGGGCTGGTCGTCCTCGATCACCACGCGCTCATCCCACCATGCCGTCGTCGTCCGGAGGATGTGTCCGGCCGGGGACATCGTGACACGGTCTATCGTTGTGCGATATAAATTGTCCGGAACCGGGTGCTCCAGGACCGGCGGCCACCGTCCGGAGGTCGATCATGCTCAACGACCGTGAGCGCAAGACCCTGCACGATCTCGAACAGCAGCTCGTGCAGGACGACCCCGGCTTCCAGCGCAGGTTCGAGACGCGCGCCCGGGAGCTGGGCCGCCCCGGCCTCGTGACCGTGCTCGGGCTGGTGCTGCTCGTGGTGGTGGTCCTCTTCCTGCTGCTCGCCGGCGCGGTCGGCGGCGCACTCGTGCTGGCCGCGGCGGGCGGGTGGGCCTGGTGGATGATGCGCGGCCGGTCCCGGCCCGCATCGGGCGGACGACCCCCGGAGAGCGGGCCCGGCGACGGGCCGGGCTGAGACCGCACCGGGGACGACGGCCGGACCGACCGGTCGCCGCAGACGAGCGCCGGAGGGCGACATGGATGTTCTCGTCGTGGTTCTGATCATGATCGCCGGCCTGGGGGCGCTGCTGCTCGGTGCCGGCGTCCGCATCGTCACCCAGTACGAGCGGGGCGTGGTGTTCCGGTTCGGCCGGGTGCTCCCGGAGACCCGCGGGCCGGGACTCAGCGTGATCGTGCCGTTCGCCGACCGGATGCGGAAGGTGAACATGCAGATCGTGACGCAGCCGGTCCCGGCCCAGGACGGCATCACCCGGGACAACGTGACGGTCCGGGTCGACGCGGTCATCTACTACCGGGTGGTCGACCCGGTGCGGGTGGCGGTGGACGTGCAGGACTACGCCGCGGCGATCCTCCAGGTCGCGCAGGCGTCGCTGCGCTCGATCATCGGCAAGAGCGATCTCGACGACCTGCTGTCGAACCGGGAGCGGCTCAACCAGGGCCTGGAGCTGATGATCGACAGCCCGGCCGTCGGCTGGGGTGTGCACCTCGACCGGGTCGAGATCAAGGACGTCGCGCTCCCGGAGTCGATGAAACGGTCGATGTCGCGGCAGGCCGAGTCCGAGCGCGAGCGCCGGTCGCGGGTGATCACCGCCGAGGGGGAGCTGCAGGCGTCCCGGACGCTCGCCGAGGCGGCCGAGGTGATGACCGCGCACCCGGCCGCGCTGCAGCTGCGGCTGCTGCAGACCGTCGTCGAGGTGGCCGCGGAGAAGAACTCGACGATGATCCTTCCGTTCCCGGTGGAGCTGCTGCGGTTCCTCGACGGGGCCAGGGAGGCCGCGTCCGGCAACGGCGCGGCCGCGCACGGGACCGCGCAGGCCGGGACGGCGGCGACCCGGCCGGTCCGGGACCCTGCGGAATCCGAGGGCGAGGCGGGGAGCCCGGTGGGTGAAGGACGTTCCCCGGTGGAGACCGGCGAGATGGAGGCGCGCACGGCGAAGGGCGGCCCCGCGCTGGAGCACGGCGGGGCGGAGGGTCCCGCGGCCGAGCTCGGCGGGGCCGGCGGACCCGTGGTGGACAACGACGCGGTCAAGCGCGTCGTGGCGACGGCGAACGGCGCGGTCGTCCGGCCCGGCTCCTGACCCGTCCTGGTCGCGCCGCAGACCCCGGTCCGCGCCACGGCGAGGCCGGTGTGGTCGGGCGCGGCCGGTGTGGCCGGTGACACCGATGTGGCCGGGCGTGGCCGGTGAGGCCGGGCGTGGCCGTGCGCGGGTCAGCGTCCGGTGTCGAACGGCCGGCGGTGACCGCGCATGGCGCTGTCGCTGCGGTCGGCCACGGTCTCGGGCTGCGTCTCGTCATCGGCGGGATCGGCCTGCCGGAACACGACGGGGTCGATCGGGCCGGCCGGGGCGCTGCCGTCGTGCCGCGTCCGGGGCGGCGGGGCCGTGTCGTCGCCGGCCGCGCGGGGCGCCGGGAACACGGGGGTGTGGGGTGTCCGGAGTCGGGTGGTGATGGGGTGTCCTCTCGGGTCGGCTACGACGACGGCCCCCTGCACACGCAGGGGGCCGTCGCGATGTCCGTACGCGGAATCAGATTCCGGTCGGAATCAGATCAGATCTGCACGCTCGAGGCCTGCGGACCCTTGGGGCCCTGCGTGACCTCGTAACGGACGGCCTGGTTCTCGGTCAGCTCGCGGAATCCGCTGGACTCGATCGCGGAGTAGTGGACGAAAACGTCGGGGCCGCCCTCGTCGGGGGCGATGAAGCCGAAGCCCTTCTCGGCGTTGAACCACTTCACGGTGCCGTTGGTCATGGGGATCTCCTCTGGTCGGAGCGTGGGGACGGGGCCGCGCCACGTCGGCGAAGGCCCGGGTCAGCGTGAAACCCAGACGGCAGCCAGCTCCAGCAAGACCAAAGACAGCGAATCCGCCCGCATCATCATCCTGCGAGCGTGTAGCACACACGAAACTCAGAACTACGGTGACCGAAATCGACACTACATGGCCCGGCGAGGGCGCGCAATTCCGGGGTGACCGGAGTCATTTCCGCCCAGGTCAGAGCGTGAAGACGCCGACGGCCTCGTCGCCGTCGCGCCCCGGCCGGACATCCAGCTGCACCCGGTCCCCGGCGTGGAGGCTCTGGCCTCCGCCGCCCTCGATCCCGGCGCGGGTGACGCGCACGGAGGAGCCGTCCTCCAGGACGATCTCGCCGACGCCCGCCAGGGCGTCGAACCACTCCACGGTTCCCGTGTGCATGCATCTCGTTTCGTCGGCCGGTGACCCGGCTCGGGATACGCAGGTGTTCCGTCGGACGTACGGCTGCTGCCCGGCAGTCCCGAGCCTACCCGCACGACCGCCGGCGTGCCCCGGTCGCGGTGGACCGCCCCAGGGCCGCCGGCGCCGCTCGGGTCTCAGTTCGGCTCGCCGTACGCGGCCGCGATCGCGTCCGAGTCCAGCCAGCGGCTGTAGGTCGGACCCTGGGGCCACCCCGCCGGCGAGTCCTGCCACACCTCCTGCCGCCCGTAGGGCAGGATGTCGATCAGCCCGAACAGGTAGCTGAGCTGCTCGGTGCCGCGGCCGTCGGTGTGCCAGGTCCGGTAGACGGTGTCGCCGTCGCGCAGGAACACGTTGACGGCGAACCCGCCGTCGCGCGGGGCACCGACGTCGCTGCCGAAGGAGCTGTTCGCCGTCGAGTACCAGGTCATCGTGTTCCCGACCTTGCGCTTGTACGCGAGCGCCTCGCCGATCGGGCCATGGGTGACGATCACGAACCGGGCGTCGAAGGACGCCAGTCCCTCGAGCCGGGTGAACTGCGAGGTGAAGCCGGTGCAGCCGCCGCACTGCCACTCCGCGCCGTCGTTCCACATGTGGTGGTAGACGATCAGCTGCGGGTGGTCACCGAAGATCTCGGCGAGCCGGACCGGGCCGTGCTCGCCTTCCAGGACGTAGTCGGGCATCTGCACCATCGGCAGCCGGCGGCGCTGCGCGGCGATCGCGTCGAGCTCCCGGGTGGCGGCCTTCTCCCGGATCCGCAGCGCGGCCAGTTCCTTCTGCCAGGTGTCGGTGTCGACGACGGGCGGTAGGGCGTTGGTGGACATGGTTCCTCCGGAGACGTCGGTGTCCCTTCCCACCGGGTGGACTCCGCCGCCGCGGGGAACTCATCGGACTGCGGCGACGCGGTCAGGAACCGCCGCCCCACCGGGCCCGGACCAGCGCGAACACGTCCTGGCCGTGGGAGAACTCGACGACGTTCCCGTCCGGGTCGGTCAGCGCGCAGATGTAGCCCACGGGCTCCGGCATCTGCCGCGGCTCCCAGTGCAGGCAGCCCGCGGCACGGGCGCGGTCGGCGGCCGCGTCGACGTCCTCGCGGCGGGGGACCTCGATGCCGAGGTGCGCGAACGGCCGCAGCAGCCCCAGCTCACCGCCCCTGTCCCGGTCGAAGGCCACGAGGACGAGCACCATCGGCGTCTCGACCTGCTTCTCGTTCGAGAGCCACACGCTCTCCCCGGCGTCGTCGGAGAACCGCTCGACGACGGTCAGCGGGGTCATGGTGGTGTAGAAGTCGATCGCGGCGTCGAGGTTCCCGGTGGGCAGGGCGACGTGCGTCCACCGCGCCTCGGTCAGCTGCTGCCGGTCGTGCGGGGCGGCCTCGGTCATTCGCGGCTCCTCTCCGGTCTCGGACGGGGCCTCCAGCATGACGGCCCACCGGTGGCCGCGGGAACTGGTACCGGGCGGCGGGGCGGGTCAGCCGCGCGCGGCGGTGCCGTCGAGGAGGCGCTGCCGCGCGAGCCGCTCGACGAGCTCGGGGAGGGCGGCGGCCGGAGCGGTGTCGAGGTCCCGGCGCGAGCTGCGGACGACCCGGTCGATGACGACGGCGGGCGCGCGGCCGGCGAACTCGGCGGACAGCCGGTCGATGGCGCCTCGGACGCTGGGGTCGGAAGGCACGGAGACGGAGGGGTGCACGGTCGGGATCAATTCGTCGTTTCGTCAGAGGGATGCGTGCGGTCGTCGCGACGGCACGCTGCGGACGCCCTGGGGGACACGGCCGGTCGTCCTCGGCGGGACGCCGTGACCGGTCCGGGCGGTTCACCGTCCACGATAGCGGGAGCGGGACCGCGCGGCGAGCGAATTGTCGGTGTCGAGGCAACGGAGCGCCGGTGGCGGGTGCGGAACCGGACGGTTCACTGGACGTCCGAGTCGGGCGGCGCGAGACGGATCTCGCGGTCCGGTTCCACCGCGCCGACGCCGGCCACCCCGGCCAGTGCCGAGCGCCGGTCCTCGTCGCACGTCCCGACGACGACGCCGACCCCGCGCAGCACCTTCTCCACCTGCAGGCCGGCGCCCTCCAGCCCGGCGACGACGTCGTCGATGCCGTGTCCCTCGGCGACGGACACCAGCCAGCGCTGCGCGGACACGATCAGCTCCCCGGGGCCCGCACGAGGCCGGCCCCGACGTCCCCGGAGGGCAGCGGCAACCGCTGGGCGGCCTGGGTGAGCCGGGTCCAGAGGTCCCGCCCGCGGGCGCCCGTGTGCTGCGACCACAACGCGGCGATCCCGGCGACGTGCGGGGTGGCCATCGACGTCCCGGAGATCGTGCGGGTGCGCTGGGGCATCGGCCAGGAGGAGTAGACGTCGACGCCGGGTCCCGCGATGTCGACCTGACCGCCCTCCACCGCGGAGCTGGCCGCCGAGAAGTCGGCGATCGCGAGTGCGGGGTCCACCGCGGCCACGGCCATGATCGACGGGCTGTTCGCCGGTACGCCGACGAACCCGACGTCGCCGCGGGACCGCTCGGCGTTGTTCCCCGCCGCGGCGACGACCAGGGTGCCGACGTCGAGGGCGCGCCGGCCCGCGTTCTCGTAGGCCGCCGAGACGTCGTTCAGGTCGGCGCCGAGCGACATCGACACGACCTGGGCGCCGCCGGCGATCGCCCACTCGATGCCCTCGAGGATGTCGGCGTCGGTGCCGGAGCCGTCGTCGCCCAGGACCTTCCCGACCAGGATGCGCGCCTCGTGCGCGATCCCGTACCGGCGGCCCGGGTCCGGTGCGAGCGGGCCGCAGGCGGTACCGATGCAGTGCGTGCCGTGCCCCTGGACGTCCTGCACCTGCTGGCCGTCGACGAACGAGCGCGACTCGATCTGCCGGCCCGCGAGGTCCGGGTGCCCGAGGTCGAGCCCGGTGTCGAGCACCGCGACGGCGACGCCGGCGCCGGTCGCGGGGGAGGCGTCGACCCCGGTGGCCTGCAGCCCCCACGTCAGCCGGTCGGTGTCACCGAAGCGGGTCGCGACCGCGGCGGTGGCCGCGGCCTTGCCGGCGAGGGCGGTCGCGGCGTCCGCGAACCCCTTCAGGTAGTCCGCCGACAGGCCCGGGCCGGTGAGGGCGCGCTGCACACGTTCCGGCTCGACGCTCAGGACCCGCCGGTCGGCCCGGGCGGACCGCACCTGCTCCGGGTCGAGATCGGCGACCGCGACACCGAGCCGGGAGAACAGGGTCGGGCGGGCGCCGGACGGTCGGCCCAGGCTGCTCACCACCTCGGACTGCCCGGTCAGGTCCTGCACCGCGGTCCGGGCCGGCGCGTCGTCGTCGCCGAGCACGTCGTCGCTGAGCACCAGCAGGTACCGCCCGGTGTGCGCGCCGCCGGCCCGCCGCGTCCCGACCGTGCGCGGGTCCGTCATGTCGCCTCCGATGATCGACGTCGGTACGTCACATGGTGCCCCAGCAGGGGGTTCGTGGCGGGTCGGCGACACGCCCGCTCGGGGCCGGCGGTCCTGCGATCCCGGGCCGTGTTCCCGTGTTCCCTGCGGGTACGGGGAGTGCATCGTGGTACCGAGGTCCGGCGACGAGCGCCGGGGGACGGGGGCACGAGATGTCGGAGCAGCGCCGTGGTCCGGTCGTGGTCGGTGTCGACGGGTCGGCGTCCGCGCTCGACGCGGTCCGGTGGGCGGCGGGCGAGGCGGCCGCCCGACGTGTGGGCCTGCGTCTGGTCGCGGTGTTCACCCCGCTGCCGAGGAGCCCTCGGCACGATCTCGGGCTGGCGGCCCGCTACCGGGAACACGCGGTGGAGGAGCTGCGCGGACAGCTCACCTCCGCGGCCGGGGTCGTGACCGCCGCCGCACCGGAGGTCACGGTCGAGACGGACCTGCGGACCGGTTACCCGGCACCGGTGCTGGTCGAGGAGTCGCACGGTGCGTCGCTCACGGTGGTCGGCAGCCGCGGCCTGGGTGGGTTCAGCGGCCTGCTCGTCGGGTCGGTGGCCGTGGCGATCGCCGCGCACGGCGGGTCACCCGTGCTCGTCGTGCGCGGGGACCGGGGCCCGGACGCCGCCCTGCCGGTGGTCCTCGGCGTCGACGGGTCACCCGCCGGGGAGAGCGCGGTCGGGATCGCGTTCGAGCTGGCGGCCCGGCGGTCGGTGCCGCTCCGGGCGGTGCACGCCTGGTCGGACACCGCCGTCGGCCAGGACGGCGCCGTGCTGATCGACCGGCAGACGCTGGAGACCGAGGAACGGGAGGTGCTCGCCGAGCGCCTGGCCGGCTGGGCCCAGAAGTTCCCCGACGTCGACGTCCAGCGGGTCGTCGTCCGCGACCGGCCTGCGCACGCGCTCGTCGAGGAGGCCGCCGGCGCCGCGGTGGTCGTCGTCGGGTCCCGGGGACGCGGCGGCCTGACCGGGCTCCTGCTGGGCTCGGTCGGTCAGGCCCTCCTGCACCACGCGGACAGCCCGGTGCTCATCGCCCGCCCCTGACCGGTGGTCCGTCCGGGCGGCCGGTGGCGTCGCGCAGCACGGCGTCCGCGATCGCGTGCAGCGTGGTGCTCGTGTCGTGCGAGTGGCGGCGGAGCAGCGCGAACGCCTCCTCCGCCGTGCAGCCGCGGCCGGCCATGAGCGCGCCCTTGGCCTGCTCGATGCTCGTGTGCCGGGCGAAACGCCTGCGCAGCTGCGCGTTCTCGGCGTCGAGCGCGCGGGCGAGCGCCGCCGCGGCCGGGCCCGGCCCGTCGGACCCCGGGTCGAGCAGGCCGGTCACGTCCTCGGCGTGGTGCAGGACACCGATCACCCGGCCGTCCCGGTCGCGCAGCGGCGAGTTGACGGTGACCCACACCCGCTCGACGAACCCCGGTCGCCCGGCCGGCGCCGGCACGTCGTACCGCAGGACGGGCAGGTGGTCCCGGACCCCCGACCGCAGCACCCGCTCCAGGGACGCCGCGGCGGCCGCGGCGGCCCCCGCCCCCACGAGCTCCGGGTTCTCCGGGAACACCTCGAACACCGGCCGGCCGGCGAGCTCGTCGGGCGTGCGCAGCGTGGCCTCGCAGTAGGCGGGGTTCGCACCGACGATGCGCAGCTCACGGTCCAGGACCAGGTACGGCGAACGCGTGGCGCGGAACGCGGGATCGGCACGGCAGGCGTGCAGGATCTGCGTGTCCGAGGACCCGGAAAGCATCTCGACCTCCGCCGCCCCGGACGGCGACGGGTCGTCGGCGCCGCTCCACGCGGTGCCGGAGGCCGAGCCCGGCGCGGTCCGGCAGCGCTGACGTGCGTGTGCGGACACGGTCCCCGGCGAGAACGCGGGGACGCCGGGCCGGTTGTTCGACCCCTGGGATGTGCCCGCGGCCGGCTCGACCGGGGCATCGCCGAAAACCGTAGGACAGGTGATCGCGGACGCCGACGGTGGGTGCCACCCCCGGCGCCGAGGCGACGGCGGTGGTGCCGTGGCGCCGGGAGAGACGTGGCCGCGCCGCGCGACCCTCGCGGGCCCGGGTGACCGCCTGGCGGTGATCGGCGGCCGTGGCCGGGCGGGGGACCGGCACGCCCCTGCGTGGCGCCGGACCGCGCGGGTCCGGCGCGCGAAGGGGGACTGACCTGCGACGACGGCGATGA